>NZ_JBQNCH010000013.1:0-66781 GCF_052169515.1 Campylobacter sp.
GAGCACTTCCTTGGTAAGGAAGAGGTCGCGGGTTCAAGTCCCGCTATGAGCTCCACTGGTTTATATGATTTTATGTAACTATGCAAATTTAAATTAGATAAGACACATATCATAACGGAGGAAAAGATGGCTAAAGAAAAATTTTCACGCAACAAGCCACACGTAAACATAGGCACTATCGGTCACGTTGACCATGGTAAAACTACTTTAACAGCTGCAATATCTGCTGTTCTTTCACGCAAAGGTCTTGCTGAGCTAAAAGATTATGATAATATTGACAATGCTCCAGAAGAAAAAGAGCGTGGTATTACAATTGCTACTTCACACATTGAGTATGAGACAGAAAATCGTCACTATGCTCACGTTGACTGCCCTGGTCACGCCGACTATGTTAAAAACATGATTACAGGTGCTGCTCAAATGGATGGTGCCATTCTAGTTGTTTCTGCAGCAGACGGCCCAATGCCACAAACTAGAGAGCACATTTTGCTATCTCGCCAAGTTGGTGTTCCTTACATTGTTGTTTTCATGAACAAGGCTGATATGGTTGACGATGCTGAGCTACTTGAGCTAGTTGAGATGGAAATTCGCGAACTACTTAATGAGTATAACTTCCCAGGTGATGATACTCCAATCGTTGCTGGTTCAGCTCTACAAGCTTTAAACGAAGCAAAAGCCGGACAAGACGGTGAGTGGTCAGCTAAAATTATGGAGCTTATGGCTGCAGTTGATAGCTATATCCCAACTCCAGTTCGTGCTACTGATAAAGACCTTCTTATGCCAATTGAGGACGTTTTCTCAATTTCAGGTCGTGGTACAGTTGTAACTGGTAGAATTGAAAAAGGTGTTGTTAAAGTTGGTGACACTATAGAAATCGTTGGTATCAAACCTACACAAACAACAACAGTTACTGGTGTTGAGATGTTTAGAAAAGAGATGGATCAAGGTGAAGCTGGCGATAACGTTGGTGTTCTTCTTCGTGGTACTAAAAAAGAAGACGTTGAACGTGGTATGGTTCTTTGCAAACCTAAATCAATTACTCCTCACACAAAATTTGAGGGTGAGGTTTATATCCTAACTAAAGAAGAGGGTGGTCGCCATACTCCTTTCTTTAACAACTATAGACCACAATTCTACGTAAGAACAACTGACGTTACAGGTTCAATCACTCTTCCAGAGGGTACTGAAATGGTTATGCCAGGTGATAACATAAGAATTTCTGTTGAGCTAATCGCTCCAGTTGCGCTTGAAGAAGGTACTCGTTTTGCTATTCGTGAAGGTGGTAGAACAGTTGGTTCAGGTGTTGTTTCAAAAATACTTGGTTAATTTATAAAATTTTGCCAAAGGGAATTCCCTTTGGCTTTCTATAATAAGGAATATATATGAGAATTAAAATCGGTTTAAAATGCTCTGAGAGTGGCGATATAAACTATACTACAACAAAAAATAGTAAGACTACTACAGAAAAGGTTGAGCTCAAAAAATATTGCCCAAGATTAAAAAAACATACTGTTCATAAAGAAGTTAAATTAAAAAGCTAACTAAGATAAGTAGCTATTAGGGCAATAGCTCCAACGGTAGAGCGCTGGATTCCAAATCCAATGGTTGGGGGTTCGAATCCCTCTTGCCCTGCCACAACTAAGGTTAAGATTATGGAAAAATTTATAAATTATATTAAGCTTTCTAAATTGGAAATAATGAAGGTTATCTATCCTACAAAAGAACAAATTAGAAATGCTTTTTTTGCAGTTTTTATCGTAGTTGCTGTTGTTTCACTTTTTTTAGCTCTTGTTGATGTTATTATGTCCTTTGTTTTATCTAAAGTTATATGAGATAAGGAAAAGTAATGTCACATAAATGGTATGCTATACAAACTTACGCTGGAAGCGAAATGGCAGTAAAAAGAGGAATTGAAAACTTAGTAAAAGATCATGGAATAGAAGATCAGCTAAAAGAAGTTATAGTTCCTACAGAAGATGTAATAGAAATAAAAAATGGTAAGCAAAAAATCAACGAAAGAACTCTTTACCCAGGTTATGCTTTTGCATGCTTAGATCTTGATACGGCTCTTTGGCATAGAATTCAGTCTCTGCCAAAAGTTGGACGTTTTATTGGTGAAGCTAAAAAACCTACACCATTATCTGAAAAAGATATAAATACTATTTTAGAAAAAGTTCAAAAAAGAGCTGCGCCAAAACCTAAGATATTCTTTGAGGATGGCGAGAGTGTTCGTATAACAGAAGGTCCTTTTGCTAACTTTACAGGTATCGTTGAAGAGTATGACATGATACATGGAAAACTTAGACTTAATGTTTCTATTTTTGGTAGAAGCACCCCTGTTGATATTTTGTATTCGCAAGTTGAGAAGATAATTTAAGGAGCAAGAAATGGCTAAAAAAGTTATAGGTGAAATAAAATTACAAATTGCCGCAACGAAAGCAAATCCTAGTCCTCCAGTTGGTCCAGCACTTGGACAAAAGGGCGTAAACATTATGGAATTTTGTAAAGCCTTTAATGAGAGAACAAAAGATATGGTTGGATTTAATATCCCAGTTGTTATTACAGTTTATGCTGATAAAAGTTTTACGTTTATCACAAAGCAACCACCTGCGACTGACCTTATTAAAAAGGCTGCAGGCATAACAAAGGGAACTGATAATCCTTTGAAAAATAAGGTAGGTAAATTAACAAAAGCTCAAGTTCTTGAGATAGTTGAGAAAAAACTTGTTGATTTAAATACAAATGATAAAGAGCAAGCAGCTAAGATTATTGCTGGTTCAGCTCGCTCAATGGGTGTCGAAATAATAGACTAAAACCTTTACCGTCAGGTTGATTAGCAAAAGACGGAAGCAATTTATATGCGGAGAAATTTATGGGAAAAACTAGTAAGAGATTTCAAGAATTGCTCAAAAAAGTAGAGCAAGATAAAATTTATAACCTTAGTGAGGCTATTGATACAGTTAAAACTCTAGCTTCTGCTAAATTTAATGAAACAGTTGAGATCGCGTTAAAATTAAACGTTGATCCAAGACATGCTGATCAAATGGTTCGTGGCTCAGTTGTTTTACCAGCTGGTACAGGTAAAACTGTAAGAGTTGCTGTTATTGCCAAAGATGCTAAAGCTGATGAGGCTAAAGCCGCTGGTGCTGATATTGTTGGCGCGGATGATTTGGTTGAAGATATTCAAAAAGGCATAATGAACTTTGATGTTCTTATAGCTACTCCAAATTTAATGGGTCTTGTAGGTAAAGTTGGTAGAATTTTAGGACCAAAAGGTTTGATGCCAAACCCAAAAACTGGAACAGTTACAATGGACGTTGCCCAAGCTGTAAATAATGCAAAGAGCGGTCAGGTAAATTTCCGTGTTGATAAACAAGGAAATATTCATGCTGGTCTTGGTAAAGTAAACTTTACTAAAGAGCAACTTAGCGAAAATATTTCAACATTTATAAAAGCAATAAATAAACATAAACCAGCTGCTGCAAAAGGCAGATATGTAAAAAATGCTTCATTGTCTTTAACAATGAGCCCATCTATATCTCTTGATACTCAAGAAGTTATGGATTTAAAATAAAAATTTAGACAAAATTTATATCTTAGATTGGAGATAGCCGAGGCCTTTGGGCTTAATTGATTCGACCCGCTCTGCTTGAAATTACCGGTCGGAAAGGAGAAAAAGTGACACGTAACGAAAAATCTGAAGTTGTTGCAAAATTAGAGAGTGAATTTAAAACTGCTGAAGCTATTGTAGTTTGTGACTATCGTGGTCTTTCAGTTAAAAAACTTGAAGTTTTAAGAAATTCTGCAAAAGAACAAAATGTAAAAGTTCAAGTTATTAAAAATACTCTTGCAAATATTGCTCTTAAAAATTCTGATAAAGTCGGAATGGAACTTAAAGATACAAACATCTATCTTTGGAGTGAAGATCAATTAGCAGTAACTAAGGTAGCCGCAAAATTTGAAGAGTCTAATGCTGATCTTTTCAAAATTAAAACAGCTTATATTGATGGCGAAGTTGCAAGCGTTGATAAAGTTAAAGCTCTATCTAAAATGCCTAGCCGCGATGAGCTTATTGCGATGCTTTTGCAAGTTTGGAATGCGCCAATTCAAAATTTCACAATTGGTTTGAATGCGCTTAAAGAGAAAAAAGAACAATCAGCTTAATTAAAAAATAATAAGGATTAAAAATGGCAATTACAAAAGAAGACGTATTAGAATTTATATCTAATCTTTCTGTACTTGAACTTAGCGAACTTGTTAAAGAGTTCGAAGAGAAATTTGGCGTTAGTGCAGCTCCTGTAATGGTAGCTGGCGGTGCTGTTGCTGCTGCTGGTGCAGCTGCTGCTGAAGAGAAAACAGAATTTAACATCGTTCTTGTTGATTCTGGCGATAAGAAAATCAACGTTATTAAGGTTGTTAGAGCACTTACTGGTCTTGGTCTTAAAGAGGCTAAAGACGCAGTTGAGGGAACTCCATCTGTTCTTAAAGAAGGCGTTAGCAAAGATGAAGCTGAAGCAGCTAAAAAAGAGCTTGAAGAGGCTGGTGCTAAGGTTGAACTTAAATAATTTTTTATTATTTAGGCTTAATATTTCAAGAGAGGGCGGAGGCTCTCTCTTTTTTAAATTTTAGATGCCTTGTTAAAAGGCTATACTTTTCTTTCAAAATTACCACGAGGTAGATGCAATGTTAAATAGCTTATACTCAGGAAATCGTCTTAGAGTTGACTTCTCTAATGTCGTTAAAGAGATAGACGTTCCGAACCTACTACAACTACAAAAAAAGAGTTTTGATAATTTTTTAAATCTAAATAACAATCAAACTGAAAGCGGTATCGAAAAAGTTTTTAAGTCGATTTTTCCTATACATGATCCGCAAAATCGTTTGACTTTGGAATATGTTAGCTCAGAAATTGGAAAACCAAAATATACGATCAGAGAGTGTATAGAAAGAGGTCTTACATACTCTGTAAATTTAAAGATGAAAATACGCCTTATTGTTCATGAAAAAGACGATAAGACCGGTGATAAAGTTGGCGTTAAAGATATAAAAGAGCAAGAAATTTTTATACGTGAAATTCCGTTGATGACAGATAGAATTTCATTTATTATAAATGGTGTTGAGCGCGTTGTTGTAAACCAACTCCATAGAAGCCCAGGCGTTATCTTTAAGCAAGAAGAAAGTGCGACTGTTGCAAACAAACTTATTTATACAGCTCAAATAATCCCAGATCGTGGCTCTTGGCTACACTTTGAATATGATACAAAAGATATTTTATATGTAAGGATAAATAAGCGCAGAAAAGTGCCTGTAACTATCTTGTTTAGGGCATTGGGATATAAAAAACAAGACATTATTAAGCTATTTTATCCGATACAAAATTTAACGATAAAAAATAATAAATTCTTAACTCTTTTCAACCCAGAGGATTATCTAGGAAGAGTTGAGTATGATATAAAAAATGAAGAGGGTGATGTTCTTCATCAAGCTGGCAAGCGCCTAACAAAGAAAAAAGCTGATAAATTAATCGAAGATGGTGTTAAATTTGTTGAGTATCCGATCGAGGCGCTTATTGGTAGATATTTGGCAAATCCTGTGATAAACACAGAAAGCGGTGAAATTTTATATGACACACTATCTGCTCTTGATGAGAATAAACTTGCAAAAATTTTAGCTGAGCATGAAAGTATTGAGATCATAAACAACTCTGCTGCCGGCGTTGACGACGCTATCATAAATTCATTTATCGCTGACAATGACATGCTTAAAGTTTTAAAACAAACTGAGGGTGTTGATGACGAAAATGACCTTGCTGCGATTAGAATTTATAAGGTTATGAGGCCTGGTGAGCCAGTAGTTAAAGAGGCTGCAAAAAGCTTTGTAAATGATATATTGTTTAACCCTGAAAGATATGACCTGACAAAAGTTGGTCGTATGAAGATGAACCACAAGCTCTCGCTTGATGTGCCAGAGTACGTTACTTTGCTAACTAGCGAAGATATCATCAAAACTGCAAAATATCTTATAAAAGTTAAAAATGGACAAGGCCACATTGACGACCGCGATCACCTTGGAAACCGCCGTATAAGATCGATCGGTGAGCTGCTTGCTAGCGAACTTCACCTTGGTTTTGTTAAGATGCAAAAGGCTATCCGTGATAAATTTACAAGTCTAAGCAACAATACTGACGAGATCATGCCTTATGATCTTATCAATCCAAAAATGATCACAGCGACAATTATGGAATTTTTCACAGGTGGTCAGTTAAGCCAGTTTATGGATCAGACAAACCCACTTAGTGAGGTTACACACAAGCGCCGTCTATCTGCACTTGGCGAGGGCGGCTTAGTAAAAGAGCGTGCTGGCTTTGAGGTGCGTGACGTTCACCCAACTCACTACGGCAGAATTTGTCCAGTTGAGACCCCAGAAGGTCAAAATATCGGTCTTATAAACACTCTTTCAACTTATGCAAAAGTAAATGACCTTGGCTTTGTTGAAGCGCCATATAAAAAGGTTGTTGATGGCAAGGTGACTGATGAGATAGTCTATCTAACTGCAACTCAAGAAGAGGGCAATGTTATCGCCCCAGCATCAACTAAACTTGATGAAAACGGACATATTATTGAGGACTTGATCGAGGTTAGAAAAGAGGGCGAGATGATGCTTGCTCGTAGAGAGGATGTCACCTTGATTGACCTTTGCTCTGGTATGATAGCTGGTGTTGCAGCTTCGCTTATCCCATTCCTAGAGCACGATGACGCTAACCGTGCGCTTATGGGATCAAACATGCAACGTCAAGCAGTGCCGCTACTTCGTTCAACTGCTCCTATCGTTGGAACAGGCATGGAGAGCGTTATCGCAAGAGATGCTTGGGAGAGCGTAAAAGCAAAACGTGGTGGCGTGGTTGAAAAGGTTGATAATAAAAATATCTTTATCCTTGGCGAAGATGAAGCTGGTCCATATATCGACCACTACTCACTAGAGAAAAATTTAAGAACAAACCAAAATACGACATTTTCACAACATCCAATCGTTAAAAAAGGCGATGAGATTGTTGCTGGTCAAATAATCGCTGACGGCCCAAGTATGGAAAAGGGTGAGCTAGCTATCGGTAAAAACGCGCTTATTGCATTTATGCCTTGGAATGGCTATAACTACGAGGACGCGATCGTTATTAGTGAAAAAATGATACGTGAAGATGCCTTTACAAGCGTTCATATCTATGAAAAAGAGATCGAAGCTCGTGAGTTAAAAGACGGCGTTGAAGAGATAACAAAAGATATACCAAACGTCAAAGAAGAGGAGCTTATGCACCTTGATGAAAGTGGTATTGTTAAAATTGGTACAGAAATCAAGCCTGGCATGATCCTTGTTGGTAAAGTATCTCCAAAAGGCGAAGTTAAACCAACTCCAGAAGAGAGGCTACTACGTGCGATCTTTGGCGAAAAAGCTGGCCACGTGGTAAATAAATCGCTATATGCTTCGGCTTCAATGGAAGGTGTGGTTGTTGATGTTAAAATTTTCACCAAAAAAGGTTATGAAAAAGATAGCAGAACAAACAAAGCCTACGAAGAAGAAAAGACGCTTTTAGAAAAAGAGCATCACGATAGATTGCTTATGCTAGATCGCGAAGAGATGCTAAAAGTTACAGCGCTTCTTTCCAAAAATCCACTAGCGAGCGATCAAGAGGTAAATAAAAAAGAGTATAAAAAAGGCTCAAAGATCAATAAGGCTGACTTTGAGAATATCAACAGATTTACCCTAAATGCTATTGTAAAGAGCTTTTCAAAAGATATCCAGAAGAAATATGATGAACTAAAAAATTACTTCCAAAATGAGAAGAAAAAGCTTAAAGAAGAGCACGACGCTAAGATAGAAATTTTAGAAAAAGATGACATTTTGCCTAGTGGTGTTGTAAAACTTGTAAAAGTTTACATAGCTACAAAACGCAAACTAAAAGTTGGCGATAAGATGGCTGGACGTCACGGAAACAAAGGCATCGTTTCAAATATAGTAAGAGAAGTCGATATGCCTTATCTTCCAAGCGGTCAGATCGTTGATATCGTGCTAAACCCACTTGGCGTTCCAAGCCGTATGAATATCGGTCAAATTTTAGAGAGCCACCTTGGTCTTGTTGGTTACCGCTTAGGTGAGGAGATTAATGAAATTTTTGAGACCAAAAAAGGCGAGTGGATAAAAGAGCTAAGAGCTAAGATGATAGAGATAGCAGGCGTTGCTAAGCTAATGGACGCTAAAAAAGCTCTTGGTAAGATGAGTGACGAGAAGCTTCTTGAGTACGCAAAAGATTGGAGTAATGGCGTAAGATTTGCGACTCCGATTTTTGAAGGCGTTAAGGCTGACGAATTTGCAAAATTATTTGAGATGGCAAAGATAGATAGCGACGGCAAAACTGAACTATATGATGGACGCACAGGCTCAAAGATAAGAGAACGCGTTAATGTTGGTTGTATGTATATGCTAAAACTTCACCACTTGGTTGATGAAAAAGTTCACGCAAGAAGTACTGGACCATACAGCCTTGTTACACAACAACCAGTCGGTGGTAAGGCGCTATTTGGTGGTCAAAGGTTTGGTGAGATGGAGGTTTGGGCACTTGAGGCTTATGGTGCTGCTCATACACTAAGAGAGATGTTGACTGTAAAATCAGACGATGTTGAGGGAAGACTTTCTGCTTACAAAGCTTTAACAAGAGGTGAAAACGTTCCTGAGACTGGTATCCCTGAGACGTTCTTTGTTCTAACAAACGAGCTAAAATCACTAGCTCTTGATGTGGAAGTATATGATGAGGATGAGACAAATGAAACTAACTAATTTAAAACCAGTTGAGATAAAAGAAGAGCATAGACCTCGTGATTTTGAAGCTTTTCAACTTCGTTTAGCAAGTCCTGAGAAGATAAAATCTTGGAGCTATGGCGAGGTTAAAAAGCCAGAAACTATCAACTACCGCACATTAAAACCTGAGCGTGATGGCTTGTTTTGTGCGAAAATTTTTGGACCGATCCGTGACTACGAGTGCCTTTGTGGTAAATATAAAAAGATGCGCTATAAAGGCATCAAATGTGAAAAGTGCGGTGTTGAAGTAACGACATCTAAAGTTCGCCGCTCTCGCATGGGTCACATCGAGCTTGTAACTCCAGTGGCTCATATTTGGTATGTAAATTTCTTGCCAAGCCGTATTGGTGCACTTCTTGGTATTAAGATGAAAGATCTTGAGCGTGTACTTTACTATGAGGCGTACATTGTTGATAATGCTGGCGAGGCTTATTACGACAATGAAAATTCTAAAAAAGTTGAAAAATATGACGTTTTAAATGAAGAGCAATATCAAAGCCTAGCTTCAAGATATGAGGATACTGGCTTTACAGCTAGAATGGGTGGCGAAGTTATCTATGATATGCTAGCTGAGCTTGATTTGATGCAAATCCTAAATCAACTAAAAGAAGAGATGGAAGCTACAAATTCTGAGGCTAAGAAAAAGACTATCGTAAAACGCCTAAAAGTTATTGAGAGCTTTTTAAATTCAGGTAACCGCCCAGAGTGGATGATGATAACAAATTTACCAGTTCTTCCGCCTGATCTTAGACCGCTAGTTAGCCTTGATGGTGGTAAATTTGCCGTTTCAGACGTAAACGACTTATATCGCCGTGTAATAAACAGAAACAGCCGTCTAAAACGCCTACTTGAGCTTGACGCACCTGAGATCATTATCAGAAACGAAAAAAGAATGCTTCAAGAGGCAGTTGATGCGTTATTTGACAATGGCCGCAGAGCAAATGCAGTAAAAGGTGCAAACAAGCGTCCACTAAAATCACTAAGTGAGATTATCAAAGGTAAGCAAGGTCGTTTCCGTCAGAATTTGCTAGGTAAGCGTGTTGATTTCTCTGGACGTTCTGTTATCGTTGTTGGTCCAAAGCTCAAGATGGATCAGTGCGGTCTTCCAAAAAAGATGGCTTTAGAGCTATTTAAGCCACATTTGCTTGCTCGCCTTGAAGAAAAAGGCTATGCGACGACTGTTAAACAAGCCAAAAAGATGATAGAAGATAAGACAAATGAGGTTTGGGAGTGCCTAGAAGAGGTCGTTAAAGACTATCCAGTTATGCTAAACCGTGCTCCGACACTTCACAAGCTCTCTATTCAGGCGTTTCACCCAGTGCTTGTTGAGGGTAAGGCGATCCAACTTCATCCGCTAGTTTGTGCGGCGTTCAACGCGGACTTCGACGGCGACCAAATGGCTGTTCACGTGCCACTATCTCAAGAGGCTATCGCTGAGTGTAAAATTTTAATGCTTAGCTCAATGAATATCTTGCTTCCTGCAAGCGGTAAGGCTATCACAGTCCCTTCACAAGACATGGTTTTAGGAATTTACTACCTAAGCTTGGAGAGAAACGAAGAAAAAGGTGCAAATAAAATTTTCTCAAGCGTCGATGAAGTTATGATCGCCGAAGAGGCTAATACTCTTGGTCTTCACGCTAAAATTAAGACAATGGTTGACAACAAGATTATCTTTACAACGGCTGGTCGCTTGATCTTAAGGGCGATACTACCTGATTTTGTTCCTGATAATATGTGGAATAAGATCATGAAGAAAAAAGACATTGCAAATTTGGTTGATTATGTTTATAGAAATGGCGGCCTTGAAGTAACGGCTGACTTCCTTGATAAGCTTAAAAATTTAGGCTTTAGATATGCTACAAAAGCGGGAATTTCTATCTCTATTGCAGATATCATCGTGCCAGATAGCAAGCAAAAATATATCGACGAAGCTAAGAAAAAAGTTCGCGAAATTCAAAAGCAATACGGCGCTGGTCTTTTAACAGATAGTGAGAGATACAACAAGATCATTGATATTTGGACAGATACAAACAATAGCGTTGCTAGTGAGATGATGAAGCTTATCCAAAACGATAAAGGCGGATTTAACTCAATTTACATGATGGCAGACTCAGGTGCGAGAGGTAGTGCAGCGCAGATTCGCCAGCTAGCTGGTATGCGTGGTCTTATGGCAAAACCTGACGGTTCGATCATCGAAACACCGATCATTTCAAACTTCCGTGAAGGTCTAAACATAATGGAGTACTTCAACTCTACCCACGGAGCTAGAAAAGGTCTTGCGGATACCGCGCTAAAAACAGCTAACGCTGGTTACTTAACAAGAAAGCTAATCGACGTTGCACAAAACGTTAAAGTCACTATGCATGACTGCGGTACGCACGAGGGTGTTGAGATCACAGATATTACAGAGAGCGGCGAGCTAATCGAAAGCCTTGAAGAGAGAGTTTTGGGCCGTGTTTTAGCAGATGATGTGATCGATCCTATAACAAATGAAATTTTATTTAGCGAAGGCACATTGCTTGATGAGGAAAAAGCCAAAACTATAACTGAAGCTGGCATAAAGTCAGTAAGCATTAGAACGCCTATCACGTGCAAAGCGCCAAAAGGCGTTTGTGCAAAATGCTACGGCTTAAACTTGGGCGAGGGCAAGCTTGTAAAACCAGGCGAGGCTGTTGGTATTATCTCAGCTCAATCAATCGGTGAGCCAGGTACTCAGCTAACGCTTAGAACATTCCACATCGGTGGTACGGCTTCTACTGAGCAGCAAGATCGCCAAGTCATCGCTCAAAAAGAGGGCTTTATTAGATATTACAACCTTAGCACATACGAGAACAACGGCAAAAAGATCGTTGCAAACAGAAGAAGTGCGGCTGTGCTACTAGTCGAGCCAAAGATAAAATCAACAATCGATGGTAAAATCGAGATCGAATACGCTCACGAAGATGTAAACATTGTGATCAAAGGCAAAAAGGAAGAGATTAAATATACAATCAGAAGAAACGATCTTGCTAAGCCAAACGAGCTAGCTGGCGTTAGCGGTAAGATCGAAGGCAAGATGTATATACCTTATGCAAATGGCGACAAAGTAAAAGAGAACGATAGTATCGTCGAGATCATAAAAGAGGGCTGGAACGTTCCAAATCGTATCCCATACGCAAGTGAGCTTAAAATTTCAGACGGCGATCCAGTAACTCGTAAAATTTTAGCTGACGCAAATGGTGTTGTTAAATTTTTCATGTTAAATGGCGACTATCTTGATAGGGTAAAAGATATCAAAAAAGGCCATAAGGTAACCGAAAAAGGCTTCTTTGTGGTAGTTTCTGATAAAGATGGACGTGAGGCAGTTCGCCACTACATCCCAAGAAATTCTATTATTCAAATTTCTGATAACGATGCTGTTGAGTCAAAAACTGTGATTTCACTACCAGAAAAAGAGGATAAACTAATTATTGCCGAGTGGGATCCATACTCAACTCCAACTATTGCTGAAGAGGCCGGTGTAGTTAGCTTTGAAGATATTGAGCCAGGATACAGCGCTACTGAGCAAGCTGATGAGGCGACTGGACAAAGACGTCTAGTTATTAATGAATACTTGCCAAGCGGTATTAAGCCTGCGATCGTCATCGCCACAAAAGGTGGAAATTTAATAAAGTATTCGCTTGATCCAAAAACTGCGATCTTTGTTTCAAGTGGCGACGAAGTAGCTCAGGCTGATATTTTGGCTAAAACACCAAAGGCAGTTGCTAAGTCAAAAGATATTACTGGTGGTCTTCCAAGGGTTAGTGAGCTATTTGAAGCAAGACGCCCTAAAAATACAGCTATTGTTGCAGAGATCGATGGCGTGGTTAGATTTGATAAGCCACTTCGCTCAAAAGAGCGTATCATAATCCAAGCAGAAGATGGCACAACTGCTGAGTATTTGATAGAGAAGAGTCGTCAGATACAAGTAAGAGACGGCGAGTTTGTACACGCTGGCGAGAAACTAACAGATGGACTTATATCAAGCCACGATATCTTAAGAATTCTTGGCGAGAAAGCGCTTCACTACTATCTAATCAGCGAAATTCAGCAAGTTTATCGCCGCCAAGGTGTTGCGATCGCTGATAAGCATATCGAGATCATCGTATCTCAAATGCTCCGCCAAGTTAAAATTGTTGATAGTGGAAATACAAATTTCATCGTTGGTGATATGGTTTCAAGAAACAAATTTAAAGAAGAGAACGAGCGCATAATGAAAATGGGTGGCGAGCCAGCTATTGCTGAGCCGATCCTTCTTGGTGTTACAAGAGCGGCTATCGGAAGTGATAGCGTGATCTCTGCTGCATCATTCCAAGAGACAACTAAAGTCTTAACAGAAGCGTCGATTGCTGCTAAATTTGACTATCTTGAGGATCTAAAAGAGAACGTCATCCTTGGACGTATGATCCCAGTTGGAACTGGTTTTTATAAAGATAAAAAGATAAAGATCAAAGAAAACTAATATATTAAGCCCCTGTTTTGGGGCTTAATTTTTTATAAATTTATCCCCCACTTAATTTTACAAAACTTCAAAATTTACAAGCTATTAATCAATCTTAAATAAAATCATATAATTAAAATACGTAACGGAGATATTATGAAAAATGTCGATCTTGGACTTTTAATTTTACGCTTAGACCTTGGAATTTGCCTTTTTATGCATGGTTTTGGCAAAATTTTACATGGAGTTAACGGAGTAAAGAGTATTTTGGTTGGCGCTGGGCTCCCTAGTTTTTTAGCATATTTTGCCTATCTTGGAGAGGTTTTAGCTCCGATAATGATAGCTGTTGGCTTTTACTCAAGAGCTGGCGCAGCTTTGGTTTTTGCTTCTAGTATTATTATTTTATACTCATTTTTTGGCTTTTCAAATTTACTTGAACTAAATAGTGTCAATGGTTTTAAAGCAGAACTTATCTACCTATACATTGCAATGTCTATTTGTATTATCTTTTCTGGTAGTGGCAAATACGCAATCAAACAAGATTAAAGGTTGCTTAAATTTAGAACAGATTAAAATGTGCTAAATTCCTACACTTTATATTTAAAATTTAAATTTAGTTTATTTTTTTATAACACTTTAAGTTTATTGCCTTTAAATTTAAAAACAATTTCTAATTTAAAGGACGCATGATGGAAAAGACAAAAAAAGAACCTTCGTTTCTGCTCGCAGTCACACCTATTTTGGTTATGATTGTGGGCCTTGCACTTGGCGTTGGCTACATGAAATTAAAAGTCGAGCCTATCATTCTTATTGCTGCTCTTGTGGCTGGTGGTATCGCTTGGAAGCTAGGATATAGTTGGAAAGAGCTTCAAGACGGCGTCATAGAAAAAATTTCTAGCTCACTGCCGGCACTCATGATACTTTGGGCGGTTGGTCTTCTTATTGGTTCATGGGTGTTTTCAGGTGCTATTCCTATGATTATTTACTACGGCGTGGATATTATCAATCCTAAGTATTTAGTCCTTACGGCATTTGTTATCGCAGCTATCATCTCAACAACAACTGGTACCTCTTGGGGATCTGCTGGTACGGTAGGCGTGGCCATCATGGGTATAGCTCAAGGCCTTGATGTAAATTTAGCAGCAACTGCAGGCGCTGTAGTGGCTGGAGCTTATTTTGGTGACAAGCTTTCTCCACTCTCAGATACAACCAACCTAGCTCCGATAGCTGCTGGCTCAGAGCTTTATGAGCACATTAGACATATGCTTTACACAACTATTCCAGCGACTATTGTTGCGCTAGCAGCCTATCTATTTTTTGGTAGCGCAGCTGCAAGTAGTGGCGCTAATATATCTGAGTCAGTTTTATTGCTACAAAGCCAACTAGATAAAATTTTTCACTGGAATATCTTGCTACTTTTACCTGTGTTGCTTGTTTTGGCTGGCTCTGTGCTAAAGTGGCCAACTATCCCTGTAATGATTATCGCATCTCTATTTTCAGTCGTTCTTGGCGTTATCATCCAGGGCTTTAGTTTAAAAAATGGCTTTATCTCAGTGATGACCGGCTTTAATGTCACAATGAGCGGCGTTGAGATGGAATTTTCAAAAGATATCACCAAGCTTCTAAATAGGGGCGGCGTGAGCTCTGTAAACTCGACAACTATCCTAGTCATCTGCGCTATGGGCTTTGCTGGCATCATCTCAAAAACTGGCATGCTTACAAAGGTGCTCCACACTATCATGGCGAAGGTCAAATCAGCAGCAGGCGTCATCATCTCAACTATCGGCTCATGTTTAACTGTCGCATTTGTCACAGGTAGCTCATATCTTTCTATCCTTATTCCTGGTGAGATGTTTAAAGACTTTTATAAAGAGAAAAATTTAGCAGCCAAAAACCTATCAAGAACGCTTGAAGACTCTGGTACCGTGATCGTTCCACTCATTCCTTGGTCGGCAGCTGGTGCATATATGACAGCTACACTTGGAGTGCCAACGGTAGAGTACTTGCCATGGGCGATCCTAAACTACATGGGCGTTGTCTTTGCTATCATCCTAGCCCTAACAGGTATCGGCATAGCTAAAATAAACAAGGAGGCCAAATGATACTCATAAAAAATGTAAAAATTTACTCTCCAAAATTTCTTGGCAAGAAAGATATATTTATATGTAATGGCAAGATCGTTTGCATAGCTGAAAATATAGAGCCAAATTTACCAAACATAAAGGTGATCGACGCTTCAAATTTCACAGCTATACCAGGCCTTATAGATAAGCACGTGCACATTACTGGCGGCGGCGGCGAGGGTGGCTTTAAGACTAGAGTGCCTGAGATCATGCTATCAAATTTAATAGAAGCTGGCATAACGACCGTGGTCGGACTACTTGGAACTGACAGCACAACAAGAAGCGTTGAAAATTTGGTTGCCAAAGCTCACGCACTAAATGACGAGGGCATCACATGCTACGCTCATACCGGCGCATACAGCTCTAAAACGCCAACCATAACTGGCGAGATCGAAAAAGATATCGTCTTTGTCGGACCGATAATCGGCACCAAGCTAGCCATAAGCGACCACCGCTCATCAAGCGTGAGCAAGGATGAGCTCGCTCACATCGTCTCTGCTGGCAGAGTAGCTGGCATGATCAGCTCAAAGTCTGGCCATACTACGCTTCACATGGGTGATGGCAAAAAGGGCATAAATTTGATCTATGAAGTGCTAAACGAGTATGATATGCCGATTACGCTATTTCAACCAACGCACGTAAATAGAAATGAAGAGCTTTTTAAACAAAGCTTTAAATTTATAAAAGATGGCGGCTATATCGACTTTACCTGCATGTCAGGCCTTACACCGCTTGAAGCTGTAAAGCGCATCAAAAAAGAAAATTTACCGACAAACAAGATCACTATTAGTTCAGACGGCTTTGGCAGCTACTCTAGCTACGATAGAGACGGAAATTTACTAAAAATAGGCATTGCTGGCGTTAAGAGCCTGTATGAAGAGTTTATAAATTTTGTAAAAGATGGCTTTAGTATAGAAGAAGCATTGCCGTATTTTACGACAAACGTGGCAAGAAGTGTGGCTTTGCAAAATAAAAAAGGCGAGATAAAAGAGGGTTTTGACGCCGATATTTTACTAGTAAGTGATGAGCTTGATATAAAATTTGTCGTAGCTAAAGGTGAAATTTTAAAAGATGACAGCGGTTTTATAAAAAAAGGAACGTATGAATAAATCTGATTTATTAACCGATATTTAAGTTTTTTTTAAATAAAATTAGGTCTTTTTAATAAATTTAGTTGAAAGGAATTATTGTGCCAACCATAAATCAATTGGTCAGAAAAGAACGCAAGAAAGTGACTGTTAAGTCAAAATCTCCAGCGTTAAAAGAGTGCCCTCAAAGAAGAGGAGTTTGCACTAGGGTTTATACTACAACTCCTAAAAAACCAAACTCAGCTTTGAGGAAAGTTGCCAAAGTTAGGCTAACAAGCGGTTTTGAAGTCATCAGCTATATTGGCGGTGAAGGTCACAACCTACAAGAACACAGTATCGTTTTAGTTCGCGGTGGTAGGGTTAAAGACTTACCAGGTGTTAAATATCACATCGTTCGTGGTGCACTTGATACTGCTGGTGTTGCAAAAAGAACAGTTTCTCGTTCTAAATATGGTGCAAAACGCCCTAAAGCTGGTGCTGCAGCTGCAACAAAAAAGTAAAAATTTAGGTTCGCAGACGTTGCTAAAATTTGCAAACGTTTGAGTAAAATTTCATAAAAATTTGAAGGAAAGATCAAAATGAGAAGAAGAAAAGCCCCTGTAAGGGAAGTCTTACCTGATCCGATTTACGGAAACAAAATAATAACTAAATTTATTAATTCTCTTATGTATGATGGCAAAAAAAGCGTCGCTACTGAGATAATGTATGGTGCTATTAAAGCTATTGAAAAGAAAAATGCTGAAGTTAAAGGCATTGACGTTTTTAACGACGCTATCGAAAATGTAAAGCCTATTTTGGAAGTTAAATCACGCCGTGTTGGTGGTGCTACTTATCAAGTGCCAGTTGAGGTTCGTCCAGCTCGCCAACAAGCTCTTGCTATCCGCTGGCTTATAACTTACGCTAGAAAAAGAAGCGAAAGAACTATGATAGATAAATTAGCAAATGAGCTTTTAGATGCGGCAAATTCAAAAGGTGCATCTTTCAAGAAGAAGGAAGATACTTATAAGATGGCAGAGGCTAATAAAGCATTTGCTCACTACCGCTGGTAAGAAAGAATTGATATGGCAGAAAGAAAAACACCTTTACATAAAGTAAGAAATATTGGTATTGCGGCTCACATCGACGCTGGTAAAACTACAACAAGTGAAAGAATTTTATTCTTTACCGGTATGAGTCACAAACTCGGCGAGGTTCATGATGGTGCTGCTACTATGGACTGGATGGAACAAGAAAAAGAGCGCGGTATTACGATTACATCGGCAGCTACTACTTGCTTTTGGAAAGACCATCAGGTAAATTTGATTGACACTCCAGGCCACGTTGACTTTACTATCGAAGTTGAGCGTTCTATGCGTGTTCTTGATGGCGCTGTTTCTGTATTTTGTTCTGTTGGCGGTGTTCAGCCTCAGTCAGAAACTGTTTGGAGACAAGCAAATAAATATCATGTACCAAGAGTAGTTTTTGTTAATAAAATGGATAGAATTGGTGCAAATTTCTTTAGAGTCGAAGAGCAGATCAGAGATAGATTAAAGGCAAATCCAGTACCTATTCAAATTCCTATCGGCGCGGAAGATAACTTTAAGGGTGTTATTGACCTTGTTAGAATGAAAGCTTATGTTTGGAATGATGATAAAAAACCAACTGATTATATTGAAGAAGAAATTCCAGCTGAACTTAAAGAAAAAGCAGAAGAATACCGTGCAAAACTAATCGAAGCTGTTTCTGAAATAGATGATAGCTTAATGGAAAAATTCTTTGCTGGCGAAGAGCTAACCGAAGAAGAGATCAAAAAAGGTATTAAAGCAGGTTGCTTAAGAATGACTATCACACCTATGCTTTGCGGTACTGCGTTTAAGAATAAAGGTATCCAGCCTTTACTTGATGCTGTAGTTGATTACCTGCCAGCTCCTGATGAGATCGAAGCGATCAAGGGCGTTTATGAAGACGGTACTGAAGTAACTGTTGATAGTACTGATGATGGCGAATTTGCAGCTCTTGCGTTTAAAATCATGACTGACCCATTTGTTGGACAGCTAACATTTATCCGTGTATATAGAGGAAGCCTTGAAAGTGGTAGTTATGCTTACAACACAGTTCAAGACAATAAAGAGAGAATCGGCCGTCTATTAAAAATGCACTCAAATAAGCGTGAAGAAATTTCAGAGCTTTTTGCTGGCGAGATCGGTGCTGTTGTTGGTCTTAAAAATACTCTAACTGGCGATACTTTGGCTAGCGAAAAAGATAAAGTTATCCTAGAGAGAATGGACTTCCCAGATCCAGTTATCAGCGTTGCTGTTGAGCCAAAAACAAAAGCTGATCAAGAGAAGATGGCGATAGCTTTACAAAAACTAGCTCAAGAAGATCCAAGCTTTAGAGTTAGCACAGATGAAGAGAGTGGACAAACTATTATTAGTGGTATGGGTGAGCTTCACTTGGAAATTATTGTCGATCGTATGCTGCGCGAATTTAAAGTTGATGCTGAAGTTGGTCAACCACAAGTTGCTTACCGCGAGACTATCCGCAAGACAGTTGAACAAGAGTATAAATATGCAAAGCAATCAGGCGGTCGTGGTCAGTATGGTCACGTATTTCTACGTCTTGAACCACTTCCAGCTGCTAGTGGATTTGAATTTGTCAATGACATCAAAGGTGGTGTTGTTCCAAAAGAATATATCCCAGCTGTTGAAAAAGGTTGTAAAGAGGCACTTCAAAGTGGTGTTCTTGCTGGTTATCCAGTTGAAGACGTTAAAGTTACACTGTTTGATGGTAGCTACCACGAAGTTGACTCATCTGAGATGGCATTTAAACTCGCTGCTTCAATGGGCTTTAAAGAAGGCGCTAGAAAAGCAGGTGCTGTTATTCTCGAACCTATGATGAAAGTTGAAGTTGAAACACCAGAAGAGTACATGGGTGATGTTATTGGTGACCTTAACAAGCGTCGTGGTCAAGTAAACTCAATGGACGATAGAAGCGGTATCAAGATCATCGCTGCTTACTGCCCACTAGCACAAATGTTTGGCTACTCAACAGATCTTCGCTCAATGACACAAGGTCGTGCGACTTACTCTATGGAATTTGATCACTATGAAGAAGTTCCTAAAAACGTAAGTGAAGAGATTATTAAAAAGAGAAATGGCTAATTAGTCAAAATAGGGCAGAGTGATCTGCCCTTTAAATTCAATCGCTCAGTTAAAATAAACTAACTCACAAATTTGTCCTCATAGCTCAGCTGGATAGAGCGTAGAATTCCTAATTCTAAGGCCACAGGTTCGAACCCTGTTGGGGACACCATTGTATCATATATAATTTTTATAAAGCACTTATTATTTTAAAAATTTATACTAAATTTTTATTAGAAGACCGTCAATTCATAATATTTTAATAATTACAAGCAATAAAATTTATCAAACAAAATTTTATATATTTAATAATCTATGCTAATATCACACAAATTTTTATTTAAGGATGATAAATGAAAAGAATTTTACTTTTAGGGGCTGTTTGTTCTATGTTGTCTGCGGATGTTAAAACTATTCGAGTCACTCCAGACGTGATAAAAAATTATGATCAGATCGTTGATATCAGAACTCCACTTGAGTGGCAAGAGACTGGTATTATAGCAGGAGCAAAAACTATTACTTTTGATCCAAGCCAAAAAGAAGCATTTGTAGATGAGCTATCAAAAGCAGTTGATCTCAAAAAGCCTGTTGCTATTATTTGCAGAAGCGGTAGAAGAAGTGCGGCTGCTGCGGCCATTATTGATAATGCTGATCTAAATATCATAAATTTAGATGGCGGTATGGGTAGTTTGATTGAGCAAGGCTATAAAACTACACCATATAAAAAATAAACAAATTTTTAAAATCTACTTTTAACTACAAGATAAATTTCTTGTAGTTAAAATTTATATTAAATAATAAAAATTATTATTTAATTAACCAACTATTAACTCTACCTATATATAATTTCACCATATTTAAATAATTAAAGAAGGAGACAAAATGTCAAAAGTTATTTTACAATTAAACACAATTCAAGCCGATGCAAATGCACTTTACATCAAATTTCACGATCTTCACTGGAACGTAAAAGGTCTTCAGTTTTTCAGCGTTCATGAATACACTGAGAAAGCTTATGAGGATATGAGCGAGATCTTTGATGCCGTTGCTGAAAGAGCCCTTATGCTTGGCGGTAGGCCTATCGTTAAAGCTGAAGAGCTAGCGAAAGTCGCTCATATCAAACACGAGCCAAAAGAGAGTTACGCTCCAACTGAAGTTTTAGATATAGTTTTAGCTGACTACAAACATCTGTTAGGCGAGTTTAAAAAGCTTGATGAACTTGCAGAGGGCGATACAACAACTCAGATGTACGCACAAGATCAAATAGCAAAATTTGAAAAAGCCATATGGATGCTAAACGCAACATTAGGTAAATAATCACAGCGGGAAGTTCTCCCGCTTACTCTAAATAAATTCTACTTTTTGGCGATATTGCCTTTATAAATTTAAAGGAGCCAAATATGCAAATCAGTCAAATCGCAAGCTCATACAATACTTCAAGCGTAAAAGAAAATATAAAATCAGAAATTTCATTTCATAAGGATGAAAAAGAGGTTTCCAAAAAGCAACCCGAGATTTCAAATTTAAGTGCAAAAGAGATCTCAAATAGTTATTTTTTGCAGTATCAAAAAGAGATCATACAAAATGCTAGCTCAAATTTATTGGCTCAAGGCAGCTTAAGCTTTAATGTGCCTAAAAATTTGTCTGATATTTTATCCGGTCTCGATCTAGCAGGTATTGGCTATAATGGCAAAGCTCTAGGTGAGTTAAGTGGCGATGAGGCAAGCGAGCTAGTTAGCGAAAATGGCTTTTTTGGTATTTCAAATACAGCTGAGAGGATAGCCGGCTTTGTACTAAATGGTGCAGGCGATGATATAGAGAAGCTAAAAGCTGGTAGAGATGGCGTGACAAAGGGTTTTGAAGATGCAAAGAAAAATTGGGGTGGCGAGCTACCTGAAATTTCTCAAAAGACTATTGAAAAGACTCTTGAGTTACTTGATAAGAAGATCGCTGAGTTTGGCGGTAACGTTTTAAACGTATCAGCTTAGATTTCTTGGGTTGCATGCCCAAGAAATTTATATATTAATGTAAGAATAAAAATCAAATTTCAAAACTCACAAATTTTATTTAAACTGAAAAGCTATACTTCGCTCTTTAAAATAAGGAGAAAAGATGAAAGCTAAAATTTTACTTCCTTTTGTAGCTTCTATATTTTTTGGTTGCTCGTTTTTTGATAACAATCCACCAGTTCGCAAGCAACCAAAGCAAGTGGCGCAAAACACACCTATAAAAAGTTCTATCAAAGGTTTTATAAAAGAGGTTACATATAAAGATTCAAAATATTGCTATGAGATAGTTGCCAGTGATGTAAAAAATAATAAACTAAATAAAGCAAATTTTTGTGCGAATAGATACTATTATGATAAGGGCGATTTAGTTTATGCGACATTTTATGCCGACAAACTTGTGGATATGCTTCTTATAAAGGAGGGAGGTTCTCGTGGTCTATATAATGGCATAAGAAAACCCCAAAACGAAGTAGTTACTAAAAGAAAAAATATAAAAACAAATATAGAAGTGCCAAAAGAGGAAAAAATTTCTTTTTAGATTACCGTTGATTTACTGCTGGCATATATAATTTCACTAGCAATCAAAACTAGAACTCCTTTTAAGGGGCGAAATAACAGCCCCTTTTTATTTTACTCCACTTTTTAAGATACTCTTTCTGAAAGTTAAATTATCAAAAATATGCTTTTTGGCTAAAATCGGTAAATGATTGGTAACAAAAATATAAAAATTTATGATTTTTTAAGCTTTAAATTAAAATTTATAGATTATAATCGTTCTCACAAAAACCTTAAAAGGAGAAAAAATGAAACTAACAAAAATTAGTTTAGCCGCTTTGGTTGCTTTAGGTGCGTTTTCAAGCGTAGCAAGTGCTACTCCACTTGAAGAAGCTATAAAAAATGTAGATCTTTCAGGATTTGCAAGATATAGATATACTCACACTCATGAGTATGACAAAAAACAAGAAAATGTCAAAAAAGCTAATGATGCAAAACATAACTTTAAAATGATCACAAATTTTAAAGCTGCTATCGATGATAACTTTTTTGGTGTTGTTGGCCTAAGATATAATGCAAATGACGGTTCAGGCGATAATGCTGGAACAGCTAATATAGATGGTACAGATAAAACAAATACAACTGATCCATTTAAAGTTTACCAATTTTACCTAGGATACAAAGTAGGTGCTACTACTATAACAGCTGGTAAGCAAGTTATAGGTTCATACTTTACTGATGATGCTGTTGGCACAGGCGTAAGAGTAGTAAATGAAGACATCGAAGGTCTTACACTTACAGCTTTAGCATTTGATGCACTTGAAGGTAGTGGTGAGAGCGATGGTGATCTGTATGATGTGAGTGTAACTAATCAATTGAATAAGTATGATGTTGGTAATCTATATGCAGCTGGTATTGCTGGAGCATATGATCCTATTAACTTCCAACTATGGTATGCTAGCTTAACAAATTTAGCTGACTTACTTGCAGCTGATGTTTCAGCAAATTTTGCTATTACTGATGATGTTTCTTTGGGCGCAAGACTTAACTATGTAAATAGCACAGCTGATGCTAGTGCTAAAAGCAAGCTAGGATATAATGATGGCAACTTCTATGCTGGAGAACTTTCTACTTCATTATTTGGTTTTGATCTAGCTGGTGGTTATATCGGTTGGAAATCTCAAGATAAAGGCATATCAGCTTTTTCATTTGAAGACCAAGGAAGCTTAATTGATGCAGGTGAAGATGTATTTGACTGGACACATGCAGAAGGCAAAGGTAACTTCTTTTATGTAACAGGTGCTTATACATTTGATAAATTTACAGCTGGTTTAGACTACGTAAAAGGCACTCAAAAAACATCAGCTGGTGCTGGTAATCCAGATGCAAAAGATAAGGTTGAAGAATTTGTTCCAAGATTTGCTTATCAATACAGCAAGAAGTTGAAATTTAGTTCATTCTACTCTTTCCAAACACATAAATTAGATAATGATGAGAAAAAGAAAGAAGATAAATTCAGATTTGAAGCTAAATACTCATTCTAATATTAGCTAATTAATCAACTTATGATATAATCCCAGGTCAGAGCAATCTGATCTGGGATTTTTAAATTTAGAGCAAAATTTCAAGGAAACTCATGAAAAATATCAAAATTTCTTTTTTGGCGTGTTTTTTGGTGGCAAATGCCTTTGCAGCTTCGCAAGTTTATTATATAGAAGCTCGTGGCGAATTTGGTAAAGAACTTGCTGAAATGGCAAAAAAGCAGGCTAATGATAGAAATGAAAAAGTAAATGTTTATGTAGATGAAGATCCAAGACGCTATAAAGACAATAGAATTTTAAAACTAGGCGTTGATAAAAAGGGTAGATATAGCGTCTCTTTAGGTAAAGAAATTTATGAAAAACAATGTGCTAGTTGTCACGGTGAAAATGCAGATAAAAGGCCATTTGGTTCAACCCCTCTAAAAAATATGAATGCTAAAGATATAGAAGATAGCATCATATCTTACAGAAGTGACTCAAGCTTTGGTGGAAGTGGCAAAAACGTTATGCAAAACCAAGCTAAAATTCTTTCAAATAGCGATCTTGGTGCAATCCTTGCGTATCTAAAAGGCAAAGATGCGCTTAGCGAGCAAGAAACAAATAAAAATAAACCAGTTTCTACAGAAACAAAACAAGGTAGTTATTTAAGATAAAATTTACTTCGATAGCTTTGTTGCAATAAATAAAAAAGGAAACAGATGTTAAATCCAAAATCACTATTTTTAAGTATGGGCTCAGCTATCGTTTTGATGGCAATCTTCGCTATAGCTAGCGGAGTCGCCACGATAATAGAGAGCAAAACGAGCACAGAAGCCGCTTGGTACTATGTTTATGGTGCTAGTTGGTTTGCTATTATTCAACTGCTTCTTGGTATAAATTTAGCCTACAATATTTTTAGATACAACTTAATAGATCCTAAAAAACTTCCATCACTTATTTTTCATGTAGGGTTTATCGTTATTTTGGTTGGTGCTGGCATTACAAGATATCTTGGTTTCGAGGCTGATATGCATATAAGGGAAAATACGCAGTCAAATATCGTAACAACAAAGGTTTCTTATTTAAATTTAGTCACACTAAACGATAGTGGCGAAGAGGTAAGTGCAGCTTTGCCTTTGGGACTTACTGATATAAAAAATGGCTTTGATTTAAAACTAAAAATAGCAGATAGTGAAGCAAATTTAAGATTTAAAGAATTTGTGCCAAATGCAAGTTACAAATTTGTAGATGATAAAAATGGAAAACCTGTTATTGAATTTGTTGTTTCAAATGAGAGTGATAGCGAAGAAATTTTCTTACTTGAAGAAGAAGAAGCTAGGGTTGCTGATATTAGCTTTCTTTTTAATGCCAAGCCAGATGAAAGTAAAAAATATGTACTTTTTAGACTATTGGATGGAAATTTTTCGGTTACCTCAAATGCTGATCTTTCAAAATTTACAATGGCAGATAACTCAAAAACAGAGTTAAAAGCTGGCAGTATAAATGAATTTAGTACAGGCAGCCTCTATACTATCTCGAATATAAATTTTGCCCCAAGGCTAGTTTCAGCTAACGCCTCAAGAAAACTCGTAAGCTCAAAAGATAGTGAATTTAACGCATTAGTAGCTGAGCTAAACTACAAAGGCGAAAGTAAAGAAATGCATGTATTTTATAACCTTACAGAGCCTTCACGTTTGGCTGTAGCTGGACAAAAATTTAATGCTTCATGGGGTGCTCAGCAAGTTAAACTCCCATTTAGTTTATATTTGAAAGATTTTGAGCTCAAACGATATCCTGGTTCAAATTCTCCAATGAGCTACGCAAGTGAAGTTGTAGTAAAAGATGGCTCTGACAACCCAGGATTTGACTATAAAATTTATATGAACCATGTACTTGATTATGATGGATATAGATTTTTCCAAAGCTCATATGATACTGACGAAAAGGGCACGATTCTATCTGTTAACAAGGATCCAGGCAAGATACCAACCTATATAGGATATTTTCTACTTGGACTCGGATTTGTGTTAAATGTTATAAATCCAGGCAGTCGCTTTAGAAAGCTAGCAAAACTAATTGATGATGAATCAACAAAAGGTGGCAAAAAAGTTGTTGCTCTTATTGCTATTATAATTCTAAGTTTAAATTTTAGCTCATTAAAAGCTGAAGACTTTTTGCCTAATATTAGCAAAGAACATGCCCAAAAGCTTTCCAGACTTATAGTGCAAAGTCCAGATGGCAGAATGAAGCCATTCGATACGCTAAGCAAAGAGATATTAAATAAAATTCATAGAAGTGATAGTATTGGCAACTTAAATTCAAACCAGGCAATGCTCTCTATCATGGTGGCACCTGACTTTTGGAGAAGTGAAAATATCATTGCTCTTGGCCAAAGCAAAGAGCTAAAAAAAGAGCTTGGTGTTGATGAAAATGCCAAATATGGAAGCTTTGACCAGTTTTTTAGAGTCACAAAAGATGGTGGAAGCGAGTATAAGCTTACTAAATTTACAGAGATTGCTAACCGAAAACACCCAGGTTCACGTGGTACATTTGATAAAGATGTGATTAAGATTGATGAGAGATTAAACGTATTTTACATGATATTTATTGGCGAAATTTTTAAAATTTTTCCTAAACAAGACGATCCGTCTCATTCTTGGTATTCGCCTGCTTCTGCGATGATGTATTTTACACCAAAAGAGGCTGAGATAGTTGTTGGCATGATGAGAGATTATTTCGCAGCCGTTGACGCAGCGACAAAAGACAACGACTGGAGTAAGGCTGATGCTGCACTTGATAAAATTTCAGAGTATCAGCACAAATATGGCTCAGCTGTTATGCCAAGTGAGAAAAAGATAGATATAGAAATTTTATTTAACAAATTTCAAATTTTTGACCGCTTGACGCCAATTTATCTTTTGGCTGGCCTGGCGCTTTTATTTTTTGTATTTATCAAAATGCTGGCTCCAAAAGTTCAGATTAATAGTATTGTAAAGATCGTATATGCTATAAATTTACTAGCCTTTTTGGCTCATACGGTAGGCCTTGGACTTCGTTGGTATATAGCAGAGCATGCACCTTGGAGTAATGCGTATGAGTCTATGGTCTATATAGCTTGGGCGCTTGGACTTTCTGGTATAGTCTTTGCAAAACGTAGTCCGATCGCACTTGCTCTCACATCAATACTTGCCGGCATTACGCTATTTGTCGCGCACCTTAGCTGGATGGATCCACAGATCACTACGCTAGTGCCTGTGCTTCAGAGCTACTGGCTCACTATCCACGTATCTATCATCACCGCAAGCTATGGCTTTTTGGGTCTTTGCTCGCTACTTGGTGGCTTTACGTTGCTGCTTATCATTTTGCAAAATAAGAAAAAGCCACATGCGGAAATTTCACGTAATATCCTTGAAGCAACTCGCATAAATGAGATGGCGATGATACTTGGTTTAAGCCTACTAACACTTGGAAACTTCCTTGGTGGTGTTTGGGCAAATGAGAGCTGGGGTAGATACTGGGGCTGGGATAGTAAAGAGACATGGGCGCTAGTTTCGATCCTTGTCTACGCAGCTGTGCTTCACATAAGATTTATACCAAAATTAAATAACCAATATGCGTTTGCAGTAGCTTCATTTTTTGCTTATTGGTCGATTATAATGACCTATTTTGGTGTGAATTTTTATCTAGCTGGCATGCACTCATATGCAGCTGGAGACCCTCTACCGATACCTGACTTTATCTGGATCACTATGGTAGTTATGGTGCTTATGAGCGTTATAGCATTTACCAAACGCTCGCTTTGCTCAAGGCTATAGATGCTTGTAAAGGGCTTGATAGTTTTTTGTATCGTTTTGCTGATAGTTGCCGTTTGCGTACTGATCTATCTGCTTTTAAAAAACAAAACTCATCAAGCCACTCCTTCTAATAAAATCGTATCTGTTAAGGAAGAGATCACGATAGAAAAGCTTGAAAGGCTCGCAGGTGATAATAGTTTAAGCAAAAACGAACTTTTTGAGCTGATACAAATTTTTATAGAAAAATTTAACATACCTCCTAAAAATAATCAGACTATGCCAAAAGAGGCAAATAATTATATAAATTTTATAATTTTAATCTGCTCTCATAAAAATGCCGATGCAAAACTTATTAGCTTTCTAGACAAAGAGGCTAAAAAGAAAAATCCAAGCTATGTTGTTGAGATAGAAAATAGTGAGAGAGTTGGCATAGAAAACCGTAAAAATCGTAGATAAATTTTAAAAATCACCGCCTCAGCAATTATAATTATCTAGGCTTTATTAATAAAACCAATATCTTACAATTTTTGTTCCGATTATGGTCAGACATTGTTCTTAAATGCCATAGATTATAGTTGTGAGATTTTTATTGAATAGCAATATTTTAAGTCTAATCCAAAGCAGGTTTTTGCTTTGCCTTTTCATTTTTAAGCTTATCTTTTTTAGCTTCAAACTCAGCTATAATGTTTGCATCAGGAAATAGATATCCATCCTCAACCATAAGATCAACAGCTTTTTTAAAAGTAGGTAGTGCACTTTGAGCACCAAAATAGTAGTAAGGTCTTTTAGGATCTCTTGCCAAAACACCTATTGTATAACTATTGCCTCTTGTATCATTTACGAAGCCAAAAAACGAACCGTTATATGTATTGCTGTATCCGCCTTTGCCCGAGGCTATGTGAGCAGTACCGGTTTTGCCACCTATCTCAAGCCCTGGAGTAAATGTTTTTAGTCCAGTTCCTTTCTCGACCGTTTTTATTAAAATTCGCTTCATTATCTTTGCTGTTTCTTGTGAGATGACTTGTGCTGGCTCAGACTTTGGTAGGTCGTAGCGTTTGCCGTTTCGCTCTAGGTAAGCGACTATATGGGGTATGACCTCAACGCCCTTGTTATTAAAGGTATTATAAGCTTTTAAAAGTTGCATAAACGTCGCTTGTAAGCCATATCCGTAGCTCACTGTAGCTTTATATGTTGATGAATTTAGCTTCGTAACTGTTGGCATCATCCCTACTTGCTCATATGGCAGGTCAATGCCAGTTTTTCTGGAAAAGCCAAAATTTAAAAGGCCTTGATAAATTTGTGGTCCATTTAGGCGCTCTACTAGCTGGATCATGCCGATGTTTGAACTATGTACGATGATGTCTTCAGCACTCATAAAAGGCTCTGGATGGGTATCTTTTATGATCCTTTTTCCAAGTTGATAGCGACCATTGTAGGTATTAATAAGCTCAAATGGATTTACTTTTTTTTCTTGAAGTAGTATCGAAAATATAAATGGCTTAAAAACTGATCCGACTTCATAGGCATATTCACTAGCGGTTGAGTTTAGGGCGCTGTAGTCTTGTTTTCTTATGTTTGATGGATCGTATCTTGAGCTAGAGGCAAGGGCTAGAATTTCTCCATTTTTGCTGTTCATTATGCAGATTACAAGCTCTTTTGCGTCTAGAAATTCACGCTTTTCATCTAAAATTTGTTCTAGTTTGGTTTGAAATTTCAGCGGTATAGAAAGTACGGCATTGTATCCGTCTACTCTTGTAGCAAGGTTTGAGTCGCTTGTTAAAATGATGTTGTTGCCGATATCTCTTGGTCCAAGAATTTTAGCGTTTTGTATTGGAGCTAGATAGTCTTCGTAGTATCTCTCAAGCCCTTTTACGCCTTTACTTTTTGTAAGCGCGTCACTTTCGGTTTTGCTAACGTAGCCAATAGCTGGCGTAAGAGCATCTTTTGACATAAATTTACGGTTTTGTCCACTTTCCATCACACGCATGCCTTGAAATGAAGCAAGGCCTGTTTTTGGGTCAAGATATGAGACCAAGATACTCTTGCGATTTAGCTTTCTTGAGAGCTCTTGAAGATAGGTGGCACCCTTGGCATCAATACTATAAGATAGTGTGACAAGCCCTTTTGTGCCATTTATGATTTTTCTTACTTTGTTTGGATCGTCGCCACTATAAAGTGAATAGAGCTTGATAAACATCTCTTTTTTGTTTGGATCAATGTTTCTGGTGTCTAGCATCACTTTGTAGAGTTTTTGGCTTGATGAGATGCTAAAGCCGTCTTTTGTGACGATGTTACCGCGAATTGCGGTATTGATATCGCTTGTTTGAAGCTTAGGGAGTCTTCTTTCGATGCTCGCTCTATAAAATATAACAAGCACAAATATTGAAATTCCAAAAGAGATTAATAAAAAAAGTATAGTTATTTTTGATTTTCTGGAATTCATTCAATGGCTTAAATTTGCGTTCTAGAAATTTCTTTGTAAGCACTTAATGCTTTATTGCGGATCTCTAGCATAAGCTTCATACTAGTCTCCGCTTTGCCAATAGCGATAGCTGCTTGGTGCAGGTCTTTTACCTCGCCAGTTGCAAGATCTGCGATGGCTTTATCAGCGTTTATTTGAACCTTGTTTAGCTCTTTTAAAGAGTCGTTTAGTGCATTTTCAAAGCCGCCTTCTTCGCCAGATTTTATTATTTTGTTTGAATTTTCGTTTTTATTTAACTTATCTAAATTTATACTATTTATCATTATGCTTGTCCTGAAATAAGTGATATCGCACTTTGTGCTATTGTTTTTGCGTTTTGAAATGACGCTACATTTGCTTGATAGGCCCTTGTTGCCTCAAGCAAGTCAGCCATCTCGATGACTGGATTTATATTTGGAAATGCGACATAGCCATTTGCATTTGCGTCTGGGTGGCTTGGGTCGTATTTTAGCTGAAAGTCCTTGTCGTCACGCACCACTTTATCCACGATCACGCTAGTTAGGGCAGGGTGAGCGTTTCTTGGTGAGCTTGGATCATCAAGCGGATTTTCGTACTCAAGTAAGCTTTGCGAATTTTTAAGCTGATCGTTTAAAATTTTATCAAAGCTCATCTCTTTAAAGATGACCTCTTGCCTTCTGTAAGGGCCGCCTTCAGCTGTTCTTGTGGTTTGAGCATTTGCTATGTTTGAACTGATGACGTTCATCCTAAAGCGCTGAGCACTTAGCCCATATCCGCTTATATCAAAATCATTTAAATATGACATCATCTCTCCTAGTTCTTAGCACTTGCGTCTATTACGCTTTTAAAGATATTACCCTGTGCTTTGTAGGCACTATCAAGGGCATTGATCATAACTGTGTTTTTACCCATTTCTGTTGTCTCGACGTCAAGATCGACTGTGTTTGCGTCATTTCTAGCCATGTGGCCATCGCGCAAGAAAATTTGCGCCATGTCACTTCTTGGAAAATCAACAGCGGCCATATGGGCTTCGTTTGTTTTAGCTAGCTTTAGTTCTTTTTTGTTTGAGACATTGTAAATTTCATTTGCTCTCTCTTTTAAAACCTCTTCAAATCTTATGTCTCTAGCTTTGTAAAATGGCGTATCAACGTTTGCAAGATTGCCTGAGATTAGCTTTTGGCGTAGCTCTCTACCTGCAAGAGCTGACTCAACAAGAGGGCTAGCTTTTGATTTTTCTAAAACAAACATATAAAATCCTTATGAAATTTCACATTTTTATAAGCAAATGATGTTCCAAATATAAGCTAAATTTATTTTGTCTCATAAATTTTTGTCAGATCTTCTTTCATTTTAGTGACTTTTGTGCCACCTAAATAGTATTTGACACCGTATTTTCCGCTATCAACGTCTGTTAAGATTTGGTATTTTCCATTTTTTAGCACGACCTTAAATGGTAGTGCGATCTCGTGCTTATATTCTATGTCACGCACGATCTGCTCAATTAATCTACCATTTATTTTCTGGTTGTTTGTGACGAAGTAATAGGCGTGAAATTTCTGCATAAATTCATTTAAAACATACTCATCTGTGACATTTTCAAAATGAGTTAGACCTATTAGTGTAAATGTTTCTTTATTTTCAAATTGATATTTTGTAAGCTCTGGAGCTTCTTTTTGGCAAGGCGGACAAAATGTACCAAAAATATCTATCATTAAAACTTTATTTTCGTCGTTTTTAATGACAAAACCGCTATTTTTTCGAATTAGCGTAATGTCTTTACCGCTTACATCTTTGAGTACTACTTCTTCATTTGGAGTAAATTCTTTAAAAGTAGCCCTGCTATTTTCCTCTTCCTTACAGCCAAAAAATGCAAAAAGTGCGATGATTAATATAATTATTTTTTTCATTTTATTCCTTAAACGTATCTTTTGATGGCAGCTCTCGCTTCTTTGTCTGCCTCGCGTCTCTTTAGGGTCTCGCGTTTGTCATGTAAATTTTTACCTTTTGCGAGTGCTAGCCTTGCTTTTACGATGTTTTTATCGCTTAAATAAAGTGCCAAAACGACCAAAGCAAGCCCATCTTGTGAGACTTGACCAAAAATTTTATCGATTTGTTTTCTGTGCATCAAAAGCTTTCTTGCTGCTCGTTCATTTGGACGAAATGCACTATGCGTGGTTTCAAGATAACTAATGTGCGCGTTTAGTAAAAAAAGTTCACCCTTTATGACACGCACAAAGCTATCTTTTAAATTTGCTCTGCCAGCTCTTAAAGCCTTTACTTCACTGCCTTTTAGCACGATGCCAGCCTCGAAGGTCTCAAGTATGCTAAAGTCATGTAAAGCTTTTTTATTTTTTGCTAGATCTTTTATCAAAATTTTACCTTTTATTTTACGCTAAATACGCTACTGCCGCTGCCACTTAGAAATTTATCTCTAAACTTATTCATCTGTGGGTAGAGTTTAAAGCATGGCGCAAAAAGATCATTTAGTTCCTCGTTTTTATAAATTTCAAGTAGCTCTTTGCTTTTTAAATTTTGCATCTTTTTTGCAGTATCAACGTCTATATATTGTAAGAAATTGCTTCTAAATTCTTGATAAACCATAGGTGTAGAGCAAAAAACATCCGGGGTAAAGATGCTTAAATTTGGTACTTCATCGTCAAATTCTTCTATGATTTCGCCTATCCCACTTACATTTGCTGCCTTGTAGCCACTTACGAAAAAGGCGACATCCGCACCGATTTTAGAGGCTATTTGCATCAAATTTTCACGTTTTATTTTTAAATTTAGCTCATCATTTATCATGAGTAAAAAAGTGGCCGCATTAGAGCTGCCTCCACCAAGACCAGCACCAATTGGGATATTTTTATTGATAATAATTTTATGCGAGCTACAAAATTTGTCAAGCTCGTTATTAAAGCCTGCTTTTTTTAACTCGTCTATCGCTTTTTGAATAATGTTATCTTTTATTTCGTGGTTGTTGCATTCTATTGCAAACGAATCTGACTTTTCAAAATAAATTTCGTCAAAAAGTTGCTCGCAAAGAACAAAACGCGACAAAATTTCATGGTAATTGCCTCTTGTGCCAACTACTTTTAAAAATACATTTATCTTTGCAAAGCTTTTCATTTCTCGATTTTTTTTGCTAACTCGTAAATATCGGCCTCATCTGCACTTTTTGTGGCATGTATATTTTCATTTTTGATGTCATTTACTAGCTCGCTTCTTAGTATCATTGTGTTACGTGGAGCTTCGATGCCAAGTTTGACAGTATTTTTTGATATGCTTACTATGACGACTTTTATGTCATTTCCTATTAAAATTTCTTCATTTTCTTTTCTTGCTAGGATTAACATTTTTCAACCTTGTTTAGAGTGTAATTTATAGTATCATCCATGATTTGGATTACGCTCATAAATTTATCATAATTTAGCAAATAAATTCCTTGTGCTTGTGTTTCAAAATCGTTAATTTTTAATTTTTTACCATCAAGAATATTATTTATATCCCCAAAATACTTATTTTGCTCGATATTTAAAAAATTGCAAATATTTAAAAATTTTTCATTTTCATAGCAAAAATTGCCCTCGCTTACCCTCTTTAATGAGCTTAAAGTTACATTATAACCAAGTTTTTTTCCAAAAATTTCTGCATAAGAGCGGATGTAACTCCCCTCGCTTACACTTAAGCGAATTGTTAAAAATGGGTGTGAGTAGTTTAAAATTTGACTCTCATAAATTTCCATAGTCTCTGGCTTTAGTTCAAATTCTTCGCCACTTCTAGCTAGCTTATAAGCTCTCGTGCCATTTACATGTTTGGCGCTAAATTTAGGCGGTACGTAGCTTATTTTACCGGTTAGCTCGGCTCTTATAGCTTCAAGTCTTTCTAAATTTATCTCTTTTACATTTGAAATTTTAGTGATATTTTCATTGTCCATGCTGGGACTGCTCGCTCCAAGCCAAATCGTCGCCTCATAGACCTTTGGACTTTTATCTAAAAATCTAAAAAATTTCGTATACGAGCCAAAAGCGACTATCAAACAGCCACTCGCAAATGGATCAAGTGTGCCAGAAAATCCAGCTTTTTTAACACCGTATTTTCTTTTAAGCTTTCCTAAAAAGTGATTTGAGCTCATGCCAGCTGGCTTGTTTGCCACGAAAATGGCGTTCATACTGCCTTTTCCACAAAGCTTGACATGATCTCTCTTACGTTGCCACCAAAATTTATAGTTAGTTTAAACTCTTTTTTGATCTTGCTAACAGCACTCACCCTACCGATACCAAAAATTTTATGTTTAACAAGGTCACCTTTTTTAAACTCATTGCTCTGTTCGATAACGAGCGAGCCATGAGTAGTGCCGCTTTCGCTTAAAAATCTACTCTTATTTAACCTCGTGCGCTGACCCTTGTAAAAGCGCGAATTTGCAAAGCTTAGACTAAGTGTCTTTTTGGCCCTTGTGATCGCCACGTATGCAAGCCTGCGTTCTTCTTCGATATCGCTACCATCGCCAATGAGTGGAAAAAATCCCTCTTCAAGGCCGATCACAAAAAGGTGTTCAAACTCAAGCCCTTTACTCGCATGTACACTCATGATACTAATTGCCTCATCGCTGATACCGTCTTGCTCACTTGTTAGAGTGATCTCATTTAGAAATTCCTCCAGATCAAAGCTTGGATTTTGCTTGATTTGATCTTTTAAAACAGCGTAAAACTCGTCGATGTTCGCCGCTCTTTCAGAGCCATCTGGCAAGCTCTCATAGTATTTTTTTACGCCAAATTTTGCTTCAAATTTATCTATTAGATCAAAAACAGAGCTACTTTCTTGAAGTTCTTTTAGGTTGTTTGCAAACTCAACAAGTGCAGATTTTACCTTTTTGCTAAAGACTTCATCGTTATCTGAAATGTTTGATATCGCTTCAAAAATAGAAATTTTTCCATCAAACGCCATTTTTTCAAGCTTATCAAGGCTTACTTTGCCTAGTCCTCGCTTTGGACGATTTATGATGCGCCTTATCGAAAAATCATCGTTTGGATTGTTTATGAGTCTTAGATAACTGATTATATCTTTAATCTCGGCTCGTTCGTAAAATTTCACACCACCTACCATTTTATAGGCAATTTGTTCTTTGTTTAGTCCATCTTCGAGTGAGCGAGAGAGCGCATTTATGCGGTATAAGATAGCGATATCCTTTGCTTGCACGCCTTTACTTAAAAGCTCTTTTATGTTTTTTGCGATCTTGCCAGCCTCTGTATTTTCATCAAGGCTTTCTATTAAATTTATCGCTTCGCCTTCATCTTTTGTGCCAACTAGCTTTTTGCCAAGGCGGTTACGGTTATGATCTATCAGCTCGTTTGCAGCTTTTAGTATCGCCTCGCTTGAGCGATAGTTTTTTTCTAGTCTTATGACCTTTACATCTTTAAATTGATCTTTAAAATTTAAGATATTGTCTATCTTGGCGCCGCGCCAGCCATAGATACTTTGGTCATCGTCGCCCACGACACAGATATTTTCGTGGCACAAGCAGAGCTTCTTTAGGAGTTTGTACTGAAGGTCGTTTGTGTCTTGATACTCATCGACCATTATGTATTTGTAGCTATTTGAAATTTCTCTCGCAAGATCTTCGTTTTCATCTAAAATTTTATACGTAAGTCCTAGTAGATCGTCAAAATCAACAAGATTATTTGTTTTGAGATAATCTTCATATTTTTCATAAACTTGAGCTGCTTGCTTGTAAAAATTATCTTTGTTTTTATCAAATGATGAAAAATTTGCATTTTTATAGACCTCTTCAACGCTTAAAAGTGAGTTTTTGTAGTTTGAAATTTCACTTGAAAGTATCGCTGTTGCAACCGGACTTTCAAAGCTTTTGATGATGCGTTTTTTATCGTCTGTGTCGATTATTACGAAATTATTTTTTCTGCCAAGCTTTTCGATGTAGAGCTTTAAAAATAAAAGTCCAAATTTATGAAACGTACAAAGTAGTGGCGAGTAGTTTTTGCCACTTTGGCTGAGCATAGCCATGGCTCTACTTCGCATCTCGTTGGCGGCTTTGTTTGTAAAAGTAAGAGTTAGTGTATTTGCAGCGTCTATACCGACCTCTCCGATGAGGTAGGCGAGTCTAGTAGTGATCGTCTTTGTCTTACCGCTTCCAGCTCCTGCAAGTATGAGCATCGGACCATCTATATGAGTGGCTGCTTCGCATTGGGCTTCGTTTAAATTTGATAGTAGTTTTTCCATTTTTTACTTTTTAAATTTTCTTTTGATTTTAGCCAAAAATGCTTAAAACTACTATTTTTTCTTAAATATATCTTTATTTTTTGGATTTTGTAAAAAAACAGAAGCCGATTTTTTGGCAAGATCTGCTTGTTTTTCTTTTGGTTTGTGAATAGAAAAATTTACAAGTATTGGACTATTTTCAACCAAAATTTGAACAATACCACCAAGTGGAAAAGAGACCACAGAGGCGAAATTTTCACTACCAAAGCCAGCCTCAAAGCTAAGCTCATCTTGCGTTAGTTTCGTACTCTCAAGCGTATATCCACCAAGTGAGAACATAATGACTGGCATGCTAAAGCTCTTGCTTATCTCATCTGGCAAGCTAGGCTCAAAGCTAACTAGCGGCAAATTTGCCACAACTGAGAAATTTACCCCTTTTTCAAGCAAAAAATCAATGCATTCATAAACGTGCATCTTCATCAAAAGTGCAAATTTCTCATCATCTAAAATTTCATCTAACATTTTATTCCTTTTGAAATTTCTAAAAATTCATCTACTAGCTTTTTAACTTCATTTATGCCTATCTGCCAGAAATTTTTATCATCTATGTCAAAGCCAAATTTACCAACAAGCTCCCTTGGGCTAAGACTGCCGCCAAGACTTAAAAACTCGGTGTAAATTTCTACAAAATTTTTGCATTTGCCGCTTTTATAAAGTCCAAAAAGTGCAAGCACTAGAAGCTGCGCGTAAGAGTAGGCGTAGCAGTAAAACGGCGTGTGGATGAAGTGCGGGATGTAGCTCCACCAAATTTTGTAGTAGTCATTTAGCGTTACACTTTTACCAAACATTTTTTTGCTCTCTTGAAGCCAAATTTTATTTAGATCATCTAGGCTGATCTCGCCCTCATGTGCGTGCACAGCTCGCTCAAATGTGGTGAAATTTATCTGGCGGTAAAGCGTGGCAAATATATCCTCGATCTTGCCGGCAAGCAGTGAAATTTTCTCTTTTTTGCTAAGACCGTCTTTTATGTGATCAAAAACTAACATCTCGCAAAAGACTGAAGCCGTCTCAGCCGTGGTTAGTGGCGTATCTGAGTTTAAGTAGCTTACGTTATATGAGAGCTTTTGATGCACGGCATGGCCAAGCTCGTGAGCAAGTGTGAAAAGGTCTCTTCGTTGATTTGTGTGATTTAGCAAAACATAAGGGTGTGTGTCACTTGAACCTGAGTGAGAAAACGCACCGCCTCGCTTGTTTGGCGCTGGATAAACGTCGATCCAGCCGTCACTAAAGGCACTTTTAGCAATCTCGCCAAATTTGTTTGAGAAATTTGAAAATGCTTTTAAAACTATCTTTTTACAATCATCAAATTTATATTCTCCTTCACTGCTAAGAGGTGCGTATCTGTCGTAGTCATAAAGCCTTTTAAGGCCTAAAATTTCTCTTTTTCGCTCGTAAAATTTACAAACTAGGTCAAAATTTTTCTCAGTTACAGCGATTAGCGAATCGACACTTTTTTTGGTGATTTGATTTTCAAGGTGTCTTGGCTCTTCTGGTAGCTTAAAATTTCTAAGCTCGCAGCTCGTTTTTAGATCAGTTTTTATCATATTATATATGTAGCCAAGAAGGTGCTGGTGCTTACTAAGCTCGTTTGAAAGGCTTTTGGCAGCTAGTTTTCGCACGCTTTGATCGTTATCATGAAGCTTGGCTAAAATTTCCTCTTCGCTTAAAAGCTCGCCTTTAAATTTAAACCTCATCTTGCTCATGCTCTCATCAAAAAGCCTCGAAAATCCCTCAGCTCCGGTGCTTGCAGTGCGAAGTAATACTCTTTCTTCGGCGACGCTTAGCTGGTGCGGTTTTGCTTTGGCAAGATTGCTTAGATAGTAGCCATATTTTTTGGAGCTTTTGATGATCTCTTCTTGTTTTTTAGGGCTAAGCTCATTAAATTTGATCTCAAAAAATATCAAATTTTCATTTGCTTTTGTTGCGATCTCGTCGATCTTTGCATAAAATGCGCCCTTGCTTGTATCTTTAGCAAAATTTAAAAAAGCGTAAGTCATGGTTTTTGAAATTTTAGCTATCAAGCTTTCATATTCGCCAAATGCCTTTAAAAACTCATCTGTTTTTAAATTGTCATATTTTTCTAAATATTTTTCTTTAAATTTTTCACACTCTTTTTGTAAATTTCGAGCGTTTTGTTCGCACTCTTTTTCGTTTGCAAATAGTACTTTTAAATCCCAAACCTGCATAAATTTCCTTTATAATTTTTGGGATATTTTACAAAAAAATGGATAAAAGTAAAATTTCAGCCAAAATTTAGCTGAAATTTTATGAATATTAGTTTGAAGTTTCTGAAGCTACTGCTGTAAAAAGTACATCAGATGAGCTATTTAACGCAGTTTCAACTGAGTCTTGGATAACACCAATGGTAAAGCCAACTGTAACAAACTGCATTGCTATGTCGTTATTTATGCCAAAAAGCCCGCATGCTAGTGGCACTAAAAGTAGCGAGCCACCAGCCACGCCCGAAGCGCCGCATGCACCAAGAGCTGAGATAAAGCAAAGAAGCAGTGCGTCACCAAATGTGACTGTTATAGATGGGATAGAATTTACCGCTGTGAGCGCTAGAATACTGATCGTAACTGCTGCACCACCCATGTTTATAGTAGCTCCTAGTGGGATTGAGATAGAGTATAGCTCTTCTTTTAACCCAAGTTTTTTGCAAAGTGCCATATTTACAGGAATATTTGCAGCTGAACTTCTTGTAAAAAATGCTGAAATAGCACTCTCTTTTAAGCAGATCATGACAAGTGGATAAGGATTTTTTCTAGTTAATATAAAAACCATTGCTGGATAGATGATAAATGCGACAACAAGCATTGCTCCAACAAGAACCAAGATGAGTTTAAGATATCCTGCAAGTACCTCAAATCCAGTTTCATGAATGCTAATAGCTACCATGCCAAAAATGCCAAATGGAGCTAGTCTAATGATAAATTTAACAATATGAGTTACGCCATCACTTATATCTTTAAAGACTTTTTTGGTCTCGGCTGTGGAGTTTCTAAGTGCTATACCACTACCAACTGCCCAAGTGATGATACCTATATAGTTACCATTAGCTAAAGCGTTTATTGGGTTTTCAACCATTTTATAAATAAGATCTTTTAAAACATTGGTAATTCCCTGAGGCGCTGACATATCAGCACTTTGTAGGCCTTTTAAAGAAAGCTCCACTGGGAACAAGAAACTAGCAACAACTGCCACAACGGCTGCTAAAAACGTACCGACAAGATAGAGAGTAATGATCTTTTGCATACCTTTTGCATGGCCAAAATCTTTTATAATAATAGAGGTTGCAACTAGAACAAAAACAAGTATAGGAGCGATGGCTTTTAGCGCGCCTTTAAACAGATCGCCTAAAACTGAAGCTGAAGCCGCTATAGAATCAGCTGAACTGGCTTTTTCTTTGGCTTCGTTTAACTGTTTGACTTCATCTTGACTAAGGCGAGTTTTTATAACTTCGTCTACGCTTAAACTGCTCTCTTTTTGGATCGTCTGAATTTTAGCTGAGACCTCGCTATATGGAGCTGCTTGGTAGTGTGTGTAAAAGCCAATCATGGCACCTAGAATGATACCAACTAAAATTTGAACGATCAAATTTCCATCGGCGTATCTTCTTGCAATGTTTTTAAACATATTCATTTGAAACCTTAATAAATTAATTTTTTGCTGATTTTAGCTAAACAATTTTTAAATATAAAGAAATTTAGATAGATTAATTCGCTTTTTATAAAGATTAGTTACAATTGCACAAAAATTTAGTCAAGAAAAAGGATGAAAATGTATCTATTTACTTCCGAAGTTGTAAGTCCAGGTCATCCAGATAAATGTGCTGATATAATTGCTGATAGCATTGTTGATACCATTTTAACGCAAGATCCAAATGGCCGTGTTGCAAGTGAAGTTTTTGTAGCTGGGAAAAACATAGTAATAGGCGGAGAGATAAACTCAAAAGTAAAACTCTCTTTTAAAGATTACGAAAAGATCGTAAAAGACGCTCTTGCACACATTGGATATGATGGGAAGAGTAATTTTACAAAAGAGCAGTGCTTGCATCCAGATGATATTGAGGTCAAGGTCTGCTTAAATCAACAAAGCCCAGATATAAATCAAGGTGTTGATCAAAGTAGCGGTGAGATCGGGGCAGGGGATCAAGGTATCATGTTTGGCTTTGCAAGCTGCGAAGCGAAAGAATTTATGCCAGCAGCCATAACTTACGCAAGAATGCTTTGCGATAAAGTCTATAAATTTGCAAAAGCAAACCCTGATAAACTTGGTGTTGATATAAAAACGCAAGTTACGATTGACTATGGCAGTAAAGATAATTTTGAAAACTGCAAACCTCAAAGCATCCACACTATCGTCGTCTCTGCACCTTGCACGGAGAGCATGAAGATAGAAGAGCTTCGCGCTTTGATTCAAAATTTAATAGACGAAACTGGCCTTCCAAAAGAGCTATATAATAAAGAAAAAACGATCATCTATATAAACCCAACAGGCAGATATGTAAACCACAGCTCACTTCATGATAGCGGCCTAACAGGCAGAAAGCTCATTGTTGATAGCTTTGGAGGGTATAGCCCGATAGGTGGTGGTGCTCAGTCAAGTAAGGACTACACAAAGGTTGATCGCAGCGGACTTTACGCAGCGCGTTGGATAGCTAAAAATATCGTCGCAGCTGGCCTTGCTAAAAAATGTATCGTTCAGATAAGCTACGCAATCGGCGTTGCAAAGCCAACTTCAGTTAGTGTTGATACCATGGGAACTCACGCAAACAGCATAAATGACGATATGCTTTCAAATTTTGTAAGTGAGCATTTTTCTCTAACTCCTCGCTGGATAACAAACAAATTTGGTCTTGACAAGCCAAGCAAAGAGACCTTTTTATACGCAAAAGTAGCTGCAAAAGGTCAAGTGGGAAATGCAAAATACCCTTGGGAAAAGCTTGATGCGGTTGATACCTTCAAGGCTTTACTAAAAAAATAATCATATCAAAGTGGCTTTATATAAAAGCCACTTTAAATTCTAAGCTCTCTTAGAACTTACTCCAAAATGCTTTTTTAGGTTTTATGATCTCGCTTTTTGAGCCATTTACGCTGTGATAAACGACTTTATTGTATTTTGTGGCAAGGTGTTTTATTAATAGTCTTTGAAGCACAGGTTCGCTACTTGGCGCAAACCAGCCGTTATTTGTGATAGCTACAACCACGTCAAATTTGCCCTTATAAAGCTCCTCTTTTGTCGCCTCATAGCAGATAGCGTTTCTAATTTTAACTCCGTCTATCTCATAGTCGCTAAAATTTTCAGCCTTTTTAAAGTCACTAGCTCCGCCAAAAAATAGCTTATTTACCGCATCTTGCATGAAATTTGGTAGAGGAATTTCTTCCCCAAATGGCACTAAAAATTTCTTATCCATTCGCCTAAGATTACCATCTTGAAACAAAAATGCAGAGTTATAAATTTGCTTATTTTCATAGGCAAGTGCGCCAGCTACGATAGTTATCTTTTTTGAAAGCTCTTTTAGTTCATCAACAAGCAATGGCTCATTTGTCATAAATAGTGGAAACGCGCTCTCTGGCAGTACGATAAGGCGTTTTTGCCCAGCTATGGCGCTACTTATCATGTCTAAATTTTCATTTGTAAATTCCATACGTAAATTCTTATCCCAGCGTACCCTTTGAGCAACATCTGTATTTATTAGCTCCACTTCAAATGGTAGAGTTTTTGCCTCGCTACTTTTAAATTGTAAAGCAGCGATTAGGCAGACAAAAGCTAGGCCAAATTTTAAAAATTTATTATTTAGACTTAAAGAGATGGCTGCCAAAAATATAAATATAAGCCCTCTCGTACTTGGCTCAAAAGGCCCTAAAACAAGCGTTGCTTCAAGATTAAACCAGTTAAAACCAAAAGGGTGAATATAACCTACTAAAAATAATAAAATCGCCCTAAGTGCTACAAAGCTAGGAAATGATGCCACCCAAAACATAAGCCCATAAACAAGAGCTACAAAGAGGATTATAAATGGTATGAGCCAGACGAGATCGTAGTAGATAAAGCTAAAGCTAATCCAGTAAAACCACAAAATTCCAGTGAAAAATCCAGCTGCAAAAAATCCAGCCCTGTTTAAATTTATGATGATGTAAATTCCAGTCAAAGTTAAAAACGGTGAGATGAAATTTAAGAGCGAGTTTTCAAAGAAACTTAAAAAAATGAAATTAGCTAGCAAAAAAGCACCAACAAAGGCTTTTATTATAATTTTAGTGCTAAAATGTCCCTTTAAAAATCTTACAAATAAGGAAATCCATGCAAAACGCAGAATTTTTAACATCACTACTACCCCTTGTTGTGCTTTTCGCTATTTTTTACTTTTTGGTTATTAGACCTCAACAAAAGCAACAAAAAGCCCATGCAGCGATGCTTGCAGCTCTTGATAAAGGCGATAAGATAATAACCAATGGCGGACTTATATGCGAAGTGATTAAGGCCGAAAACGATTTTATCAAAGTTAAACTTAACGATGATGTAATTGTTCGTGTAGCACGTGAGTTTGTAGCTAAAAAGATCGAAGATAAGTAATGCGTAACGCAAGAGTTACATATAGGCTGATTATTTTATTATTGGCCTTAGTTTTTGGTTTTGGCTTTTCTGTGCCATCTTTTTTTCAGACTCAAAGCGGAGCTAAAATTTCGCTAGGACTTGACCTTCAAGGTGGTCTTCATATGCTTCTTGGCGTTGAGACTGACGAGGCTATTCACTCTAAGATCAAGTCAATTGCTGGAAGTATAAATTACTACGCTAAAAAAGAAGATGTGCTCATTAATAAATTTAAGATCAAAGAAGAGAGTATAGATTTTACCCTACTTGATGGTGATGAGGCTCCAAAAGTAGATAAGGCTTTGGCTGAGATAAAAGGTCTTGAGATTAAAAAAGATGGACTAAATTATCATATTACGCTAAGCGAGCAAGAGAAACTCGACACGATCGAGTATGCGATCTCACAAGCCGTTGAGACTATTAGAAACAGGCTTGATCAGTTTGGCTTAGCTGAGCCAACCGTTGCAAGACAAGGCAAAGATAATATCTTAGTCGAACTTCCTGGCATAAAGACCGAAGAGGATGAGCAAAGAGCAAGAGATCTCATCGCAAAAGCTGCTCACTTGCAACTTATGGCAGTTGATGATAAGAGGCAAGATCAGGCAAACACTATGAGTGAGGCTGAGGCAGAAAGCTACGGCGACGTGATCTACAAAGACGCTAAAAACGACCGTGTAAAATATGTCGTTAAAAATATTCCTGTGCTTGATGGCTCGATGCTAACTGATGCAAAAGTCGCATTTTCTCAGCAAAATAACCTACCGATCATAAATTTCACACTAAATTCAGAAGGTGCTAGAATTTTTGGTGATTTTACCGGTGCAAATGTCGGCAAAAGACTTGCTATCGTGCTTGATGGTAAGGTTTATTCAGCTCCAGTTATTAACGAAAGAATAGGTGGCGGTAGCGGCCAGATAAGTGGTGGCTTTACGCTTGATGAGGCTCACGACGTGGCGATCGCTCTTAGAAGCGGTGCACTTTTAGCACCTGTTAAGATGCTAGAAAAAAGAAGTGTTGGCCCATCTTTAGGGCAAGAGAGTATCAATCAAAGCATGATAGCTCTTGCTGCTGGATCGGTTTTGGTTGTGCTATTTATGCTAGTTTACTACGGAATTTCTGGCGTTTTTGCAAATATCGCACTAGTTGCAGACGTCGTTATATTAGTCGCTGTCATGGCGCTTTTTGGAGCGACACTTACTTTGCCAGGTATGGCTGGTATCGTCTTAACGATTGGTATGGCTGTCGATGCAAACGTCATCATAAATGAACGTATACGTGAGCTTTTGCGTAACGGAGCGGCGATAAGAACAGCCGTGCAAAAGGGATATGAGCATGCTATGAGCGCGATTATCGACTCAAACCTAACGACTATCATCACAGTTGTGGTGCTTTACGCATACGGTACTGGGCCAGTTAAGGGCTTTGCGGTAACTATGGCGATAGGCATAATGGCTTCTATGCTAACAGCTATTTTAGGTACTCACGGTATGTTTGACGCGGTCATGGATAAGATAGAAAAAAGCGGAAATACCAGACTTTGGTTTGGTTATAAAAGGAGCTAGAGATGCAAATTTTTTCTAAAGCAAGAGTTTACGATTTTATGCGGTTTAGATTTGCTTCACTGGCACTTTCTATGTTTTTATTTGTTGGCTCTATCGTTTTACTTGCGACAAAGGGGCTAAACTATGGCATCGATTTCTCTGGTGGTACACTAATTCAACTAAGATATGATGCCAAGGCACCACTTGATAAAATTCGTGACGCTTTTAATGTCAACGAAGTCTTGAAAAATGCCTCTGTTACTGAGTTTGGAAATGATGATGAGGTGGTTATTAGATTTTCAGGCTCAAGCTCAAATTTAACCGGCGACATCGGTGCTGAGATAAAGCAAATTTTAAAAGACACTGGAAATTTTGAAGTAAGACGCGTTGATATAGTTGGTCCAAAGGTTGGCGATGAGCTTAGACAAAAGGGTTTAATGGCTCTTGGAATTTCTCTAATTGGTGTGTTAATTTACATCACATTTAGATTTGAGTGGCGTTTTGCGCTAGCTGCAATCGCAACTGAAATTCACGATATCATCATAACCGTTGGTGCTATTTCGTTATTTGATATAGATGTAAATTTAGATACTTTAGCAGCTGTTTTAACAGTGCTTGGCTACTCGCTAAATGATACTATCATCATTTTTGATAGGATTAGAGAAGGCATCAAAGAGAGCAAGAGGACTGATATTGAAGGCGTTATAAATGAGTCAGTATCAGCTACGCTTTCAAGGACTATTCTAACTTCTGCAACTACGATGATGACGGTTCTTGTGCTATTTTTATTTGGTGGAGATATGATACATGGATTTTCATTTATCCTTATCGTTGGTATTATCATAGGAACGATCAGCTCGATCTACATCTCTTCGCCGTTTCTTATCTGGTTTAAATTTAGCATTGAGCATTTTAGAGCCAGAGAGACCGAGAAGCAAAGGATCAGAAAAGAGCGCGAAAAAGAGCGCGCTATGTTTGAAAAAGGTGTTGTGTAAGGAGGGATAATGAACTGGGGAAAGGTTATCTACATATTTTTTGCGCTGATGAGTCTTACGACCACGGCGGAGTTTTTATATGATAAAAACGAGATTGCCCTTTTTGTGGCAGCTAGTATAAATTTAGTTTCTACGCTACTTAAGATCGGCGTTAAAAATTTACTTTCAGCTGAGCTTTTTGCAAGCTCGCTGGTTGCTGACTTGCACCTTATACCAGCCTTTGTTATATTGCAAGTCTCTGAAAATATGACCCTTAGCTACTCGCTAGCCATTGGTGCGGTCATTGCAAATATATTTTCACTAGCCTTGGTTTTAATAGAGTCAAGTAAATCACAAGAAGAATTTTAGGAGAAAAAATGGCTGAGAAGATAAAATATGAGCCTTTAAAGATAGAAAAAAAATGGCAAGAAATGTGGGACAAAAATGAAGAATTTGAGCCAAAAGACGACCTAAGCTTGCCAAAAAAATATATCCTAAGTATGTTTCCATACCCAAGCGGTCGCATACATATGGGGCATGTGAGAAACTACTCTATCGGCGATGCACTGGCTAGGTCATATAGAAAAAGCGGCTACAACGTGCTTCATCCTATCGGCTTTGATAGCTTTGGTATGCCAGCTGAAAACGCAGCCATAAAACATAAAATTCACCCTAAAATTTGGACTTATGAAAATATCGATTATATGAAAAAAGAGTTAGCAAGCCTTGGCTTTTCGTTTTCTAAAAAGAGAATTTTAGCCACATCTGACCCACTTTACACAAAGTGGGAGCAAAGCTTTTTTATAAAGATGTTTGAGAAAGGACTTGTTTATAGAAAAAGTGCCGTAGTAAACTGGTGCGAGTACGATCAAACCGTGCTTGCAAACGAGCAAGTAGAGGACGGCAAATGTTGGAGATGCGGCAACGAAGTAGTGCAAAAAGAGCTTCCAGGATATTACTTTAACATCACAAAATACGCTAGCGAGCTACTAGATGATCTAAAAACGCTTGAAGGTAAATGGCCAAATCAAGTCATCACAATGCAAGAAAACTGGATCGGTAGAAGCTACGGCTTGGAGTTTAAATTTAGCCTTGATGAGGCATCAAAAGAGACTTTGGGTGATAAATTTGATGGCTTTGAAGTATTTACAACAAGGCCTGATACGATTTACGGCGTTAGCTACACAGCCCTTGCGCCAGAGCATCCTATCGTAAAAGCACTACTTGAAAACGCCAAATTTGATGAAAATAAAAAGGCAAAGATAAAAGCCATACTTAATCAAAGCCCAAGAGAGCGTCAAGCGAGCGAAAAAGATGGAGAGTTTTTAGGAATTTATGTCGTTCATCCGCTCACAAATGAAAAGATCCCAGTTTGGGTTGCAAATTTCATCCTAGCTGACTACGGCAGTGGCGCTATCATGGCTGTTCCTGCGCACGATCAAAGAGACTTCGAGTTTGCAACTAAATTTAATCTACCTATAAAACCAGTCGTAAAGCCACTTGAAGGTGAGAGTGACGGCTCTAAGGCGTATTCGGAGTATGGAATTTCTATAAATTCTGAGCTGATTAATGGTCTTGGCTCAGAGGAAGCTAAAAGCTTTATAATAGAAAAATTTGAAAAAGATGGGTTAGGTAAAAGGATCACAAACTACAAACTAAGAGACTGGGGAATTTCTCGCCAAAGATACTGGGGTGCGCCAATACCAGTCGTGCACTGCAAATGCTGCGGCGTAGTGCCTGAAAAAGAGGAAAATTTGCCTATTGCGCTACCAGAAGATGTTGAAATCACAGGCGAGGGCAACCCACTTGACAAACACCCAACTTGGAAATTTAAAAAGTGTCCAAAATGCGGCAAAGACGCGATCAGAGAGACTGATACGATGGATACATTTGTGGAGAGTAGCTGGTATTTTGCTAGATTTGCAAGTGATGAGAAGACGTGGGAACAAAAAGCGCTTGATGAAAAGAGTGTAAACTACTGGATGAATGTAGATCAATACATCGGCGGCATAGAACATGCGATCTTGCACCTTTTATACGCTAGATTTTTCCAAAAGGTCTTAAGAGATCTAGGCCATCTAAGAGACGATGAACCATTTGAAAATTTGCTAACTCAAGGCATGGTTTTAAAAGATGGCAAAAAGATGAGTAAAAGTAAGGGCAATGTTGTAGATCCTGACGATATCATCAATAAATATGGCGCCGATACGGCAAGACTGTTTATTCTATTTGCTGCTCCTCCTCAAAAAGAGCTTGAGTGGAATGACAGTGCAGTTGAAGGTGCGTTTAGGTTTTTAAATAGGCTTTGGGAAAAAGCGCAAACTATCAAAAAGATGGATAAAATCCCAGCCATAAATCACGAAAATTTAAACAAAGATGAGAAATTTGCAAGGCTAAAAATTTATGAAGCGCTTAAAAAATCAACCGAGGTTTTTGGCGATACATTTGCTTTTAACACATTGATAGCTGCGTGCATGGAGGCACTAAATGCCATAAATGCTCAGGATAACGAAGATGTAAATGCTGAAGGCTTTTTCATTATCTTAAATTTACTTGAGCCTATCGTTCCACATATCGCAAATGAGCTCAGCGAAGAGCTATTTGGCCGCAAAAATTTTACAAAGCTTGAGATGAGAGAAGAGGTCTTCGTAAAAGATAGCATAAGCCTGGCTATAACGGTAAATGGTAAGAAAAGAGCCGAGTTTGAAGTGGCGGCTAGCGAGAGCGAGAGTGAAATTTTAAACGTAGCTAAACAAAACGTGGCTAAATGGCTCGAGAGTAAGGAAATTTTAAAAGAGATTTATATAAAAGGCAAATTAGTAAATTTTGTCATTAAAGGATAAATTTTGAGATACTTTTTAGCTTTTTTTGTAGCGATATTTATCTGTGGGTGTGGCTATAAACCAGTATCAAAGATCACACATGATCTAGTTGGCGATAAAATTTACGTTGATGTGATTATCAGTAAAGAAGAGCCAAAAAATAGTGTTTGGATAAAGGATGCTGTAAAAGAGGGTATGGTCGCAAGGCTAAATAAAAATCTATCAAGTAAAGAGAGTGCTGATACTTCGATAATTATTTCGGTAAAAGATTTAAATTACGAAGCAATAATTTATGATGAGTTTGGTTATATCACCTCATATAAAGCATTTTTAAAACTAAACTATAAGACAAGATTTAAAGATGGTACTGTGGTTGATATTCCAGCTACTGGCGAATATGACTTTAGTGTCGCAAGACGTCAAAAAAGCGTAAGATACGCAGATAGTGTCATTAGCGATACTCAAAAATACGAAGCTATCAAAGAGGCGTCAAAAGAGGCCTTTGATGAGTATATCGCAAATTTAGCGGTAAAAGGATATAGAAATGGCAGCAGTAACCGTTAGTCAAATAGTCAAGGAAGCCTTAAATGAGATCAAGGATCGCCATTTGATGCTAACGCCTGAGAATTATACTGAGGTCTATAATGAAATTTCTAAAAAATATGGCTTTACAACAGAAGAGAGCAAAAAGATAGAAAAATATATCTCAAGACTTGGTGATGAATATAAAAATCAAGCCATAAGCCTTCATATAAAGACGGTTGATGAGTTTGTTGCTTTTATAACTGCTAGGCTATCTAGGGGCGCTCAGCAAGGGATGGGTCTTGCGACTGATGATAAAAAGCTAAAATCACTAAACGCATTTGCTAGAAGAATTCTCCAAGCTATCTCAATGCTTCACAATAAAGATGCAAAAACCTTAGCAGAGCAAAGTATGCAACTGCTTGCTAGAAGATATGATGAGAAAAATCTTGACGATATTTGTTTGAAATGGTTTGACTTTATAAGCTCGTACGATACTGAGTTTTTGGAGTTTTTAAAATATTATGGCGTAAGAGATTTTGATGATCTAAAAACCATGAGTTCTGAGCTTGAGAAATTTCTTACACAAAAAGATGAAAATAGTGAAGAATATGCTTTGGCTGAGCTTTTAAATTTTGCACTTGAGCCTTCTATTACAAGAGAGCTTGCTGAAGAATTAAGCTCGATAAGAGGCATTTTAAAGCAAAATCCTAAAAGCCTAAATAGTAAAGAATTTCAAGAAAAAGTAAAAGCATTTGTTGATCGTAGAATCGAAGAAGATAGAACAGAAATAATTGAAAAAGTTGGTTCGCTAAATAATATCTTACAAAATATAAGCGAGAGAATTTCTGATATTGCAGCTAGTTCACAAAGTAGTTCAGATAAAGTAAAAAGTATTAAAAATGATCTTAAAAATGTAAATTTAAACACAAACAGTATCGATCAAGTAAGAAGTATGCTTATTGAGATCGCTAGCGCTTTGGAGATCGAGAGTAAAGAGCTTGGCATAGAGATGCACAATAGGCAAGTTACTATTTCAGAGCTCCAAAATAGAGTGATCAGTCTTGAAAAAGAGCTTGAGGAAGCTAAGCTTGAGAGTAAAGAGGACTTTTTGACAAAAGTATCTACTAAGCGTGCTTTGATGAATGAGATTCAACGAATCGAAGAAGCATATAAACGCTATGGTACCGATTATTCTATCTGCTTTGTTGATATTGATTATTTCAAAAAAATAAACGATACTTATGGTCATGAGGCTGGAGATGTTATACTCTCGGCAGTAGCTCAAGTGCTTAAGAAAAATGCTAGAAAGGTTGATTTTGTTGGTAGATATGGCGGTGAAGAATTTGTAATCTTGCTTCCAAGTACTGGCTTAAAAGATAGCGTTAAATTTGGAGATAAGCTAAGAAGTATGATAGAAAATTTTAAATTTATCTATAAAAATGAGCGCATTAAGGTTACTATTAGTTCTGGAATAGCGACAAGAAGTGCAAATTTAAGTGAGACAATGACGCTTGAGGCTGCTGATAAGATGCTTTATCTCTCAAAAGAAAATGGCAGAAATCAAGTAATGCCAAAGATAATCGAGGATAAATGAATCTATCTAAATTTCTTGACGGCAAGCCACTTTACTATAAAGAGATCGATTATGGCAGGATTATTAGAGCGTATGCGACTATAAAAGAACATATAAAGCCATTCAAGATTATTCATATAATAGGCACAAACGGTAAAGGTAGCACTGGACGCTTTTTGGCTCAAATTTTGAGTCAAAATGGTGCAAAAGTAGGGCATTACACAAGTCCGCATATATTTAAATTTAACGAGCGATTTTGGCTAAATGGTGAGGTCGCTAGTGATGAAATTTTAGAAGCAGCTCACGAGCGCTTGCAAGGACTTCTAAGCGATGAATACAAGATAAAAACGAGCTATTTTGAGTATATGACATTGCTTTCAGCTGTGCTTTTTGAGGGTTGCGACTACTTTGTCTGCGAAGCTGGTATGGGTGGTGTGCTTGATGCGACAAATGTTTTTGAAAAAGAGTTAAGCATTTTTACGCCTATTGGGCTCGATCACACGGCAGTTCTTGGAAATAGCTTAGAAGAAATTTCACGCACGAAGTTTGAGGCTATGGGTACAAGAGCTATTTTAAATGACGAAATGAACGAGATAAGTATCGCTATCGCAAAAGAAATTTCAAGCGAGAAAAAAGCAGTTTTAAGCTTTCCAAGAGAAATCTTAACTGCTGAAAATTTAGATGAGATAGCAAGGTACGCTGACAAATATAACTTGCCGGAATTTTTACGCTCAAATTTAACTCTAGCCTACGCTGCTGCTAAAATTTTAGATAACAAAATAGACATAAAAAAGCTTGGTGCTCTCACGCTTCGAGGCAGATGTGAAAAGATTGCTTCAAATTTATACGTAGATGTTGGTCACAACGAGCTTGGCGCAAAGGCTGTGGCAAATAAATTTAGCTCAAAAGAGTTTGGCGGTAAAAAGCTAACTTTAGTCTATAACTCATTTTTAGATAAAGATTTTAAAGCTGTTTTGACAGCACTTAAGCCAGTTATTAATGATGTTTTACTCTATCACTACCACTGCGATGGCAGGGAGCTTGGCGGAGAACTTATTAATAAAGCTCTAAACGAGCTTGAAATTTCACATAAAGAGTTTGAATCAAGCGATATGAACGAGATAAAAGAGGCAAAAAACGGCAAAATTTATCTAGCTTTTGGCTCATTTCACTTGGCTGAAGCCTTTTTAAAAGAGTATTATGCAAGCAAAGGTTTATGAGTATCTTTTAGCAAATTCTCCACAAATTCTCATCTGCGAAGATGAGAAGGAGGCAGCTCTTTGTGCTGATGCGGCTAGTTTTACTGGTTTTAGTGCCTTTAAGTTGCCTGATTTTAGAGCCAAAAAGGGCGATGATTTAAGAAGCTTTAATGAAGAGCTTTTTGAAATTTCATCGGTTCTTAGCAAGTACTATAAATTTGATGGCAAAAAGATTATCATTAGTCCATTTAGCACGCTTTTAAACCCACTTCCAACGCAAAAAAATTTAGAGAGCTCCACGGTTAAGTTAAAAGATAATATAAACTTAAACGAATTTGCCGACCTGCTCATACGCTTTGGCTATGAGTGTGTAGATATCGTTGAGAGCGTTGGTGAGTTTAGCGTCCGTGGCGAAGTGATCGACATTTACGGTGTAAACATGGACGATCCTGTTAGGATTTTGCTTTTTGGTGATGAGATTGAGAGCATAAGAAACTACAATACCGCCACACAGATAAGTGACAAAACTGAACTAAGCGAGGCCGAGATCGTGCCGTTTATCGCAAATTTGAGCAAAGATGAGTTTGAAAAGGTCAGCCAAAAGATCGAGGATATGCAAAGTGATGCCTTGGTGAGCGACCTAAATTCGCTTGGATTTTGGGCGATCGATAGCTTTAGTGACTATCTAAAAGAGTTTGATTCAAGGCTTGTTAAAAAGATCGATTTTGAAATTTATGACGCAGCAGAGGATAAATTTAAGGGTATTGAAATTTTGCCTGAGCCAAAGGTTTATAAAGACATCGAGGTCACTCTAAATTTTGACTTTTTTGAGTTAAATAAGAGCAAAAGCATAACTGTTCTTTCAAGAAATGAGGGGCTTTTTAAAGGTTATGAGCTTGATAGCTTTACAAATGTAAAGCTTGAAATTTCGCCGCTTGTGGTAAATATAACTTCAAGTGACAAGATAGTCGTTTCACTAAATAAATTTGAGAAAAAAAGACGAGTTAAACGCTCAAGTCTCGTGGTAGACGAGCTAAAAGTAAATGATTACGTCGTGCATGAAGACTATGGTATAGGTAAATTTCTAGGACTTGAAAAGATCAAAGTTTTGGGTGCTACGAAGGAATTTGTGGTCATTGCTTATCAAAATGACGACAAGCTTCTTTTGCCAGTAGAGCATCTAAATCTAATAGACCGCTACATCGCACAAAATGGCTCTATGGCGGTGCTGGACCGCTTAGGCAAGGCAAATTTTGCCAAGATAAAAGAAAAGGTTAGAGAAAAACTCTTTGCGATCGCTTCAAAGATCGTAGCAATGGCGGCAAAAAGAGAGCTCGTGGCTGGTAAAATTTTGCAAAAAGAAGACATCTCTTATCTAAATTTTGTCCAAGACGCTGGCTTTTCATATACGAGTGATCAGCAAAAAGCGGTAAATGATATAAGGGATGAGCTAAAAAGTGGAAAGGTGATGGATAGGCTGCTTAGCGGAGACGTTGGCTTTGGTAAGACTGAAGTTGCGATGAATGCTATATTTACCTGCATAAAATCAGGCTTTAGCGCCTTCTTCTTTGTGCCAACAACGCTTCTTAGCTCGCAGCACTACAAGACGCTAAGCCAAAGATTTAGCAAATTTGGCATAAAGGTCTTTAGGCTGGATCGCTTCTCAAGTGCCAAAGAGAAGTCGAGCTTGCAAAAAGCACTAAAAGAAAATGAGCCGATAGTTTGCGTGGGAACGCATGCGCTTCTTGGTGTAAAGGCTGAGAATTTAGGGCTTATAGTGGTTGATGAAGAGCATAAATTTGGCGTTAAGCAAAAAGAGCAGTTAAAAGAAATTTCTCAAAATTCACACATCTTAAGTATGAGTGCCACGCCGATACCAAGAAGCCTAAATATGGCGCTTAGCAAGATAAAAACATATAGTATTTTAGCCACTCCGCCAAGCTCAAGGCTGGATGTTAGAACAAGCGTGAGAGAGTGGGACGAAAAGGTCGTCAAAGAGGCGATCATGCGTGAGCTAAGACGTGGTGGGCAGACTTTTTACATTCACAATCACATCGCAGACATTGAGCAGACAGCAAATGATCTAAGAAAAATTTTGCCAAAGCTTAGGATCTTGATACTGCATTCAAAGGTAAATGCGAAAGTTACTGAAGATGAGATGATGAAATTTGAGCGGGGCGAGTATGACTTGTTGCTTTGCACCAGTATCGTTGAAAGTGGCATTCATTTGCCAAATGCAAACACCATAATCGTAGAAAATGCCAATAAATTTGGTATGGCTGACCTACACCAGCTGCGTGGACGAGTTGGCAGAAGCGACAAGCAGGCCTACTGCTACTTTTTGGTGGAAGACAAAAACGCCATTAGCAAAGACGCTCTAAAACGTCTTGTTGCACTTGAAGGCAACTCATTTTTGGGCGCTGGCTCGGTGTTAGCCTATCACGACCTTGAGATAAGGGGAGGTGGTAACATCATAGGCGAGGCACAAAGCGGCCACATCGAGGCTATCGGCTATTCGCTATATCTAAAAATGCTAGAAGATGAGATCAACAAGCTACTAAATCAAGACTCCGCAAAGCTTGACAAGATCGATCTAAAGCTTAGCGTAAGCGCCTTTTTAAATCAAGAATTTATAAGAGAAGATAGGCTCAGGCTTGAAATTTACAGGCGTCTTAGCAAGTGCAAAGAAGTGGGCGAGGTCTATGAGATACAAAGTGAGCTTGAGGATAGATTTGGCAAGATAGATACGTTTACAAAGCAGTTTTTAGACGTCATTATCATCAAAATTTTAGCTCTAAAAGCCGGCATAAAAACGATCTCAAACAGCGAACAAAACATACTAATAACAAAAAATGATGATGAAAAGATCAGGCTAAAGTCACGTAGCAAGGATGATGACGATGTATTGGCTGAAATTCTGGTCTATCTAAGAAAGGATAAGAAGTGATAGATTGGGGCGTAAAGTATGCAGCGATTTACAGAAATACAAAAGGCATGCTAAAACCAGTTGATGATATTGATTTTGTTGATATCGACTCACTTTATGGGCTGGAGAAACAAAAAGAAATTTTACTAAAAAATACTCTAAATTTTATAGAAGACAAGGATGCGAACCACGTGCTTCTTTGGGGTGAGAGAGGATGTGGCAAGTCAAGTCTTGTAAGGGCTGTTTTTACTAAATTTTATAAAGCCGGACTTCGCATAATCGAGCTTGGATGTGAAGATCTAAAATACCTTGGCGACATCATCGACGAGATTAGAAAAAGTGAGTTTAAATTTATCATTTTTTGCGATGATCTAAGCTTTGAAAATGGCAGCAATGAGTATAAATTTCTAAAACCTATAATGGACGGCTCTATCCAAAAACCACCTAAAAACGTGCTTTTATATGCCACGTCAAATCGTCGCCATCTAATAAGTGAGTTTAAAAGCGAAAATGAAAACTCACAGTTAGTGGACGGCGAAATACATTACAGTGACGCAGCTCAGGAGAAAATTTCTCTTTCAGACCGCTTTGGTCTTTGGATTAGTTTTTATCAGGGTAACTACGATGAGTACCTAAAAATGGTTGATTTTTACTTTAAAGAGTACTCTGGAGATAGGGAAATACTTCACGGTCTTGCTAAAAATTTCGCCACTCTTAGAGCTAGCAGGAGCGGCAGGACGGCAAAGCAGTTTTATCTCACATTTAAAGAAAATTTCAAATGACATCAACCGATCTATTTTTAACCTTATTTAATCACAAAAGCAGAAATTTGGATGAGCTAAAATGGCCAGGTGATGGCACTTTTGAGGTTATTTTGGGAGCTATCTTGGTGCAAAATACGAATTGGAAAAACGTAGAAAAAGCACTAAATAACCTAAAAAATGCTGGCAAAGATAGTCTAGACGCTATTTGTGCACTTGAAAACAGCGAGCTTGCCACGCTCATAAAGCCAAGTGGCTTTTATAACACAAAGGCCAAACGGCTAAAAACGCTTTGTCTAGCCATAAAAAACGAGTTTGGCGATTTTGAAAATTTTAAAGAAAATGCCAGTCGCGAGTGGCTAATAAACGTAAAAGGTGTTGGGGCTGAGACTTGTGATGCGATACTGGCATACGCTTGCGGTAGGCCGTATATGGTCGTTGATGCTTATGCGCTTAGGATAATGGCGTATTTTGACTATAATTTCGAGTGCTACGACGAGGCAGCCGAGTGGCTTAGCTCGCTTGATTATGATGAAATTTATAAATTTCTTGATAGCTCAAAATTTGATGAAGTTGAAATTTTAAAGCTCTATCATGCTCTTGTTTTGGAGTTCTGCAAAGAAAATTTCAAAGGCAAATTTCTAAGCGAAGACGGGCAAAAAGTACTCAATAGTATTAAAAATTGAAATTTTTATATTAAATTTGGCATAAATTAGGACTTTTTATGTTTTATTTTAAATTCTGTGCTAAATTTACTTAAAATTTATTTTAGGAGAGTTAATGATCTACGATAATATCCTTAAAACAATTGGTAATACGCCTATTGTAAAGATAAAAACAGGTGCTGATGAGGCTGAAATTTATGTAAAGCTAGAGTTTTTTAATCCAGGTGGTTCTGTAAAAGATAGGATCGCATTTAATATGATAAGCAAAATGCTAGCTGATGGCACACTAAAAGAGGGCGATACTATCGTTGAGCCAACAAGTGGAAATACTGGCATTGGTATAGCTATGTGCGGTGCTGCGCTTGGCTTTAAAGTGATACTTTGTATGCCTGAGAGCATGAGTATTGAAAGGCGCAAGATCGTGGCTGCTTATGGCGCTCAGCTTGAGCTAACCCCTGCAGCTGGTGGCATGAAAGCAGCGATCGCAAGAGCTACCGAGCTAGCAGCCCAGCCAAATCACGTAATGCTAAGTCAGTTTGAAAACAAATACAATCCACAAGCTCATGAGCTAACAACAGCAGCTGAAATTGTTGCTGATTTTAGCAAGCTAGATGCCTTTGTAGCAGGCGTTGGTACAGGTGGTACGATAAGCGGTGTAGCAAAAGTTTTAAAAGCAAAAGGCTATGATACTAAGATAATTGCAGTTGAGCCTGAAGCTTCTCCAGTTTTAAGCGGTGGTAACCCTGGTCCACATAAAATTCAAGGCATCGGAGCGGGATTTTTACCAAATACAATGGATATAAGCTTGGTTGATGATATAGAAAAAGTAAGTAATGACGATGCATTAAATGCAGCTAGAGCCATTGTAAAGAGTGATGGTTTTATGCTTGGTATAAGCGGAGGTGCATCTTACGTGGCTGCAAAAAGAGTAGCTAAAAGGCTTGGCGCTGGTAAAAAAGTACTTTTCATAGCTCCAGACAATGGCGAGAGATATCTAAGTACAGAGCTTTACGGAGCATAAAATATGTGGGAGAGTCTAAAAGAGCTAGTTCAAACCGTCCGCGAAAAAGATCCGTCAGTTCATAATTGTTGCTTTTTGGCAATACTTATAAACACGCCAGGTATTCATGCGGTATTATTTCACAAAATTTCTCATTTTTTATATAAAAAAGAGCGGTTTTTTCTAGCTAGACTCATCTCGCAAATCGCAAGATTTTTAACGGGTATCGAGATCCACCCTGGGGCAAAGATTGGAAGAAGATTTTTTATAGATCACGGCATGGGTGTGGTTATCGGAGAGACGGCTGAGATCGGTGATGATGTGATGATGTATCATCAAGTGACACTTGGCGGCACTGGAAAAGAGTGTGGTAAACGACATCCAACTGTAAAAAATGGTGTTACTATTGCTGCTGGCTCAAAGATACTAGGTGCCATAACAATTGGTGAAAATGCCAAGATCGGAGCAAACTCAGTTGTGCTAAAAAATGTTCCTGCAAATGCAACTGTTGTTGGCATACCAGCAAGGGTTGTCCGAGTGAACGGCACAAAATTTGAGCCAGAATTTATTATCTAGTTTTAGAATTTAAATAAATTTATTTTTGCTCTTTATGTTTTAAAATTTGAGCATAAATTTCATCTTTTAGTTTTAATTTTTCTTTCTTTAAACTATCAAGCTCTGATGGTTTTGCTAAATTCTCATCTATTTTTTTATTTAGCTCGTCGTGTTTTTTACAAAGAGCGGCAAAACGAGCATCAACTTTCTTTAAGTCGTTTATAAGGTATGTATATTCATGTAGCATACTTAGCTCCTATAAAATTTGAGAAATTTTATCAAAATTTTGTAAATGCATGGATATGCAGAATTTGGATTATAAGCTATTGTTTGAATTTGAGTACAAAAGAGCAAATGATATAAATTTGCTTATACATATTTAAATTCTTCGGGCTTATGCTTGCTTTTTACGACACGTTTGGTTAAGCGTATCCCATCGACAGTACCGATAACTAAAAGCTTTGATCCTGTTCCTACTAGTGTATCGCCATTTGGCATTGGTACAAAATTATTATTTATGTCCCTAATGCCAACTATATCGGCATTTGTTATGTTTCGTAGATGAGTCTCTTTTAGTCTTTTAAACCTTATCCAAGAGTAGTCAGGCACAAGAATTTCTTCTATGTCAATTGGAGAGCTTTTTGTGTATAAAAACTGCTCTAACAAATTTTCCATATCTGGTCTTGCGCTCATGGCGCTTAGGCGTTGTGCGACCAGACGAGATGGGCTTACTACGTTATCTGCGCCTAATTTTTTTAGTCTTTGGGTGTCGTCTTCTGTCTCTGCGTTTGTAATAATATGATAAGGTTTTTTACGGTCTATTTCTTTCTCATAAAGTCTAACAGATGCGATAAGAGCAATGTTGTCAGCAATATTTGAGCTAAGAGCGATAAGGCCTTTTGCGCTTGATAGATGTGTTTTTAAAAAGGCAATTTGTGTGTGTGGTTGAGCTTTTATAAAGTATGGATACTTATAAATTTGAGCTAGCTCTGCGATATCTTCTCTATCATCAACTACTACAAAAGGTATATGGTTTTCACGAAACTGGGCGCTAAGTTCAATTGTGTATAGGTTGTGATAACAAATAACAAAGTGATTTTTTAGTCTTGCAATCTTATAAAGCATGCGTCGTTCCTTTAAAATACTAATTAATGTGCCTCTTTTTAAAACTTCTACCACAATACCAATCGATAGTGTAAAAATAATAAAACCAATAAGGATAAATGTAATGGTAAAAATTCGTCCCCTTGGGGTTATTGGAGCAACTTCAGTAAAACCAACAGTGGTAAAAGTCATACCAGCTTGGTAAAAAGCATCTATTAGCGAGAAATTGTCTATAAAGACATAACCTAATGTTCCAAAAAGTAGTAGCAATACAACTGAAATTAGTGGAAATCTAAAAGGCTTTAATTGTTCGTAAAGTTCTGTATCTAGGCTTATTTCTGGTTTTGTAGAGTTTGACCAGTTGAGGAATTTTAAAAGTCTTGAGAGAAAAGACATAAATTCCTCTTCATTTTACATTCTTAGTTTGATTGTTTTTTCATTGTTCTTAGCGTAGAAGCAGCAACTTTTATTTTTCTAGTAGTGCCATCTTCTAATGTTACGCGGATCGTTCTAAGATTTGGCAAAAATCTTCTTTTGGTTTTATTGTTAGCGTGGCTCACATTGTTGCCTACCATTGGTCCTTTGCCAGTTATCGCACATCTTTTTGACATTTTTTTTCCTTATAAACAAAAATTTCTGCTGATTCTATCTAAAATAAACAAAAGCGATGCTTAAATAGTTTCTTTTTTTAAAATAATCAGTTGTTTTTTAAGTAATCTAGATAAAATAACGTTTCTGTCCATAGTTATAAACAGTAAAATATTTAAATTTTTAAGTGATTCAAGATGCTTAGTAAAGAATTGATAGAAAAAAATGTCGATTTTGTTTTGCAGATGCCAAGTCTTTTTAAAAAGATCGAACATTCTTTGTCGGTCAATAATTTGGTTGAAGCGGTTAACATTTTAGAAAATATAACACCATTTAAAACATATTTTAATTCTATTTTGAAACGTGCCAAATTTGATATTCCTTATGATGGTAGCGACATAATGGTAGCAGCAAATATGCTGGGTATAGATATTTTTAGAGCGATAGTGCTTTCTTATTTTATTTTTTTAAAATCTCCAAAAATTTACAAGATATTTAATTTAAAAATTGTTGATTTAATAGAGCTTAATGCTAAAATTTTATCTGATTGGCTAAAGATATTAGATGCTTTTGAAGAAAGAAATTGTAACTATTTATTGCTTGCTCCATATTCATTAGCATGTCTTATAGTCTGTGAGAATTTATTTTCAAGATATCCATCTTCTATGTCTGAGATTATTTTATATTCTGATGTAAGTTATAATAAAATTTTGAAAAAAAGATATGATTTTAATATTTGGGATATTATTTTTAAGGCAATGAAAATGGATGAACAAGCATTAAGCAAAATTGATAAAAAAATGTTTTATTGTTTTGAAATTTTACTTTCTTATGAGGCTAGCAGGCCTGAATTTTATGAATTTGGGATCGATAAAATTTTAGATATCAGCACATATCCAGATATGCAAACCATTATATTTATTAAAAAAGCTTTGCAAAAATGAAGTTAACTTTTAACGGCTCAATTGCCATCCTAAGGCCTTTTGGCTTTTTAGACACAGATAATGTTCCATTGAAACTAAGTGAAAAATATATAAACAAAATTTCTTCACGCGAAGTTAGTGCTATACTCTTATCACTAAAAAATGTTACTTTTTTCAGTCCTCTTTGGCTTGGTAAAACAATTGAAAAATTAAGTGACGAAGCACAAAAACTTGGTATAACGTTTGCGATTTGTGATTACAATGAAATTTTTTATGAGTTAATGACAAAAACAGTTAAAAATATTTCAAATATTTCGTTATTTGAGAGTGAACAAATCGCAAGCTTGTTTTTAAACAAATTTTTAAACGATACAAATTCCAAGATATTTATCTATAACCAAACCGAACAATACAAGCATTATTTAGCTGATTATCTAAAAGATCGCTCATATGATGTAGTTGAAGCTATAGATGCAAATGAGTTTAATAGAAAAAAGAGCTCGTATGATCGTGTGGTTTCGCAGCTCAATCATGTGAGACTAAAACCAAAGCACATAGACACTTTTATAAGAGATGGCGTTGCTGTTTATGCTGTAAAAAGTTTCATGGACTCGGATTTTATTGAAAATTTTGATCTATCCGCTCATGATATCATGCTAAAAATCGGATATAAATTTTTTATTTTATGGGTAAATATTTCGTGCGCTTTAAATATAAGAGGCGCAAAATTTATAGTTGAACTTGCAAATATTAGTCAAAAAAATGGTGCGTTTATTGCACTTTGTGGTGTAAATGAGGCAAATTTATCTAGTGAGTTGGTGACGTATCTTAAAAATGCAAATATCTTTATCTATAAAAATTTAAATGACTTTTATGAAGATGACTCTATCCTTTATCTTAAAAAAAGAGATTTTGATGCAGAGCCAGTAAACATCAACAAAACCGTTGCTCAAATTTCATCTTATGTGACACAAATCGTGAGCAAAATCATCTCACCATTAGTGGAAGAAGAAATTTTATGTGTTGATACTAAAGTTAGTGCGCTTGATGTAGAAGATGAGTGTGAGTATTTGCGTATTTGTGTTCAGTATTATGGCGATATTTATGCAAGAGTATTATTTGGCGTCAGAAAATCAAAATTAGATCAAATTTGCTCTATTTTTATGCCTGAGAATAATGACTCAAGTGATTATTTAAGCGGATATTCTCAAATTTTTAGTATCATTACAAATAAATTTTTGACTCATCTTTGGCAAAAAGGTATAAAAGTAAAAGTTAGCTTGCCTAAAATTTTATCCGATGATGTTTTTTTCGATCACAATAGTATAGGTATTATGAATAGGCTAGATGCAAAAGATGACGAAATTGGCTTTATATTTGTAACCAAGTAAGGAGAAAAAATGTACGTTGCACCTAGTATTTTATCGGCTGATTTTGGAAATTTGGCAGCTGAGATAAGAGCTATTTGTGAGGCTGGGTGTGATCTGGTGCATGTTGATGTGATGGATGGGCATTTTGTGCCAAATTTAACCATCGGACCAGTTGTGGTAAATGCCGTTGCAAAAGCAGCCACAAAGCCGCTTGATATACATTTAATGGTTGAGAATAACTCATTTTTTGCCGACCTTTTCTTACCGCTAAAGCCAAAATTTCTAACCTTTCACATCGAAGAAGAGAAGCACCCAATGAGGCTTATCGATCACATCAGAAAAAATGACGTTAGCCCTGGCATCGTGCTAAATCCACACACGCCAGTTAGTGCGATTGAGCATATCATTGATGAAGTCAATATCGTGCTTTTGATGAGTGTAAATCCTGGCTTTGGCGGTCAGAAATTTATGCCAGTTGTGCTTGAAAAAACAAGGGCGCTAAGAGAGCTAATAGAGCGTAAAAACGCCAAGTGCCTCATTGAAGTGGACGGCGGCGTAAACGGACTAAATGCACCTGATCTTGAAGAGGCTGGAGCCGATATCTTGGTGGCTGGCAACTACATATTCTCATCAAATTCTTACGAACAAGCCATCCGCGCCATAAAGCTTGAGTTTTGAAACCAAAAAAACAGCGTTTAGAAAATAGCATAGAAATTTTAGCTAGGCAAAATTTAAGCTATCATGAGTTTATTTTAAGATTTGGCGATATCGAGGAAATTTCATCTATCATTGACGTGCGCGACCTTGATATGTGGCGAACTCTTGGGCTTGACATCACTAGAAACGAAGAGAATGAGATCGAGCTTGGCACGAGATTTAGAGATATTGGCGAGCAGGAATTTTGCGTGGTTGATATCGAAACGACTGGCGGTACGACGAGCGGACAGATCATCGAAATAGGCGCAATCAAAATGAAAAATGGCGTTGAGGTAGGGCGTTTTGAAAGCTTTATTGCAGCTCCTGTGGTGCCTGAAAATATCACCGAGCTAACCGGTATAAAGGCGAGTGATCTAGTTGGCGCGCCAAATTTGCTAAACGTACTTGAGCGGTTCAAAATTTTTCTTGGAACTAGCGTCTTTATCGCGCACAACGTAAATTTTGACTATGGCTTTATCTCTCATAGCCTAAATGAGATCGGCCTTGGTATGTTGCTAAATAGAAAGCTTTGTACCATCGATCTTAGTCGCCGCACTATCGCTTCGCAAAAATACGGCCTTGGCTCGCTAAAAGAGCTTCTTGGTATAAACAATATCCACCACAGAGCCCTAAATGACGCAATAGCTGCAGCTGAAATTTTCAAAGTCTGCCTCACGCGCCTACCTTTTAGTATCCAAACGACAGAGGATCTCATAAGTTTTAGCAAAACAGCCCCAAGCGTGAAGTTAAAACCTGAACCAGTTTTGTGTGCGAATTAGCGATAAAAAATATTCACAATCAATATAAAATTACCAATTTTAATCATTAGCTTTTATGCAATCTCTGGCTTTTAAAGGTTTATGGGTAGTTTTGCTAAATTTTACGTTTTTATAAAATTTGCGGCGATCTTACAAAAAGGAGACAAATGAGCCAGAAAAATCCTATTTCAAATTTCATCCCAGCTGACGATGAGGTGCTTGCTTTTTTGTCAAATTTTAGTGAGAAGTGGCGCACGAGCAGTGATGGAGCGGAGTTTATAGAGCAAAATTTTACCTTTATTGGCTCAAAGCCAGTTTTGAGAAATTTAAAGTGTTATAAAACGGCTGAATATAAAAATTTTGCCGACATTAAAAAATTTCTCAGCTCAGATCCAAGCATCAAAAGTAAAATTTTAAGCGGCGAGATAAGCTACATCGGCGACAATCTAACCAGTGCGGAGGTTAAATTTACACCTGAGTATTTTTACGATTTTTTAAAATTTGTAGTTGAGAATATCCCAGAGCATCACTATTTTTGTAACCCTAAGATAGGCTGGATATTGTTCATTGCGATGGAGGGATATGTGGAATTTGGTGTTTTGTACTAACAAACTTATTGAATTATTTTTGAGTAGTCGCCCTAAATTTGTCCACGAAGATAAAAATACAAAAGCAATTTCTGCTCGTAAAAATTATCAAAATTAGCAAAAAGTTAGGATAGCATGCCAATGAAGCCTTCTGCTAGCAAAATTTAATCATTTTTTTTATATAATCCCTATTTTTCACAAAGGCAAAAAGATGGATAGAAAATCGTGGAGTTCAAAGCTCACATACATTTTAGCCGTTGCAGGAGCTACGGTCGGTTTTGGCGCGACGTGGCGTTTCCCGTATCTAGTCGGGCAAAACGGCGGCGGAGCCTACGTGCTCGTGTTTTGTATCGCGATGATCGTGATCGGCATACCTATGATTTTGGCTGAAAACGCGATCGGCAGACGCCTAAAATGCAACGCCGTGGACGCATTCGGCGGTAAAAATATCAGCCCAGCGTGGAAAATCGTTGGCTGGATGGGCTTGCTTGGCGCATTTGGTATTATGGCCTACTATATGGTTATCGGCGGCTGGGTGCTAAACTACATCGCGCAGATCGCATTTGGCATGCTTGATCTCTCGCAGGTGCTTAGTTTCGAGGCTACCAGTGCGTTTTACGAACAAAATATCGTGAGCGATCCGCTGGCTATCAGCTTTGCGACGCTCGTGTTCGTGCTCGTAAACTACGCAATCTTGGTGCAGGGCGCGGTCGGCGGTATCGAGCGCTCGGCGAAGTATCTCATGCCGCTGCTTTTTGTGCTCATGATCGTGATGATCGTAAAAAACTTGACGCTTGAAGGCGCGATGGAAGGGGTTAAATTTTACCTCACTCCTGATTTTTCAAAGATAAATATCAAGCTTTTTGTCGAGGTTTTAGGACAGGTATTTTTCGCGCTTTCGCTTGGTTTTGGCGTGATGATCACGCTTTCAAGCTTTGTTAAAAAAGACGAAGGGCTAGTAAAAATCTCGATCATCACAGGCATTCTAAACACCCTCATCGCCGTGCTTGCGGGCTTTATGATATTCCCGTCGCTCTTTAGCTACGGCGTCTCGCCTGATAGCGGCCCAAGCCTCGTGTTTAAGAGCTTGCCGATAGTTTTTTCGCATATGCCTTTTGGCGGATTTTTCGCGGTGGCATTTTTTGCGCTACTGATGATCGCCGCGCTCACTACCTCGCTACCGATCTACGAGGTTATCATCACTACGCTTCAGGAAAAATTTAAAATAAAACGCAAAAGCGCGATTTTTTTGGTGCTAGGCACGATATTTATCTTTGGAAATTTACCGTCCTTGATGGCTACGAATTTGCTCGCGGACATTAAAATTTTCGGTAAAAATATCTTTGACGCATACGACGCCATCAGCGCTACGATATTTTTCGTGCTGACCTCGCTAGGATGCGCGATATTTGTGGGCTGGGTGCTAAAAGACGAAGCCAAACGCGAGATAATGCAGGGCAGCGAAAAATACGCAAAACTCGTAAATATCTGGTTTTGGTATATCAAATTCGTCGTGCCGTTTATCATTTTGGTGCTTTTTATCAGCTCGTTTTACGATAACTTTTTAAAGTAAATTTGATGGCAAATCTCGTAAATTTAGCTAACGGAGATCGCCTAAATTTGCGCGTGCAGGGTCAAATTTTGATCAGCGAGAGCATCAAAAACGGCAAAAGTAGGCAGACGCAAAAGGAGTTTGCAAGCGCGTACGAGGCGCAAAAAGCCTGCGTGAAAAAGGAGTGGGAGAGCCTAAAAAAAGGCTACGTCCTGCAAAACAGCGACGCCAAAGCGGGCGAGGCGATTTTGCAAGTCTACATCGGCGGCGGATACACGGGCGCGCTAGCCTTTGCGGGTGCAGAAGGCGAGCTTTTCGTCTATAAATGCGGCGGCTACAAAGAGGGCGGCACGCTAGATGATTTTCTCATCAGGCTAGACGCGATCGGCGCCGTAAAGCAGCAGATCGTCCTGCCAAAGCCGCTTGCGTGGCAGGCTGAGCGCGCGGGCAAAATTTTGCTTTTGGATCTGGATCATTTTATCTTTAAATTTGACCCGGCAAGCGGCGAATTTAGCGATCTCTCTCAATGGTTGAGCTTTAAAAATAGCAAAGAATTTACGAGCTTCGTTTGCGCTGCGAAAGATACGGCGGCGTTTGCGATGTTTGGTCAAATTTTTACTTTGCGAGGCGGCGAGATTTCGCCTCTGGTCGAGTATAAATCCGAAATGAAAAACTACACGCCGATCCTTTGCGCCGCGCTCGGCGCTGATGGCACGCGGCTCGCGCTTTGCTGCAAGCAAAACGAGATCAAAATTTTAAACACTCTAAATGGCGAAATTTTAAATGAATTCAGAAGCAACTTCGGGGTTTTTGATAAAATTTGCTTTTTAGCTGATGGCTCGCTACTGGGCAAGGAACGCTACACTAGCAAGCTAGTTTGCCTTGATACCGCAAGCGGCGAGCGGCTAAATCCCGCTTGGCTGCGAGGCGAATGCGCCCAGGCGGACGAGTTTTGTGTTAGCGCGGACGGTTTTCGGCTGGCGTTAATAAACTACGACAAAGCCCGCGTCATCGATCTAAAAAGCGGAAATTTGCGTATTAGCTTTGAGCTCTCGCACGTTGTGAAGCGCTGCGAGGCGAAATTTGAGCGCATAAATGGCGAGGAATTTTTGGCCGTGCGCACCGACTACGGTTGCTTTAGTCTTTATAAAATTTAAGGAAAAATATGTTTTATTTTTTGCTTGGTATTTACTTTTTTTACGTTGCCGCAAAGGCGATTTTGGCGATATTGCAGACAAACTTTATCCGCTCGGAGGCTAAAAAGCCCGCCGTCGTGCTAGAGCAGGGCGAGTACGAATCAGCCGCCGCGGCAGCGATAACGAATCAAAAATTTGAGATAGCGAGCCTGTTGTATCACGCCGCGATATTTGTGATGTGGGCGTGCTGGGGGCTTGGCGAGCTGTATAAGAGCGCCTATAAAACGGGAGAACTGCGAGATCATATCATCTTTGTGATGAGCTTTATGATCATCTCGTCGCTACTGGAGCTACCGCTAAATATTTACGAAACCTTCGTCAAAGACAAAAGGCTCGGCTTTTCAAACGTCACGCCTAAAATTTTTGTGCTTGATCTAGCTAAAACTCTCACGCTAACGTTGGTGTTTGGTACGCTGTTTGTATGGCTGGTACTGCTTTGTATTGGATTTTTGGGAGATTTTTGGTGGTTTTGGGCATTTTTGCTTAGCTTCTCGGTCGCGCTCGTGATAAATCTCATCTACCCGACGCTAATCGCGCCTATCTTTAATAAAATGCAGCCGCTAGAGGACGGCGAGTTAAAAAGCCGTATAGAAGGGCTTTTGACGCAGTGCGGCTTTAAAAGTAGCGGCGTTTTTACGATAGATGCCAGCAAGCGCGATAACCGCTTAAACGCCTATTTTGGCGGCCTTGGCGCGACTAAGC
>NZ_JBQNCH010000014.1:0-61444 GCF_052169515.1 Campylobacter sp.
ACGAATTTATAGAAAAAATCGTTAAGCCTATCAACGCCGCTAGGGGCGATAGCTTGCCCGTTTCGGCGTTTGTGGGCTACGAGGACGGACACTTTAAATCAGGCACGACGGCGTACGAAAAACGCGGTATCGGCGTGATGGTGCCCAAGTGGATCGAGGAAAATTGTATCCAGTGCAACCAGTGCGCCTTCGTCTGTCCGCACGCGGTGATCAGGCCGTTTCTAATCGATGAAAACGAGCTAGCCGCCGCTCCGCAAACGGTGCAAGATCACGTCCTAGACGCCAAAGGCAAAGAGGTAAAAGGGCTAAAATATAAAATCCAAGTAAGCCCGCTTGACTGCACCGGCTGCGAGCTGTGCGCTCAAAACTGCCCGAGCAAGGAAAAATCGCTCGTCATGGTGCCTCTGGCAGAGGAGATGGAGAAAAACGAGCAGGAAAACGCGGATTATCTATTTAAAAAGGTAACCTACAAAGACGACCTGATGAGCAAAGAAAGCGTCAAGGGCGTTGGCTTTGCGCAGCCGCTATTTGAGTTTCACGGCGCATGCCCGGGATGCGGCGAGACGCCTTATCTAGGGCTTGTTACGAGACTGTTTGGCGACCGCATGATAGTGGCAAACGCCACCGGATGTAGCTCGATCTACGGCGGTAGCGCGCCTTCGACGCCTTATACGACGAACAAAGAGGGCAAGGGCGTAGCGTGGGCAAATTCGCTGTTTGAGGATAACGCAGAGTTTGGCATGGGTATGAACGTCGCGGTAGAGACGCTACGCCACCGTATCGAGGACGTCATGCTACGCACCAAAGACGCCGCGCCAAATGCCTTAGCCGCGCTATACTCCGACTGGATCGCTAATAAAAACGACGGCGAGAAAACGACGCAAATAGCTAAAATTTTGACCCCTCTTTTGGAGCAAAATTTAAGTGTAGAGGGCGTAAAAGAAATTTTAGAGCTAAAAAGATATTTGGTTAAAAAATCTCAGTGGATCATCGGCGGCGATGGCTGGGCCTACGACATCGGCTTTGGCGGGCTTGATCACGTGCTAGCTAGCGGCGAGAACGTAAACGTGCTCGTACTTGACACCGAGGTCTACTCAAACACCGGCGGCCAGAGCTCAAAATCAAGCCGTGCTGGCTCGATAGCGCAGTTTACCGCTAGCGGCAAGCCGATGCAGAAAAAAGATCTAGGCTACATCGCGATGACCTACGGAAATATCTTCGTCGCGCAGATCAACTCAAACGCGAGCCAAGCAAATACGATAAAAGCCATCGCCGCAGCCGAAGCATACGATGGTCCTAGCCTCGTGATCGCGTATTCGCCGTGCATCGCGCACGGTATCAAGGGCGGTTTGGCGCTCTCTGGCGATCAGGGCGAGCTAGCGACCAAATGCGGCTACTGGCCGACCTACGTCTACGATCCACGCCTAATCAAAGATGGCAAAAACCCGCTAAAAATGACCTCAAAAGAGCCTGATTGGTCGCTTTACGAGGAGTTTTTGCTAAACGAGGTTCGCTACAACTCGCTTAAAAAGACTAATCCACAGCACGCGGACGAGCTGCTGGCTAAAAATAAGGCCGACGCGCAAAGACGCTACCGCCAGCTAAAACGCCTAAGTCTAGCCGACTTTAGCGATGAGGTTGAGACTAGCGTGGAAGCTTCCCAAAGCGCCGAGTAGGGCGCAAATTTCTCCCGTCCAATTTTGATGGGCGAGGGAAAATATCTGTAAATTTAGCCGCTCGTTTGGGCGGTTAAATTTACTTTCAAATTTGAAAAATACCGAAATCACGGCAAATTTAAAAGGCATAAAATGAGCCAAACCCATCCTTTTAAACCTATTTTTGATAAAAACTCTAAAATTTTAATCCTCGGCTCCTTCCCTTCCATAGTTTCTCGTAAAATTGGCTTTTATTACGCAAATCCGCAAAATCGCTTTTGGCGGGTGCTGGCCGGAATTTTAAACGCTACGCCGCCTGTGAGCACGGACGAAAAGATAAAATTCCTGCTCACTCACCGCATCGCTATCTACGACGCTGCGATATCCTGCGAGATAAAGGGCTCTAGCGATGCCAAAATAACCGCCGTCGAGCCCGCAAATTTAGAGTCGATCTTTAGCGGAGCGCACGTCGTACAGGTGTTCGCCAACGGCGGCAAGGCGCATGAAATCTGCAAAAAACACCTAAAAACTCAAATTTTAAACGCAACGGGCAGAGAAGTAGTCAAGCTACCCTCAACTAGCTCTGCAAACGCAAATTTTAATTTTGAAAGGCTCGTGCGCGAGTGGGCAGTGGTGGCTGAGGCATTAAAATACAGCTGAATTTAGCAAGGATTGTCAAATTTAACTCATCCAAAATAAAAATAACCGCATCTTCATCTTAAATTTAGTTTCAAAAATTGGATAGAAAAGCATGAAAATCCTAAAATTTCTATTTTTAGCATTATCTTGCAAAATATATCAAAAATAAAAAAGCACGAAGGAGACAATTAAGAATACTTAAAAATATAGGAAAAGGCGAGTTCTGCTTAAGCATAGTAGATATACAGATTTTTGATGGCTACCTTAATCGCTTTATTTTTGTTTGTGAAATTTTATAAATTTTTGATGGTGCGTCTTCAAAAAAATAATCATCCACCACTTCATCAGCTACACTTCTAGCCCAAGCTTCATTAAAATTTTGTCCATTTTGATTTGCGCTACTTGAATAAAACCAGTCAAATTTGCTTAAAAACTTCGCATGCGAACAATCTTTAACGACCCTAATGGCCTTTAAATTTGGATATAAAAATGTCGTCTTTCTCGAACGGCGTATGAAATTTTTATACTTTTTTGGCACTCTAACAAGCTCGTTTAAAAAGCTAAATTTTGCCGTCGTGATAAGGCAAGGCTTGTTTATATCGCGCATTTTTGCTCTATTTATCTCTTTGTGGTCCTTGCTTAAAAAGCCAGCTGTCGTATCGGTTTGAGCTAAAAATATCATCTTTATTCTTTTTTTGATAGCAAAAATATGCAAGATATTATTAAGGCAAAGCCTAAAAAGTCCCAAAATACAAATTTTCTCCCAAGCCAAAAATAACCAAAAAGTGGTGTACTTACATGATGACTAGTCATTAAATTTATCTATCTTTATGAAGCTGTGCATCTTTGCCATAATATGGCGAATACGGCCCATAAAGTATGCAGTTGCGACAATTTCTTGAGAACAAGTAGGCATCGGCTCTTACTGCTAAGTCGTAGGATCTGTCAGAGATGGTGTTTGCCACCTGCGAGATAACGGCTGAGACTAGCATACCAAGCAGACTGCTTTGGCCACGGCTACTATCCTCTGCCGCTGCTGCCTGACCCTGCCAAAGCGTAGTGCCGCTTTTTATATCGACAAGCTTTGCTTCAAGAACGACCTTTGTAGAGCTTGAGATGACTGCATAGCTCGTACCATAGTCTTTTATATTGATGTAAAGTACACTATCGGCATGAAAAATTTTGTCAAGTTTATTAAGTGGAACGGCTGCAATCTCGCTTGGCTCACTTATACCATTTTGTCTAAATGTATCATTTACAAGAGCTACTGGAAATACATAGTATCCGGCCTCGCTAAGCGGTGCTACCGCATTTGCCAAAACGGCTGCCGGGCCTGAAATTTCGGTGCTATCATTTGTCGGCATAAGCACTAAGATAGAGTGAGGTCTCTTTTGCAAAAAAGCTGAGTAGTCATATGGCTCAGGCTCCCTAAAAGAACATCCTGCAAAAAATATCGCCAAAAGGATCACAGCTATAAATTTCAGGCTATTTTTCATTATTTACTCCCTCTTTTTGCTCTACTTTTTTTGGAGTTAAATTTTTAGAGCCTTTGATGAAATTTATATACTCCCTTGACTCTGGGAAATTTTCTACTTCTTTATCAAAATTTGTACTTGCGGCACCTAAATTTCCACTATTTAGATATAAAAGTCCAAGGTGTGCATATACTCCAGGGGCGATCTTATAGCCATTTTGCGCTGAGATCTGTACTAAATTTTCTAAGCGCGAAATTTGCTCGCTCGTATCGCCCTCTTCGTTTAAATAGCTGTATAGCGAACTACTATATGATCCATCCCAATAATAAAGCGATCTTGGAGCGCTTGAATGGCCACAGCCCACTAAAAGTAGTGCGAAAAGTGCAAGACTGACAAACCTTATTTTACTTGCCATGCTCCGCTTTCTATGCCATTTATTAGGTTATTTACAGCTTCTATAATAGCCAGGCTTAGCACTTTGCCATTTAGCGTTGAATCGTATCCTGCTGTGCCGCCAAAGCCAATGATCTCTCTATTTGAAAGGGTGTATTCGCCAGCTCCGCTAACCGAATAAACTACCTCTGCAGTCTTTGTATCAACGACGTTTAAATTTACCTTTGAGTACGCAATTTGTTGTTTGCCTTTGCCAAGTATGCCAAATAACTGATGATCGCCTGTTGTCTTACGGCCAAACTCGGTCACATCGCCAGTGATCACATATCGTGAGCCTTTTAAATTTTGAGCCTCTTTACTTAGTTCGCTCTCTTGCTTAATCACCTTCATGTTTGATCTATCAAGAACTAAAAATCTACCACTTTGCTGTAAATTTGTGATCAAAATGCTTTGAGCTTGATTGCCAAGTCTGTCCTCACCATCACTAAAAGCACCGTTGTTGTAAGCTGATTGGTTATTGAATCGTCCTATCGAGACTGAGACCTTTTGACCGTTATAAATTGTGCCATAGCTTGCTACTTTTGGAGTTTCTACTACTCTTGAGCTCTCGCTCGCACATCCAGCAAAAAGTACTGCTACCGTCAAAATCGTACTAAATTTAAATACATTTTTCATTTTTTATCCTTTGCGACAAAATCGTTTGTATATTACTAAATTTCTTTTTAAATAGCTTTAAATATTATACTCAGAGTAAAAAATTTATTTAATAATCAAGGGCTTATATAGGATTTTAAAAAATATACAAAATTTAATAAGTCAAGATCTGCTTTTTGCAAATCCTGACTCAAAATTTTAGTGTCTTGAAAGATAGTTTGTATCGTAATTATTGCTTAAAAAGTCTTTATTCTCCATCATGGAGATGTGAAAATCTTTTGTTGTTTTTATGCCGTTTATTATGAGTTGGTCAAGAGCCACTTTCATTTTATGTATAGCTTTGTTTCTATCAATATCCCACACGATAAGCTTACCAATCATACTGTCATAATATGGCGGTATAGAATAATCTTGATAGATATGACTATCCATTCTCACATTGCGGCCACCTGGGCAGACATATTTTGTGATCTTGCCGGGACACGGAGTAAAGGTATTTGGATCCTCAGCTGTTATTCTGCACTCGATAGCATGGCCTTTTAGTTCGATACTCTCTTGCGCTGGCAATGCCTCACCCTCAGCTACTTTTATCATAAGCTCGATGATATCAAGACCGCTTACCATCTCACTCACTGTGTGTTCAACTTGAAGCCTTGTGTTCATCTCAATGAAGTAAAAGTCTAAATTTTTATCAACCAAAAACTCAAACGTACCAGCTCCCTCGTAGCCTATCGCTTTTGCTGCTCTTATGGCAGTTTCATGAAGTCTCTCTCTTGTCTTTTCATCAAGAAGTATCGCTGGGCTTTCTTCGATAAGCTTTTGGTGACGACGCTGCATAGAACAGTCGCGCTCGCCGATGTGAAGCACATTGCCATGGCTATCACCTATGACTTGAACTTCAATGTGGCGTGGGTTTAGGATATATTTTTCCATATACATTGTTCCGTCACCAAACGCACTCATAGCTTCACTTTCAGCCGACCAAAATGCTTTTTCTAAATCCTCTTCACGTTCAACTACACGCATACCGCGTCCACCGCCGCCTGCTGCAGCTTTTAGTATGACTGGATAGCCTATTTTTTTAGCTAGCTCTTTTGCTGCTTTTGTATCGGCCACTGCTCCATCTGAACCAGGGATTACTGGTACACCAGCTCTTTGCATAACCTGCTTTGCCTTGCTCTTATCGCTCATTAAAGCCATCGCAGCAACACTTGGTCCTATAAATTTGATCTTATGATGCGAACAAATTTCTACGAAATTTTGATTTTCACTTAAAAAGCCATATCCAGGGAAAATAGCATCTGCTTCGCTAATCTCAGCCGCACTTATAATAGCTGGGATATTTAGATAGCTATCACTTGAGCGCTCTTTACCGATGCAAATAGCCACATCAGCATATTTTACGTAAAGTGCGTCTTTATCAGCAGTTGAGTAAACCACAACAGCTTCTTTACCCATCTCCTTTATCGTTCGCAAAGCACGAAGAGCGATTTCGCCGCGGTTTGCGATTAAAATTCTTTTTAATTCCATTAATTTTTCTCCACGCCAAATAACGGCAATCCAAACTCAACTGGCTGTCCGTCAGAGACTAGCATCTCAGTGATCTGGCAATCAAACTCAGCCTCGATCTCATTCATGATCTTCATAGCCTCGATAATACCGACTACATCGCCCTTTCTTACCCTTTGACCTACTTTTACAAATGGAGCCGCGCCTGGGCTTGGAGCAGCGTAAAAAGTGCCTACCATAGGAGATTTTATGCTATCTTTTGGCGTATTTGATGCTGGTTTTACCTCTGAGCTAACGACTACATTTACAGGTGTTGGTGCTGGAGCTGCTGCTTGTGCCACTGGCTTCGCAGGCGCGCAATAATCTGCAAATTTCTCAAGCTCTACTTCAAAATCACCGCTTTTTATCTTGATATGATTCATCTCCATATCATTAAAAAATTCGATAAGCTCTTTTATGTCTTCTTTTTTCATAGAAATTTCTCCTAATTTTTTATATAAGCGCCTAATTGTACCGAAAAATAGATAAAAAAAATTTTTATAAACAAAAACAAGAGTTCAAGATCGCTCTTTTGGCTAAGCTAGTTTAAAAATATTTTTTATTTTTATGCGGTAATTATCTTGATATTTTTAGTATCAACTAAACTTTCATCGATAATTATTTCATCTATTTGTTCTGCCATTATCAGGCCACTTTTAGGATTTTTTATACTTTTTATCGCTCCGTTTATGCTCACATCAACACTTGAATACTCAAACGCAAGACTTGTATCCATAAAAATGCAATCTTTTACAATCAAATTTTCCACGTAACAAAGGGCTTGTAAGCTCTTTATCATGCAGTTTATAAGCGTCACATTTTTTGAGTTCCAGGCTAGATATTCACCTGAAATTAGGCAATTTTGTGCAACCACGTTTTCGCAGTTCCAAAATGCATCTTTTGAGATGAGTTTTGAGTTTACGATGCGGACATTTTTACAACCATCAAAGCAGTAGTTGCCATCAAGGTTTAGACCTTCTATCTCCAAATTTTCGCTATTTGCTCCAAAATAATCACCTCTCGCAAATACGTTTTTTATCTTTACATCCGTACATCCCCAAAGTGTCTCGCCAGCATCTGAAAAATTTACATTTTCTAGTAAAATTTGTGAGCTTTTTCTAAAGCTTTTTGGAGCATTTATGGCCATATCTTTAAAGCTTAAATTTGCACTGTACCACATGCCAGCCCTTGCCAGAGGTTCTAGATAGCCGCCATTTAGCGTTATGTCATTTGCGTACCAAAGCGGATATTTGTAGGCAAAAACACAATCGTTTAGCTTTAAATTTGAGCTATGCTTTAATGGCGATTCACCATTTTTAAAGATACAATTTGCAAAGTTTACACCTTTTACACCAAACATCGCGCGCTCGCCAGTGAAAATTTCTTCTTTTCGCTCTTGCATTTTTGCCCCTTTATTAATTTTTACTGTTAAATTTATACTAATTTCCTTAAATTTTATTGCAAAATGCTATTAAATTTACTTTAAAGACGCAAAGCGTTATAATCTCCATCAAAAAGGAGCAAAAATGGGCTTAAAATCAGACTCTTGGATACGCAAAATGTCGCACGAAAAGGCGATGATAGTGCCGTTTGCCGAGGAGCAAGTCGGACGCGGCGTGGTTAGCTACGGAGTGTCTAGCTACGGCTACGATATCCGCGTGGGCGACGAGTTTAAAATCTTTACGAACATCGGCGGTACCGTGGTTGATCCAAAAAATTTCGACGAGAAAAACGTAGTAGATTTTAAGGGCGATGTGTGCATCGTGCCGCCAAATTCGTTTGCTCTAGCGCGCACGATCGAGTATTTTAATATGCCCGATAACGTGCTAGCCATCTGCCTAGGCAAAAGCACCTACGCTCGCTGCGGCATCATCGTAAACGTCACGCCCTTTGAGCCCGGATTTAAGGGGCACATCACGATCGAAATTTCAAACACGACGCCGCTGCCGGCTAAAATCTACGCGAACGAAGGCATCGCGCAGGTGCTATTTATCGAGGGTGACGAGCCGTGCGAAGTAACCTATGCTGATAAAAATGGCAAATACCAAGCTCAAGAGGGCATCACACTACCAAGAATTTTGAAGTAATTTTTATGTCTTTGCCAAGGTCAGATTTATTGTCCGCTTTTGTAGAAACTATAAACATTAATGAAAATTTGACGAAATAGAAGCTATAAAGAGCAAAGTTTCTGATGAATAAGTTACTAAAAATTTGGTACAGCTTTTGCTTTAAATTTGGCAATTTAATACAGTATACAAACACATTTTAAGGATATTTATGTCTGATAAAAAAATCAAGCTAGAGACAAAAGAAAAAAAATTAAGCGGAATTACAAATCCTATTTTTGAAAAAAATCTTCAAGCATTATTTCAGCAAGATGAGGTCTTAGCTGCGAGACTTTTTGGAATGAACCTACAAACTAAATACGAAGTTATTTTAGATAAAAGTGATCCAATATACATAAATATTATCAACAAAGAATCAAATAAAACAATATATAAAGATCCGGTTGAAGAAGTAAGCAAGATGCTTGCTGATATAGAAAAAAAATACAAAAGATATCCGGGACTTTTCTTTTATGGCTTAGGTAATGGCATACTTTATAAAGCTTTGGCAAAGAATGAAACTCATAAGAAAATTATAGTTGTAGAGCCAGAGCTTGAGATTATACATCTTGTTTTAAATATAATTGATATATCAAACGAATTAAAAGATGAGCAGATAGTACTGTTTTATTCCAAATTTACAACATATACACAATTCTATCATCTCATATCAGACTCTAGCCTAGACTTATATGCCAAGACCTACAATCTAATGATTCATTCTGACTATTACGATAATTTTTCAGAAGACTGTATAAAAATAAACAAAGACATAACAAAAGCCTTTTCACAAAATGTCGTATCTCATGGCAATAGCATAGATGACCTGCTAATAGGAACAAGGCAGCATATCTTCAATTTACCTCAAATGCTTACTAACTATTGCTACACAAATTTAGTTAAAAAAAGACACAGTCTTATGGATACAGCGATCATTGTCTCAACTGGACCAAGCCTAGACAAACAACTAGAAACGCTTAAAAAATTTGCACCTTATGTAAGCATTATAAGCGTCGATGCATCCTATCCGATACTTGCAAAAAATGGAATAAAACCTGACTATGTAACATCAATTGAACGGATGATACCTACTTCTACTTTTTTTGAAAAAAAACACCCTGGATTTGATGATGATATAAATTTTATTGTAGCTTCAGTCACACACAGCCAAACTGTAAAAAATATACTACCTAGACGTTTAGTGCTTACAATGAGACCTCAACAAGAAGAAAAAATGTTCAGACTCAACAAATATGGATATCTTGGTGTCGGACACAGTTGTGCAAATATGGCCTACCAGCTAGCGTATGTCCTAGGGCATAAAAATATCGTTTTTATAGGTCAAGATCTTGCCTTTGGTAAAGATGGTGCAAGTCATGCCAAGGGCCACACTATCGCTCAGCCTGATGAAAATTTATACACCACTGCCTATGGTGGCGAAGGCGAAGTAAGAACGACATATGTGTGGACACTATTTAAAAATCAATTTGAGAACGATATAGAACACGCCAAGCTAGAAGACGTGACTTCATACAACTGTACAGAAGGTGGAGCTAGGATAAATGGGGCTATCGAAAGACCATTCTTGGATGTAATGAATGAACTTTGTGCAAATAAAAAAGTAAAAAATTTGCCAAATATCAAAAAAGATAGCGATAAAGTAGCTAATAAAAATTTACTAAAAGCCTATGAAGTAATACAAAACAAAATAAGAGTTCAAACACAAGCTAAAGAAAAAATAGAAAAAGTATTTTTAGAACTAACACCAAAAATTGATAATTTTATGCTTTTAAGAGATAAGGGCGAAATAAACACAAAACATTTTAAAGAGCTTGTAGGAATATCAAATAAGATAGATAAGCTTAAAAGTCGTATCTCTCATAAAAAATATATGAGATATATAGAAAATATCTTTGTTATCTCAACTTATCACCAAGAATTAGAACTTGCTAAAGTATCAGTAGCTCCGAGCGATACAGACGAAGAAAAAACTAATAAACTAGTTGAGTGGATAGAATTTCATAAATACTGGTTATTTTCAGCGGCTGGCGGCATAAATGCAGATATAGAAACAACAGAAGAAGCCTCAAAACCTCTTATAAAAGAACTTAAAAAACGTGGCATCTTTCCAAAAGAAGACTAAAAATGGATATCTTAAGCCTAATAGGGCGCACTAAAAATCTCTTTGAAGATGATATAAAGATACTTGATAAAGATTTAAAAGAGATAGTTTCAAACTCAAGCTTTCTAGTTATTGGCGGTGCCGGTTCTATCGGTTCAGCTGTGACAAAAGAAATTTTTATAAGAGATCCAAAAAAGCTCTACGTCGTAGATATCTCTGAAAACAATCTTGTAGAGCTAGTGCGTGACATAAGAAGTGAGTTTGGATATATAAACGGCGACTTTAAAACTTTTGCCATAGATGTTGCAAGTGCCGAATTTGATGCACTTTTGGCACGAAGTGATGGATTTGACTACGTATTAAATTTATCAGCGCTAAAGCACGTTAGAAGCGAAAAAGACCCATTTACACTCATGAGAATGCTTGAAACAAATATCTTTAACACCGATAAAACGCTGGCTCAAGCTCTCGATATGAAGTCAAAAAAATATTTCTGCGTCAGCACCGACAAGGCCGCAAACCCTGTAAATTTAATGGGAGCTAGCAAGCGCATCATGGAGATGTTTGCGTTTAGACACTCTTTAAATATCGACGTCTCGATGGCTAGGTTTGCAAACGTGGCATTTAGCGACGGCTCACTTCTTTTTGGATTTCAAAAACGCATAGAAAAGTCTCAGCCAATAGTCGCTCCAAACGACGTCAGACGCTACTTTTTGACACCAAAAGAGAGTGGCGAGCTCTGCCTTTTAAGCACTATTTTTGGCGAAAATAGAGATATATTTTTCCCAAAACTGGATGAAAATTTAGACCTCATAACATTTAGTGAGATAGCCAAGAGATACCTACAAAATTTAGGCTACGAGCCATTTTTGTGTGAAAATGAGGAGGAGGCAAGAAAGCTTGCAAAAGTGCTTCCGAAAGATGGCTTTTACCCTTGTCTTTTTGCACCTAGCGACACGACCGGAGAAAAGGACTACGAGGAGTTTTTCGTTGACGGCGAGAGACTTGACATGCAAAGACTTCAAAATATCGGCATAGTCAAAAATGATGCAAATTTTGATAGCGAAAAGCTAGAAATTTTCAAAAACAATATCTTAAATTTAAAATCAAGCTTGACATGGAGCAAAGAAGACGTTTTGCGCGAAGTTTTCGAGCTCATACCAAATTTTATGCATAAAGAAACAGGAAAATATCTCGATGAAAAAATGTGATTTTGACGAGGTTTTGAAATTTATAAAAAGCACCTTTGGCAAGGACAAAGTTCCGCTTCATGAGCCTAAATTTATAGGCAATGAGAAAAAATATCTGCTCGAGTGCATCGACTCTAGCTTTGTCTCAAGTGTCGGTAAATTTGTCGATGAGTTTGAGAGCAAGCTAGCTCAAATGGTCGGTGCCAAATTTGCAGTTGCCACGACAAATGGCACCTCTGCGCTTCACATCTGCCTAAAACTAGCTGGAGTAGAGCAAAATGACGAAGTGATCACCCAGCCAGTTACTTTTATAGCCACTTGCAACGCCATTAGTTACCTTTTTGCAAAGCCAGTTTTTGTGGACGTTGATCTTGACACACTCGGTATGTCGCCAGCCTCACTTAGTGCGTTTTTAGAGAAAAACTGCGAGCTAAAAGACGGCAAATGTGTAAATAAAACTAGCGGCAGGATAGTGCGTGCCTGCGTGCCTATGCACACTTTTGGTCTGCCTTGCAAGATAGTTGAGATAGCTGAAATTTGCGAGCGTTGGAACATCGTTTTGGTAGAAGATAGCGCCGAGAGCCTTGGCAGCTACTATAAAGGCACTCATACAGGGAATTTTGGCAAGCTTGCAGCGATGAGCTTCAATGGCAATAAGATCGTCACAAGCGGAGGTGGTGGAGCTATCATCACAAACGACGAGAAGATAGCAAAGCACGCTAAATGTATCACTACGACTGCTAAAGTGCCACATCCTTTTGAGTATCGTCACAGCGAGATCGGCTACAACTACCGCTTGCCAAATTTAAACGCGGCACTTCTTGTGGCACAGCTAGAAAATTTGGAGATATTTTTAAAGAGCAAACGCGAACTTGCGATGATCTATAAAGAGTATTTTTCTAAATTTGATGATGTGAAATTTATAGATGATCCAGCGGACGCTAGGTCAAATTTTTGGCTAAATGCGGTACTTTTTGAAAGCCACGAAAGAAGAGATGAGTTTTTGAAATTTAGCAATGAAAATGGCGTTTTTACACGCCCTATCTGGCAGCTTATGAACGAGCTTGATATGTTTAAGAACTGCCAAAGAGATGAGCTAAAAAATGCTAAATTTCTAAGCAATAGGATAGTAAATATCCCAAGTAGCGCAAGGGTGTAGCTTATGTATATGCAAAATAATATAAGGAGATTAGCATGAAACTAAAGATAGGTTATTTTGCAGATGGTATTTGGAGCCATAACGCATTTGATAAGCTTATTAAAGACAAAAATATAGAGATAAAATTTATCTGTGCTAGATATGATTCAAATGATGAAAAACTTCTAAACTATGCAAACGAATTTAAAATTGACTATTTAAAGCATAAAGATATAAATTCTGATGAGTTTATTGACAAAATTAAACAATATGATTGCGATTTGTTCGTGTCAATGTCTTTTAATCAAATTTTTAAATCCAAGATCATAAATTTACCAAAATATAAAACTATCAATTGCCACGCAGGTAAATTACCGTTTTATCGAGGCAGAAACATCCTAAACTGGGCTTTGATAAATGACGAAAAAGAATTCGGAATAACTGTACATTATATGGATACTGGTATAGATACCGGTGACATAATCTTACAAAAATGTTTTGACATAACAGACAATGATGACTACAAAAGCATACTGACAAAGGCGCACAGCGAGTGTGCAAATATACTATACGAAGCCATATGTTTATTTAAAAATGGAAAGGTAGAGTCCAAAAAACAAGAAGATGTTGGATTTTACTGTTCAAGACGTATAGAAGGCGATGAAAATTTAAATTTTAACCAAACAAGTAGAGAAGTATTTAATTTTGTACGTGCCATTTGTTGTCCGGCCATAGTAGCAAGGGCATTTTTAAATGGTAAAGAAATGAAAATAAATAAAGTAGAATTTATAAAAGACGCGCCGCTATACAAATGTATTCCTGGTGCAATTTTGTGTAAAGACGGTGATACTTTTTTGGTAAAAACGCAAGATAGTTTCGTAAAAGTTGTAGAATACGAGTACTATGGAAAGATTAAGGTAGGAGATAGGTTTGATGTCAAATAAGGTTTTTATCATAGCTGAAGCCGGAGTTAACCACAACGGTGATATAAATTTAGCCAAAAAACTGATCGATGTAGCAGCCAGCGCTGGCGCTGATGCAGTGAAATTTCAGACCTTTAAAGCTCAAAATCTTGTTTCAAAAAATGCGCAAAAGGCTAGCTATCAAAAAGAAACTACCGATAAAAACGAGAGTCAGTTTGATATGATAAAAAAGCTCGAGCTAAATGAAAATATACACAAGGAGCTCATTGCCTACTGCAAACAAAAAAATATCACATTTCTTTCAACTCCTTTTGATAGTGATAGTATTAAGTTACTTGATGAGCTTGGGCTTAGTACATTTAAGATCCCAAGTGGCGAGATAACAAATTTACCTTATCTTAGGCAGATAGGTGGGCTTAATAAAAAGATCATTCTCTCAACCGGCATGGCAAATTTAGGCGAGGTGGAATCTGCGATAGAAGTACTTATAAAAAGTGGCACGAAACGTGAAAACATAAGCCTTCTTCATGCAAATACGCAGTATCCAACGCCAATGGAGGATGTAAATTTAAAGGCGATGATAACTCTTAAAAATGCCTTCGGTCTTGAGGTCGGATATAGCGATCATACGCTTGGCGTTGAGGTCGATATCGCAGCGGTTGCCATGGGTGCAAAGATCATAGAAAAGCACTTTACGCTTGATAAGAGCATGCCTGGACCTGATCATAAGGCGAGCCTTGAGCCAGATGAGCTAGTAGCGATGGTCAGAGCAATTAGAAATATAGAACTAGCACTTGGTGATGGGTTAAAGCATTTTAGTAAAAGTGAAAGTGAAAACATCAAAATCGCTAGAAAGTCGATCGTGGCAAAGTGTGATATAAAAAAGGGTGAAATTTTTAGCGAGCAAAATATCTGCGTAAAACGCCCAGGAGATGGTATAAATCCCATGAGGTGGGATGAGGTGATCGGACAAATTTCACAAAAAGATTACAAGCAAGATGATCTGATATGAGAAAAATTTGTGTAGTAACAAGCACTAGAGCGGAGTATGGTCTGCTTTACTGGCTTTTAAAAGAAATAAAAGCGGATAGCAAACTAGAGCTTCAAATAATTGCCACCGGCATGCATCTAAGTCCTGAGTTTGGACTCACATACAAAGAGATCGAAAAAGAATTCAAGATAGATAAAAAGATAGAAATTTTAGGCTATTCGCACTCAAAGCTTGATATATGCACTGAGATGGCAAAGGTTTATGAGAAATTTGCCCCAGCTTTTAGCGAACTTAAGCCAGATATATTGGTACTTCTTGGAGATAGATACGAGATATTTGGCGTAGCAGGCGTGGCTAGCATCATGCAGATCCCAATAGCACACATACATGGTGGAGAAACTACCCAAGGGACATTTGACGAGGCCTTTAGACATAGCATAACAAAGATGAGCCATATTCATTTTGCAGCTACAAGAGAGTATGCAAACCGCATAATCCAGCTAGGAGAAGAGCCTAGCAGAGTTTTTAATGTAGGTGGGCCTGGCATTGAAAATATAAAAAAGCTAAATTTACTAAATAAAGATGAGTTTGAAAAATCAATAAATTTCAAGCTTGCTAAAAAAAATATACTAATCACATTTCATCCGGTAACGCTTGAAAATAGCAGTGCAAAAAAGCAATTTAGCGAGCTTTTAAAAGCAATAGATGAGTTAAAAGATACAAATTTTATCTTTACAAAAGCAAATAGCGACATAGATAGTGATGTGATAAATAAAATGATAGATGAGTATATTAGTAAAAATTCACAAAAAGCTGTGGCGTTTGCTTCACTTGGGCAGCTGAGATATCTAAGTGCGATAAAATTTGTTGATATTGTCCTAGGAAATAGCTCAAGTGGCCTCTTGGAGGTTCCAAGCTTTAAAAAAACAACCATCAACATAGGCGACCGCCAAAAAGGACGCACTAAAGCCATTAGCGTTATAGATGCTAGGCCTATGAAAGATGAAATTTTAGCGGCTATAACAAAAGCATATTCGAAGGAATTTGAGCAAATTTTACGAGACACAATCAATCCATACGATGGTGGTAGTCCAAGTAAAAAAATGCTAAAAATTTTAAAAGAGATAGAGCTTGATGATATTTTGAAAAAGAAATTTTATGACATGGGTTTAAAATGAGAATAGTAAACGATATAAAGCTAAGCATAAACTCGACTATAAAAGATGCTTTACAAACTATAAATAACGGTGGACTTCAAATAGCAATCGTTGTTGATGAAAATGATAGCCTTGTAGGCACAGTAACAGATGGAGATATCAGGCGTGGACTACTAAATGGACTTGATCTAAACAGCAATATAAATCTTATAGTACATAAAAGCCCAAGCACTGCAAATGTCGGTGATACAAAGGAGTCAATACTAAAAATAGCTCTTGCCAAAAAACTTCACAAAATTCCACTAATAGACGAACTTGGAAAATTAGTTGGCATAGAAGATATCGAAGATATTATAAAACCGGCCAGCAAGACAAATAGAGTCATTTTAATGGTGGGAGGTCTTGGCACAAGGCTTAGGCCGCTTACGCAAGATACTCCAAAGCCTATGCTAAAAGTTGGAAACAAGCCGATCCTTCAGACGATAGTTGAAAAATTTGCAGAGTATGGCTTTGTAAATATCACGATGTGCGTAAATTTTAATGCAAGTATCATCAAGGACTATTTTGGTAACGGCAAAGAATTTGGAGTAAATATTGACTACGTTTTAGAGCAAAAAAGGATGGGTACAGCAGGAGCACTTAGCCTACTAAAAGAGCGTCCAAGTGAGCCATTTTTTGTAATGAACGGCGATCTTCTTACAAATGTAAATTTCGAGCATATTTTTAACTATCACACACTAAATAAAGCGACAGCTACAATGTGTGTAAGAGAGTACGATTACGAAGTGCCTTATGGTGTTGTGAAAATGAACGACAACAAGATAATAGAGATCTCAGAAAAACCAGTGCAGAAATTTTTTGTAAGTGCTGGAATATATATGCTCTCACCTGAAATTTTAGACTTGATACCACAAGATGAGTTTTACGATATGCCGACTCTTTTTGAAAAAGTGATAAGCAAAGGAAAAAACGTCATCTCGTTTCCTATACATGAGTACTGGATCGATATCGGACGCATGGAAGAATATCAAAGAGCAAATGAAGAATATGCAAAAATATTTTGATGAGGCATTTTAGATGAAAGCCCTTATCTTAGGCTATGGCTCGATTGGCAAAAGACATTGTGAAGTATTAGAAACTTTACTACAGATAGACAAGATTTGCCTTGTTACCAGCCAAGACATTACTGGGAAGGCTTGCTATAAAAGTCTAGAAGATGTGCCAAATTTAGATGAATTTGATTATTTTGTCATAGCAACTCCCACATTTTTACACCTACAAAATTTAAAATTTTTAGACGAGAAAGTAAAAGATAAAATAATACTTTGCGAAAAGCCTTTGTTTGAGAAATTTTATGATTTTACGCCAAAAAACAACAAAATTTTTGTAGGCTACGTTCTTAGATTTCATCCACTTTTACAAAAACTAAAAGAGCTTTTAAATGGTGAGAAAATTTTATACATAAATGCTAGTTGTGGTCAGTATCTACCAAGCTGGAGAAATGGAGACTATACAAAATGTTATAGTGCTAGCAGAGAAAAAGGTGGTGGAGTTTTGCTCGATCTTAGCCATGAAATCGACTATGTCACATGGATATGTGGTAAATTTAAAAGTATACAAAGCTTTCAAGGTAAAATCTCAGATTTACAGATAACAAGTGATGATTTATGTTTGATTTTTGGTAAAACAAACAAAAATGTAGTAGCTAATATAAGCATTGATTATCTAAGCCATATGACGCATAGAAACGTGCGAGTGGAGTGCGAAGCCTCCACCTACGAGCTTGATTTTATAAAAGGCACTCTCATAAAACAAGGTGACAAAAAGCAAATTTTTAATATGTCAAATTTAGCAAGAAACGAGATGTTTTTAGCTATGCATAAAGATGTCTTAGGCGAACAAAGATATATCTGCCACTTTAGCGAAGGACAAGACACAATGGGTGCAATAGATCAAATTCAAAGGCAAAATAATGAGTAATGTTTTATGTACAATATGTGCAAGAGGCGGTAGTAAGGGCGTAAAAGGGAAAAATGTACGTGAGCTTTGTGGAAAACCACTTATTGCTTACACCATAGAGCAAGCCAGGGCGTCAAATTTATTTGAACATATAGTTGTTAGTACCGATAGCGATTTGATCGCAGAAACAGCAGTAAAATACGGAGCAGAAGTCTTTTTTAAAAGAGATGCTGCTATGGCCAGCGATACAGCTGGAAAGCTTGATGTGATAAAAGATGCTTTTTTAAAAAGCGAACAACATTACGCACAAAGATTTGATTATGAAGTTGATCTTGATGCGACAGCTCCACTTCGTGATGTAAGCGATATCATAAATGCTTACAAGCAGTTTCTGGGCGATGAAAATGACAACCTAATAACTGCGATGCCAAGTAGAAGAAGTCCATATTTTAACCTAGTTGAAATTTATCCTGACGGACATGTGGGACTTGCAAAAACTTTAGCAAAAGCCATTGTAAGACGCCAAGACGCACCAAAAACATATGATATGAACGCTTCTATCTATGTCTGGAAACGTGAAGCCTTGCTAAATAACGATACATTGTTTTTGCCAAAAACTGGGCTTTATGTGATGAGTGAAGACAGATCAATCGATATAGATTGTGAACTAGATTTTAAATTTGTAGAGTTTTTAATGAAGGAAAAAAATGCTAACAGATAAAGTCATAGTGGTAACCGGAGGGGCTGGCAGGATAGGAAGTGCTTTTATAAAAGCCATCGTTAATCAAAATGGCATTGGTGTGATAGCAGAGGTAGATACAAAAAGAGCAAATTTACTAAAAGACGAGATAGTGAGCTCAAATAAAGATGCAAGGATCGAAGTTTTACAAATTGATATCAGTGACGTAAATTCTGTTAATGAAGCCATAAATTTTTTATACTCAAAATATGGTCGCATAGATGCACTGATAAATAATGCCTATCCAAAAAACAAAAATTTTGGTAAGAAATTTTTTGATATTGACATGAATGATTTCAATGCCTTTTTAAATTTACACCTTGGTGGATACTTTAATATCTCACAAAATTTTATAAAATACTTTTTAGAGCAAGGTTACGGCAACATCATAAATATCTCATCTATACAAGGTATCGGAGCGCCTGCTTTTGAGACTTACGAAGGTACGAATATGCACTCTCCTGTCGAATATACAGTAGTAAAACATGGCCTTCTTGGCATGACAAAATACATGGCAAAGATGTTTAAAAAAGACAATATCCGCGTAAACGCTATAAGTCCTGGAGGAATTTTGGATGGGCAGCCTGAGCCATTTTTAAGCCAATATAAAAAAAGATGCGGTATGAAAGGAATGCTTAATGCAAATGATATTTGCGGTGCTTTGATTTATTTATTAAGCGACGTATCAAAATATGTAAATGGACAAAATATCGTAGTTGATGATGGATTTAGTTTATAATTTAAAGCCTTAGTTTACCACTAAGGCTTTAAGCAGCAAATTTAGCGTGAGTATTTTAAAATCTTATATACAAAGCTTAAGATATTTTATTGATTGTAAAAGTATAAAACCCCAAAGCTAGGCTTTGGGGTGTGGGTTTGCGTATTGTAAAAGCATTAACACTCTTAAGGCTTTGTACTGCAACAAAGCCTCTACTTAAAAAACCTTAATTAACTACTGTAGTAGCTTCATTACGTTTTGTTGTACGCTGTTTGCTTGACTCATAGCATAAGCACCTGACTGAGCTAGGATGTTATGTTTTGAGAAGTTAGCAGACTCGCTAGCAAAGTCAACGTCTCTGATTTGAGACTCTGCTGATTTTACGTTAACTTGAGTTACAGTAATGTTATTAACTGTAGCTTGAAGTTGGTTTTGAACCGAACCAAGGTCTGAACGAACTTGATCTAGTGTTTTTTGAGCAGACTCAGCGATACTCATAACAGCCATCGCACCACGAAGTGTCATAACACCCGCTGATTGATTTACTGCTAAAGCAGCACTCATTCTTTGGAAGCCCATAGCTGTTGCTAGGTTTTTATCTATTTGTCCTCTTATATCTCTTAGAGATACTGATTGTTGAGCTCCACCATTAGCAGAGAACGCTATTGATAGTTTAGTAGCGCCACCACCATTTAGTTTGATATCTCTACCATCAAGGCGAACTAAGTTTAGTCTACCTACAAAGCCAGCTGTTAAAGATGTACCAGCACCTGGTGTACCCTTGCCACCAAGACCATTTGAGATATCTTTACCAGTTGCAACAATAGCACGACCATCACGGCTTGTTAGGACCATTTTACCTGTTTCAGCATCAACAGAAGCCTCAACGCCAGTTTGATCTTTAACAGAGTTGATAGCATTTACAAGTGCACCGTTTGAATCGTTTGCTTTAACATCTAGATCTCCGATTTTAACGCCGTTGATTGTTAAAGACTGAATTAAACCACCAGCAATAGCAGCACTAGCTTTCCAAGTAACGTCAGCTGTAGCTCTAACACCAGTTCTATCGGCAACTTTGTTGATATTCTCAGCTAGAGCACCAAGGCCTTTACCGATACCTGTTGAGATAGTAGCAGCTGTAACACCAACATCATTTACACCATCAACGTTTAGGAATTTAAGATTTACTGTACCCATAGCTGTAAGTAATCTTGAGCTCTCAAAACGTGTAAGGCCTATCTTATCAGACGTAGTCGCACCAATACTTGCTTTAACAGTTTGGTTTGAATAAGCACCTATTTGGAACTCTTTATTAGAGAATGTTCCGTTTAGTAGTTGCTGACCGTTAAATGAAGTAGTGTTACCGATATTGTCAAGCTCTTCCATTAGACGAACGATATCAGCTTGCAATGCTTGGCGTGATTGAGTTGTTTGGCCGTCTTGAGCTGATTGAGTAGCTTTTGTCTTGATAGTATCAAGAATTTTTAGCTGCTCGTCCATAGCTTTATCGGCAACTTGAATGATACCAATAGCATCATTACCGTTTGCAATAGCTTGACCTAGAGCTGAAGCTTGACTTCTTAAACTATCTGCAATAGATAGACCTGAAGCATCGTCTGCAGCTGTTTGAATTCTAAGACCTGAACTAAGTTTGTTAAGTGACTTAGATAGATCAGTGTTGTTGCTAACTGCGTTAGCGTGTGTGTTAAGTGCGTTTACGTTTGTGTTAATACGAAAACTCATTGTAAATCCTTTTAATTTTTAGTTACGACTTCTTGTCGCACAAAAACTATATCGTGAATTTTTTAAAAAACTTTATAGGTATGAATGAAAAATTTTTAAAAGATAGATCGTGGACTTGATTTTTATGCCTTGATACTTTAAAAATTATTTTTGCTACAATTACGCCAAAAAAATTAAAGGCTATATATAATGAAAAGCTTAATCATCGTGGAATCCCCCGCAAAAGCAAAGACCATCAAAAATTTCCTAGACAAAAGCTACAACGTCATTGCCTCAAAAGGCCACATCAGAGACCTGCCAAAAACTAGCTTTGGCATCAAGATAGAAGATGATAAATTTACCCCAGAGTATCGTATTAGCAGTGATCACTCAGCCATCGTAAAAGAGATAAAAGAGCTCGCCAAAGGTGCTGATGAAATTTACCTAGCGACCGATGAGGATAGAGAGGGTGAGGCCATAGCATTCCACATCGCAAACGCTATCGGCAAAGAGCCAACTAGCCTGCCTCGCATCGTTTTTCACGAGATCACCAAAAGCGCTATACAAAACGCCCTAAAAAGCCCAAGGCGTGTCGATATGAATAGCGTCAATGCCCAGCAAACAAGGCGCCTACTTGACCGCATAGTTGGCTACAAGTTAAGTCCGCTTTTAAGTTTAAAGATACAAAAAGGCTTAAGCGCTGGCCGTGTGCAAAGTGCAGCCCTAAAAATAATAGTCGACCGCGAGCGTGAAATTCAGGCATTTAAGCCAGTTGAATACTACACAATCGATACATTTTTTAAAAAAGATCTAGACGCTGAGCTGGTTAAATTTGAAAATCAAAAGATCGAAAAGCTCACTATCCAAAATCCAGACCGCGCAAAATACATTATAGAGAATTTACAAAATGAGAAATTTAGCGTCAGTGAGATCGAGAGCAAGGATAGAAAGATCCAGCCAAGCCCGCCATTTATGACCTCTACCCTTCAGCAAAGCGCGAGTAACCGCCTTGGCTTTAGCCCTAAAAAGACAATGATGATCGCTCAAAGCCTCTATGAAGGTGTACAAACTCACGATGGTTTCATGGGTGCGATCACCTACATGAGAACGGACAGTTTAAATTTAGCCAAAGAAGCCGTCACAGCCGCTAGAGAGCATATCTTAGAAAACTACGGTAAAGAGTATCTGCCAGCCAAAGCTATAAGCTACACGACAAGCTCAAAGGCCGCACAGGAGGCTCACGAGGCGATACGTCCTACAAATTTAAGCTTTACGCCGCAGATCGCTGCTAAATTTTTAGAAAAAGATGCGCTAAAGCTTTACACTCTCATCTATAATAGATTTTTAGCTTGTCAAATGAGTGCTTGTGTTAGCCAAACACAAAATGTCTACGTTGCAAGCGAAAAAGGCGAGTTTAAGATAAGCGGCAGAAAGGTGCTATTTGACGGATTTTATAAGGTTTATGGCGAGCTTGATAAAGATAAAATTTTGCCAAATTTAAAAAAAGGCGATGAGATGAGCCTACAAAGCATTAAAAGCACGCAAAATTTTACCGAGCCACCATCTCGCTACTCTGAAGCTGGCCTTGTTAAAAAACTAGAAAGTCTAGGCATCGGTCGCCCAAGTACATATGCGCCAACTATATCGCTACTAACATCAAGAGACTACGTCAGGATCGAGAAAAAGCAGCTCATACCAAACGAGATCGCATTTAGCATGATAGGTGTTTTAGAAGAGCACTTTAGCAATATCGTCGATAGCGAATTTACCTCTCATCTCGAAGAGAAGCTCGACGAGATCGCACTTGATAAGGCTGACTGGCAAAAGGTGCTAAGCGACTTTTACTATCCATTTATGGAGAAAATAAGCGCTGGCAAAACTGGCATAAAAAGCCTAAAAACAGCCACTCCGATCGGAGAGAAGTGCCCAGATTGCGGAAGCGAGCTATTGCTTAGAAAAGGTAGATACGGCGAATTTATTGCTTGTTCAAATTTTCCAAAATGCAAATATTCAAGAAATATTGCAAAAGATAACGAGAAAAGTGCCGAGTCTAGCACTTCTGCTACTTCAAAGCCAAAACGTGAGCTTAAAAAGCTTGACGTACCATGTCCAAAGTGTGGCGGCGAGATCGTGGAGAGATTTAGCAGGCGCGGTAAATTTTATGGATGTGCCAACTATCCAAAATGCGACTTCATCTCAAACTACGAGCCAGTGGCTCAAAAATGCGACGAATGTGGCGGAGATATGATCAAAAAAGAGCTTAAAAAAGGTACATTTGTCGAGTGCACAAAGTGTAAGAAAAAGACGTTAGTCGCTGAAAACTAAAAAATTTATAGTCGAATTTGAGCCATTTTGGTTTGGATTTGACTTTTTATTTATAAAATCTGTTTTTAATTATTTTGGATTGGTGGTTCGTAAATTTTATACACAGACAAAACAAATCCATTCCATTATAAATTTCTGATTGTTTACTAATTTGAAATCTACTTAACCAAAAAGAAAATTTTACTTGCTTATCTACTCAAAATTTAAACCTATCAAAGTTATAATACGCCAAAAAAGGATGAAATATGAAAACAATTATGCTCTGTGCGATATGCTCGGTGACTCAAGGAAATTGCGGTGAGGACTGCGCTTATTGCACGCAAAGTGCCAAAGCTGGCGCTGATATAACGAAATTTAAAGAAAAAAGCGTGCAGCAGGTGGTGGACGAGGCTAAAATGGCTTATAAAAACCACGCTCTTGGATTTTGTTTAGTCACGAGTGGTGCTAGGCTAAATGATAAAAAGACTGACTACATCGCATCTTTAGCAAGAGCCGTGAGAAAAGAAGTGCCAAATTTGATGCTTATCGCATGTAACGGCATGGCGACTTACGAGCAACTTTGTGAGCTCAAAAAAGCTGGAGTTTTTAGCTACAACCACAACCTTGAAACTAGCCGAGAATTTTTCCCAAAAATTTGTAAAACACACACTTGGGACGAGAGATATCAGACAAATTTAGATGCAAAAAGAGCAGGTCTTATGCTTTGCACTGGTGGAATTTATGGCATTGGTGAGAGTGAGTCCGATAGAGTGAGCTTTAGAGCTAGTCTAAAAGAGCTTGAACCATTTTCATCGCCGATAAATTTTTTCATAAAAAATGAATCTCTAAGTCTTGATCTGCCCCCTCTTAGTGTGGATGAAGCCCTAAAGATCGTACGTGACACCAAAAGCGCTCTTCCAGAAACTAGAGTCATGATAGCTGGTGGCAGAGAGAAAATTTTAGGAGATAGACAATACGAGATCTTTGAAAATGGCGCAGATGCGATCGTCATTGGTGACTATTTGACAGCAAAAGGCGAGATGGCAAGCAAAGACATAGAAGAGCTTAAAAGGCGTGGATTTGACTTTGCTAGCATTTGCCACTAGATATCTAATGTTTACAAATTTTTTCCTTGCAGGGGTTGGAGGTTTCATTGGAGCTGGTTTTAGGTTTTTGGCTGGCGAGCTCCTAAAATTTAGCCATTTCCCACTAACCACGCTTGGCGTAAATGTGCTTGGTAGTTTCATTATCGGCGTTTTATTTTGCTTAAATTTAAACCAAAGCGTGAGGGTATTTCTCGTTGTTGGTATACTTGGTGGATTTACTACATTTTCTAGTTTTAGTCTTGATAGCATGAAATTTTTAATCGAGGGCGAACTAGTAAAGGGCTTTTTAAATATCTTTTTAAACCTTAGCCTCTGCTTGCTTGCAAGCTATCTTGGTATCTTGTTTGGCAGAAATTTATAAATTTTTACTCGCAAATTTAGCATCACTCTCATAATGATGACCCACGCTTATCTACTTAAATTTTAAAATTAGCGTTGCTATGAATATTTTGATACATATTGGCGTTTAGTGAGCCAGATTATATCGATATGTCTAGTATGTGATGCTCACTAACTTCACTTTCATCGCTATTATCTTCATTTTCTACATTTTCACTTATGTTTTTATTTTCTTCCTTGCTTTCAAACCCACTTGCTTCTTCTTCGCTTTTTTGGCGTTCATGTTCCTTTTCGGGGTCTATTTTATAAGACTCTTCCATCGGACGCACCTCTTTTATCTCTTCACTTTGCTGTGTGGCAAGCTCGGCTGCCATTAAAGACTGCATGTCAAATCTGGCTTGTTGATTTGCATGCACTTGAGATACCACTGGGGCATTTTGGTTTATAAAGTTACTATTTCCTAAAGGTGTTACAGCCATTTTTTAGCCTTTATTTATGATGATAGTTTTATAGTTCGTATAGGTGACATTTGCACCGTTTTCACGTTTTAAATTTTCACGCTTAGTGTAGTCTACCTCGTACCTGCCAGCTCCCTTTACACTAAATTCCACGCAGAATTTAGCTGCCATTTCTAGCACATCTTCAGGCACCCTACTCTTGTTTGTCTTGATGATGACATGGGCGCTTGGGCTATCCTTTAGATGTAACCATATATCGTCTTTTTTGGCAAGGTCAAGCAAATTTATATTGCCTTTTTCGTTTCTACCAACTAGTATTTTAAACTCTCTAACGTAAAAAATTTCAGCATTTTCGCTCACATCTTTTACGTGGCGTTCTCTTTGTTTTGCCTTGTTTTTTGGGCTTAAAATTTCAAGTTCATAAAAACTACTCGCTTCTTTTAAGAGAGACTTTAAGCCTTCAAAAAACTCTATTTTTTCTTTCAAATTTCTCTTTTCTATATCTACACCAATGGCTTTTGCACGAAATTTTTTTGATCTTGTGTAAAACTCATTTGCACTATTTTTTGGTGTATCGCTAAGAGTTAATTTTATCTCGTTGCCATCAAAATCTTTTAGACAAATTTCCCTCTCATAGCCCTTAAAATTTCCCAAATTGGCAAGCAAAAGCGATCCTAAATTCGAAGCTTCCTCGCTCTTTTTTATCAGCTCATCTTTGTCTTCAAGCGAGTTTAAAATTTCACTCATGCTATCTATCTTTTTTTGCACGCTTGCGAGCTTTGCCTCTTTTAGCGCGGCTATCCTGGACTCATTTACTCTAGCCGCTTCGCTTTTAAAAAACGCCTCAAAGTCCGTTATTTGCTCGCACGGCTTTTCTTTTATCTCGATAGTTGGTAGCTCTTTTAAAATTTCTCCAGTTTCTATTTTTCGGTAGCTATTATCGATATGTCTTAGTGCCTCGATTATCACGTTGTTTTCGTCAGTTATCACAGCATTTGTAAAGCGGCCAGTAAATTCAAGATAGAGGATAAAATTTTCACTTTTATATGAGCCACTTTGCGTGCAAATAAATTTTAAAATTCTATTGTTTTTTAGGCACTCAACGCTTTTTATATGTGAAGCGTTAAAGCGCTTTTTTAGTACATTATCAAAAGGCGCTTGATAAATTTTTGCCTCTTTTTGCTCATCATCTTTATAAATTGCAGAGTTTGATTTATTTAGGTCAAAAATGATCTTTTCGCCATTAAATTCGATCAAAATAGCCATATCATTAATGCGTTTTGCTTGGTTTATCTTTGTAAAATTTGATAAATAACTTGCTATTTGAACTAAATGTGCGTACTTCATGCTAAAGATTATATCAGAAATGTTGCAAAAATGTTTTAACAAGTACTTCATCACCTGCCGTGATCAAATTGGACTGTAACTGATAAATTTTACTAAGCCTTTTAGCTTAGTAAAATTCCTTTAAATTTAGCTATTTTTGTTAAAATCGTCCAAAATTTAAAGGAAATTTATGAAACAAACTATCACAGAGAAAATATTTTCAGATCACGTTGGCAAGGCAGTAAGCGCAGGAGAGATCATCGAGAGTAAGATCGATATGATCATAGGTAATGACATCACGACGCCTATTTCGATCAAGCAGTTTGAGCGAAGTGGCGCTAAAAAACTAGCCAATCCGGATGGCTTTGCTATCGTTATGGACCACTACATCCCGACAAAGGACATCCTAAGCGCAAATCAAGCCAAAATTTCACGTGAATTTGCCTACAAACACGACCTTAAAAACTATTTTGACGAAAAAGATATGGGTATCGAGCATGCGCTTTTGCCTGAAAAAGGGCTAGTCATCCCAGGCGACGTCATCATAGGAGCTGATAGCCACACCTGTACACATGGCGCTCTTGGGGCGTTTAGCACCGGCATGGGTAGCACTGACCTAGCCTACGCTATGATCACTGGCAAAAACTGGTTTAAAGTGCCTGAGAGCATCAAGGTCGTATTTAAAGGCAAGCTTGACAGACACGTCTACGGCAAGGACCTCATCCTAGAGATCATCCGTCAAATAGGCGTTGATGGTGCACTTTATAAGTCACTTGAGTTTTGCGGCGAGGTGATAGAGGGCCTTAGCATGGATGATAGATTTTCTATGTGTAACATGGCGATCGAAGCTGGTGGTAAAAGCGGTATCATCGCGGTTGACGAGATCACAAAAGAGTTTTTAAAAGATAAAAATTTGCGTGATAAACCAAAATTCTTCTACTCAGACGAAGGTGCAAAATACGACAAAATTTTAGAGATAGATGTTACAAATCTAGATCCGGTCATCGCATATCCATTTTTGCCAAGCAACGGCAAGAGCGTAAGAGAAGCTGTAAAAGATGATCTTAGCGTAGATCAAGCGTTTATTGGCTCTTGCACAAATGGCCGCCTAAGTGACCTTCGCATCGCAGCGCAGATCCTAAAAGGCAAAAAAGTAGCTCGCAAAACAAGGCTTATCATCACTCCAGCGACGCAAAAGATCGCAAGAGCTGCTGAAAAAGAGGGGCTTATCGACATTTTCATCGAAGCAGGTGCGGTTGTAAGCAACCCAACTTGTGGTGCTTGCCTTGGCGGATATATGGGAATTTTGGGTGCAAATGAGCGCTGTATCTCAACGACAAATAGAAACTTTGTCGGTCGTATGGGCGATAGAACGAGTGAAATTTATCTGGCTAACTCGGCAGTTGTGGCAGCGAGCGCGATAGCAGGTAAAATCGCCGATCCGCGTGATCTTTAGAAATTAGCGGCTCGTCTCGTGAGCGTTTTTAACGGAGCTAGTAGAAATTTAGCTTGATAGACTAAATTGTCTTATCTTTACTAAATTTTTACGTCACTTCTGCTTGCAGTTGCGACCGAAAGGGGAGCAAAGCCATTAAACCCATCTCACGATACTTTGCCCTATATATGTGACAAAATTTGGTGAAATTCCTTCTGAAAATTTCGTCACAACATCCAAATCTATCTTAAAATCTTGCCACTAAATTTTAAAATAAGAAAAGAGCTAGCTAATTGGTAATTTAAATTTATTAACCGATAAATTTGGCTGTTTTGCAAATTTATCGGTTATTTTTAGTATAAGGAGCTTGGAGTTAGTGCGACTTAGCTCTGTGGCTAAAGCCTGAATAAATGGCTTTTTATTGCCGTCAAGGCTGCCCATTATTTGTGGAATATATGAAAAATACATACCAAGCTAGCCTAAAATTTGTAAATTTCTTTCACTTATATTTTCTCCTAAAAATTTATCGATAAAAACTGCAATATTACCAAGTATTTGACGTCCTAGAAAATCTCTTTTTATAGACTCAGGCTCTGGAGTAAAAAATATCTCTCCTATTGCTAAATTATTAGCTTGCTGTGGAAAATTTTTAAAAGATAGATGATCACTCTTTGTTTGCAAATTTAAAACCACCATGCAGAAATTTTGGTTATACTTTTGTAATTTTATAAAATTAAAAGGACATCAATGCAAACTTGCGTCATTTTAGCAGGTGGCAAGAGCTCGCGCATGGGAAAAGATAAAACTCTTTTGCCATTTGGTGGCTTTGATACGCTCACACACTACCAGGTCGCTAAATTTAGCAAGGTCTTTGACGAGGTTTACGTAAGCTCTAAATTTGAGAAATTTAGCCCACCGCTAAATCTCATAAAAGATGAGAGCACTGGTAGCTATTCTCCTATGCTTGCACTTTATTCTGTACTTAAAAATTTTGATCACAGTGTCTTTATAATTCCAGCCGATATGCCATTTTTTGATCTTTCTAGCCTTAAAGAGCTAGCTAAATTTAAAGATAAATTTGACATGGTTATAGCTGGCGACGATGAGCATATTCACTCACTTTGTGGATTTTTTAGCCCAAGATTAGCTACCTTGGCTCATGAGTTTTATTTAAAAAATGAACACAAAATAGGACTTTTAAGAAAAAGTTGCGAGTGCAAAATCGTAAATTTTAGTAACAAAGATCAGTTTTTTAACGTAAATTTTCCACAAGAGTATGAAATAGCAAATGAAATCCAAAAGGGGAGATTAGACCATGAGTAAATTTCTATTATTTTTAAGCCTTAGCTTTAGCCTCTTGATGGCAAGCAGGCTGGATGATTTTCAAAGGGCACAAGAGCTAGAGCAAAGTGGCGATACAAAGGCTGCAATACAAATTTATAAAGATTTGGCCGCAAACTCTTTAAAAGAGTTAGACAACCCACAAACCACTCAAGATAGTGAGCCCATACCAAAAGATGGCAAGTTAAAGCAAGCAGGAGTTTTAAGTGGCGACAAAAGTGGCAAAACTTTACAAAATGCTCTTGGTATCGAGCTTTATAAATTTAACTACCTTTTGCCAGCAACTTATGCTAAAAATGTGCCAAATGATGGGCGAAAGAGTGTTGAAACAAAATTTCAAATAAGCCTTGCAAAGCCGCTATTTTACGATGTTTTTGGTTTTAGAGAGAGCCTAGTAGCGGCCTATACGCAGACTTCTTGGTGGCAGATCACAAGGGCTTCAGCACCATTTCGCGAGACAAACTACCAGCCAGAAATTTACTTAAATTTTGCCTCGCCAAAATATCTAGAGAAAATCGGCATTCAAAACCTAAAATTTGGACTTTTGCATGAGTCAAATGGACGAGATGGCAAAAAATCAAGAAGCTGGAATAGAGCCTATGTGCAAAGTGATTTTGTTTACGGCAAGCTTAATATCTCGCCAAGAGCTTGGGTAGTGATCGGTGACAAGGGTGACAATAAAGACATCCTAAAATATATCGGACGTGGCGATGTAAGACTTAGTTACAATCTCAATGATCACATATTTAGCCTTATGCTAAGAAACAACTTACATTTTGATAAAACAAATAAAGGTGCGGCTGAGATTTCATATATGTTTCCAATATTTTCAACCGGCGTTTATGGCTATTTGCAGTATTTTACTGGATACGGCGAGAGCTTGATAGACTACAATAGACACACGGATAAGATTGGACTTGGTTTTGTTATCTTGAAATAAACTTAAAAAGTTTATCCTATATAAATGACTAAATTTGGGCAAATAATCATAAATTTTGCTCAAATTTGTCAAAAATTTTAATTAATTAAAAAACTTAAAATATTAGAAAAAATATAAGCAAAATTTGCTAAAATCGTCTTCAATAATCTCTCAACAAAAGGAGCTTTTCATGAGCGGAATTGCTTTGATCGTATGTTTTGTTATCGCGATCATACTTATGATCGTTATGATCTCTAAGCTAAAAGTGCATCCATTTTTAGCACTTATGAGCATATCTTTGATGCTAGCAATCGTTGCAGGTATCGATCTATCCAAGATCCCAGCAATGATAGGTGTCGGCTTTAGTGGCACATTTAAGAGCATTGGTATCGTTATTATCTTTGGAACGATCATCGGCACTGTGCTTGAAAAAACAGGAGCTGCTTTAAAACTAGCTGACATGGTCGTAAAACTAGTCGGACAAAAGCGTCCAGAGCTTGCCATGCTTATAATGGGCTGGGTTGTCGGCATTCCGGTATTTTGCGATAGCGGTTTTGTCGTTTTAAACTCTATTCGCGAAGCACTTTATAAGAAAATTTCAGCAAGTCCTGTTGCGATGTCAGTCGCACTTAGTGGTGGTCTATACGCATCTCACGTCTTCATCCCACCAACACCAGGCCCAATAGCAGCAGCTGGTACACTTGGTCTTGGCGGAAATTTACTCCTTGTCATCATCATGGGAACAGTCGTTTCTATCCCAGTTTTACTAGCTGTCTATTTCTTTTCAAAGAGTATTGGCAAAAGCGTAACAATAAGCGACAAAGAGGCTGACGCTACGATATCGGCTAGCTACGAAGAGCTTTTAAAGAAATTTGGAACACTACCTAGCGGATTTTTAAGCTTAGCTCCTATTATCATGCCTATTATTTTTATGGCAATTGGTTCGATAGTTGATGTACTAGCAAAACAAGGCATGCTTGATAAGGCTTCTTTTTTACCAAAAGTACTTTTATTTTTAGGCAACCCTATCATAGCCCTAGCTATTGGCGTGATCTTTTGCGTATTTTTACTGGCCGAGTCTAAAAAGATAAAAGAATTTGACCATATCACGAATGAATCTTTAAAGATTGCTGGTCCTATACTTTTCATCACAGCAGCTGGTGGTGTTTTGGGCAACGTTATCACTGAAGCTGGATTTGTAAATTTCATAAAAGAAAATGCCTCTACTATAAAAGCTATAGGAATTTTCTTCCCATTCATCATCTCAGCCGTGTTAAAAACCGCTCAAGGAAGCTCAACTGTGGCTATCATCACAACAGCATCTATCATGGGTGCATTTAGTGCTGATAACTCACTCATGCAAACTCTTGGCTTTACGACTGAAATTTCAGCCGCTCTTTGTGTTATGGCGATAGCATCTGGTGCGATGTGTGTATCTCACGCCAACGACAGCTACTTCTGGGTTGTGACAAATTTCAGCAAAATGACTGCCGATCAAGGATATCGCACACAAACAGCGATAACGTTTATAATGGGTATCGTTGGTATGATTAGCGTTTACATATTATCTTTGGTGTTTTTATGAGAATTTTAGTTGCGATTGATTCGTTAAAAGGCTCGCTTAGTTCGCTTGAAGCGGGCCTTGCCATAAAAGAAGGGCTAGAAGAGATCGACTGTGAAGTAGTAGTAAAGCCCATCGCAGATGGCGGTGAAGGTAGTGTAGAAGCGATGGCTGATGCACTTGGTGCAAAATTTATAGATACAATAGTGAAAAATCCACTTGGTACTGAAATTCTGGCGAGATATGCACTTAAAGATGATCTTGCCATACTTGAGATGTCAAGCGCTTCAGGTCTTACACTAATAAATCCAGACGAGAGAAATCCACTAAAAACTAGCACATTTGGCTTTGGACAAATGATAAAAGATGCCATCAGTAAGGGTGCTAGAAAATTTATCATTGGCATTGGCGGAAGTGCGACAAATGATGCTGGTACAGGTATGCTTAGTGCACTTGGGTTTAATTTCTATGATGAAAACGGTGTTTTGCTCGAAGGAAAAGGCGAGGATTTATCAAAAATTTGTGAGTTTTCGGACGAGAATGTCTCAAAAGAACTAAAAGAATGCGAGTTTTTGATAGCTTGTGACGTGGACAATCCACTTTATGGTACAAACGGAGCAGCTCACGTTTATGCTCCCCAAAAGGGTGCAAATGGCCGCATGGTAAAAGAGCTTGATGATGGACTAAAACACTTTGCAAGCCTTGTAAAAGAAAAAAATAGCACCAAATTTCACACACAAAAAGGTGCTGGTGCGGCCGGCGGACTTGGCTTTGCCTTTGTGGCATTTTTGGGAGCGAAACTTAGACCAGGTATTGAGATCATCACGCAGACTATTGCACTTGAGGATGAGATCAAAAAAGCTGATCTAGTCATCACAGGAGAAGGTCGCATGGATTTTCAAAGCTCAATGGGTAAGACTCCAACAGGCGTGGCAAAGATTGCCAAAAGACACCACAAGCCAGTCATCGCACTTGCTGGAAGCGTGCAAAAATGTGCCAAAGATTGCCATAAAAATGGAATTGATGCCTATTTTTGTATATTAAATGAGCCAGTTAGTCTTGAAGAGGCGATGAGAAAAGACATTGCTATTAGAAATTTAAAGATGACAGCAGAGCAAGTCGTCCGCCTTTATATGCTAAACCGCAAAGTATAAATTTAAAAAGATAGAAGTTAAATTTCTATCTTTTTACCTAAATTTTACTATCCAAATTTCTGCCCTTTAAGTGCTACAAAAATTCTCAAATTCTAATATATTTTGCAAAAAGCTAAAATAAAATTTAAAAAAAATTTTTACTATGTTAGAATAAGAAATACTTTTTTGAAAAGGAGAAATATATGCAACAAGGGCTAAATTCTCGTCGCAGCTTCATTGCAGCTGCAGGATTATTTTTCGCTACGACCGCACTAAAGGCAGCACCAAAGGACTTTAGTGGTAGTGGCGTTCGCTACGGCATGGCGATAGACCTTACAAGATGTGTTGGCTGTCAGTCATGCACTATGAGCTGTATGATGGAAAATGACGTTCAGCCAGGTGCTTTTAGAACCATTGTCTCAGAGTATGAAGCAAAGGATAAAAGCGGCAAAATGGCAGTCATAGCATCACTCCCAAGACTTTGCAACCACTGCAACAATCCAGCCTGTATTGATGTTTGTCCAACAGGAGCAAGCCATCAAAGAAGCAACGGCATCGTAAAGATCGACACAAAAGAGTGTATAGGCTGTGCGCTTTGCGTGGAGGCCTGTCCGTATCACGCAAGGTATCTTAGCCTGCATACCTATAAAGCTGATAAATGCACATTTTGCGACCATAGACTAAGAGCAGGACTCTTGCCAGCATGCGTAGAGAGCTGTGTGGGTGGTAGTCGTATCATAGGAGATCTTAACGATCCTAACTCAAATATCAGAAAATTTCTAGCCACACATGAGACTATGGTCATCGATAGTCCTAAAAATACAAATCCACAGGTGTTTTACCATGGCGTTAGTGAAATTTTGGCTAAAAATGATAAGAAACTCGAGCTTGAAAACGGATATCAAAAGGTTATCAGCTGGAGCGAAGAGATAGCGCAGTAAAAGGAAATAAGTAATGCAAAGAAGAGAATTTTTAAAAAGATCAGCCGTGCTCTCAACAGTAACTGCGAGCGCTGTGCTAGCAGATGGCGAAAAGGACGACTATAAACCACAATCAAACTCGCTCGAGCCAGAATTTAACGTAAAGGACGGCAAAATTTCACTTAGTGATGGACATAGTGTTATCTTTTCGATGTGCCATGGCTGTACGACGAAGTGTGGTATAAGGCTTCACGTAGATGATAAAAACGACCGAGTTTTAAGATGTAGCGGCAACCCATACCACCCACTTGCAAATTTACACTGGGCAAATTTTGATACCTCGATAAACGACGCACTTCTTGCCACAACACTAAGTGGCGAAGACGAAAAGCGAGCCACAGTTTGTGCTAGAGGAGCGATATTGCCTGAGATGATAGACTCGCCTGCAAGGATACTAACACCACTAAAAAGAGTTGGTAAAAGAGGTGAGGGCAAGTGGAAGAGTATAAGCTTTGAGCAGCTAGTAGAAGAGGTAGTGGAGGGCGGAGATCTCTTTGGTGAGGGGCATGTTGATGGGCTAAGAGCAATATATAGCGACGAGCTAATCGACAGCGAAAACCCAGAATATGGCACCAAACGCAATCAATTTTTAAGCTTTTACCTATACGACGGACGCTCTGACATCGTTGATCGCTTTGTCAAAAAGTCATTTGGCACTATAAACCACTACTCACACGGCGGAATTTGCGGCGGTGGCTTTAGGGTCGGTGGCAAGATCGCACACAACGCAAAGGGCTTTGCACACACTAAGCCAGACTATGAAAATTCTAAATTTATCATCTACTGGGGTACTTCGCCATCAAACGCCAGCAACCCTTTCCAAAAGCAAGCAAAAATGCTCTCTTACACAAGGGGCATGAGAGATGACTTTAGCTACGCGGTAGTCGATCCAAGCGTTACAAACGCAGTAAAATACGCATCATCAGACAAAGGCCGCTGGATAGCGATAAAGCCTGGCACCGACTCAGCTCTAGCCATGGCGATGATACGCTGGATCATAGAAAATAAAAAATACGCTACAAACTACCTTATTCAGCCAAATTTAGACCAAGCAAAACTTGCAGGCGAGATACATTGGTGTAACGCCACTCACCTAGTCATCACCGAAAAAGGCCACAAAGACTACGGCAAATTTGCACTTATAAATAACGAGTGGCAGGTCTGCTCGCAAGATGGCAAAATACAAAGCTACAAGGTAAATGAGCCAGCTAAGCTCTACTACAAAGGCAAAATTTTAATAGACGGCAAAAAGGTCGAAGTAAAGAGTTCTATGCAGCTTTTAAAAGAGTCAGCCTACAAGCACAGCTTAGAGGAGTACTCAAAAATTTGCGGTGTGAGCGTAGATGATATTTTGTGGCTTTGTGAAAATTTCACCAAAAATGGCAGACAAGTGAGTACAAACGTGCATGGCGGCATGATGCATACGCAAGCTGGCATGACTACCTACGCGATCCTTTGTCTAAATACGCTAATGGGCACTTACGGCTACAAAGGTGGCAACGTCAATGCAAGTGCTGGCACGCACGAGTTTTTAAAGGGTAGATATGACCTTGAGAGCTTTGAGGGTGCTTATAAGCCAAATGGACTAAATTTATCAAGATCTGGCAAATACTACGAAACTAGCTCGGAGTTTAAGCGTAAAGTGGCAGCTGGCGGCAGCGGCTATCCAGCACAGCAGCCGTGGTATCCTATCTCTATGCCACTGGTAAACGAAACGCTCACTAGCCACAAGGCTGGCTATCCATACAAAGTAAAAGTCTTCATAAACTATATGACAAACGTATTTTACGCTCAAGCTGGACTTGAAAGAGCGGTCTTAGATGCACTAAAAGATAGTAAAAATTTACCACTTTTTGTTGGTATAGACGCCTTTATGAACGAGACAAACGCCTATGCTGACTACATCGTGCCAGATGGAGTAAATCTAGAAAACTGGGCACTTCCAAATGCCCTTTGGGGAACAATCGCCAAAACCTCAGTCGTACGCTACCCAGCCGTTAGCCCAAGGCAGGCAAAAGATAAAAACGGCGGAGTTATCGACGTTGAGGCATTTTATATAGCTGTGGCAAAGAGACTTGGCCTAAAAGGCTTTGGCAAAAATGCATTTAAAGATAAAGACGGAAATTTCATGGATCTTGACGTAAAAGAGCAGTATTATGCAGCTGCTTTGGCAAATTTAGCCTTTGACGGCGAGGGTGTAAAAGATATAAGCAACGAAGATAAAAAGCTTAGTAAAATTTCAAAGATTATGGACAAGCTTGATCCTTATTTAAAAGACGAAGAGAAGCCAAAAGTGGCGCACGTGCTAGCAAAAGGCGGTAGGTACGATAGCTACGAGAGTGCGTACAAGGGCGATAAGATGACCTTAAAGGTGCCAGCGCCTACGCCAGCCTCCATCTACTACGAGCCACTTGGCGGACACAGACACTCAATAACAGGCGAATATATGCCAGGAGTGCCAACTCTAATGCTTCCAGTTGCAAGCGATGGCACACCACTTGAGAAATTTTTCCCACGCTCTGAGTGGAAATATGTGGTGAGCTCTAGAAAGTCAAATATCCAGCACTTCTACACATTTGTTAGCCCAAGGCTTAGAGCTGTTCATCCTAAAAACTTCATTAGGATTGCAACAGACGTGGCTAAAGAGCAAGGCATAGTCTCAGGCGACAAGGTCAAAGTGACTACGCCTTACGGCGCGCAAGTGGGTGAGGCATTTGTGACAGATGGCGTTGCAAGGGGTGTTATTAGTATCGAGCATGGGTTTGGTCATGATGAGTTTGGTATAAGAACACACCTCGTCGATGGAAAGCCAGCCTTTGGGATTGCCAACCTAGAAAAAGGCGTCAATCACAACAAGCTTGGACTTCTTGATCCAAAAAGAAATGGAGAATTTAGCCTAAATGACTGGCTGGTGGGCACCTGTGCTAGACAGGCACTTCCTGCAAAGATAAGAAAGATCGGCTAGTTTAATATAAATTTGGCGAGCAGAATAAATTTGCTTGCCAAATTTTACTTTTTAAAGCTTTTCAACTCTAATTCGCCAGATCCTCAGCCACTTTTGCAGCTAGTTTTAGCTTGTCACTATCAAAGTGCGTGTAAATTCTTGAGGTATTTAGGCTTGCATGCCCTAGAGCTTCTTGCACCAAAACAAGGTCCTTTTGCTTTTTGTAAAGCATCGTTGCAAAGGTGTGGCGCAGCATGTGAGCACCATTTTTCTCTTTTCTGATCCCAGCTTTAAAAAGGATTTGCTCCACTATGCGGCTTACGTAAGCCTGCGTCAGCCTCGTGCCTTTTTTGTTTATAAAAAGATAACCTTCCTTATTGATGTAGTTTATTGCGATCGCGTTTAGATGAGATTCTATTAGGTGACGTTTTATCATAACGATGCGGTATTTATTACCTTTGCCACGAATTCTAATGATAAAAAGATCACCATCTTCAGTGATATCTTTCCTCTTTAAATTTAGGGCCTCACTTACACGAATGCCAGTAAAAATTATCGTTTTTATTATGAGCTTATTGCGATTTGAGTTTTGCTTAAAGTCGCTCTGCTCGATCGCATCTAGAAATTTCTTAACCTCATCCTCGCCCATAAACTCAGGTAACTTTTGCCCTTTATTACTGCTTACGCCACCCCAGTTTTTTAAATTTATATCAAAGACATGGGCTTTGCCGTCCTCTTCGTTTTGTTTGTCTAAAAATGCAAAGAAATTTATCACTGAGATGCGGTAATTTTTCTTGCTAGCATCACTTAATCCACCAGTTGTACTAGCTAGTATTTCGCTTAGTAGCTCTTCATCAATCTGCTTTAGGCTGCTAAGCTCGTAAAATTTCATCGTTTCATATATTTTTTTAAGTGGATTAAAGTAGGTATTTATACCAGTAAGCCCTGCATTTCTTGCGCTTTTTACTAGGCCGTCAAGCTGATCAATGTTCTTTACCTCGCGGCTTAGGGCGTAATTCACACTTGCAAGCGCCTTTGGATCTCGCAGCTCTTTATTTGAAAGCGAGCTAAGTTTAAATTTTACGTAGCGAGTTAGCCAAAATATAAATGAGTTTTCAAAATTATCTTTACAGTCAAGTGGATATTTCAAAATAATAACCTTAAATTTTTTATTTTGAAAAGTATTATATTTGAAATTTTATGAAAAGAAATTCAAAAACTATAAAAGTTTAAGCACATACCCATTTTCTGTGGCTTCAAGCTTATATTTACGCATTTTATCAAGCTCCAAAACCACTCTAAAATATCTATCGTGCCAACCGATTATGACATTTTTAAATATCTCGCTTTCAAGTTTTAAATTTTTGGTCTTAAAGCTTCTTGGAGGCTTTGCAAAATCAAGAACAATCTTGTTTTTTTCATAAGCAAAATGCTTTAAATTTTTAGCTTTTGTGACGACTTTTAGCTCTTTTTCGCTAGCTAAAAAGCTTATAAAGTTTAAAAATTTAACCAACTTTTCATTTTTAGTATTTTCAACTGGTTTTGCATTAGGCTCTATTTTTACTTCGACTACTTTTTGTTCAGCATTCGTGCTAGTTTCTTTTATCTTTTTTGCTCCAAGATCGATAACCACGACATTTGGGGCTGGTATATCTGAAGTTTTATTTCTATCTTTGTTTAAAATTTTAGTCTCATTTTTTTCTATAATCACAGGAGTGCTTAATTTCTGAGTAGGTATCTCAGCCATCGTTACTGAAACATCCAATTTTTTGGCTGCGACTGGCTCTGGAGTTTTCATCTTTGTTAGAGCGAATTCATCACCATGATCAATAGTTTTATTTATATCGGTTAGTCTTTTTTCTTTTATACTGCCGTCGTTTGCCCTGTATCTTATAGTAACATCTAGCAAAAGCATTGCATCGCTTGGAAATTTAAATGAAAGTGAATTAAAACTATCAAATTTCTCAATGATATTTGTTGTCATAACACTTGTATTTAGCTCGCTCATAGGCATAAATGGATTTTCTCTAGCATATAAACTTGCCGTCAAAATAGATAAAACTAACCAAATTTTTTTCATCGTTCCTACTTTTTGTTGGAGTCTGGCTCAAGGCCTTGCAATTCAAAATAGTCTTTTTGCAGACGCGCATTCATTTTTTTTAAAATTTCTACGTCTTCACTAAGCCTCTCTTTTTTACTCTGAAGGCTTAGCATAACATCAAGTGAGCGTTTGCCAAACATCATATTACCCACATAAAAGGCAAACATAGCCACGCAAATGGTGGCTATGACATAACGTAATGTTGGTCTAATATATTTTACAATTTTATGAAATATGCCATCAGTGCTGCCATATTCGTCTAAAATTTCGCTCAAATATTATCCCCCAAAAACTCTCCAGCCTCAAGTTCGATCTCAAGCAATCGATTATATTTTGCATTACGCTCGCTTCTTGAAGTTGCACCTGTCTTTATCTCGCCGGTATTTAGAGCAACCGCAAAGTCAGCTATAAACGCATCTTCGCTCTCGCCGCTTCTGTGGCTCATGACGCAGCGGTAGCCGTTTCTTTGAGCAAGGCGGACAGTTTGCATAGTTTGAGTGACTGAGCCTATTTGATTTGGCTTGATAAGGATCGCATTTGCTATGTTTTTCTCAATGCCTTCGCGTAAAATTTTCTCATTTGTGACAAAAAGATCGTCGCCAACTAGCTGCACTTTGCTTCCAAGCCTTTTTGTAAGCTCAGCCCAGCCGCTCCAGTCGTCCTCACTAAGGCCATCTTCGATAGAGAATATAGGATATTTTTCGCAAAGTTTTTCGTAGTAGCTAATGAGCTCGTCGCTGCTAAATTTCTTACCTTCAAGCTCGTATTTGCCATCTTTATAAAGCTCGCTTGAGGCAACGTCAAGAGCTAGCTTTATCTGACTACCAAGCTCATATCCAGCCTCTTTTACAGCTTGCGAGATGAGCTTTAGTGGCTCTTCATTGTCTTTTAAATTTGGAGCAAAACCACCCTCATCGCCGACAGCCGTACTGTGGCCAGCTGCGTTTAGGATAGATTTTAGTTTGTGATAAATTTCAGTTGCGGCCCTTAGCGCATCACTAAATGTACTAAAGCCAAATGGCATGATCATAAATTCTTGAAAATCAACGCTATTGTTTGCGTGTGCACCACCGTTTATGATGTTAAACATCGGCACTGGCAAGATACTAGCATTTGCACCGCCAAGGTAGCGGTAGAGTGGGATATTTAGGCTCTTTGCAGCTGCACGAGCTACTGCCATAGATACGCCAAGGACTGCATTTGCGCCTAAATTTGAATAGTTGTGCGTGCCATCAAGCTCAAGCATCTCTTCATCTACTGCTTTTTGGTTATAAGCATCAAGGCCGATGATAGCCTCTGCGATCTTTTCATTTACATTTGAAACGGCTTTTAGTACGCCCTTGCCAGCATATCTCTCGTCTTTATCACGAAGTTCGAGCGCCTCACGCTTGCCAGTGCTTGCACCACTTGGTACGATCGCACTTGCCTCGGTTCCATCACTTAGTCTAACTGTCGCGCGGACTGTTGGGTTGCCCCTACTATCTAAAACCTCGTGAGCTTCTACATCTTCAATAAATACCATTATTCATCTCCTGCTTCGTTTGTGTCGTCGTCTTCGTCTTTTGCGCCGCTGCTTATTAGGTGGTCTATGCCCATTGAGCCTTTTATCGCCGCTACTATCTCATCAGAAATTTCTGGGTGCTCTTTTAGGTAGGCTTTGGCGTTTTCTCTGCCTTGGCCTAGTTTTTCGGCCTTGTAGCTAAACCACGCGCCTGATTTGTCGATAATGTCGAGCTTTACGCCATAGTCGATGATCTCGCCCTCTTTACTCACACCCTCGCCAAACATGATGTCAAATTCAGCCACTTTAAACGGAGGCGCGACCTTGTTTTTAACAACTTTTGCTTTCGTGCGGTTGCCGATAGGCTCGTCGTTTTGTTTAAGTGTGGCTATCTTTCTTACGTCTATTCTTACTGATGAGTAAAATTTAAGTGCATTGCCGCCAGTTGTAGTCTCAGGCGTGCCATATCCCATCATACCGATCTTCATACGAATTTGGTTGATAAAGATAACAGTTGTCTTCATCTTGCTTAAAATTCCAGTTAGCTTTCTAAGTGCCTGGCTCATAAGTCTTGCCTGAAGGCCCACGTGCTGATCGCCCATGTCGCCATCTATCTCGCTCTTTGGAGTAAGCGCAGCGACGCTATCAACTACGATAAGATCGACCGCGCCACTTCTGGCAAGCGTTTCAACGATCTCAAGTGCCTGCTCGCCAAAGTCTGGCTGAGAGACGTAGAGATTGTCAGTATTTACGCCTAAATTTGAAGCGTATTTTACGTCTAGTGCGTGTTCTGCATCGACAAACGCACAAATTCCGCCAGCTTTTTGCGCTTCAGCGATGATGTGAAGTGTAAGAGTGGTTTTACCTGAGCTTTCTGGTCCATAGATCTCGATGATCCTGCCTTTTGGAACGCCGCCTATGCCAAGAGCTAGGTCAAGTCCTAGCGAGCCAGTCGGTATAGACTCGATAGCCTCAACCTCTTTATCGCCAAGTCTTAAAAGCGTGCCTTTGCCAAAAGCTTTATCGATCTGCTTTAGCGCAAGCTCAAGCGCCTTTTTCTTGTCCGCTTCGCTCTCTGGGATAGCTATCTTTTTGTCACTATCTTTTTCTTTTGCCATTTTTTACCTTATAAGTTGAAATTTGGCTTGATTCTATCTAAAAAGAGATGAATTTTACTTGATTTACTCGCAAATTATAATATTTTCGTCAAGCAGCGCAGCGCTATCTATGAGAGCAAAAAGGTGCTCTTTTTCAAACAAAAATCCATAAATTTGATCTTCGTTTTTTAGTATCGCAAGCTTAAGCGGCTCTACAAGCGAGCTAGCGCAGAGATTAAGAAAGGCTTCGTCGATACTGTTTTGTGAAATTTGGGGTTTGGTTTTGAAATTCTCATCTTTTATAAAAGAGATAAATTTCTCTTTAGTAGTAGATTTATTAAATTTAAAAATTAGTTTTTCTTCTAAGGCCTCGGCTAAAATTTCATCAAATTTAACTAGGTCTATGCGATCTTTTACACCTAAAATTTTGGCAAAATTTAGTAAATTTTTATCATGATCAGCCACATTTTTCTCGTGCTCGCTTTGCGCCTTTTTAGCCCTATAAACAGCGTAGAGACCAATAATCATAAACAAAACTGAAAGGGTAAAAACTTCTATTAAAAACTCACTCATCATCATCCTTATAAAATGCAAACTTCAGTCTTAAGCTCTACGCCAAATTTCTCTAAAACTCTAGCCTTTGCCAAATTTATAAGGCTAGTAGCGTCTTCAAAACTTGCATGGTTAAAATTTATTAAGAAATTCGCATGCTCTTCGCTAAATTTCGCTCCGCCTATAGCGTATCCTTTTAGCCCAACTGCCTCTAGCATTGCCCCTGCAAAGTGGCCCTGGGGATTAACAAAGCAGCTACCAAAGCTAGCCCCTTTTGGCTGATTTGCCCTTTTAGCACTTATAGCCTCAGATATACTCGCGTCAAAGCCGCTATGAAGCTCAAATTTAGCCCCCAAAATAGCCTCGTCTATGCCGCTGTGGCGGTAGCTAAAGTTTATCTCATCTTTGCTGACCCAGCCACGAGCTAGCCGCACATGCGTGAGGTTATCGCTTATGCTAAATTTAAGTAGACCAGCGTTCATTTTTATAAGTCCGCCAAGCGTGCCTGGGATATTTTTTAAAAACTCAAGGCTAGCTATGTTATTTTGCTTGGCAAAGTTATAAATTTTAGCTGATTTTGTCGTAGCACCTATCTCAAGGTAAATTTTATCGCCTAAGCGTTCTAAATTTATATAGTCAAAACTCTTGCCAAGTATTGACATTTTTGGGGGATTTGGCGAGATAAGTAGGTTGTTGCCCCCGCCTATCATCACAGTACCCAAAAATTCAGGCGAATTTAGATCATCAAGACTATTAACCTCAAAAATTTCATGCACGCCGCCTATCTTAACTGAGGTAAATTTAGAAAAGTCAACAAGTCTCGTCACTGGATAAATTCCGGTATAAACTCAAACATGCGAGTGGTAAACTCAACCATCATCGAGATCATCCAAGGCATCAAAAATATGATAACAACGACGACTAGCAAAATTTTTGGCACAAAGCTTAGTGTGGTTTCGTTTATCTGCGTGGTCGCTTGAAAAATGGAGATGATAAGACCAGCTATGAGTCCGCTTAGCAGCATCGGAAGGCTGATGTAAAGGGCGATCTTAAAAGTTTCAACTCCAAGAGAGACAAGCGTACTTTGCATCAGCTAAACCTTACTTCGTTATATTCAGTCGGGATGAGGTAGTCGTTTACGTCGATTGGTTTTTCAAAAAAGCCTTTGTCATAGCCTATTTGATAGAGCTTATTTAGCGCTTTTAGCTGAGTTTCGTTCATGCTTATAGACTCGTCATTTGCGTATAAATTTAGATATGTTTTTAGCTCGTCTTTGCCAACTCTGATGAGATTTCGCTCCATTAGCATGTGAGATAAAAATGGCTTGTGCGAAGTGGCGATCCTAACGGCCTCGCTAAGCACTCTCTCGCACTCGATGGCGTCAGTTATGGGCAGGCTTCGTCTAAGTGCCATGCCACCAAGTGGAAGTGGTAAATTTTCGCCGTTTAGCTCGCTCCAGATGTCCCAAATCTCGCGCTCTACGCAGAGCTCGCCTGAGAAATTTAATATACTTTCATGTATGAGCACGCCAGCATCGACCTCGCCGCTAAGCACGGCATTTTCGATCTCTAAGAAATTTTTATAAACGATCCTTGCCTCTGGATAGGCTATGCGAAAGAGCAGGGCGTTTGTCGTGTTTTTGCCAGAGAGTGCGACCTTGAAATTTCGCTTTAGCTGCTTGCCTTTTAGCTTGATAAGCTTTGGGCCATATCCTTTACCAAAGCTCACCGCACATCGTAAAAGTGCAAATTCGTCGCAAATTTTAGGATAGAGCGCAAAGCTGATCGCCGTTGCCTCATAAGTGCCTTTTAGCGCCTCTTCGTTTAGCGTTTCTATATCAAGTGCCTTTGATGTGAAGACTAAATTTTTACTGCTGACCCAGCCAAATTTGACCGCGGCATACATGAAAATATCGTCAGCGTCCGGCGAGTGAGCGACGTTTATGGTTTTTAGATTATGCAAAGGTGATCCTTTTTTTGATTACGCCATTTTAATGAAATTTATTTAAAATAAAGTTTTAAGGGCGGTTTTGAAACGATTTTACCAGCTTTGCCTCTTTGAAATTTAGCACGTATTTCACGTCTATGGCGTCCTTAGCCCCTTTTCTTCGAGCTAAGATTGTTGAGTAAAACGGATGCTTAAGTTCTAGCATCTTAAGCAGTTTTTGATCGCTATCTTCTTTTTTTATATTTTCAACGATTATTGTCGTTATAAATTTGCTCTCAAACTCGTAAAATGGCCAGACCATAACGCCAGCGTCGCTTGTTTTAAAGTCCGTGATTTTAGATTTTTTAGGGATATTTAGCATGGAGATGATCTTTTTGCGTGAGTTGTCCGCATTTTGCACGGAGATCACCTTTACAAGTAGGTCTTTTTTGACACCGATACCATTTTGACTAAAGCGATAAACGCCGTCTTCAACTATGCCAACCTTTTCAAAGGCATTAGCGTAGTTTGCCGCGGAGCAGGCGGTCAGCAAAAGCGCTAGAAACATTAAAATTTTTATAAATTTCATCCTCTCTCCTAAAATTTCACTCTTTTTAGTCTATCTGAAACGAAATTTTTCCTACCAAATTTAGCCTCACTTTTGCCGTTTAGCTCGACTAGATCGCCTGTAAAGCCACAAATGTCATTTTTAACAAGATAGCTTCCCACGCCGTAAATATCAACTGGGGTGTTAAATTTCTCAAATTCGCTCATTTTTTGCGGATTAAAGCCTGAGCTAACTACGATCTTAACGTGCTTAAAGCCAGCCTTATCAAGCGCCTCTCTTAGGGCAAATATAAGCTCCTTGCAAACGCCATGCGGATCAAATTTGCTCGTATCTTTGTCCTCAAAATACCTATCTATCAAATTTTTACTAGTATCCACCCTAACCGCGCCAAGCCTCTCTTTTAGGGCATTTGCAGCCTTTAGCGCATCCGTGATCACGTCGTTGTTGTAATCAACCAAGGCCGTGATCTGCTCGTTTTCAAAGGTTTTAGCGTAAATTTGGCAAGCATTCACCACATCTCCGCCACACATTTGAATGAGCGCGTGAGGCATGGTGCCACCACCTTTTAGCCCTGTAAGCTCGCCCTGAGCGTCTGTGGCGACCTTTTTTATGCCGCCCACAAAAGAGGCGTAGCCGTCACCTGGCTGCGTGCAGATGTCATCTTGCCTGTCTGCCATGCTAAAGACATCCTTACCATTTGCCGCTTTTATCACGTCTCTAGAGTTTGTCGCCACGCAGCTTCTTCTAGTAAGCGTCGCGTCGATCACGTTTTCTAAAAAGCCGAAATTTTCATACTTGCCGCTTATCTTTAAAACTGGCTCGTTTGCATTTATGATATCCCCATCATCAAGTGCATAAATTTCAAGCTCACTTTGGTTTTTGGCAAATTTATTGATAATAGCTAAAACCTCATCAATGCCACAAAGCACGATATCATCACGCCTTTGGAAAAATTGCATCGTAACATGCTGACCTGGTAAGTTTTGCTTAATTATCTCATTTACTTTTAGAAAATATTTCGCGGTAAAGTAGCCCTCGCCAATCCTTGGATCCAACTTAAAAGTATTATCTGTTAGCCTATCTATCTTGCCTTGCATCTTTAGCTCAAGTTCGTTCATGCCCATCCTTTTATTTTGTTGGGATTATACCATTTTGGCAAAAAGCCAAATAAGTTATAAAAATATATTTTAAGAATATATAAGAGTATATTTTATAAAATCGTGAAATTTTACTTTTAAAGGAAAAATATGAAAAAATTTTTACTTCTACTGGCCGCAATTTTTGCATTTGGCAATGAAAATTTGCTAGTAAGTGCTGGTGGCGGATATAAAAAGATAGTTGAGGCAGTCGCACAAAATCTTAAAAAAGATGGCGTAAATATCGACACTTCTTTTGCGAACATCACAGCTATCATGGCTCAGGCAAAAGAGGGCAAAACTGACATAATCGTAGGCGATGAGGACTTTTTGAAAAAGTCTGTTCTAAAGATAGCTGAGTATGTAAATTTAGGCTCAGGCGCCTTGGTGCTGGCTACCAAAAAAGGTGTGAAAATTGAAAAAGTTGAAGAGCTAAAAGCACTTTCTAAGATCGCTATGCCAGACGCGGTAAAGACAGTTTATGGCAAAAGAGCAAATGAATTTATGCAAAAAGCAAATTTAAGTGGCGAGCTAAAAGATAAAATTTTAGCAGTTGCTGGTGTGCCTCAAGTAGTTACTTATATATTAAACGGTGAGGTCGATGCTGGTTTTATCAACCAAACTGAGCTAAATGCGCACAAAGACGAATTTGGTAGCTTTATCCTGATAGACAAGGCTCTTTACGCACCAGCAAATATCGTAGCTGCAAAGCTTGAAGGATGTGATAAAAAGACTGATTGCGTTAAATTTCTGGATGAGCTAAAAAGCGAGAGATCAAAAGAAATTTACACTAAATTTGGCATAAGATAAGGCTAAATTTGCAAGAGCTCGCATGGCTATTTGATCCTCTGGTTTTAAGCATAAAGGTCATTTTATGCCAAGGGGCTTTGCTCGTCGTTTTTGGGCTAGCTTTAGCCTATCTTTTGGCCTTTTATAAAGGTAAATTTAGAGCCATTTTAGAGATGATCGTAACTTTTCCTCTCATCTTTCCACCTATTGCGACTGGATTTTTACTGCTTTATCTGCTTGGCAAAAATGGTATCGTAGGCAAGGCTTTAAATTTAGAAATTATTTTTAGTTTTAAGGCTCTTGTATTAGCTGCTTTTATAGCTTCGCTGCCGCTATTTGTAAAGCCTGTCGCTTCTGCTCTTGGTTCACTTTCAAAGAGCCTAAGTGAAGCAGCATACAGCCTTGGGAAAGATAGATTTCAAACAGCTATTTTTGTTCTCTTTCCATGTGTTGCAAAAAGCGTAGCAGCGGCTTTTATCTTAGCGATCTCGCGTGGGCTTGGCGAGGTTGGCATAACACTTATACTTGGCGGAAATATAATAGGAAAGACTGACACTATTTCACTTGCCATTTATAATGCTGTATACGATGGCAAAAGCAATGAAGCACTGGTTTTAAGCCTTGTTTTGGTTGTGTTAAGTTTTATTTTGTTTGGGATTATAAATTTGCTTGATAAAGGTAAAATTTAAAATGAGAGTGGCGAGAGGATGAGAGAATCGAACTCCCCACCAGACGGTCAACCGCCCAGTCATCGGGTTTGAAGCCCGTGAGCATCACCAGATTACTTTATCCTCCGTGCGTGTTATTCTAGCAGATTTATATAAATTTTAGCCCATTTTTTATAAACTTTTTTTAATTACAAAAAGGATCTATGATTTTAAAATTAGGCATTTTCGCATTTTTGGTTTTATTTTTTTGCGCTTGCTCTTCGGTACTAACCCCGGCAACGGCGCCACTAAATGTCTATGATGCGTACTCGATTTCACGTGATAAAAGGGGTATTTACTCTATCACTCGTGACAAATTTATCCAAAGTAAATTGCAAAGCAAAATATTATTTTCAAAAGGTCTTAGCAATATAGATATTGAGATCGAGTGTTTTTACGGCGATGTCTACCTTATAGGGCTGGTTGATAGCAAAGAGCTTGAAGATAAACTAGTAGAACTAGCCAAAAATACAGATGGCGTACGAGAAATTTATACCTATCTTCGCATTAAAAAGCCAGAATACCCATGCGATAGTCTAAAAATCCTTGCAAATTTAAAACAAAACCTTTTCAAAGATAGTATAGTTGAAGGAACAAACGTACGTGTCAGTATCGTCGGCTGCGATGTTGTTTTTAGTGGCGTGGTCGATAGTATAGAACAAGAGAAGCACGCCATTTGGTATGCCAAACACATTAATGGTGTGGCTGATGTCTACTCATTTATGAAAGTTATAAAATAAAATTTCTATTTACTCTTTTTTACAAAGCTTGCAATGAGGCTTGGCAGAATAATAAGTGCACCAAGCAACATAAAAATCATAACCAAATCAGTTAGCAAACCAAAATAAATAGTTGGAATAAAGTTGCTCGTTATCATCACACTAAAGCCAAGAAAAATGGTAAATGAAGTGTAATACATCGCATATCCGATGCTGGCATGAGCAGCTTTAATGCTCTCAAAAACACTTTTTGTTAGCAACTCTTCTTTAAAACGGTGGATGTAATGGATAATATCATCAACGCCGATGCCTATACTAATAGCCGCGATAGTTATACTCATCACATCAAGCGGAATACCAAAAAATCCCATCACGCCAAAGAGTGTACAAAGTGGGATTAAATTTGAAACAATCGCAATGGTTGCTAGTTTGATACTTCTAAAAACAAAGCAAAATATGACAAAAAGTATAGCCACCGTTAGGCCAAACGTATCAACCTGTGAGCTAAGTAAATTTTGAAGCATATTATTATAAAGCACCATCATGCCAGCCACTTCAATACTAACGTTATCATTTTTGCTCAGCTCATCAAGTCCAGCTCTTAGCTCTTTTAAAAACTCATTTCGCCTAAGTTTTTCATCGCTATCAACGACTCTTAGGCTAAATCTAAGCTCGTTATTTTCGATACTCACATAAGGGCTTAGTAAGATACTTCTATACTCTTGCGGAAGTTTCTCATACATAGCGGCAAGTAAAAAGTCATCACTAACGCCATTATTTAGCTCTTTTATGGCTTTGATCAGAGTTGCTAGCGAGCTTACGTGTCCAACGAATTTTTGCTCTTTTAAATAGTCGTGAATTTTCTCAGCAACCCTTGTATGATAGCTATTAAACCAGTATTTTGCATCTTTTGCGTTGCTTTCAAATTCGTTTTCAAACTCATCTTGTTCGGCATTTTTATCTTCTTTTTGCTCTTTAAATTTTACTATCACGTCAACTGGTATAGTACCGCCAAGCTTAGTGTCGATAACTTGCATGCCTTTACGAATTTCAGTACTCTCTTTAAAGTAGCCAATAAAGCTATTTTCAACCTTTATCTTACTTATGCCATAAACTCCAAACGCAACCACCAACACACAAACTGTATAGATAATCTTTCTTGAGCCTAGTGCCAGATTTGCACAGTGTCTTGTAAATTTAAAGCTATTTTCAAATGTTCTAACAGGGGCAAGCTTTTTTAAATTTACATTGATTGCACCAAATAGCAAAAATGCAAGCACAAGCGAAACGCTAATACCAGCACTCATCATGATGCCAAGCATGATAACTGGCTTTATATCGGCACTCATGAGTGAGCTAAAGCCAATAACTGTTGTAAATATCGCCCAAAAAGATGGAGAAAATTTATCACGAAGCGTTAGGTAGATGAGTTGATTTTGGCTGTATTTTGGATGTTTTGCGTAAAATTCTCGGTAGCTAACGACAAGATGAATCACTGTTGAGATAGTAATGATGAGCTGAAGCGCGATGTAGTTTGAGCTAATAACCGTAACTTCCCAGCCAAACATACCAAAAATTCCGGTCGTAAAAACGGCACTTACCGTACAGATAAACATCGGTAAAATAATCCATCTTAACTGTCTAAAAAATAACCATAAACTAAAGCTAAGAAGTGCAAGCACGCTTAGACCATAGATGAAAAGATCGCCTTTTATAAAACCTATCATATCATCAGCGATCATATTTGCTCCACCTAAAAAGAGCTCACCATTTGTGTTAAATTTGGCAATAGTCGCTTTTATGGCTTCAAGACTTTCATGATCACTCTTTCTAAGTTCATCACGGTAAATCTTAAACTCTATCGTGAGTGCTGCAAATCTTTGTTTTTCTGCCTTTGTGATAGTACCATTTGACTCTTTTTGACTAAGCAAATTTCTCTCGTTTACAAGTTCATTAAATTTCTCATCTTGCTTTAAATTTAGAGCAATAGCTGTGGTTTTTAGATCTTTACTTATCAAATTTCCGCTGTAAATCGGGCTTTTGGTAAACTCAAGTTTTGCTTTTGAGATATTTATATCTGTATCATTTAGTGTTGGCGTGTGTTCTAGTATGCCAGTTACGCCACCTTTTACACTATTTAAAAGTGGAACATTTAGTATAGAAATGACGCTGCTAACCATATTATTTTTAGCTAGCTCATCGCTTAAATTTTTGATAAGTTCTAAATTTTTAGATGAAAAAAGATCGTCCCTTGGTGTAAAAGCGACCACTAAAAACCCAGGTGAGTCATAGCGTTTAGCTATCTCTCTGTAAGCTTTTAAATCAGGGTCGTGCTCAAGTAGTAGCGTCTCAGCAGATGCATCTACACTAAGGTTGGTGCTAAAGTAGCCACAAAGGACGCCTAAAAGCAAAACAAGTGAGATAACAAGCTTGCTTTTGGCAATAATAAATTTAAAAATTTTTCGCATTAAGGATTGGTTTTGTTTTGATCAGGCAAGACAGCTTCGTTTAGCTTTTGCAAAAGGGTATTAAAATCAGCGTTATTTAAGACATCGCCAAACTGACTTCTGTATGTTTGAATAATACTAACGCCAATAATATCAAGATCATAAATGAGCCAACCACGCTCTTTTGCATCATAAAATTTATAGACAAACTCATAAATTTTTCCGTCGTTTACAAGCTCGGATGTAATCCAATATCTATTTTTTTGAGGTTCACTCTCACCTACTATTCGTATCTCTTGGTCTTTGTATCCTAAAAGCTTGTCGATGTATGAGCTTTTTAGCTTTTGCTCAAATGCTGCGTCAAATTTAGCCTGCTCATCGCTACTTAGACCATTGTAACGTTTGCCAAGGCTGATCTTTGCCATTTGTTTGTAGTCAAAAAATGGATCAAGAAGAGCAAAAATTTCTTTTGTTTTTGCACTATCATCCAAATTTGTATTTTTCAAAATTTCGATAACTTTTACGGTTTTAGCTTCTATCTCTGGTTTTATTTGTTCTTTTGAAAGAGCAAAAAGGCTAGTTGTAAAAAGTAAAATCGCAGTTAGAATTTTTAAAATTTTCATATTTATTCCTTAATAAGCTTGTCGCGTCTTTGCTCATAAGTATCGCGTAAAAATGGATAAAGATCAATAGCGTCTTTTCGCAGCTTCTCATAAGCAGTTGGATCGTGAGAAAAGCTATTAAAATACCTATAAGTTTTAAGCCCAGTCGATAAAATCTTTGGATCTACATAGCTTACCGGATCGGCAAAATAATCTCCGATCATACCGCCAGTGTCCCTTAAATTTGATGGTCCAAACAATGGCCAAACTATATGAAAGCCACTTCCAACTCCCCAATATCCAAGCGTTTGTCCAAAGTCTTCATTGTGTGGTTTTAGATCATAGTATTTTGCCCCATCGGTTAATCCGCCAAAACCAACTATCGTATTTGCCAAAAATCTCAATGTCTCTTCACCAGCATTTTTAAATTTAAACTGAAGCAAATTATTTACAAAACGCACTGGAAAAAGGAGATTGTCAAAGAAATTTGAAACCATCGTCCTAGCTGTGGCTGGCACAACGTAAGCATAGCCCTTTGCCACAGGAGTTAGTATATTTAGATAAACAAAGTCATTTGCGTTTGTCATCACTCTATTGTAACCACTAAGTGGGTCAAAAACATCTTTTCTTGCTTCAAATTCGACATCAAAATCATCGTTTTCAGCACTAGCATTTACATCTGTGCTCGCACAGGCTAGAAGCAAGCCAAAAAAGATAGCAAGTAAAAATTTCATACCAACCCTTATTTTTATTTATAAAATGTAGCTAGATTTTATCTTTTAAAAACTTTACAAGAAATTAAGAGAAATTTATAAATTGGCTTAAATTTTAAGCTTGAGAATTAATATAATTAGATATACTTCACAAATTATTCTTTTATACTAGAAGGTAAATTTTGAAAGCAGATATAAATTTAGAACTATTTTTAGGTGAAGACACACAGGTTTTAGCAAAACATATTGCTTTATTAAAGGCCATAAAAAAGACAAAAAGTATTACAAAAGCAGCGGAATTGGTTGGAATATCATACAAAAATGCTTGGGATTGTCTTGATACGATAAATAATAAAAGCAGTAAGCCACTTATCATTAGAGCCGACGGAAACAAGAAAAATAGTGGCTCTGAGTTAAGCGAATATGCTAATAAACTGATAAAAATTTATGACACGATCCTTGAGACTCAAAAGGATTTTTTACAAAAGATTTGTCAAAAGGTAGATGTTGAGGATGTGGATATCATCAACCTTCAAAGAATGAGCATGAACTTAAGTGCCAGAAATCAGCTCTCATGTGAAATCACTGGTATAAACCGCGGTGCGGTAAATTCTCAAATAATCGCAAAACTAAGCAATGGCTGTACGCTTGAATCAAATATCACGGTCGAGAGTGAGAAAAATTTAGGTCTAAAAGTTGGTCAAAAAGTTATTTATATTTTTAAAGCTCCAGCTGTCATTTTAGCCAAAGATCTAAACATAAACATAAGCACTAAAAATCAGTTAAAAGGCGAAGTCATCGAAGCAAAGATAGGTGCCGTAAATGCTGAAGTCACCCTAAAACTAAGCGATGAGCAAACGCTTACCGCAATCATCACAAAAGATAGTGCGATGGATATGCAAATAGGTGTTGGCGATACACTTTTAGCAATAGTAAAATCATCGCAAATCATTATAGGAGTTTAAATGAGAAAAGTTTTTAAATTTTTATGTGTGACAGCTTTGCTTGCCATAAACGCATTTGGCGCTGAAGTAAATGTATATGCTGCGGCAAACACAACATACGCATTTCCAGAGCTTATAAAAGAATTTAACAAGCTTCATCCAAATGCCAAGATCAACTTAACACTCGGTGCAAGTGGCGGTCTTGTTACTCAGGTACAAAACTCAGCTCCAGCCGATATATTCATGGCTGCCGATATGGGCTTTGCACAAAAAGCTTATGACACAGGTTTTGCAAGCACCGAACCAAAAGTTTATGCACAAGGCGCTGTTGCTATTTTTTCTATTAGAGATGTTGATTTTAAAAAAGGTATTGAGGTTGTTCGTGGCTTAAAGGCGATTTCTATTGCAAATCCACAAACAGCACCATACGGTAAGGCCAGCATAGAAGCACTTAAAAATGCAAAACTTTATGACGAAGTAGAAAAAAATATCGTTTATGCTCAGAAAATTTCTGAGACTCTATCTCAGGCGTTAAGTGCATCTGATGTAGGTTTTATCGCTGCTAGTGCACTTTTTGATGAGAAAATGTCAAAATACAAAGAGGGCGTTAACTACATCCTTGTTCCACAAGAGCTATACACTCCGATTGATCAAGGCATAGTTCTTCTAAAGCGTGCTGATAAGAATGATGACGCAAAAGCATTTTACGAATTTATCTTGGGTGATAAATCAAGAGAAATTTTTAAGAAATTTGGTTATAACGTCCCAGCTAAATGATAAAAGCAAAGATCGTTAGGATTTTAGCCAAAGATGATGTCAGCTTATTTGAGCTAAAGGGGCTAAATTTAGAGGCAAATTTATTTATGCTAGTCTTGAATGAGGCTAGCAAATTTGCCTTAAATGATGAGATTGGCTTAGGTTTTAAAAGCTCAGATGTCGTCTTGGCAAAGAATAGACTTGACACCAGCTCGCTTGAAAATGAATTAAGATGCATGGTAGAGGCTATAAATTTTGGTGAAGTTTTAAGCGTTGTTAGCCTAAAGTGCGATCAAATTTACTTTGAAGCTATCATTTCAAATCATGCTTTAAAAGCGCTAAATTTGAGTAAAAATGATAGTGTTTTTGCCTATATAAAATCTACTAGTATTCATATAAGTACTCAAAAATGATAGAAATTTCTTGTAAAAAAGAGCTAAATGGCGGCGATGGTAAATTTATGCTTGAGGCAGACCTTAGCTTTGAAAATGGCGATTTTGTCGCACTTTATGGAGCAAGTGGCGGCGGAAAGACCACTATTTTAAGATTGATTGCCGGTTTTGAAACGCCACAAAGTGGTTTTATAAAGGTTGGGGATAAAATTTTCTTTGACAATAAGATAAATTTGGCTCCGCAAAAGCGAAATATCGGCTTTTTATTTCAAGATTATGCTTTGTTTGAAAATATGAATGTCTTTAAAAATTTACTCTTTGCAAAAGATGACGTAAGTCTAGCAAATAAACTCCTTGATATCTGCGGTCTAACAAGTCTCAAAAATACAAAGATTAGCACCCTTTCTGGCGGCCAAAAACAACGCGTAGCACTTGCTCGTGCCGTCATGCGAAGGCCTGAAATTTTACTACTTGATGAGCCGCTAAGTGCACTTGATAATGCTATGCGTGAAAAATTACAAGATTATCTGTTGGCACTTCACGACGAATTTAAAATGAGCATTGTCTTAGTAAGCCATGATATCGCAGAAATTTACAAGCTTTGCAATAAAGTCTTTGTTCTTGAAAATGGCAAAATTTCAAGATCTGGCACAGCAAGCGAGATATTTTTAAAGACTGCCGGATCTCAAAAAATCGCCTTCAATGCCAAAATTTTAGAGATAAAAAAATGTGATGCGATCTTCGTAGCAAACGTACTAATAAACCGCCAAATTTGTGAAGTTGTGCTAAGCAGTAACGAAGCAATGAATCTAAAAGCTGGCGATATGGTGGTAGTTAGCACAAAAGCATTTAGCGTAAATTTGGAAAAAGCATGATAGACGAGCTTAAAAATATCGATTACGAACCATTTTGGCTATCGTTAAAACTATCTTTTATAACTACTTTTATTTTGTTTTTTGCCTGCATTGCGCTTGCTTATTTTATGTCGCAGAAAAAATTCTTTGGAAAATCATTTTTAGAGTCGATAATCTCACTGCCTTTGGTTTTGCCGCCAAGTGTTCTTGGCTTTTACCTGCTCATTTTTCTTTCGCCTTATTCCACCTTTGGTAAATTTATCGAAGAAATTTTTGGGGTTAGGCTAGTTTTTAATTTCACAGGTCTTGTTGTGGCAAGTTGTATCTATTCATTGCCATTTATGTTTGGCCCGATTTATGCTGGACTAAATAGCCTAAAAAAGAGCCTTTTTGAAGCGAGCTATAGTCTTGGTAAGAACAAGCTCACGACTATTTTTAGGGTGATTTTGCCAAGTATCAGATCAAATTTATTAACAGCTACTGTCGTTAGCTTTGCTCACACTATGGGTGAGTTTGGCGTTGTTTTAATGATAGGTGGTAGCGTAGCTGGAGAGAGCAAGGTCGCAAGTATTGCGATATTTGAAGCAGTTGAAATGCTTGATTACACCAAGGCTCATGTCTATGCACTTTTGATGTTAATAATTAGCTTTTTTGTCCTTTTTGTAGTTTATCTTTTAAATTCTAAAAAAGCTTAAGACAAAGCTTATAGAGATATAATAGTAAAAAATTTTAAAGGATAAAATATGATAAACGTGCCTACAAATATATATTTAAATACCTTAGATGGTAAGGAATTTGATTTTTCTGCCTTTACAAGGACGCATGATTGCGTTATTTTTATCTACCCAAAGATAGGTGATGACTTTGAGCTTTTAAGCGAGGAACTGCAAAATACAGCTGGCATGAAGGGTTGCACCAAACAAGCAATAAACTACAAGAAATTTTTAAAAGATTTTAACGATCTTGGTTTCATGGTAGTGGCTATTGGCTCCCAAGATATCGCAGCTCAAAAGAAATTTCAAGAAGAGACTTCAGCTGGAGTTATGTTCTTAAATGATAGTGAGTTTATGCTTGAGAGAGCACTTGAACTTCCGGTTTTTTCTGCATCAAATGGCCATAAATTTTACTTTCGCCAAACACTTATCATAAAAGATGGTAAGGTAAGGCGTGCATATATAGTGGATGATCCAGAAAATGATGCTAAAAATATGTTAGAAAAACTCAAAACAAAAGACTACTAGGAGCTAAAATGAGTCAAAATAGCAAAATCGAAAAGTCTTATGACGAGCTAACTTACAAATCCATAGCTTTTGCACAATCATCACCTTATAGGCTTGAAGCTTGTGCCACACTTCTTGGCGTAAATCCGCCGCCATGCAAAAATGCAAGAGTTTTAGAGATAGGATGTAGCTTTGGTGGAAATTTGATCCCCTTTGCAGTAAATAATAAAAATGCGAAAGTAGTTGGCATAGATCTTAGTGGTGAGCAGATAAGACGTGGGCAAGAGATCGTTAAAGAGATGGGGCTTGCAAATTTAGAGCTTATCCATGGCGATATTTGTGAGTTTAAGAGCGATGAGAAATTTGACTATATCATTGCTCATGGTGTTTTTAGCTGGGTGCCAGACTTTGTAAAAGAAGCTATTTTAAAAGTTGTAAGAGAGAATTTAAGCACGAACGGCGTGGCATTTATATCCTATAATGTTTATCCTGGCTGGAAGGTCAAAGATGTCATAAGAGACATAATGCTGCTTGCTGCAAAAGACAAAGAAACAATGCAAGAGAAGCTAAAAGCGGCCAAGGAAGCACTTTTGGTTTATAAAGAGTATTTACTAACAAGAAACAAAGAAGTTTATGAAAATAAAATGCCACTTACTATACTTCTATTTACAATAGAAAATTTACTTACAAAAGATGACTTTTATATTGCTCATGAATTTTTAGAAGATGTAAATAATCCATTTTATTTCAAGGATTTTAATGCCATGCTTGCCAGAAATGAGCTTGCTTATCTTTGCGAATATACACTTGATGATATCTTTGTTCCAAACATTGGCATAGCCACAGTAGATGAATACAAAAACAATAAATTTAAAGATAGGATCGATTTGGAACAGTTTATGGACATAGTTAGCAATAAAGTCTTCAGACAAAGCCTAATAGTCCATAACAAAACTTATGAGAGCATAGCTAATAAGCAAATAGGCCCAGGCGATATTAATAAAATTCACGTTGTAGCAAATTTTACAAAGAAAGGCAATGAGTGGCAAGACAGTTGCTCCGTTATGCCACAAGACATCTCATGGCTTTGTGAGGTCTTTTATAAGATGTATCCAGCCAGTATAAACCTTTCTCAGATTTTAGAAATTTTACCAGAAGATAAACTCATGGTTTATAGCGCCTTTGTAAGAATTTTAACAAATTCGTCCGATGCAATGATCGTAAAAGATGAGCAAAAAAATATCGAGTATAGGCCCGGATACTCAAGACTTAGCGTAAATTTAAAAAACTATGTAAAGTATTTTTTAAATCATAAAAATAACGCTGATGTTGCTTTTGCTAATAAATTTAGCGTTTTAGGAAAATTTAATACCGTCGATTATTACATACTTTTGCTACTTGATGGCAAAAATAGTTTAGAAGAAATAGCCGCAAAGGCTTTGAAATTTATCAAAGAAAGCAACGAGAATATATTAGATATAGACGGGAAAGTACTTAAAAAAGATAAGGTTGCCGCAAGTATAATGAACTATGTACTGGGTACAGCAAAAATGGCTAGTACGTTTTATCTATTAGAAGAAATTTAACTAACGGTTTTAAATTTTACTTTGTTTGTATAGTTGTGTGATTTTATCTTTTAGATTTAGTGTATTTTTTGAGAGAGCTATGAAAAATGGACTTTTTAAATCAGCAAGCTCATAGCTCATCTCTTTACCGCTATTAGCACCAAATACTTTCCCACCACAAAAATTTACGAGTGCATCTCCTGCTGCATTGTCCCAAAGATAGCTTGGAGCAAATCTCAGATAAACTCCGCCAAATTCAACTAAACGGCAAAATTTTATGGCTGAGCCAAGAGAAATTTGTTTAAGATTTAAATTTTCTTTAATAAACTCAGCCGTTTTTGGATCTCCACGTCTACTTAAAAAAATATAATTTTCAAAATTTTCACTCTTTTCGTTTAGATCTATTTTTGTTATGCTCTCACCTTTGGCGTCCAAAATTTCTTTAAAAGCACCGTTTTCATTAGCGTAAAAAAGCTCTCTTGTAACTGGCAAAAATATTACACCAAGAATTGGTTTTGTATCTTTTATAAGTGCGATACAAACGCAAAATTCATCATTATGGGCTAGAAATTCTTTTGTGCCGTCAAGCGGATCAACCAGCCAAAAAGAACCATCCATACCGGAGCTAGCAGACAAAATGCTCTCTTCTGAGCAAATATCAATTCCGCTTTTTTTGAGCTCTTTTAGTATAGCCTCATTTGCAGCCAGATCGGCACTAGTAAGTGGTGAAGAGTCATCTTTTAGGCTGATTTGTAGCCCTGATCTATCATCGCCTGGCGAGTAAAATTTCATTATCTCTCGTCCAGCACCAATGGCTGCCTTGATAGCTAAATTTAGAAGATCGCTCATTTTGGTGTTCTGTTTATCTCTCCAACATAAAGCTGTCTTGGTCGGACTATCTTGATACTATCTTGCTCTTTTAGCTCGATCCACTGACTAATCCAGCCAGGAGTCCTGCCGATTACAAAGATGACGGCAAACATATTGTTTGGTATACCAAGTGCTTTTAGGATAAGTCCTGAGTGGAAATCGACATTTGGATATAAATTTCTACTCACAAAATAATCATCATGCAGAGCGATATCCTCGATGCGGTTGGCGATCTTAATAAGCTCTGAATTGATGCCTATCTCATCCATAAGCTGATCTCTCATTTTTTTAAGCACCTTTGCGCGAGGGTCAAAATTTTTATAGACCCTGTGACCAAAGCCCATTAGCCTAAATGGATCGTTTTTATCCTTTGCTCTTGCTATGTATTTATCAACATTTGCTACCGAGCCTATCTCTTCAAGCTGGCGGATGACGCCCTCGTTTGCCCCACCATGAGCCCAGCCCCAAAGTGCGCCGATACCAGCACTTATACATGCGTATGGGTGCGCGTGCGTAGAGCCAACGGTCCTAACAGTCGTAGTTGAAGCGTTTTGCTCATGATCAGCATGCAGCATAAAGACAGTATCAAGTGCCTTTATCTCGATAGGCTTAAGATCGACGTGCTCGTATGGATAACCTCTCATCATGTAAAGGAAATTTTCAGTAAAGCCACGATCTAAATTTGGATATATAATAGGAAGACCACGTGAATAACGGTAGCTAAATGCAGCTATCGTTGGGATCTTTGCAATGATACGCATAGCCATCTCGTGATACTCTTCAGGCTTGTCCATATTTAGGTGGTCTGAGTAAAACGCACTTAGTGCCGATACTGCTGCCTGCAAGATCGCCATAGGATGAGCTTTGTCTGGAAATGCATCAAAAAGTTTCATCATGCCCTCGTGTATGAAGCTCCTTTTTTTAAGCTCATCTTTAAAGCTTGCGTATTGCTCGCTTGTTGGGAGTTCTTTGTTTAAAAGCAGATATGCCACGTCTAAAAATGTCTTGTTTTCAGCTAGATACGCAATATCATATCCCCTATACATCAGCTCACCTTTTAAGCCGTCTATATAAGTTATAGCCGAGCGGCACATTGCGGTTGAAGTATAGCCCCTATCAAAGGTAAACATCCCAGTATCACTAAAAAATGTAGAGATATCAATCACATCAGGTCCCATAGTGCCTTTTAGGATGGGAAACTCATAACTCTTGCCAGTTCTGTTATCAGTTAGCGTAGCTGTATTTGATGACATTTTTACTCCTTATTTTTTGATTGCATTAAAATTTTTATGATTATAGCTCCTATTATAGCTTGAGCTAAGCTTGCTAATATAAAAGATGCGTAAGAATAGTCGCTTATTTCACCTGATTTGTGTGCGATAGTAGCAACTGCTATTAAAAGCGTAAGTGGCATGGACTGTGAAACAGAAAATAAAAATATGCCCTTAAATCCAAGCTTGCTTAAAAATAGTATGCTCGAGACAAGTCTTGTGCCAAGCATCGCACAAAATATAAAAAGAGCATCTTTGATAACTATGCTTGAGCCCAGACTCGAGAGCTTAAAGGTCGAGCCTATATGTATGAAAAATATTGGCACTAAAAAGCCAAATCCAAAACTTGAAAGCTTGTGTGGCAAATCTTTTTTATGATCAAAAAATGTCGTGATAAACATACCAGCGATAAACGCACCAAATGCGACTTCTAAATTTAAGTAAATCATCAAAGCAATCATTGTAAAAAAGACTGCAATGCTTAATCGAATATCCTTTTCATCTTTGTCGTAATGTGGCATAAGTATAACTTTAAGCCCTGGGTACCACCAAAAAAGAACGTCCAAAATTTTAAAACTTAGTACGCTAATAGCTAAAAATAATATCAAATAGCCAATAGTTAGCCATAAATTTATGCTAGCACCAAACTGCAAATAGGCTGCTATAAATGTTAAAAGAGTTATACTTATAAGCTCGCCGATAGTTGCGATTAGCATGCTTAAATTTAGCCACTTCTCATCTCTACCATACTCTTTAAATAGTGTAAATATCATGCCAACAGCCATTATTGGAACGATAATAATGTAAAGTAGGCTAAGATCAAAACTAAAAGCCAATGCAGTCGCTAGAGAGTAGATAAGTGCTAGATAAATGAGTCCAAGACGTAAAATTTTACGGTCAATGTTTATGAGCATTCTGAGATCTATCTCCATGCCGGCCAAAAACATCAAAAAGAAAAAGCCGACTTCACTTATGAGCTTAAACATCTCATTTTCACTAACAAGGCCGATATAGCTAGCAAGTGCTCCTAGTATAATCTCGGCAGGTGCGACTGGTATGCGTAAAATTTTAGAAATATAAGGAGACGCAAAGACAATAAATGCCAAAACGACAAGAATGCTAAGCTCACTAGCTTGATGTAACTGCAAAAAAATCCTTAAAATAAAAATGTCTGATTGTATAAAAAGCTTTGTTATTTTTTGATTAAGCAACATAGATCTGGACAAAATAGGAGCTAGTTTTTGAAAATTTAAGTAAATGTTATAACTAAAACCAAACGTTTTATCTTAATATTTTTTGGTTCTTTTTATATGAGAGTAATATAAATTTAGCAAAATTATACTCTATAAACATAAGAGGTAAAAAATTAAATGGGTATTTCGTAAGTTTTGGAGTGAAATTTGATAAAAATATATTTTTAACTTAAACTAAAAATTTATATTTTTGATACAAAAAGTAGATTTAAATTTTAGGTCAAATTGTATATTATCTTAAAAATTTATAACCAAAAAATGTAAATAATCTATGTAATAACCTTATATCAAATACTTCTAAAAATAAAAATTTTATCAATTTTTAACTTGGTCTTAATGGTTAGATACCATAAAAGCTAGTAAAAATCCTTAACCACCCCAAGCATTCAATAGTAGATTGCAAATAAAGCTACAAATAAAAATATAAGCTAAAAATCATAAATTTTTTATTATTTAAAAAATAAACCTAAAAACTATAACTTCTGTT
>NZ_JBQNCH010000015.1:0-57289 GCF_052169515.1 Campylobacter sp.
ACTCCCGACCTCCGGCTTATGAGACCAGCGCTCTAACCAGCTGAGCTACCGTGACACTTAAAAATAAGTTTTGGATTATATAATTTTTAAACTTATTTGTAGATAAAAACTATTTTTATTAATCCAAATACAAATCAAAAATGTCTGCAAAAATCAATAAAAAACTACCTTACGAAATAATTTTGAGCCAAGGCTTTATCGATAGGAGATATCCTAAATTTATCAGCTCCCACAAAAACATCAAATTTCTTCTCTTTATCGGCTTTTGTATATGCTAATGCAAGTTTAGCAGCAAGCTCTCTATCGGCCATACTAGCATTTTTACTTATAAAACTAACAGCTCCCACGATATCGTCACTCGCTTTAAATTTCACCTGTTCAAATTTATCGTTTGGGTGCGATAAAAGTTCGTTGTTGTCGCTCTCGTCACGGCCTATTATCATTTTAGCGCCATCTGGTAAACGCAGATGCCTACCAAGTTTTAGCCACTTCACGTCAATGTCTCGCATCTCTTTATCAAATTTCAAATAGTCTTTTATTTTTACGGCAAAGCTCTCGATGGTGAGCAAGCAACCACCTCCTGGCGTCTCGTAGTCCTCAAAGCCAAATTCCTTTGCCAAAGCAAGCTGTGGCTTTCTGTCGCGCCCACTTATACCAAACAGCTTCTCTCTATCAACCCAGCCCTCACGCTCAGGCTTTGTTGGCGGTAGAAGCTTGGCGCACATCGGACGAAGCACTAGATCGTCCTCATCATCAGCTAGACGTTTAACCTGGAAAAGTGCATCTCTGCGCTGGCTCATCGGCCTTTGTCCCACTACTTCACCTGTGATAATAAAATTTGCATTTTCGCTTTTTAACATATTAAGAGCTGTTTTAAACATATATCCATGGCAGTCAATACATGGGTTAAACTGCTTGCCGTAGCCGTATTTTGGGTTAAAAAGCACATCGCGAAGATATTCATTTCGTAGATCAACGACCTTTAAGCTTGCCCCAGCCATAGCCGCGCGCTTTCTTAATATCTCGTGCTTTTTCTCATCCGCACCAAAGCCAGTATCCATATAAAGTGCGACTACTTCAATGTTTTGATCGCTTATAATTTTGATCGAGAGCATGCTGTCAAGCCCTCCGCTAAACAAAGCTAAAGCCTTCATTTTTGTCCTGAAAGTGAAATTTAAAGCCTAAATTTACTAAATCTAGGCTTTTATGAAGTTTATTTAGCAGCGTTAATTATGATTTTTTTGATCACTTCGCTTGAGGCTTTTAGGCTGCCAACTGGTAGGTACTCATATATCGAGTGGAAGTTGTTAGCTCCTGTGAATAAATTTAGCGTTGGCACGCCTTTTGCAGAGATCCCAGCACCATCGTATCCGCCACGCATCGGCTTTATATTTGGTGTGATATTTAGTTCACTAAAGGCATCTTTTGCAAGTTTTATCGGGAGCGAATTTTCGTCTTTTAAAAATTTAAATACATTTTCATAGCGTGTTGTTAGCGTGATCTCACAGCAATCGCCATAAATTTTGTTAAAAGAATTTGCCATGTCGCTTAAAAACTCGAGTCTTTTTTGAAATTTAGGCTCGTCAAATTCTCTTATGTCGATCTTGAGTGTCGTTTTTGCGCTATTTCCGCTAAGCTCTTTTACCCAGAAGTAGCCCTCTTTGCCCTCGGTGCACTCTGGCACTTCGCCGCCTGGCAAGAGCGAGATAAATTTATGTGCTAGAAGTAGCGAATTTACAAGCTTACCCTTTGCATTCATAGGATGAGCCGGAACGCCTTTAAATACCATAGTGCAGTCAGCTGCGTTCCAGTTTTCATATATGAGCTCGCCTACCTCGCAGCAGTCTAAGCAGTAACCAAAGTCAGCTCCAAGCAAGCTCACATCAAGCGCCTTTGCGCCAAGCAAACCCTGCTCCTCATCAGGCACGAAGCAGATCACGATCTTGCCGTGCTTCACATCAGGATTTTGCATGAAATAGCTAGCCATATTTACGATACTAGCGATCGCGGCCTTATCATCAGCACCAAGCAAGCTAGTGCCATCAGTCACTACGATATCATCACCCTCATACTTTTTAAGCTCTGGGTTGTCACTAAATTTAAGATAAATTCCCTGCTCTTCGTTTAGACAGATGTCGCCACCTGTGTATCTTACGATCTTAGCTTTTGTATCGTTTTTTTGCTCGCTACTTGTATCTAAGTGCGCAAAAAAGGCTATGCTTGGAGCATTTTCACAGTTTGCAGGAATTTTTGCTATCAAGATAGCATTATCTTGCAAGAGGATGTCTTTTATACCAAGCGAGCTAAGCTCGTCTTTCAAAAAACAAGCTAGCTCGTACTCGGTTGGATTAGAAGGCATGATGCCTTTTAATCCATTCTCTTTATTTGTCGTGGTGTTAAATTTCGTATAGTTTATAAATCTCTCTACGATATCCATTTTTCATCCTTTAGATGACGAAAAATGCGATCGCCACAACAGAGATAAACATACCTAAAAATGTTCTTTTTGCAAGCTCGACTGGGCTAACCATAGCGATACCTGCACAAACGATAGCAGCACCTGCTATTGGAGAAGCTGAACGTCCAAGTGAGCCAGCGATGGCTGCGGCCATACCAAGCTTATCTTGTTCAAAGCCAAGTGCAGCGGCATTTGTTGTGACGGCTTCATTAAACGCAAATGTAGCAGCGTCACCAGAACCTGTAACTATACCCATGATAAATGGCACAAATGTTCCGCCAAATTTAACATAGCTTTGATCTGTCTTTAACCATGCAATAACTACGTCAACAGCTCCGCATGCCTTTAAGCCAGCGACAAAGACGCCAGCTGCGATGATGATACCGATAACATCAGCGTAAGCGTGACCCATGCCGTTAAAGAATTCTTTTGTGATCTTTTGTGGGTTGGTAAGCGTAGCAAAGATAGCTATGATCGCACCAAGTATCATTGCCTCAGCAACACCCATCTTTGTCCATGCAAGGAAGCTATAGTCTTTTGAAAGGCTTGTTCCGCCGATAACTAAGATCACAAGTGGAACAAGAGGCATAATAGCGTAAATAAAATTTACTTTGAAAGCCGAATTATCTTCGTTTTTAGCACTACCCTCAAGAGTGAAATTTGTATTTTTTTGATAGTCTTTAAAAAGTATCGCAACAATAGTTAGTGTAATAACTACGATAGCAAGAGCTGTAAATGCACTAGGAATTTGCACTTTTATGACATCTTGAACAGTGTAATTTGCAACTGTCTTTTTAACAAGATCAGCCACGTATACGTTGTGAGCAGAGCCTGGGCTTAGAACTGAGCCAAATGTACCAGCAAAAACAGCCGCACCAGCCATCGCAGGGCGAACGCCTGAAGCCATTAGAAGCGGTATAAGCGTCGCACCAACAGCGGCGGAGCATCCTGCAGCTGAAGGGATGGCTATGTTTATAAAATAAGTTAGCACTGTTGTTGCTGGGATTAATATAAATCCTACGTTTTTAAGTGGCTTTGTAAGAAGTCCAACAAGGTGTTTATCGCACATTGTATATTTCATAACAAAAGCAAAACCCATACTAGCACAAATCGCTTTTATAAGCCCTGCTTTAGTCATATAGTCAGTAAAAGCACTTAATGCCCCCATAGGTTTTAGTGCGATTAAACAAAGCACCAAACCAACGCCTATTAGCACCGTTCTTGTCTCTTTTTTTAAGACAAGAAGTGCCACAACTGCAACTATGCCAAGAATGGCAGCTACGAGTTTGAATGATTCCATGCCTCTCTCCTTGTTTAGATTTTAAATTTTGTTTTAATTGCTATCTTTTCTATCTCTTTTTTGTACTCAAGCTTTAAAATGTCGCTATGTCCGATGACCTCAACCTCATTACCCCTTATAACCAAAGCTGTGCCTTCAGGTAGAGCATAGATAGTATCTTTTGGATTTGCTATTAAAAATTCCTCCAGTCTCTCTTCTCTACTCTCGCCGTTATGACCAGCTAGCTTACCACTTATAAAGTGTGGGTTGATCTGATAAGGGAAGATATTTAGACTATCAAATGACTTTGGCATAATGATAGGCATATCATTTGTAGTCATCATCGTCTTGCCAGCGATATTTGCGCCAGCCGACCAGCCAAAGTATTTTGTGCCGTTTGTCACCGCCTCTTTTATAGGCTCAATCAAATTTAGCTTATAAAGCATATGAAGTAGCATGAAGGTATTTCCGCCGCCAACCGCAATGCTTTTTACATTTTTGATAGCAGAAATTTTATCTTCATAGCGGTGGATAGATTTGATATTTTTATTATTTAGACACTCTATCACCTTTTGTTCATATTCGTCATTTGTACGTCTAACCCCAGCATAAGGGATAAATAGTATCTCCTCGTCCGCGTCACTTCCTAAAAATTCCTTAATCCAACCCTCGCAGTGTCTTAAGTAACCAGTATCTTTATAGCTTGAAGCGCTGATTAGTAAAGCGTTTTTCATTTTTTTACTCCATTTAGTTTGTAAGCAGATCTTAGATAGACATCAACTCCGGCAACCAAACACTCCTCATCAAAGTCAAATTTGCAGTTGTGATGGCCTGCTTTTAGGTTTGTTCCTATCATCATATATCCGCTCTTTGCGCCTTTGTCTTGCAAAGCTCTCATAAAATGAGCAAAATCTTCGCAAGCACCAAAGTCAAGCTCTTTTACGATCTTATCATCATCTATAAATGGACTCTCTTTAGCTGCTTCATAGAAAATTTCTGTTACCTCTTTATCGCTGTCAGCTCCGCTTGTGCCACCAGTCATTACGACTTTACTCTCTACGCCGTAAATTTGGCTAACACCTTTAACGATATCCATGCATTTTTCATACATAAATTCGTTTAAATTTGTATCCTCGCCTCTTGTTTCGCAAGCTAGATAGCCGTTTGGAGCGATGACGTTTCTGCCTTCGCCCGCTTTTAAAACGCCCACATTTATCCTAGTTACACCCTTTGCATGTCTTGTGATGCCATGCATATTTAAAGCCATTTGTGCTGCGGCTAAAAGAGCATTTGCGCCGTCTTGCGGTGCTCCAGCTGCATGAGCCGAGCGACCTGTGATATGCACATCAAATTTAGAAGTTGCAAGTAGCTTATTTGTTCCGCAGATGATGCCGCCGTTAGTTTTTGCCTGAAAGCCGATGTGTCCGCCTAGTAAATACTCTACACCATCAAGCACACCAGCAGCTTCCATAGCTACAGCTCCTCTTGTGCCCTCTTCTGCTGTTTGAAATATAAATTTAAATTTGCCATTAAATTCATCTAAATTCTTAGCTATAAGTTTTGCTAGACCTAGGCCAATAGATGCGTGTCCATCGTGTCCGCAAGCGTGCATGATACCAGCGATATCTGCGCCAAAGCCCTCTTTGCAAGGTCTGTGATCAGCATCTGCGCTCTCCGTCACATCAACGCTATCTATGTCAAATCTAAATGCTGTAAATTTTCCAGGCCTTTTTGTATCTATAAAGGCAGTTAGGCCAGTTAATCCATCTTTCATATAAGGAAGATATTTTGCCTCTTCAGGACTTAGGAGTTTTTTGGCTCTTTCTATTGCTTTTTCGCATTGCTCTTTTGAGCCAAGGCCAAGCCTTGCATCGGCTTTAACGACCTTGTCGCCAAGGCTTATTTCATATCCTAGATCACTAAGCCTCTTTGCTAGTACGGCGGTTGTAAAAAATGTAAACCAGCCAGTCTCTGGATGTGAGTGAAAATACCTGCGATCCTTGATCAGCTCATCTTTTAAAGAAAGAGCCAAATTTGCTATTTTGTCCATAGATTTCTCCTTATTCATTTGATAGTTTAATTAGTACATTTGTTAAAATTTGTGTAGCTTTGAAAGCATCATCAAAATTTATAGCCTCTGCTATATTGTGACTAATGCCGCCAACGCAAGGTATAAAAAGCATGCCAACACTACTTGCAAGTTTTGTTAGATTCATCGCATCGTGTCCGGCTCCGCTTGGCAAAGTAAGCGTTTTTATGCCAAGCTTAGCAGCCTCTTGGGTAAGTAAATTTATAGCGTGTTCGCTTAATTTTACCGGCTCGTCGCTGCTAAGCTCTCTTATCTCGTAGCTAAATTTTAGCTCACTGCTTAATTCGTTTATAAAATTTCTAAGCTCATTATTTAGCTCATTTAAGCTCGCTTTGTCTATATCTCTTAGATCAACTCCTAGTATAGCTTCACCTGGAACTACATTTAACACTCCTGGTTTTGCATGAGCGTAGCCAACGGTTGCCACGGCCGTTTTTTTGTTTTTTGCAAATTTATTTGCAGCGATTATTATGTGTGAGGCGGCAAGCAGAGCATCATTTCGCATATTCATCGGAGTCGCACCGCTGTGATCTGCCTTACCATGAATAATAATTTCAAATCTAATAGGAGCGGCGATACCGCTTACTACACCAACGCTTATATCACTTCGCTCAAGCACTGGGCCTTGTTCAATGTGAAGTTCTAAATATGAATGAAGTGAGTGTTCTTTTAAAATAGAATCATTTAAATTTTGTGGGTCAAGTCCAAATTTACTCATCGCCTCAAAGAGCGAGATACCATCTTCATCTTTTAGCTCATGAAGCCTTTGCAAACCAAGCTTGCCACTTATTATCTTACTTCCGATAGTTGCTGTCTTAAAGCGACTCGATTCTTCGCAGCAAAAGTTAATCAGCCAAAGCGGACGCTTTAACTTAATGCCAGCTTCTTTTATCGAGGTTAGCGCTTCAAGTCCTGCCATGACACCAAGCGTACCATCGTAAAAGCCACCATTTGGCACACTATCGATATGAGAGCCCACACAAACCGGCTTTTCGCCTGGCTCACAGCCATCGTCATATACAGCATAGATGTTACCGATATTGTCAATTTTAAGCTTAAATCCATTTTCTTCTATTAAATTTATAAGAAAATTTCTAGCTTCCAAGTCTTCTTTGCTAAATGCAAGCCTTGTAAGACCACCTCCTTTTAATGCTCCAAATCTACTTATAGCATTAAAATTCTCTTCAAATCTTTTAAAATTTATCATAATAAACCCTTAAAAATAAAACTAATCTTAAAAACATTTATTACTTTATGCATTTTACATTTAGTTTTATGATTTGAAGCTGAAAACGTGTTAAATATTTAATTTAAGTTTTTTGTAGCTTGTTATGTAAGCCTTTTATGATCTCTGAAATTTTTTGCATTATTTCGATTTTGTTGGGTTTTTGTGACTCTTTAGTCTCCGCACGAAAATGTTCATAATATTTCAGTTTTAGCTTTATAATAGCCTCTCTTAAGCTCTCTTCGCTTGAAGCCACTTTTGCACTCTCTTCTACATAAATTTCTCTAATTAGCGCGGCATTGCTTTCGATCTTTGGTAATAGAATAGCTTGAAAATAATTTTTATGCTGCAAAAAGAATTTCTCATTAAGTTCGCTTAAAACGATGTTTTCATAATTTTTATCTGCAAGCATACTTTTTAAAATGCTAAGCTCCAAAAGATCGGTTTTTTCTTTTTTTTGAGAGCCTTGCTCATTTTGCTTATTTGCATTTGCAAATTTTTGATTTTGAACACTGCCATACCTTTGGTTGCTAAGACTAAACGTGCCTACCTCGATCTTAAGCAACTTTGCAACCAGCGACTCATAGCTTTTTGCGATTATTGGCTTTAGAGAATTTGTAAATTCCGCTATCTCTTCTAAGCATTTTTGCTTTTGTACTGGGCGTGATATGTCATATTTCTTGACAACTTGCTCGAGATAAAACTCGCCAAGCTCAGTCCCGGAGCCAAACATCTCTTTTAGCTCGTCGCTTCTGCCTGCAAAGACCATATCTGCAGGGTCTGCACCATCTTTTATGATTACAACACTTCCATCTATTTCATTTTGAACCAAAAGGCGAGATGATTTTATAGCCGCACCTATACCAGCACCATCACCATCAAAACAAAGCACAACACTTATCTCTCCTCTTTTTAAAAGTGGCAAGTGATTAGTTGTAAGTGCGGTTCCAAGTACGGCAACAGCGTTTGTAAAACCAGCAAAATGAAGCATGATGACATCTAAATAACCCTCAGTGATAATGATCTGCTTCTTTTCAAAAATACTTTGCCTAGCTAGGTGATAGCCGTAAAGTAGCTTTGACTTGTCAAAAACCATGCTTTGTGGAGAATTTACATATTTTGCAGGATGATCTGAGATCGTTCTACCACCAAAGCCAACTAGCTTTGCCGTATGGGCATATATTGGAAATGTGATACGCTCGATAAAACTAGCATAAATTCCTTTTTCATTTTGCTTTACGATACCGACCTCAAGCGCCTCTTTTGGCTCAATATTTTCATTTTGCAAAAGCCTGATAGTACTAGCACTATCCCCAGCCCAGCCAAGCTCAAATTTCTCAATCATCGCATCATTTATACCGCGAGAATAGATATATCTCACAGCGGCTTCATGCTTGAAAAATTCGCTCCTATAAAAAGCATTTGCCTTTTCTAAAATGTGCTTGTTTTCTTTTTGTGTTGAAACTTTATCGCTTGTATACTCAAGGCTAAAATTTACAAGGCTAGCTATTCTCTCGATAGCTTCTGGATAGGTAAGCTTCTCATAATCCATCACAAATTTAATCGCATCTCCGCCAGCCTTACAAGCAAAACAGTGAAAAATTTGCTTACTTTGACTTATGCTCATACTAGGATTTTTGTCGTCGTGAAATGGGCAGACGCATTTGTAGTTTGCGCCCATCTTTTTGACTGGCACAAAGTGCTCTATAATGTCAACGATATCGATTTGATTTTTAAGCTTTTCAATGGATTTTGGATCTATCATAAGCAAAATTATACAACTGCTTTGTTATAATTAAAGTAAAATTTTATTACAAAGTATGAGCGTGGATATTTTTTTCATTGGGCATAGAGATCCGATATTTAGCCTTATTATTTTATTTAGCATTATTTTGATGATCGCTGCACTAAGCTATGCTTGGGGTATCTTTTCAAGCAAAGATGAAAAAAAACGCATTGAAAAATTTATAAGAAAATTTGACAGCAAAGATGGTATAAGCGACGAGCATAAGCAGATGCTGCAAAGTCCGGAGATAGACGCTCAAAGCCTTTGTATGTTAGGGCAAACTTTCGCTAAAAATGGCGACTTTGAAAAGTCTATTAGCATCTATCTGATCGCCCTTGGCAAAGCTAGAGATAAAAATGAGAAGGAATTTATCCTAAACGAGCTTGGAGAGGTTTATTTTAAAGCTGGCTTTTTAAAAAAGGCTAGTGAGGTTTTTGAAAAGGCACTCGAACTAAGTCCTAGAAATGTCATCGCACTTCGCTTTCTAACGATGATAGATGAGAAGCTCAAAAACTACAAAGAGGCACTTTATGCACTAAATTCGCTTGAAGAGCTGGGAGTAAATGTAAAAGATCAAAAAGCCTATATAAAGGCCATTAGTACACTTGATGATAGAAATTTAAGCTTTAATGAAAAGATAGAAGTCCTCTCTCGTCTTAGCCAAAATTTTGAGCTTTTAAAACGTATGATCTTAGTGCTTTTTATAAGACACAATGAAAATTTAGAAAATTTAAAAGATTTTGCCAAATTTGAAGATGTGCTTGATCTACTTTACAACCTAAAAACGCCTATAAATTTGAGTGATGATAAGTATAGATCGCTATTTTACGCAAAGGGCGATATAAATGAGCCTTGTGAAATTTACGGCTTTGAGCTAAATGCTATTAAAAAGCTAAAAGACGCTAAATTTGACGCGGCAGGACTTAGTTTTAACTACATTTGTAAAAGCTGTAAGAACTCATTTCCGATGCACTTTTACCGCTGTCCAGTCTGCCACGAGCTTGGAAGTGTAAAAATTTTATCCCACATCACAGAAAAACCAAGTGAAGATAGTAACACTTTTTAGCGATGGTTCATGCCTTGGAAACCCTGGAGCTGGCGGCTGGGCTTACATTTTAAAATTTAATGAAGCACAGAAAAAAGAGAGTGGGGGCGAAGCATTTACTACAAATAATCAAATGGAGCTAAAAGCTGCGATAATGGGGTTAAAAGCGCTAAAAGAGCCTTGTGAAGTGAGACTATTTACCGATAGCTCGTACGTAGTAAATAGCATAAATGAGTGGCTTGCAAACTGGCAAAAGAGAAATTTTAAAAATGTAAAAAATGTAGAGCTTTGGCAAGAGTATTTGAAAATTTCAAAGCCCCATAAAGTCATAGCAAGCTGGGTCAAAGGGCATGCAGGACACCCTGAAAACGAAGAGTGCGACCAGATGGCAAGAGACGAGGCACAAAAGATAAAAGATGAGAACGAAAGATGAAAAATTTAGAAGAATTTGAAGAGAGTCTTGGATATAAATTTAAAAAAACAGAGCTTTTAGAAGAGGCACTGACTCACAAGAGCACTAAGCAGGCGTTAAACAACGAAAGGCTTGAGTTTTTAGGCGATGCAGTGATGGATCTGCTAGTGGCTGAGTATCTTTTTAAAAAATTTAGCAAGATCGCAGAGGGCGACATGAGCAAGCTAAGAGCTGCACTTGTCAATGAAAAAAGTTTTGCAAATATGGCAAGGCATCTAAAGATGGGTGAATTTTTAAGACTGAGCTTGGCTGAAGAAAACAATGGTGGACGCGAGAAAGATAGCATTTTAAGTGATGCTTTTGAGGCTGTGATGGGGGCTATTTATCTCGAAGCTGGCCTTCTTAAAGTAAGAGAAATTTCTATCAACTTACTTGAGCTTTGCTATCCGCAAATCGATTTTGCTCACCTTGAGAAAGACTACAAAACAGCACTGCAAGAGGTTACCCAAGCACATCTTGGCATCATACCATCTTACGAACTAATCAGCACATCTGGTCCTGATCATAAGAAAGAATTTGAGATCGCACTACTGCTAAATGGCGAGGAAATTTCAAGAGCTATTGGCAGCTCCAAAAAGCAAGCCCAACAGCTAGCCGCAAAAATCGCACTAGAAAAAATAAAAAAATAGGAACGAGCTTGAATACATTTGGCAAAAAACTAACCCTAACAACATTTGGCGAGAGTCACGGAGTAGCCATAGGTGGCGTTATAGACGGTCTTCCTGCTGGAATGAAAATCGATACACAGTTTATCCAAAGCGAGCTAGATAGACGCCGTCCTGGGCAAAGCAACTTCACAACCGCAAGAGATGAAGCTGACAAGATAGAAATTTTTAGCGGCCTTTTTAATGGCATAAGTACTGGAGCACCGATAGGTTTTGCCATTTTTAATAACAATCAAAAATCAAACGACTATGACAATTTACGTGAAATTTTTCGCCCTGGCCATGCTGATTTTACCTACTTTAAAAAGTATGGTTTTAGAGATCACAGAGGTGGTGGGCGTTCAAGTGCTAGAGAAACAGCCATCAGGGTAGCTGGCGGTGCTTTTGCACAGCTACTTCTAAATGAGTTTAATATTGAGGTTTTAAGTGGCGTATTTAGTATTGGCAAGGTTTTTAGCGATAAAGTAGACTTTAATTTTGCCAAAAATTCACAAATTTATGCTCTTGGCAACGAAGAGGCGATGAAAGAAGCGGTAAATAAAGCTAGAAATGACCACGATAGTGTCGGTGCAGTTGTTTTAAGTGTGGTTAAAAATGCTCCAGCAGGTCTTGGCGAGCCACTTTATGATAAGCTTGATAGTGCCTTGGCGGCGGCTTTAATGGGTATAAATGGTGTAAAAGCTGTCGAGATAGGTGCTGGTGTAAAAGCAAGTGAGACATTTGGGTCGGTAAATAACGATGAGATGGATGAGCTTGGCTTTTTAAGCAATAACGCAGGAGGTATACTTGGCGGTATAAGTAGTGGCGAAGATATCGTACTAAAGAGCCATTTCAAGCCTACACCTTCGATATTTAAAGAGCAAAAGACACTAAATTTACAAGGCGAAGTCGTAGATTTTGAGCTAAGAGGCAGACATGATCCATGCATAGGCATACGTGGTAGTGTCGTTGCAACTGCGATGATAAGGCTAGTGATCGCTGATATGCTACTACTAAACGCGACCACAAAGCTTGAAAATTTAAAGAAAATTTATAAATAAATTTATACACCTATAAATTTTTTAAGATATAGATTTACTTAATGAAACGAAAAAATTTTATAAGAATTTTTTTGATTTCGAGCTAAGTGATGAGCAGTTTGAGCTTATATCGAAAGGACTTGATACTAAATAATAAATTTGATTTAGCCCCCAAGCGAGGGCTAAATTAATACAAATTCTACAAAGATTGTAAAATTTTTGGTTTAGAAAATGCGGTGATCGGCTTGATCTCGCCTTTATATTTTTCAAGATCCGCTAGTATCGTATGTCCGCAGTTACTTTGAGCGATACTAGATGTGCCTTTATCACGTGTTAAGACATTGATGCAACCGTGCTTGCAAAGGCTTCTTTCGCCAAGCACTTCAGGGTCATACCATGCACCTTCGCAAATAGCGATGACACGCTCTGGGATGATGTCAGTGACAAGTGCTCCTACTAAAATTTCGCCCCTATCGTTAAAGACTCTCACTACATCGCCAGTTGCGATGCCTTTTTTCTTAGCGTCGTTTGTGTTTATTAGCATAGGCTCTCTTGCGCTCACTTCAGCGTAGTTTCTGATTATTGAGTTATTTAGCTGAGAGTGGAGGCGGTATCTTGAGTGTGGGGTTGTGATACTAAATGGATATTTTTTAGCTTTTTCACTACCAAGCCACTCAAACGGCTCGATCCAAGCAAAGTGTGGGGCAAAGTCTTTATAGCCAAATTTAGCAATAGTTGGAGAGTAAATTTCTATCTTGCCTGATGGTGTACCAAGGCGGTTTTTATGTGGATTTTCTCTAAATGCACTAAGTCTTGTGTAGTATTTTGTCTCTTCATTGTCTTTGTCAAATTTGACATATCCCTCTTTCCAAAACTCATCAAAGTTTGGCATTTTAAGATCTAGTGCTTTAGCTTGTTCCACCGCATCTGCGTAAAATTCTTTCGCCCATCCAAGCTCATCTTTACCCTCAGTAAAGACCTCTTCTCTACCCCAGCGTTTGCAAATTTGTGAGCAGATCCAGTAGTCACTTCTGCTTTCGCCCATTGGCTCAACTACTGGTTTGTATGCCACGATGTATTCGCTTGATGGGACACTTTGGTTGATGTCATTTCTTTCTACCTCAAGCGCCACTGGTAAGACGATGTCGCTTAGTTTGGCCGTGCTTGTCCAAAATGGCTCAGCTGTGATAACAGTATCAAATTTACGCCATGCTTTAACTGCGTTGTTTACATCTTGGTGTCTTGTAAACATCGAACCAGAAGCCATATAAGCTACTCTCATATGTGGAAGTTTGATCTTAGAGCCATCATAGTCTATCTCTTTGCCAGGATTTTGCAAGGCTTCGATTGATCTTGAAGATGGGATGGTTACGTTTTTAAATTTCTTCCACGGAGCACCATCTACGTTTTCATATTTCTCGCTGATTCTAGTACTGATGCCTTTTAGAGCAGGTGCTATCTTATCAGTGCTGCCGTTTCCGTAGTAGAGGTTAAACTCAAATCCAAGACCCTCTTTACCGATGTGGCCAAGCATCGCACTAAGAGTTACGATACCCCAAAAGCTCATTTCGCCATGGTCTTGTCTTTGAAGTGATCTACCAGCGATAATAGTGCTTGGCTCTTTTGCAAGTGCAGTAGCAAATTTTGCAATCTCTTCAGCTTTTACGCCACAAATTTTGCTAGCCCAGTTTATATCTTTTACCACTTTATCGGTCGTACCAAGCAAGTAGTCTTTAAATTTATTAAAACCAACTGTGTATTTTTTTATAAATTCCTCGTCATAAAGATTGTTTTCATAAAGATAGTGGCACATACCAAGTATCATTGCTACGTCAGTGTTTGGACGAACGATGATAGTTTCAGAGTCAAGGTATCTTGTGGTATCATTTTTAAAGACACATACGCTATAGGTTTTAATGCCAGCATCTTTTATCTTTTTGATACCAAGATAACCATCGTGTGTTGGAGGCTGCCATGAAATTTGACCAGTTACAAGCGGATCAGTACCCCAAAATACGATGTTCTTAGCATTTTTAACCATAGCTTCCCATTTTGTAGGAGCATCATAAACTGCACTATTTCCAAGAACGTGAGGCATAATGACAAGTCCGGCACCAGTTGAGTAGTCACCGCTCTCTTCAACATATCCGCCCAAAACCTTTAACATCCTGTGACCAACAGTCCTACCCCAGCTGATCTTACCACTACCACCCCACCAGTAGCATTCGCCGTAAATACTTTCTGGACCATATTTGTCAAAATTTTCTTTTAAGGCTTTTGCAGCAAGGTCAAGTGCCGTATCCCAACTAACACGTACAAATTCTTCTTTGCCACGAAGCTCGCTTTTTGCTACGCCTTTTGCCTTTAGGTAACTTTTTCTTACGTACGGATAGAGTACGCGACTTTCATTTTGGATGAGATCTGGCAAACTGTTATTCATTGTATTTGGGAATTTATCACCATCGAATGGATCAACAGAGACGATTTGATTTGAGTTGGTATTTGCCCAAAATAGACCAAATCTATTTGCTCCAAAAGTTTTCTTTTGGTCAAAAATAGTTTTTGTCACACCTTCAATCCTGTTTGCTTGTGCCGCAGTGGCTGCAAGTGCAGAAAATTTTATAAAATCTCGTCTTTTCATATTTTCTCCCTTATGAAAAATTTATTTTACTTTTTTGGCATTGTGTTGTAAGTATTTGAGCACTAAATTTAGGTCAGTTTCGTCTAGTGCTACAAATTTTGCATCGACCATTCCAGCTAAATTTGCCGGCCACTGAGCCGCTGTAAAGCTATTTGGCTCATGAAGTCTATGACATGCTGAACAAGTCTCCTCATAAATTTTTTGTGCTTTTGCATAAAGATTTTTTGTATCGCCACCAAGCACGTCATTTGGTATCTCATAAACACCCTCTGCTTGGTACCATACTTCGCCATACTCATCTTCAATATCTTTTACTTTTTTAAAATTTGTCCCACTTTCATCATTAAAAGCAATAAAAACTTCCGGATCTTCTATGCTTCTTTGAAGCTGGGCTAAATAGTTCGTTGAAACCACACCATTAACCTTTATCTTGCTCGTCTTTTCACCTTTTTCTATAACCTCAACTGGCGTTAAAACTTCGATCTTTCCAATATTTTTACCATCTAACGTTACATTGACATCTTTTGAGATTACATCAGCACCAAAGACAAATATCACACTGCAAGATAAAATAGCGGCTTTGCACATAAATTTCATAGGCACTCCTTAGTAATAAAATTAGTGAAATTTTATTCCTATCAGGCTTAAAGTTATATTGTTATATTTTAAAACAAGTAAGTATTTTAGGGACTTTGAAAGGGTTAAAGTAAAGACAAGGTAAAATTTAAATAATAAATTTTTGCAAAATCCTTTGGCTGGTACCAAAAGGATCTTGCTAACAAATTTGAATTATAGTTTTGCTTTTCTTTTGCGCTCTGTTGGATCGAGATAGCGCTTGCGAACGCGGATATTTATAGGTGTAACCTCGACTAGCTCGTCATCCTCTATCCACTCAAGTGCTCGCTCTAAGCTTAGCTTTCTAGGTGGGACAAGTTTAATCGCATCATCGCTACCGCTTGCACGTACGTTTGTTAGGTTTTTACCTTTAATAGGGTTTACATCAAGGTCATTTGGACGGCTGTGCTCACCTATAATCATACCGACATAAACTTTTGCCTGCGGATCGAGGAAGAGCACACCACGATCTTGCAAGTTAAATAGCGAGTAAGCAAGTGTTACACCATTTTCCATAGACACCAGTGCGCCGTTTGTTCTGTGCTCTACGCTTCCGCTAAGTGGCCTAAATTCCAAAAAGCTATGGTTCATAACACCCTCGCCCTTTGTATCTGTCATAAACTGGTTTCTAAAACCGATAAGTCCGCGTGCTGGGATCTCAAACTCGATCCTTGTTTGGCCATCGCCTGTTGGATTCATAGATACCATTTCAGCTTTTCTTTTACCAAGCTTTTCTATGACCGTTCCTGTCGTATCATCAGGTGCATCAATCACCAAAAGCTCGTATGGCTCACATTTTACGCCGTTTATCTCTTTTACAATAACCTCTGGTCTGCCAAGTAAAAATTCATAACCCTCACGGCGCATATTTTCAGCCAAAATAGTGATCTGAAGCTCGCCACGACCGCTTACTTTAAATTTGCCCTCGCCGATGTTTTCGTATTTCATTGCAATATTTGTCTTCATCTCGTTTGAAAGACGCTCATCAATCTTATTTGATGTGACGTGTTTGCCCTCAGTACCTGCTAGTGGGCCATCGTTTACAGAAAACACAACGCTAAGCGTTGGCTCTTCGATGTGGAGTGGATCAAGTGGATGAGGATTATTTGGATCAACAACGCTATCACCAACATCAAGTGCTTCAAATCCAGCGATCGCTACAATATCACCAGTACCGGCCTCGTTTATATCGGCACGCTCTAAGCCCATAAAGCCGATAAGCTTTGAAATTCTACCAGTTGTCTTTGTACCATCAGCCTTAGCAAGCATAACATTTTGGTTTTTAGCGATCTTACCGTTAAAAATTCTTGCAATACCAATCTTGCCGACATAGTTGTCATAATCAAGAGTAAAAACTTGAAGCTGAAGTGGGTTTTCGTCGCTACCACTTGGAGCTGGTACGTGAGATAAAATGGTCTCAAAAAGTGGCTGCATATCTTTGTTTTCATCACTTAGTTTTAGTTTCGCGTAGCCATTTTTTGCTGCTGCATAAACTACCGGAAATTCTAGCTGTTCGTCATTTGCATCAAGTGCTACAAAAAGGTCAAAAATTTCATTTATAACGCGGTCTGGATCGCCTGCTGGCTTATCGATCTTATTTACGACAACAATTGGACGAAGCCCCAAAGAGAGCGCTTTTTTAACGACAAATTTAGTCTGTGGCATAACGCCTTCTTGTGCATCGACAAGCAACAAAACGCCATCAACCATCTTAAGAACGCGCTCAACCTCACCACCAAAGTCAGCGTGGCCCGGAGTATCGATGATGTTGATCTTTGTATCTTTGTAACGAATAGCAGTATTTTTAGAAAGGATCGTGATGCCACGTTCTCTTTCGATGTCGTTGCTATCCATGACACGTTCGCCAACGCTTTGATGTTCGTTAAATGTTCCTGACTGCTTCAAAAGCTCATCAACCATTGTTGTTTTACCGTGGTCGACGTGTGCGATGACGGCTATATTTCGTATCTTTTCCAAAGTTTTCTCCGTTTATTAGTTTGCTATTTTCGCTTCATTAGTTTTAAAATAGGGGCAGATTATAGCCAAATTTTTATAAATTTTAAGCTGATATCAAGAAATTAATTTTTGGAATAGATTTTGCATGCTTGGCATTAAGTTTAAAAATTTGAAAGGTTTAAATGCAAGCTTATACAGCGAAAAACAATGTAGATTTGTTAGCTCCTGCGGCCACCAAAAAGCCCACAGCTGCAAAGAAATCTCAAAACAACGGCGAGTTTTTGTCGATGGTTTTAGATGCAGCTGCGAGCAAGGCAAATAGCGGACAAAAGATAACCGAAAAAGATGTCAAAGAGATAGTAAAAACAGTTACTACTCAAAAAGAGACACTACAAAAAGCTCAAAGTGAAAGTGCAGCAAAAATTTCAACCGCACTTGAAGAAAATTTGGACGAAAACACAAAAAACGAGCTCTATGAAAATGCAAATTTCATGCAGCTTTTGCAAGTTTTAGAAATTCTAAATGGTAATGAAAAAGTAAGCAAATTTCCAAATTTCAGCGACAAAATAGCAAATTTCTTAAGTGTTCCCGAAAACGTCGAAGAGCTTAGCAATATTAAAAGCGTTAGCGATCTTATCGATCTTGCTAAGAAATTTGACCTTGGCCTTGAAAATATAGAAATTTCAAATGAGGATGTGCCAAAACTAAACGAAATGTTTAAAAATTTAGGCAAGCAAGAATTTTTCACGCCTATAAAGACCGAGAACAAGCCTTTTTATCTAAAAGAGCTAAAAAACGAGGTCGAGCAAACTATCATAAAAAATGAACCAAAAGAGGTCGTAAAGCTCGATACCTTATTAAAAGAGGTTGTGACAAATCCAACTAGTGAAGTTAAAAATTTAGTCAAAGAAGAGCCTAAAAAGCTTGATAGCGAAGTAAAGGTTGATGATGAGCTAGTGGACGTTGAGCCAGAGGAGCAGCCAAAAGAGCCAAAAACAAAGGTAAATTTACACGAGCAAAAGGCGCAAAAAGCTCCAACTCTTGAGTCCCTACTATTCCCTGAAAGAGAGCAGATGACCAAAAATGAGCCAACCGAAGAGACCTTTGCAAGCGATAATAAATCAGAACTAAACCAAATGGTAAAAGACATCGCAAATAGCGCTAAACACCAGCTTCAGACAAAGGCTGAGATAAAAGAGACGCTTAGTAATTTCTCTTCTACACTAAAAGAACAGGTGCAAAATTACAAAGCTCCGATCACTCGTTTTAATATCACACTCAATCCGCTAAATTTAGGCGAGGTCGAGATCACGATGGTAAATCGTGGCAACAACTTGCATGTAAATTTTAACTCAACCACGGCTACGATGAATCTCTTTTTACAAAATCAAGCCGAGTTTAAAAATAGCCTTGTAAATATGGGATTTACTGAGCTTGAGATGAATTTCTCAGATCAAAACCAAAGACAAGACAAAAGAGAACAAGCAAAAAACAAATATAGCTCAAATCAAAGCGACGAGAGCGAAAATGCCCAAGCGGAACAAAGCTTGCTTGAGCTAGTAATACCAAGATATATTTAGGAGAGATTATGGCTTCAGTTTCAGATATCACAACACAAACAACACAACAAAAAAATGCTGAAAGAAAAGCTGCAGCAAAGCAAGCAGCTGCAAGTAGTACAGGAACAAACCCAAATTCTCAGCTTGATAAAGATGCCTTTATGAAGCTACTTTTGACTGAGCTTCAGTATCAAGATCCAACAAGCCCTATGGATACTGAAAAGATGCTTACACAAACTAGCCAGTTAGCGGCAGTTGAAATGCAAGAAAATACAAACAAAGCTATGAAAGAGCTTGTAAATCAACTAAAATCAAACGCAAACGCCTATGCCATATCAGCCCTTGGCAAGATGGTATCGACTGGCTCAAACTCGGTTTTACTAACTGATGAGAAAAAAGATGCAAATTTTCCACTTTATTTTAAATCAGACCTTGCAAATGGTAAGCTCGAAATTAAAAATGCAAATGGAGAGGTCGTTCGTTCGATTGATATAAAAGATATAAAATCAGGAGTTCACAAGATATCTTGGGACGGAAAAGATAATTCTGGAAAACAATTGCCAAATGGTGCGTATACAGTCTCTGTTAATTACACCGGAAAAGACGGCAATACATATAAGACTCAAGTAGGTAGCTATCCAGTTGAGGCAGTAAAATTTGTAGATGGCAAAGCCATGATAAAAGTCGCAGGTGAATATATTCCAATGGATAAAATATCTGAATTTTACGAGGGCTAAAAGCCATGATGAGAGGTTTTTACAACGGAATTAGTGGCATTAAAACACAAAGCTTTGGTATGGATGTTTGGGCAAATAATATCTCAAATATCAACAATGTAGGTTTTAAAGCCTCGATCCCTGAGTTTAAAAATTTAATCAATCAAAATATGGTCTCAGCTGGAAATTTTCCAACAAGCGATCAAGTGGGTCTTGGAGCTACGAAACAAACGACAGCTTTAAAGATGACAAATGGTAGTTTTCAAAATACTGATAATAACTTCGACCTAGCCATAGGTGGTAAAGGCTTTTTTGGTGTCGTTGATAAAAATGGCAAAAACTACTATACAAGAACAGGTAGCTTTGATATAGACGCGGCTGGAAATTTAGTAGACAATAAAGGTAACCTGCTTCTTGGCACATTAACAAATTTTACTCCAGTCACACCAAGTGCAAATGCTCTTAGAAAATATGGTCAAACAAAAGGTACCACGCAGGCATTTACTGCAAAAGAAGAAGATCTAAAACTAGCCGATACTGGCTCACAAAAAGGCATAAATTTACCTCATTTTTTATTTATGCCAGCCAAGCAAACAAAAAATATAGATTTTAAAGGCAACCTAAACTCAAGTCTAATAACAAATAGACAAACAACAGCTATTGATGCAGCAAATTTTAATTATACACTTGATAATACAAATAAAACTATCTCGCTAAATGGACAAATCCCACTAAGTCAGACGAACTTTGGTGCAAAAGCAGGTGACAGCGTGGTGGTAAAAGTAAAAGACGGTGATGGTAAATTTAGTGAATTTTCAACCACACTAGAGAGCGATGGCAGCTGGCATATAAACAATAAAAGCTTAAAATTTATGGATTTTGCTAATTTAGATGTGAAGGCTGAAGTTACGTCACTAGTTGAAGTAGCTAATAAAGAAAAACTAAGTTCAGAAATATATAACAGTGATGGTACAAAGAGCTTAGTAACTATAAATTTTACAAAGCAAATCCCTCAAGGTGGCAATCAAACTACATGGAATGCCACAGCTACGATAACTGATGCTAATGGTGTTGTACAAAATACAGCTATGGGAACACTTACTTTTGATGGTAGTGGCAGACTTGTTACAAATACATTAACAAGCGTTGGAAACGTTGCTTTAAATTTTCTTGGCGATGGAGATGCGAATGTCTATAATGGCATAACAAGCTCGGCTAATTCAAAAAAAGACTTTGTCATAAAAGCAGATGGCTACGCCGAAGGAAATCTCACAAAATATAGCGTCGATGACCGTGGTAATATCATGGCAAATTTTGATAATTCTCGTTCACTTATCGTGGCAAAAGTAGCACTTTATCACTTCCAAAACGACCAAGGTGTGGCAAAAGTTGGTGATAATCTCTATGAAGCAACTCCAAATTCAGGCGAAGCATTTTTTTACAAAAATAAAGCTGGTGAGACCATTTATGGTTCACAAATTCTTTCAAATAAACTTGAAATGAGTAACGTCGATCTTGGTCAAGCGTTAAGTGAGGTTATCGTTACGCAAAAGGCTTATGAGGCTAGTGCAAAAAGTATCACAACAAGCGACGAGATGATTCAGACTGCTATTCAGATGAAGAAATAATCTTCATATTAAACTATGACTGATTTTTAAATTAAGAATTTAAATATTAAATAGTAGCTTCAAGAATAGATTTTGACTTCACTGATCAAAAACTCATAAACCCTTTGTTGCACTAAAATTTCTTCCTCACAGCCACTCATCAATCTACGAAGATGTGAAAAATCTATCTTTTTAGCGTATCGGTTGTGATCTTTTAGATCTTTATCTATACATAAAAGAAGCGTGTCAAGTGTGATCCTATCGCTTCTTTTGACCCTTGCGACGTACTCTCTAACGGTTTGGATTAAGAAGTCTTTTCTAGTTTGGTCGTTTTCATAAATTTCACTTACGATATCGTTTAAAACGTAAAAATCATCTTCATCTGGGTCAAATTTAGCTGAAATCATAGCAGCAAAAATTTTTGCACGAAACTCTAAAGACTTGTGGTGATAGATGAAAAAATCCCTAAAAGCCGATAAAAAGCGAAGTTTGATCTTTCCTGGCATTGCCCTACTTTTCGTGAAATTTATGTGAGATTATATACTCTTAAAGCTAAATTTTAAAAAATGTAACTATAAAACAAAATTTAAGTATAGTTTCTGTATGATTTCGAAGCTCCTTCTTAGACCTGTGCAATGCTTTTTATGAGCACCGCTTCAGGGTGGGAACACAGCAGAGCACTTGTATTAAGTGTGTGCCGCAGTTATCTGAGAGGGGGTCTTTCTAAACCAAAATGCTCATTAAAATCATCGCAAATTTCTAAAAAATCCACTCCGTCAATCTTAGGTTTTTCACTAAAAAATTTATACATATTATTAAAACCATCAGTTAACTCTTTTGACTTGACGCCATAACTTATAGAAATTCCGGCTTCTATGTAGGCTGAGAGTTTGTCACAGTACTTTAACGCTTTTCCGTCTATTGGATTAAATTTATCCTCATTTACGTTTTCCATTGTACCTTCATGGCAGATGATCTTGCGCTCGAAAGTTCTATTTTCAAACTCATCTTTTATAAATTTCTCGCCATCTTTTCTGATACCAAGGATGTAGCTAAACTCATCTTTGATCTTTTCAGGCACAAATGGCAAAATCCTCTCATCAATAAGCCTCATCTCATATTCGCTGATGATCTCATTTAGCCCCTTTACGCCGTATTTTACAGGGCTTATGATATCCCTTGTAAGGCTCTCTGGTAGGTCGTGAAATAGTGCGCAAAAGAAGTTATTTTCCAAGCGTTTTTTACAAGCTTTTGCTTTTAGCGAGTAAAAATAACTAAGTATCGCAACTACTAGCATATGTCCTAAGACCGCGGTTTCAGGGATGCGAGGTGTTTGTGCCCAGCGCTTTTGAAACCTTAGCCTGCCACTTAGATCAACAAGACGGGCTAATTTTTGATTCATAGCGATCTTTCTAACACCAATTAGCTCGTAGTAATCCTCCATCTCCTCCTCAACTTTACCCTTAAGTTCATCAATGTCGCTTAAAAATTGGCTCGTTTGATAGACGATAGAAAATTCCCACCTCGTGGCAAGATAGCTCGCTGCTTTTAGTATGAGACGCTCTTTTTCGTGGGTTTTGTCGTTTTTAAAGTGGTTTTTAAATCTCTCTAAAAATTTACCATCTTCGATCTCTGAGATCAGCTCCTCTAGGTTGCTTAAGACCCAGCTATTTATCTGCTCTTTTTTTGTCTTTTGTATGTGATGAAAGACATCTGGTCGTATGTCAGTGACTACGACCCTACTTAAAAACTCAAAAATTCCAGCCTCGATGATGTAGTTCATATCGGCATTTTGCTCTTGTTTTGCTATGAAATAAGCGATGATAAATTTATGAGCCTGCTTATCAAGCTCGACTAAATTTGCCATCTTTGGATAGTCGTTCCAACGTGATATAGATGCTGCTTTAAAGATATGTTCTATAAGCTTAGCACTTATCATTATTTATCCTTTTTAACTACTTTTGGCTTCTTATCATCTGCGTAACTTATTTTTCTAAAGCCCTCTTTGTTTAAGCTTCTTCTTGGTTTGTCATCTTTTTGAAATTTATCATCTCTGCCACCTCTGCTGCCACCAGCTCTACTGCTGCCCCTGCTACTGCCACGATCGCTTGTACTTCGTCTTTCACGTGGCTTGTCGCCAAAGCTACTTCTCTCTCTAGTTCTTGGAGTAAATTCTTTCTCTTCAACTGGCTTTTTAACCACTAGATCAGAGCTGATCTCAATAACTGTATGGACATTTCCACGTGGGTTGAAGTCGCCAACTATCTTCATAAATTTTGGCTCTAGTTTTTTCTCTAAAACAGAATAAATTTCATTTATACTATCTTCGTGGCTGATGTTGCGGTTCATAAAGCTATTTATATAAAGCTTTATCGCTTTTAGCTCAACAACTAACTTATTTGGGATGTACTCAAGGTATATCGTCGCAAAGTCAGGATAACCAGAGCGAGGGCAAAGGCAACAAAACTCAGGCAGAGTGATCTTTATGACATAGTCCCTTGTTTGCTTATTTTCCCAGACCTCAAGGTCACTCTCTACGTCAAATTCTTTCAAAATTTTCTCGCCGTATTTTATCTCTATCTCTAGCTCTTCGCTCATTTTTTATCCTTTATATTTTTACTAACTAGGTCAAATTTAAATTTGATCACCTTTTAAATATCTAAGTGCTTAACGTCTTTCGCGTGGTCTTGGATGTAGTTTCTTCTTGGCTCGACCTCATCGCCCATAAAGAGATTAAACGTGTCAGAAGCACTTATAGCGTCGTTTATATCGATCTTTAAAAGTCTTCTGTTCTCAGGGTTCATCGTAGTCTCCCAAAGCTGCTCAGGGTTCATCTCACCAAGACCTTTATAACGCTGGATATATGCACCTTTTTTCGCATTTTTCTCTACTTCATCAAGCACATCTATAACGTCACTATGCAGGTCTAAGCCGCGCTCTTTTATCTTTTGGCTGATATAAAGTGCCTCTTCATAAAGTGGGTTTGTGAATAAATTTTCATTTACTACAAGCTCTTCTAGGCCGCTTTCAGTTTGCACGTAAATTCTAATCTCATCTTCGCTAACGTAGTGGTTTAGGATGTTGTGACCCTCAGCTTTTAAGAAATTCTTTAAAATTTCAAAAATTTCATTGTAACTTTTTGAGACGATGTCTGGATTTTCTATCATATAGCGGATCGCTGAAAGGACGTTAAAGCGTTTTTCAAGCTCTTTTAAGACACTTCTATAAGCTGCAACGATCTTTAAAAAGTCAATCAAATCCGCACTACCGATACCCTCTATATCAACGCCCTCGATGCCAGTTTCGATAAGAAATTCGTTTAATGCCTTTTCATCTTTTAGATAAATTTCTTTCTTACCTTTTTTATAGCGGTAAAGTGGCGGCTGAGCTAGGTAGATGTGGCCGTTTTCTACAACTTTATTTAAAAATCTAAAGAAGAAAGTTAAAAGCAGTGTCTGGATGTGGCTACCATCGACATCGGCATCGGTCATGATGATAATCTTATGATATCTAAGCTTCTCAGCGTCAAATTCATCTCCGATACCGCAGCCTAGTGCTGTTATCATATTTTTTATCTCATCAGACTTTAAAATTTTATCCAGTCTTGCCTTTTCAACGTTTAGAATTTTACCCTTAAGCGGCAATATCGCTTGAAAAACTCTATCACGCCCCTGCTTAGCAGAACCGCCCGCAGAGTCACCCTCCACTAGGTATAGCTCGCTGATAACTGGGTCTTTACTCTGACAATCAGCTAACTTACCAGGGAGTGTACCTACGGTCATGCTCTCTTTTTTACGAGTTAGATCTCTAGCTTTTTTAGCAGCTTCTCTACCACGAGCTGCCATTAGAGCTTTTTCCATTATCGCTCTTGCTTCGATAGGATTTTCTTCAAAATACTTTGTAAGTACGTCAAAAACCATCTTTTGAACGATCGGTTTTACGTAGCTAGATCCTAGTTTGCCTTTTGTTTGCCCCTCAAACTGTGGCTCTGGCACTTTTACGCTCACAACAGCGATAAGACCCTCGCGGATATCTTCACCAGTTATCTTTGTATCTTTTTCACGTGCAGCAGCGTTTGCTGAGACATAGTTTGTGATAACTCTTGTAAGGCCCGCTCTAAATCCAGCTTCGTGTGTACCACCATCTGGAGTTTTGATGTTATTTACAAAGCTTAGTAAATTTTCACTATAAGTGTCGTTATAAAGCAGGGCAAAATCAACAAGCACGTCATCTTCGCCACCGCTAAATGAGACAGCTTTGCTTACTGGATTTGCCTTATTCATATCAGTTACAAAGCTCTCTAACCCGCCTTCATAGTGAAAGCTCTCGCTTCTGCCGTTTCTTTGATCTTTAAAATTTATAGTTATCTTTGGGTTTAGATATGCTAACTCGCGAAATCTTTTTGTTAAAATTTCATCATCAAATTCAGTCACTTCAAATATACTATCATCTGGCCAAAACTCAACCTGCGTGCCTGTTCGGTTTGTAGTTTTTATAACTTCAAGGTCGCTTTGTGGGATACCACAAGAAAATTCTTGTCTATGAAGCTTGCCATCACGCTTTATATTTACGACTAGTTTTTTAGAAAGAGCATTTACAACAGATACACCAACACCGTGAAGACCGCCTGAGACCTTATAAGTATCTTTGTCAAATTTACCACCAGCGTGAAGCACAGTTAAAACAACAGTCGCAGCTGAAATTTTCTCAGTCGGGTGCATATCTACTGGGATACCACGTCCATTATCACTAATGATCGCTGATCCTTCACGTGTAAGCTCAATCTCGATCGTATCACAGTATCCTGCCATTGCCTCGTCGATAGAGTTGTCAACAACTTCGTAGATCATATGGTGAAGACCACTAACGTTTGTATCACCTATATACATGCCCGGGCGTTTTCTAACTGCCTCAAGTCCTTTTAGTACTTTAATATTTTCTGCGCCGTAATTATTTTCCATAACCTAGACCTTATCTTATAAATTTATTGGCATTATCACTGTTGTTAGTTCCTTTGAACTTACAACAAATGCCAACGAGCTTTCATTAAATCCAAGCTCAAAATTTTCATCTTCAATACTAGTTAAGAAATCAAGCAAGTATCTATTTTTTATGCCTATAAAGAATTCATCTTCTAATCCAGTTTGATAATCAATCATAGTTTTTGCTTCAGAGTTATCTTCTATAACACTTTCAAATGTTATATTGTCTTTTGAAAAAGTTATTTTCATTGTATCACTTAGCATTGAGATAGTTTTTATACCCTCTATCATCTTATCTCTACTTAGCTGAAGTCTTTTTCTTACCTCTTTTGGTATGACACGCTCATAGTCTGGGAATTTACCATTTATAAGTTTTGTGAAAAATTCAAAATTTTGGCTTTGAGCGATTAAGATATTCTCATCATAGTAAATTTCTATCTTGTCAAAAAATAGTTTTTGTATTTCATTGATAGCTTTTTTAGGGATTATAAGTGAAAATTCTTTTTCAGTTGGTGTTTGAAATTTAAAAACACTAAGTCTTCTTGTATCAGTACCAACGATATTTATAAAGTCTTGTTTAATATCAAGGAAAGCACCATTTAATTCAAATTTTGGGTTATTGCTATCAATACTTGGTAAAATTTTCTTTAAACTTCTTCCTAACATAACAGCATCAACATCAAATTTTGATTTGCCTTCTATCGTTGGAAATTCTGGAAAATCTTCAAATTTATACATTGGAAGTTTGTATTTTGAGTTTTTTTGTTTTATATAAAGATAGTTATTTACAGTTTCTAACATCACTTCTTCATCTTTTAGACTTTTTATAATGTCAAGTAGTTTTTTACCATTTGCAGTTGCATAGCCTTGATCAACGATTTTTACATTACTTAGCTTATATGCTAGTCCTATCTCATGATCAGTTGCTTTTATATTTAAAACTCCATCTTTTGCTGAAATATAAATGTGAGAAGTTATAGCACTAAGATCTCTTTTTTCAAGATATGGGTTTGTATTTGTTACTATGCTTTCAAGCATATTTTTGTTTATTAAAACTTTCATTAAAAACTTCCTTCTATTTTTAAATTTAATTTTTTTGTTTTAGTAGGTGATGTTAAAAAGTGAAAAGTGCTTTTTAACACCGAAATACAGCTATTTGAAATGTGAAAAATTATATTTTCTTTTTCACATTTATTCACAAATTTCATATTGTATTTTATCCTTTTGTCAAAATTTTGTTTTTTAACTCAGTAACTTTTAGACTAAAAATTTCATTAGTTTGTATTAGCTCATTTATCTTTTTAATATTATGACTAACGGCACTGTGATCTTTCATGCCAAAATAGTTTGCAATTTGTGGCATTGAGTTTGTTGTAAGCATCTTTGCAAGATATATGATGATTCGTCTTGCTTCTACGATATTTGTAACTCTTGATTTGCTTTTTATATCACTTTGTTTGATATTTAGCTCTTTACTAACTATTTCAACGATAGTATCGAAATTTATGTTTTCACGTTTTTCTTTGATCAGATCTTTTAATATACTTTTTGCAAGATCAAGTGTTATCTCTTCTTTCATAAGAGTTTTAAAAACATTTAAATTTATGATAGCTCCCTCGATCTCACGGATATTATCTCCCATATTTGTAGCTATGTAGTTTATGACCTCTTTATTTAGATCGATTTTATCAAATTCACATTTTTTGATGATGATGGCTATCTTTGTATCAAGTTCAGGCGGCGTAATATCAGCCATAAAAGCCTTATCAAATCTTGAAATCATCCTATCTTCAAAGCCTTTTAGTGTTTTTGGTGGTCGATCTGAAGTCATAACTATTTGACCATTTTTTGCTAAAAGTTCATTATATGTGTTGAAAAATTCCTCTTGAATTTTATCGGTTTTGCCAAGAAATTGCACGTCGTCTATTAGTAAAACATCACAGTTTCTATATTTTTCACGAAATTTTGGCATTGAGTGGTTATTTATGTGACTGGTAAAATCTATCATAAATTGTTCACTAGTTACGCAAATAACGGTTTTTCCTTTATTCAAACAATGATTTCCAACCGACTGGAGTAAGTGAGTCTTGCCAAGTCCCGTAGTGCCATAGATAAAAAGTGGATTATAAAGTACGCCAGGTTTTTCAGCGGCTGCTTTTGCACTTAAAAATGCGTATTGATTTGACGCTCCACAGACAAAATTTTCAAATGTGTAGCTTGGATTTAAAATGCTACTTTGTGTTTTTATTTGCTTAACATTTATTTGATTTTGCTTCGATACCTTGCTACTTTTAGTAGATGAAATTTCTATATTTGGCTTTATACCTGTTCTAACTTCATATAGATGAGCGATCTTATCAGCATATCTTGTATTTATAAATTTAGCCATTAACTCATTTGGTGCAGTGAATACTATAATATGATCGTCTGAAGCCTTTTCGTTAAATTTTAATTGTTTGATATAACTTTGGTATTCTTCAGGTGAAATTTGTGTTGAAAGATTTTCTAAAATTTCGTCTGCTATCAAATTTTTATGCCTTAAATTTCGAGAATTTTTATAGTGATACTATCTTAATTTTAATAAAACCTTTGTTAAACTCTGACAAACTTTTTCACATCGTGAAAAAGTCGTGAAAAAGTATTGAAAAGATAGTGATGAAAATTTTAGGAATCGACCCAGGTACGAAGAATTGTGGTTATGCAATACTTGAAAAAAATAAATTTAAAACTATTCTTCTTGAAGCAGGACTCATAAAAATAAAACCAAACACACTTCAATATCAGATTACCGAGCTTTGTGACGGGCTTGATCTCATCTTTAAAAATCATAAATTTGACGAGGTCGCGATCGAAGATATATTTTTCGCTTACAACCCAAAAACTGTTTTAAAGCTTGCTCAGTTTCGTGGTGCACTTAGCCTTAAAATTTTACAGCTTCATGGCGATTTTGCCGAGTATACACCACTTCAAGTAAAAAAAACTGTCACTGGCAAAGCTAAGGCTGACAAAGAGCAAGTGGCATTTATGGTGAAGAAAATTTTAGGTATAAACAAAGAGATAAAACCGCTTGATATAACCGACGCGATCGCGATCGCACTAACTCACGCAAATAATTTAAGAATAAGCTAAATTTTGATAGGAAAAAGATGGCAATAGTAAAAGCATTATTAATTGGCGAGGTGAAAAACTACGGCTCGCAAAGTGCGACTGACAAGCTAAATACACCTTGGAGCTCAGCTATATTTAAAGTAGCTCAAAATGGCGAAATTTTCGCAAATGAACTTGGCTTTGTGGGCGATAGTGTCGCTGATACGAAGCACCATGGAGGCCCTGAGAAAGCTATATTTGCAAATTCACTTTCAAACTATGCCAAGTGGGAGAAATTTTTAGGATTTAAAAATATGGCTTACGGAGCTATGGGTGAAAATTTATGCATTGATGGCCTTGATGAGAGTAGTGTCTGCGTGGGGGATATCCATAAGATCGGCTCACTAGTGCTTCAAGTCTCGCAGCCAAGAAAGCCATGCTTTAAGCTATCAAAAAGATGGGGCAATGAAAATATGGCTACTCACATCTTTGAAACCGGCTTAACAGGCTGGTATTACCGTGTCATCACTCCAGGATCGTGCAAAGCAGGTGACACCATAGAGATAGTCAAAAAGGATGAAGTTGGCATGAGTATTTTGGAGGTAAATAGGCTCTTTTACGCACCAAATGAGAATTTAAAACTATTAGAAAAATTTAATGCTCTGACTACTATTACAAATGGCTGGCACGATGATGTTAAAAGACGTCTTAATAATACATATAGTATTGAATTTATGAAAATTATTTAAATTATCTTTAAACTATAAATCTTTTTGTTTTTGCTCCGATTGTACTTTGGTTAATGTGTTTTAAATAAAAATTTAAAGGAGCAAAGGTGTTTAGGTCTATTACAAATAAGATGGCACTTGCCTTGATGTTTTTACTCATCATCTCATTTAGTGCTATTTCTGCGGTTAGTTACTTTACCTCAGAAAAGAAGGTTATTGAACTTGTTAGTGAAAAAGAAGAACAGGTTGTTAAAGATATAAAGGGTGTAACAGATACATTTTTTGACGAATATTTAGGATATGTTCAAAAAGCTTCAAATGTTATCAAAGATTTGCAAAGTGGTGATGAGATAATGGATTTTATCCTACTTGAGAAAAAGATATCAAATAGCGTAATAACTTATGTATATTATGGTGACGAAGATGGAAATTTCTTTCAATCAGACGGCAAAAGAACAACAATTGCTGATAAATACGACCCAAGAACTAGAGGCTGGTATAAAAATACAAAAGAGAAAAATAAAGAAATTTATGGTGAACCAAGGCTTACTTCTACAAAAGATCTAGTTATTACTTTCACATCTCCTGTAACTAAAAATGGAAAATTTGCTGGTGTTGTCGGCATTGATATAGATATCAAAAAGATAAGTGATAAAATTCTTGAGATCGGTATGACAAAGGATGGTGGATATGCTTATATAATGAAAAAAGATGGCACATTGCTTTTTTCTGACATAGCTTCTGCTGTTGGCACGATCTTACCTGTCACAAAGATCGTTTCTGAAAAATATAACAATAAAGAATTTGACGAAAATGGTTTAATCACATATAAAAACACAAAAGATCAAGATGTAACTGTTAAAATTTTACCTATAAATGAAGAAGGTTGGCTTGCGGTAGTTGCGATAGGTGCTGATACTTTTGCAAATCACACTATGCCTATTTTAAAAACACAACTAATAGTTGCAGTGTTATTTATAATAATCCTTTCAGCTATTGTATTTTTCCTACTAAAGCGTTCTTTGAGACCTATAGGAGTCATCCAAGAGAAGCTTACAGATACATTTAAATTTATAACTTATGAGAGCAGTAACGCTCCAAGCAAGCTAGATATCCATACGACTGATGAATTTGGTGTAATGAGCGAAGAGATAAATAAAAATATTGACAAAGTTATAGCTGGTATCCAAAGAGATAATACTATGCTTGAAGAGCTAAATGTAGCCGCAAATAATATGATAAGAGGAAATTTAGGTGTTAAACTAAATGAAAATCCAAATAATCCATCGCTTATCAAGCTAAAAGACCTACTAAACACTTTCTTTAGTTCTATTAGTCAAAATTTAGGTAGTGCTATAAACATCCTAAATGCCTACTCAAAGAACGACTATACCGCTAAGGTCGAAATAAGAGACGATCTAGAGGCTGATCTAAAAGCGATGATGGTTGGCATAAATAGCTCTGGTATCGCGATATGTGATATGCTAAATAGCAGCCTAAATCAGGCTCAAATTTTGGAAGAAAAAGCAAAAATTCTATCTGAATCTATGAAAAATTTAACATCAGGAGCAAATAAACAAGCAGAATCTATCCAGGAGAGTGCAGCAGCTATTGAAGAGATGTCAAGCTCAATGAATGCGATCTCACAAAAAACAAGCGATGTTATTAGACAAAGCGATGAGATCAAAAATATCATAGTTATCATCCGCGATATAGCCGATCAGACAAATTTACTTGCCCTTAACGCTGCCATAGAGGCTGCACGTGCAGGCGAGCATGGACGAGGTTTTGCGGTCGTGGCCGATGAGGTTAGAAAACTAGCTGAACGCACACAAAAAAGCCTTGGCGAGATCGAAGCAAATGCAAATGTCCTAGCTCAATCAATCAACGAGATGAGTGAATCTATAAAAGAGCAAACAAATGTTGTTGATATGATAAACCAAAGCGTTGCTCAGATAGATAATGTCACAAAAGAAAATATCTCAGTTGTAAATACTACAAATGAGGTAAGTAACGATATAGATGGCATGGCAAAGGTCATACTAACTGACGTTAGAAAAAATAAATTTTAATACCCACAAATACTCAAATATTATTAGGCTCGTGTAAGTTTACATGAGCCTTTAAAATTTTAAACATTTTTTTCGCTAGAATTACCAAAAATTTAAAGGAGAATATATGCCATTACTTGATAGTTTTTGTGTAGATCATGTGAAAATGCAAGCCCCAGGAGTAAGACTAGCAAAAAGTATGAAAACGCCAAAAGGCGATGATATAAGCGTTTTTGATTTGAGATTTTGCAAGCCAAATGAGGAAATTTTACCAGAAAAGGGCATCCATACTTTAGAACACCTATTTGCTGGTTTTATGAGAAATCACCTAAATGGCAATTGCGTTGAGATTATAGATATCTCTCCAATGGGATGTAGGACTGGCTTTTATATGAGTGTGATAGGCACACCTAGTGAAGATGCCGTTAAAAACGCTTGGTTAGCTTCTATGAAAGATATCTTAGAGGTTAAAACTCAAGATCAAATCCCAGAGCTAAATAAATTTCAATGTGGCACTTACAAAATGCACTCTCTTGATGAGGCACACGCCATAGCAAATAAAATTTTAGCCCAAGGCCTAGTCATCATAAACAATGAAGAGATCAAACTTGATCTTGATGCCATGGGGCTAAAAAAGCACTAATTTGAAGACGACTAAGTTAGAAAATCAAGCCTATCTAAAAGAGCAAATTTTAACCTATCTTGGTAATAAACGCTCGCTTTTAGGCTTTATCGAACAAGGCGTAAAGTACGCAAAAGACGAGCTTAAAAAAGATAAGCTTAGCTGCTGCGACCTCTTTAGTGGTAGTGGCGTGGTGGCTAGGTTTTTAAAACAAAATAGCGAATTTTTAGTCGCAAACGACTTGGAACTTTACAGCTTTATCACAAACTCATGCTACCTGCAAAACGCCACAAATGAAATAAAAAATGAGATAAATTTCTGGCAAAAAAAGCTTGAAAAAGAGATAGAAAATAACCTTTCTGAAGGCTTTATAACAAGGCTTTACGCCCCACAAGATGATAAAAATATTACCGAGGGCGAGAGGGTTTTTTATACTAGAAAAAATGCCATTTTTATTGATACAGCAAGAAGGCTCATAGATGAGTTAGTGCCAGCTGAAATGAAAAATTTCTTCATAGCTCCGCTTCTTTATAATGCAAGCGTACATGCAAATACAAGTGGAATTTTTAAAGGTTTTCATAAAAATAAAGAGGGCATCGGTCAATTTGGTGGACGAGGACAAAATGCCATCTCAAGGATCACTTCTGATATAAATTTGACTAAGCCAATTTTTTCAAATTTTAGTGTGCCATTTGATGTCTATCAAAAGGATGCAAATTTGCTCGCAAAAGAGCTTGATGGGCTTGATCTAGTCTATCTTGATCCGCCATATAACCAGCACCCATACGGCTCAAACTACTTCATGCTAAATCTCATCGCAAGCTACGAAGAGCCAAGTAAAATTTCAAAAATTTCTGGTATCGCAAAGGATTGGAATAGATCGGTTTTTAATAAAAAATCATCAGCAAGCGAGGCATTTTTCGAGCTGATAGCAAATTTAAAGGCAAAATTTGTTCTGATTTCATTTAACTCGGAAGGCTTTATCAACCAAGATGAGTTTGATAGAAATTTAAAGCAGGTTGGCAAGGTTCATCTGCTTCGTAAAAAATACAACGCCTACCGTGGTAGCAGAAATTTAAAAGCTAGAAACATCCACGTAGACGAGCTTCTTTACGTTTTACAAAAGTAAATTTAGCGCTCACTTTATCACTTCTAAACCACAAACCGCACTAACATAAATGTTAGTTTGACTCATCTTCTGGCAAACATCTCTCAAATATAAATTTATGCTCATCAGGTAAGGCAGCGAAAATAGCATTTGCTAAATTTCTTATCTCCCAAAGGGCTGATTTTGAGCTGCGAAGTGAGATAAAATTTTGCAAGCTTCTAGCGTTTATGCTCCATGTAAGCTCTGTTTTGTAGCACTCTGGCAGGCAGTATTTGACGATGTCTAGGCTCTTTGTCGTTGAGGCTAAAATTTCACGTAAATTTTCAAGCGCTTTTATGCTCGCGTTATCCACTAGCTCGTCATTTGTTAGTACGATAAATTTAGCCGCACGCTCAAACTGCCCTACTTCAAATTTCTCCTCTTTTTTTAGCTCTTTTAGCGTGTAGCGGGTTGATTTGACACTTAAGCTCGCTAAGCGGTGACGAGCTAGCTCTTGAAGTAGCGCACGAGAGATATCTTGGATGTAGAAGTTATAGTATAGGTGCTCTAAGGTCGAGGCATGTTTAAATTTATTGCCTACTCTATCTATTAGCTCAACATCTTTTTCGCCGCCGTTGTCGCCTTTTTCAAAGCTTTGCCAGCATGTGCGGATAGCGTGAGAGCAGATATTTAGTGGAGTATGATTTAGTAGTGTTACTTGCATTTTTTCTCTTTTGTAAAATTTTTTAACATTTTACAAAAATAAGGCTGATTTTATTTGTAAATTTAAAGCATAAATTTCAAAGGGAGACAAACGCTCCCTTTTGTAAAAGTCTTAGTTATTATTGTTTTAATTGAAGAAGTGTATTTAGCATCTCATCGCTTGTTGTGATCGTTTTTGAGTTTGCTTGGAAACCTCTTTGGATTACTATAAGATCTGTTAGCGCACGGCTTAGATCGACGTTACTAGCTTCAAGTTTTGAAGCCGCGATCGTTCCCTTATCGCCTGTGCCAGCCGCACCGATAACTGCTTCGCCTGAGTTTGCGGTTTGTGAAAAGACATTTCCACCCTCACTTTGAAGACCTTCGTTGTTTGTAAAGGTAGCAAGTGCTACTTTAGCTAGGCCAAAGCTTTGGCCATTTGAAAATGAGCCTATTATCGTTCCAGTCTCATCTATTTTTATGCCATTTAGAGTACCACCTGTGTAGCCATCTTGTGAGATTGACTCAGTTGATGAGTCTTTATCAAAGCTTGTTAAGCCGTTAAAATCAGTTCCAAGACCAAAATTTAAACTAATATTTTGACCACTTTGTGAGCCATTGTTAGCTGAAAACGTTATCGTTGCTGGGTGAAAACTTGCAAGTGAGCCATTTGAGTTAAATCTAGCTGAGCCAGTTATAACATTATCTGGACCTTCGCCTGTGTAGTTTATCTTAGCTGGCTCTGGTACTTGGATGATCATGCTCCACTCTGTACCACCATCTGTTGTAGTGCCCGTTTTTGCCCATTTTATACTAACTGTGTGTTTTGAGCCAAGTGAGTCAAAAATTTCTGCCGTTGAGCCGTGGCTTGACATCATCATCTTTCCGCTTGCTCTTAGTGCTTGGCCAGGGCTTAATGCACCATCAAGTGCTTTCATAATATTTGTAAAACGTACGTTTTCGTTTATTGCCGCATTGTTTGTGCCTTGAGCTGGTTTTGTAAGAGCAGTTGTTGTCATATAAAGGGCTTGATCAGCGATTTCATTTGTTGGGTTTTCTAGCTGGAACTGACCTAATTTATTTACAGTAACCTTTACACCATCGTTTGTATCATCACCTGCAAGTGCTTGAAGTGCTGCAACACCAGCTGCGTGAGCTTGGTCCGGCGTATGACCTGCAGCGATTTCAGCATTATAAGCAGTGTTATAGGCTGTTTGGTATGCAGTATTTGTTATAGCTGCTCCGCCAGTACCAGCAGCTATCTTATGAGCTGCAGTTGCTGCTTTTGCAGCGTCAAGTGCGTCAGAGTTTGCTCTTATTTGACCGTCGCCGTTGTAGTCAACATGGTTTCTAGCATCCTCTTGCATAGCAGCACGAAGATCTTCTGTCGTTGTTATTTGTCTTGCGATTTTATCGTTATTTGGATGAACAGCTGTTGTTTGAGAGCTTGTATATACATATTGATAAGCTGTTATGATATCTTTATCAGCTAAACCAGCAACTGTATTGCCACCATTTATTTTTAGATGAATATTTTTTGTCTCTTCAGTAGTGCCTGAGTTGTTTCTGTTTATAAGTGTTAGTTTATTACCCTCTGAAATTTCAGCTCTAACACCAGTTTTGTTGTACTGAGCATTGATCGCAGCTGCAACGTCACTGATACTTGTCATTGAATTTGCTTGAGATTTTATAGTAGTACCATTTATTGTGATATCAAGTGTTGCCGCTGGATTTATCTGGCCGATATTTTGAGCAGCTCCACTTCCTACAGTAAATTTTTCAGTTTTAGCATTTGCGTAGCTTACCCAGATACCTTGCCCATCTCTTAACGCAAGACCATTTCCAAGCTCATCAAATGTAACACCAAGATCTACACCACGCTCTGTTAGGCTTTGTTCTTTTCTTGAGTTCGTATAAAACTCATCGTTATTTGTATCATTTTCGTTGTGGACTTCATTTGCGTTTAAAATTCCGTCATTGTTATAGTCACGTCCGCCAGCAACCGAGTCTAGTGAATAAATAGGAGTGCTTCTTTGGTCGATGGTGTTGCCTGAGTCAAGGTTGCCTTTTATCTTTACTTCTGTTGTGGCTCTTGCTGGAGTTGTAAGACCCTCTTTGATCACGATATTTTTTATCGGACCTGTTGAGTCGATAGTGCCAGTCTCTTCATCTCTTGTCCAGCCTTGAACGATATATCCGCTATTGTTTACAAAATTTCCCGCTTTATCACGGACAAAGTCACCATTTCTTGTATAGTATCTTGTAGTTCCACCATCTGGAGATACGACGAAGAAGCCATTTCCTTGAAGTGCAAGGTCTGTTTGCTTATCAGTAGATGTTAGTGTGCCTTGTGAGAAAATTCTCGTAGTTGAGTTTATAGTCGTTCCTAGACCTATTTGCATAGCATTTTGACCGCCTAGCTGACCTTGTGGAGCAGTAGCGACTCTTGGAGTTTGGCTTAGTATATCAGCAAAGTTTGCACGGTTGTATTTATAACCATAAGTATTGACGTTTGCGATATTATTGCCTTCTACGTCCATGGCTATCTGGTGGGCTTGTAGGCCTGAAACACCAGACCAAAGTGATCTCATCATTGACTTATCCTTTTTGCATTTTAAATTTTTATATTTTTCAAAAGCAAAAGATGTTCCAAAAAATTTATATTGATAAAAAGAAGAAAAATAAAAAAGAAATTTGGCGTAATTAACGCCAAATTTTATCCAAGTATCATTGCACCTACGATACCACCGATGATAAGTGGGATATTAAAAAATACAAATGTAGGCACACAAGTATCATATATGTGGTTATGTTCGCCATCAGCATTTAGACCGCTTGTCGGCCCAAGTGTGCTATCGCTTGCTGGGCTTCCAGCATCTCCTAGAGCTGCAGCTATGCCAACTAACAAGATGATGGCTGGTACTCCAAAACCAAGATTAAGACAAAGTGGCACATAGATAGAAGCTAAAATAGGTATCGTACCAAAGCTAGTGCCTATACCCATCGTGACTAAAAGACCGATAAGCAGCATCAAAAATGCACCGCCTATCTTGCCGCCAGATACCAAGCTAGCGTATTTTACAAGCTCATCGATGCCGCCACTCTCTCTTAAGATAGTGCCATAACCTGCCGCAACTAGCATGATAAAAGCGATAAATCCCATCATAGCAAGGCCGTTATCCATGATCTTATCTACTTTTTTATATTCGATACCACCAAAAACAACCATGACTAAAAGTCCAAGTAGTGCGCCAAGCGGCAAGAGCGATGTATAAATTTGTACGACAAAAGCTACTACCGCACCAGCTAAAACTGCCCACTCCTTTTTAGTCATCTCAAGGCTTTTTGCACGCTCGATCTCATCAAGCTCTTCTTTTTCAAATTTTGAAGTTTTATAAACTCTTTTTTTACCGTAAAAAAGTATGGCGAGGATAAGTCCAACAAACATCGAAGCACCACCTATCCACATAACAGAAGAGATATCAGAAATAGATGTGGTTATGCCGTTATTTGCTAGCTCTTTTTTTAGGATATTGTGAAAAAGCAGACCAAAGCCAACGCTAAGGCTTACATAAGGTGCTTGAAGACCAAATGTCAAAGCGCAAGCCACGGCACGTCTATCTATTCCCATCTTGTTCATAATAGCAAGAAGTGGTGGAATCAAAATAGGTATAAAAGCTATGTGAACTGGGATTAAATTTTGAGATAAGCATGCTATAAATGCGATAGTTAGTGTAAAAATTACTTTATTTGAGCTAAGGAATTTACTCAAAGCATTTATCAAGATAGCAGTTAAATTTGTATTTGCAATGGCAGCTGCTAGAGCGCCAAGTAAAATATAACTAAGTGACGTTTCAAGGTTGCCTTGCATGCCGCTTATGAGGCTTTGCGTAGTCTCTTTTAGAGCTGTAAAGAGGCTATCGATCCCATTTATAATACCACTTTCAAATCCGCTAAATCCATGCTTATACATCACACCAGCAAAAAGAGCAGAAATAAGGATAGAAAGCAAGATGTTAAAACGCAGCAGACAAAGCACCGTCATCACCAAAATGCTAAAAACAACAGGGTTAAAAATAAGCATGAGCATCCTTTTTGTAAGAGTGTGAAGATTATACAAATGTGTGGCTTATTAAATTTTAAAAAGAGTGGCTTAAGTGGGCTTGTGTTAAAATTTTGAGTAAATTTTAAAAGGAAAAAACGATGGATTTAGAGAAAATTTATAAAGAGGCCGGAGCATATTTAGAGGGACATTTTTTACTAAGTAGTGGTAATCACTCGCAGTTTTATCTCCAAAGTGCAAAGGTGCTTGAAGACCCAGCTTTGGCTGGAAAACTAGCTGACGAGCTTGCCCGTGTGATAGAGAAATTTGGCATTGAATTTGATAGCGTTTGCTCGCCTGCACTTGGAGGAATTTTAGCTGGCTATGAGCTCGCACGTGCGGCAAAGAAGCGTTTTATCTTTACAGAGAGAGTTGAAAAGGTAATGAGTCTTAGACGTGGCTTTGAGGTAAAAAAAGGCGAGAAATTTATCGTCTGCGAAGATATCATCACAACTGGCGGTTCAGCACTTGAAGCAGCACGTGTTATAGAGAGTCTTGGTGGTGAGGTAGTTGGCTTTGCAGCGCTTGCCAATCGTGGCTTTTGTAAGGTCGCAAATTTAGACAACGACTCAAAACCAAATGCAAAACTACCAAGCGATAAGCCGTTTTTTGCTTTAGGAAATTTTGAGTTTGAAATTTATGAGCCTGAGCATTGCCCACTTTGTAATGATGGAAGTAAGGCGATTAAACCTGGAAGCAGGGGAAATTAAAACTATTATAATTTTTGGATTTGAGTAAATTAATCTTTAGCAAATCCAAAAATACTAAAGATGTGCAAGGAGTATCTACTAAATTTTAAGCGGCTAAAGCGATTTGAGTTTCTTTTATTGCCAAAATAGCATTATTTCTATATCACATTAACAAAAATTTTTACTTTAATTTAAAAAATAATTTACTTTTTATATTGGTATGAATTATTTTTTGTATAATCTTATTTTTAAGCTATCAAGTGATAATATCTGCCCAAAAGCGAGATCAGGCTATGCAAGAAAATGATATTTTAGATGTTTTATCAAATAAAAAAGTCCTTTGTCTTGAGGATGAAGAGGCGATTTTAAAAAACATTTGTACTTCGTTGGAGCTCTTTTTTGGAGAGGTAACAGGTGTGCAAGACGGCTGTGAAGCACTTGAGCTAGCTCTGAGTGATGCATATGATGTTTTGGTACTTGATATAAGCGTGCCAAATATCGATGGCCTAGATGTCGCCAAAAAAGTAAGAGCGATCAATCAAAAAATTCCCATTGTGATCCTATCAAGTCATGTCGAACAAGAGTATTTGTGGAGAGCGGTTGAGCTAAAGATCACAAGATATCTCGCAAAGCCATATGATAAACAATCTTTCATAAAAGCCCTTGAAGATGTTGCTTTGGAGCTTGTCGGACGCATTCCTACTATTAGGTTAAATGATGAATTAGAATATGACTTTAGCAAAAAGGCACTTTATTCAGATGGTAAAATTTTTCATCTAAGCAAGAGTGAAAGTAGGCTTTTAGAGTATTTTTTAAATAATAAAAACAAAACTATAACTTACGAACAGATATTTGATTATATTTGGGAGTATGAGCAGCCAAGTAAAGAGGCGATAAAGACGATCGTAAAAGAGCTTAGGCGAAAGATCGGCAAAGATGTGATTAAAAATTTATACGGTGTAGGTTATCTTTGTGAAATATAAATTTCAGCTAATTGTTGGTGCTTTTATCTTTGTTTATCTTTTGGTATCGGCACTTGTTTTAAATTTTTATAATAATCTTGCAATGAAAGATGCTAAAAGAGAGGCGTACTATGTCCTTGAGAGTATAAATTCTGTAAGAGAATATATAGCAGGCGTCCAACGTCCGTTGATCGAGCAATTAAAGCATGATGGCATTTTAAAAGAAGACTTTTTTGACGAGAGACTACTATCATCTTCATATATAAGTCGTGAAATTTATAATATCCAAAAACAAAAATATAATCTTGACTTTGACTATAAACTAGTCGCCATAGCACCTTTAAATAAAGCCCATGAACCAAATGAATTTGAAGCGCAGGTATTAAGAGGCTTTAAAGAGAATCAATTTACCGAATTTTCAAGGATTATAAAAGATGAAAACGGTTCGAAGCTTTTTGTAGGATTGCCTATAAAAAATCAAAATGCGTCTTGCTTGGTTTGCCATAATAGTGAAAATGCTCCAAAACAGATGTTGGAGCGTTACGAAATGCCAAATGGGCAAATTCCTGAGGCAAGTGAAATGGTGGCAATGCTATCTTTTAAAATCCCACTGCGTGCCATTTTTGCCTATCATTTAAAAGAGATCGTCATTATAATGAGTGCGATTACACTTATATTTGGGCTATTTTTACTACTTGTTTATAAGATGCATAGGCGTGGAGAAGAGAGCAAAAGGCAGACTGAACAGCTTATGATACATCAAAGTCGTCTAGCTTCGATGGGTGAGATGATAGGCAATATCTCGCATCAGTGGAAGCAACCACTGGCACAGATCAGCTCAGCTTTAATAAATTTAGAGCTTTATCAGGAGCGAAAAAAACTTGATGAAGCTAAAATTTATGAATTTATAAAAGAGACAAGTAAACAGATAAATTTTATGTCAGAAACAGTTGATGATTTTAGAGACTTTTTTAAGCCAAATACCTTAAAAAGGGAATTTAGTGCAGATGAGGTTATAAATCAGACCATAAAAATTCTAAACGCATCACTTAAAAAATATCAGATTGAGATGGATATCGATATAAGAGAAAATTTTACAATCTTTGCAAATTTTAATGAAATAATTCAAATCTTAATAAACATTATAAATAATGCAAAAGATGCATTTAAACAAAGCTATGTAAAGCCTAGAGTGATAAAAATTTATACTTTTATAAAAGATAATCGTAAAAATTTATGTATAGAAAATAATGCAGGTGCCATAAAGACTTCGTTTTTAAATGTTATCTTTGAGCCACACTTTAGTACAAAAGACTCTGGAAGTGGACTTGGACTATATATGAGTCGTCTTATTGCTAGTAAAAATAATGCTCTGATATTTGCTAGAAATACGGATGAAAATAGCGTTACATTTACAATTAGTTTCGAAAGTTTATAATTTATTAAAAATTCCCCCTTTTCTACCCTTTTTTGCTGTTAATATTATCAGTATGAAATCATTTTGATTTTAGGCTCAAAAAATTCAAAGGAGGACACGTGAGAAATTTACACAAAGCCCTAGCCGGCTTACTCATGGGTGTTAGCATCTTCGCGTCACAAGCCTGTTGCGAAGAGCATAATATGCAGATGTCCAATAAAGCACGTGATGTTATCGCAAATCCTAAAGGCACACTGCAAAGTAGAGGTGTTATCTCCTTGCAAGACTACATAGTAGAAGAGCAAGAGATGTATAACTGGTTGTTTAAAAACCACCCTATTTTTACAAAATATGGTGGCAAAACTGTCGGTAAGCTAGATGTTCATGACCGTGGTTTAGAGTGGCTTGCTGAAGGCCATGGTTTTGATATGTCAAAACTTAGTAAGAGAGATGGTGGTAATGGCTACAGTTCTATGATGTATAGAATTCCAGCTACTTCATCACTTCAGTTCCCTAATAAATTTGTGGGACCAGAAAAGTGCGGTGAGTGTCACCCAGCTCAATACGAGGTCTGGAGCAGATCTCGCCACGCAACAACTATTCGTTTCCCTGGTGAGCACCCAGAGGTAAACAACAATCTAACAGAGCCTGTATTTGACAAAGATACAGCTTCTATCCTTCCAAAAGGTATCACACCAGATGTAATATATGCGACTGTTGGTCACTTAAGAACAAAAATGGGCTATGTGGATGCATGGTTGCTTCGTGGTACTTATTACGTTGAGGGCGGCTTGCTAAGAGATGGCACAGGTCAGATCGTAGCTGGCGGTAACCAATGGCAAAGAACATGGGCGTTAAATTTAGACGACGCTACTGTTAAGAAAATCAAAGAGCTTGTTCCAGAATTTCCTGGTACTCTTGAAGAATACGGTGACAATGGCGGATACATACGAGGTCTTGCTTCATACGCTGCAAAACACAAAAAATCAATGTTCTTCCAAGCAAACTCATCATATTGTGAAGTTTGTCACCCAGTTAAATTCGACTTTAAATCAAAAGCAGAATTTTATGCAGCACTTGGTAATGCTAAAGAGCTTCAAAAACACACTATCTCAAAAGGTGTAAGTTGCGAAGAGTGTCACGGAGCCGGTGGTCACCTTGACGGAGCTACAAACTTTAGAACATCAAACTGCGAACGCTGCCACCAAAGATTTAACTTTAGCCCAGACTTAATGCGCGCCAATCCTCTAAACAATGGCAAGCTTGATCTATCATTAAGCTCTAAATTTAAATCAATGGGACCAGGATGCGGTTCTGAAGGTTCACAATCATACTTTACAGCTCACTACGACAAAGGTATGAGATGTGTAACTTGCCACGATCCACACGACAATACAGGCCTAGTTGTAGGCGATAAAAACGTAAAAGGCATGAACTATAACTCAGAGCAAGGTTATTTAAGTGCATTCTACACTAAACCAAAACTCAAAAAAGAGTGTAAAGATTGCCATGAGACTCAAGCATATATCGCATCTAAAGCAGATACACACAAAGATAACACTTGTGCATCTTGCCACATGCCATTTATGATGAGCTGCGAGAACTTCTACGCTGTTCAATTCCAAGATAATGCTGGATTTGATACTCAAAGAAGATCTCATATCTGGAAAATCATGGTTGATCCAAAAGAAAAATCTCTAGTTCCAGGCGATGCTGCTAAAGGTCCAAGAGATACTAAAGATTGGCACTTCCAAAGAGATAAAAACGGTCACAACTATGTTGACTTAATGTGGGCATGCGCTAGAACATCTTGGGCTGATAAAGATATGCAAGATACTAAAGGCTGCCACAGTCCAGTACTATCTGAACTAAAACCAACACTTCACTTCAAAAACCAAAAACAAGTTTATGATGAAGTTATGGGCTGGCAAACTCCAGTGAAAAATCAATTCTCTGAAGTTAAGATCGGTATCGAGGGTCTTTATACATTGCTTGAGACTAAAAAACTTGACTCAAGTGATAAAGCAAGAGTTTACGAGCTAATTCAAAGTGCTCAAGAAGTAATCGATATGGTAGAGAAAGATGGTTCGTGGGGTATGCACGGATTTAAATTTACTAAACAAAAACTCGATGCATCTAAAGAGTATATAAAAGAAGCTCAAAGAATTCTAAATAAGAATTTATAGCATCTAGGGGCTAGTTTTAGCCCCTTTAAATTTAAGGGTTTGATATGAAAAATGAGGTTTTAAAATTTACATTACTACTTAGCCTAAGCGCAGCTAGCCTTATGGCAAGTGCAGACTACAACGAGTCTTACGCCATGGGAGCAACAAGTGGTGGATATGTTTTAAATGGACTACAACAACAAAAAGAGATAGGCATTGGCTATGATGCTGATGCGATCATCAAAGGTTTCGCTGATGCTTTAAAGCAAGAGCTAAAACTAAGCGATGCTGAGATAGCAAAGCTACTAAATAAAAGAGCTGAAAATTTAGACAAGATATTAAAAGAAAAAGAAGCTGTCCTGCTCAAAGAGAGAATGGAGCAAGGCAAAGCTTTTATGAATAAAAACGCAAAAAACAAAAATGTAAAAACAACAAAATCAAAATTACAATATGAAGTCATCAAAGCAGGCTCAAAAGGAGAGACTCCAAAGCCTGAAAGCATCATAATAGCGAACTACAAAGCAAGCTTTATCGATGGTAAAGTCTTTGATGAGACAAAAGAAGCTCCAGCTCACCTTTCTATGCTAAATTTAATCCCTGGTCTTGAAGAGGGCTTAATGCTCATGAAAGAGGGCGATAAGTATAAATTTGTTATCCCACCAGAGCTTGCATATGGCGATAGCGGAGTTGATGGCATACCAGGAGGAGCTACTATCATTTTTGAAATAGAGCTTATTAAGGTCTTAAAGCCTGGCGAGTTAGCTGAGGCTGCAAAGAAAATTCATGAAAAAGAACTAAATGAGGGCATTAAAAAGCCTCATTAATCCATAAAAATGGAGTTAAAAATGCAAAATCAAAACAATAGAAGAGCATTTTTCAAACGTCTAGCAGTGGTTGCTGCTGGTGCTAGCGTAGCGAGCAGTGGTTTTGCTTTTAAAGAAGAGGAAAGTGTAAAAAAACCACATTTTGGCATGATATTTGACCAAAATAAATGCGTTGGTTGCACGGATTGCGAGATAGCCTGCAGAGAAGTAAATATAGTCCCAAAAGGACAGATGAGGCTTTTTGTTCAAGATAAGACTGATCCTAAGAATTTACTAGATAAAAGATATGTCAGAGTCTCTTGCCAACAGTGTGTGGATGCTCCTTGCGTCAATGTTTGCCCAACAAACGCCTGTCACAAGGATCCAAAAACAGGCATACAGACTACAAATATAGATGACTGCATCGCCTGTAAATACTGTATCGTGGCCTGTCCTTACGACGTGAGATATATCGACAAAGTTACTCATTCAGCTCAAAGCTGTAACTTCTGCGTAGATACAAATTTGAAGGATAAAAAAGATCCAGCTTGTGTCGAAGCCTGTAGGTACGAAGCTTTGGTCTTTGGTGACTTAGATGATGAGAACTCACATATAAGCCAGCTTTTAGCTGTTAAAGATAGCATAAGGCTAAGAGCGGAACTTGGTACAAAACCAAGTCTTAGATATATTCCTAAAGTAAAAACGGGGGTGTAAGATGGATGGTGCTATAAATTTTAGCGAGACATTTTCGCACGGAGTTGAATGGGGTTGGCCGATCGCTGTTTATCTTTTGCTGGCTGGCATGAGTGGTGGTGCTTTGATCGTTGCTATACTTTTAAAACACTATAAAAAACAAGAAAAATTTAGCCCATTTTTTAAGGCTGCTTCGCTTTTAGCGTTCGTTAGCATCATGCTTGGTATGGTTTGTCTAATAGCTGACCTTGAAAAACCGCTTTTGTTTTGGAAAATTTTGATCAACTATAACTTCAAATCAGTTATGTCTATCGGTGTTGCTGGGCTTTGTGTATTTATACCGCTTAGCTTTTTGATGTGCTTATATGCATTTAGTACGGAGTTAAAATCTTTTTGTGGCATTTTTGATGGCATAATGAAAATTTTAAACCCTCTCTATCCGCTTTTAAGTGCGCTTTGCCTACTTTTTGCGGTGGTTATTTGTGCATATACGGGCTTTTTGATCTCAGTGCTTATTAGATTTCCACTACTAAACACAGCTGTACTTCCAGCCTTGTTTGTCGCTTCTGGTTTAAGTGCTGGTATAAGTGGCAGTAGCTTAGTGGCTGCGCTATTTTTCAAAGAAGATCCGCATTCAAGCGACCTTCATTCACTTCACAGCGTAGAATTTAGCGTTTTAGGGGCTGAGATTTTACTCATCTTAATGCTTTTTGTATCGCTATTTATCGGCTCAACCTATCAACAAGAAGCTGCAGTTGCGTTTTATAGCGGTGTTTGGGCGAAATTCTTTTGGTTTGGAGTCGTTTTAGTTGGCTTTGTTGTGCCTTTTGTCTTAAATTTCGCACTTGGCAAAAGCGTAGCAAGCTTAAAATTTAGCTTTTATGCCAGCTCAATAGCGGCTGTTGTTGGTGTTTTGTTACTTAGAATTTTTATTCTTTATGCAGGACAGACTTACGGTATCTAAGGCCTAAAGCAAGCGATGAAAATTTCAAATGTTTACCTCTTGTCTTTAGTGTTATTATTTATCCTTGCTTTTGGTGCAGGGACTGCGACCTTTTTGGAAAATTTTTATGACACGCAAACGGCTAGAGTGCTAGTTTATGAAGCACTCTGGTACGAGTGCGTCATGGCTGCTTGTGCCATCTGCTTAGCTATTAGTATCATTAAAACCAAGATGTATAAAAAACCTGGAGCATTTTTTGTACACCTTGCTTTTATCGTCATCTTTATTGGAGCCGCGCTTACAAGGCACTTTGGTGAAGAAGGTGTGTTACATCTAAGAGTTGGCGAGAGTGGCAACACTATGCAAAGCGTAAAGCCTTATTTGAGAGTGGAGATGTCAAATGAGAGCTTTAGCTTTCCATTAAAATTAAGCCTACTTGGCAACAACGACTTTTACTTCAAAAAAGATATAAACGGCAAAGAATTTGAGATAAAGATAGCTGGCTATAAAAAAGATGAGAAAAACGCTCCAGCTACGCTTACCATAGAGGCTGGCTTTGCTGGACAAAAGAGCAAAACCGCCAAGGTAAAAGGCGGAGCTGGCTATGACCTTGAGCCTAGTATTTTAAGCTTTGATGGGCAAGAGGCTAAATTTTACTTTAGTTCACGGGCTATAAATTTACCATTTTCACTAAAACTTGAGAAATTTATTCTAGAGCGATACGCAGGACTAAACAGCCCATCGTCTTACACAAGTAGGGTGAGTATTGCAGGCAGCGAGCATGATATCTCATTAAATAATCCACTAACACTGGGTGGCTACAAAATTTTTCAGTCATCGTATGATCCAGATGAGCAAGGAAGCGCACTTGAGATAAACAAAGACCCAGGCAAAATCCCAACCTACATCGGATATTTTCTGCTTTGTCTTGGCTTTGTGGCAAATTTATTTAGTAAAAATAGCCGATTTTTTAGGCTGCTAAATTTCATAAAAGGCTCTCAGATAGCATTTTTAGCTGTTCTTTTACTAAACGCAACGCCAAATTTTGCTAACGAAAATAACAAAAATTTAGAAGCACATGCGGGTAAATTTACCAAAATTTTAGTTCATACTGATAACAGGATCGCTCCAGCTAGCTCGGCTACAAGGGCTGTGATAAGCAAAATTTCAACCAAAACCACGCTATTTGGGCTTAGCAGCGAGGAGCTCATGCTCTCTTTTGCCCTTTCTCCAAAAGAGTGGATGCAAAAAAGGCTTGTAAAGATCACAAATGAGAGGATAAATGAGCTTTTAGGGCTTGATAAGAGCGAGAGATTCGCTAGTTTTAGTGATGTTTTTAGCGAGGACGGCGACTATAAACTGGGTAAATTTGTAGAAGCTGCAAATGAAAAATCTGCCTCAAAAAGAGATAAATTTGACAACGACGTGATCAAATTTGACGAGAGGCTAAATGTCTTATATTTTGCATTAAAAGGCGAGATGCTTAAATTTATCCCAGCTAAAAATGGCGATAAGCTCACGTGGTTATCGGTAAATGAAGCATTTGGCTCAAATGAAATTCCAAACGAATTTAAAAATGTTTTAAGTAACTATATAGGAAATTTAAGCCTTTGCATGCAAGATGGCGAGTGCAAAGAGGCTGATAAGAGCTTGGAACAAATTTCAAGCTTTCAAAGAGGCGTTTTGGGCTCTCTTGCGCCAAGCGAGGCAAAAGTTGGCCTTGAAGTGCTCTATAACCAAATGGAAATTTTTAAATTTCTCATATATTTTTACATGATCCTTGGGCTAGTTTCGCTCGCTCTTGGCTTTTATAGGCTATTTTTTGGCAGAAAATTTAGATTTGAAAAGGCTCTAAATCTTGCATTTTTCACCGCATTTGTAGTGCATGCCGCAAATTTAGTCCTTCGTGCCTACATCTCAGGCCACGCGCCTTGGAGCGATGCCTATGAGAGCTTAGTATATATCTCATTTACAAGTGTGCTGGCTGGAGTTTTATTTTTTAGAAAGCAAAGCTTTGCACTATCGGCTGCGTCACTCTTTGCGGCTATATCTTTGCTGGTAGCTCATCTAAATTTCATAAATCCACAAATAACAAATTTAGTCCCTGTCTTAAAGTCATTTTGGCTTAGCGTGCATGTAAGTGTCATCACGGCTAGCTACGGCTTTTTGGGCTTTGGCTTTGTGCTGGGGCTTGTAGGGCTTATTCTAATGGCTCTAAAAAATGATAAAAACGAGCAAAAACTTAGCGAGCAGATAAGATACCTCGCCGCGACTGACGAGCTAAGCCTCATCATAGGCTTAAGCTTGCTAACTATCGGAAATTTCCTAGGCGGCGTCTGGGCTAACGAGAGCTGGGGTAGATACTGGGGCTGGGACAGCAAAGAGAGCTGGTCGTATATCACGATCATCGTCTATGCCATAGTGCTTCACTTGAGATTTATGCCAAGCCTAAAGGGCGTTTTTGTATTTTTAGTCGCTAGTGTGCTATCATTTGCCTCGGTGATATTTACATATTTTGGTGTAAATTTCTATCTTAGCGGACTTCACTCATATGCAAATGGTGAAGGTTTTGGCGTCTCAGGGCTAATATATTTGATCTTAGCAGGCCTTGCCTTGCTGATAGCCCTAGCCTACCGCGGCAGAGATATAAAAGTAGTTTAGGAGATATGATGAAAAAGAGTTTGGTTTTATTGTTTGCTAGCTTGTGTGTTTTAAATGCTGGCTATATCAAAGAGGCTTTAAGTGCAAAAGACGACCACAACAAGCTAGCACAAATTTATGAAGATGCTTGTGACAAAGAGAAAAAGGCATCAGGCTGCTATAATCTAGCTGTACTTTACAGCAGAGGTGATGGCAACGTCAAAAAGGACGAAGCAAAGGCAGCTATGCTTTATGAAAAAGCTTGTGATCAAAATTTCTCTATGGCTTGCAGTAATCTTGGCTATGCATATGAAAAGGGCAAGGGTGTAGAAAAAGACCTAGCTAAAGCAGTGAAATTTTATGAAAAAGCCTGCAAAGACAACGAGGGTTGCACAGAGCTTGGCTTGCTTTATGCAAATGGCACCGGCGTAACAAAGGATCTTAAAAAGGCAAAAGAGCTCTATGAAAAGGCTTGCAAGGCAGGGGACGGCATGGGTTGTAGCAACCTTGGCTACCTATACGCTCAGGGCGAAGGCGTCGAAAAAGACTACGCAAAAGCTAAAGCAAACTACGAGATGGCTTGTGCAAACGAAGCTGGCATAGGGTGTGACAACCTTGGCTTTTTATATGTCTATGCCCAAGGCGTCGATCAAAATTTAACAAAAGCTACAAAGCTTTACGAGCAAGCGTGCATATATGGATATGAAAAAGGCTGCAACAACTACGCTATCATGCTAGCTGAAGGCAAAGGCGTGAAAGAAGATATAGAGAAAGCACGTGAAATTTTTACTAAAAGCTGTAAAAATGGCTTAAAAGAAGCGTGCGAGAATTTAGAAATCTTAGGAAAGCATTGATGCTTTGATAGAGCTAGGCTAGTGGCATTTAAAGCTTATGTAATATAAAAAATGAGTTAATACACTAAAGGAGATAATATGATTTTACGTTCTATCTTGGGTTCGGCACTACTAGCAACCCTACTTTTTGGTGCCTCGGCAAATGAGCAAACTGTCAAAATGAAACCAATGTTTCAAAGCGTAGAGCCAAGCAAGGCCACACTAGTAGGAAGCGGTGAGGGCAAGGAGTATTGTGCTGTTTGTGGAATGAATTTGGTTAAATTTTATAAGACCAATCACGTCTACAATGGCAAGCAAGTAGCATCACTCCACTGCTTATACGAGCTAACAGAAGGCAAGATCCCAAGTGACGCACAAGTTGTAGATACTAAAAATCTAAATTTGATCGATGTAAATAAAGCCTTTTATGTCGTTGGTAGTAGTGTCAAGGGCACGATGACTAGAAATAGCAAATACGCTTTCTCAACCGAGGCTGACGCAAAAGAATTTCAAGCAGAAAATGGCGGCGAGATAATGAATTTTGCTAAAGCTTACGAGATCGCTGGGCAGGATTTTGAGGGCGATAATAAAATGATAAAAGCTAAGCGTGAGGACGGTGTTTATGCGCATGGTAAAGAATTTTATGAAGCAAACTGTGAAAAAACAGATCCAAAAAGCTTTAAAGCTATCTCTGAGCTAAAAGCCCATCTTAAACAAGTATGTGACTCAAAAGAGGCTAGCAAAGCTCCAGAGTATGATAAACACCTACAAGCTGCCGCTTTGTATCTATGGGATGCTCCGGCAAATCTAGGCACTAGCAACCAAGCTTCAAAACCTAAACAAGAAATAAAAAAACCTGAGAGAATAGTCGTACCAAAAGGTGCAAGATGTGCGGTATGTGGCATGATCGTCAAAAATTCTCCATGGGCGACACTTATTAAAGCAGATGGCAAGGACTATTATTTTGATGGCGTTAAGGATATGGCACAATTTTATTTTGCAGATGGCAAAATGAAAGATGCCTATGTGAGCGATTACTATACATTAGAAAAGCTTGACGCAAAAGATGCTTTTTATGTTCATGGCTCAAACGTTTATGGGCCGATGGGCGATGAATTTATACCATTTAAAGATGAAGCAAAGGCTCAAAGCTTTTTAAAAGATCATGCTGGCAAAGGTGTCATAAAATTTGACGAGATAAAGAATTTTATTGGTAAATAGTGTGAAATTTCTAGTTTTTTTGGCGTTATTTTTTGGACTTTTTTATACGCTTTTAGCAGCACACTATCTTAGCTTTGATCATAAAGCAAAGCAAGATGAGCTAAGAGAAATTTCTAAGATAACAAGAGCAAATGCTGCTTTTAGTTTTAACCAAAAGGGGCAAAAAGGCTTTGTCTATGATAGGTAAAAATTTTATAAACTATGCTGTGGTTCTGCTTTTTAAAGATAGAAAGGATCACCTTTTTAGCTTTTGCCTCTTTGCACTCATTATATTTGTGCTAAGCTCGGTACTTTTCATCTCTGGATCGATCCAACATGATCTTATAAATTTAGTAAAAGATAGATCAAGTATTGTAGTGAGCGCATTTCGTGCTGGCAAAGACGATCTAATGCACCCTGGCTATATCTACGACATCTCAAAGATTGATGGCGTGGCAGACGTGAGAGGCGTGGTTGATGGAGAGTACTACTTCGTTCAAAAGCGTGTTTGGTTTCATCTATATGAAGATGATAGTCTAAAAGAAGATGAGATGATCGTCGGAGAAGGTGTAAAAGCGGCTATGAATGAGCTTTACTACAACGAGAGCTTTAATTTTCTAACTGAAGAGCGCATGATACCAGTAAAGATATTAAAGACTATGCCGGCACAAAGTGGTTTAATCTCAAATAACGCTATATTTTTGCATCCAAATACGCTAAGGGCCATCTTAAATTTAAAAGAGGAAGAGTATACGAAGCTCTATGTCGAGGTACCAAACACAGATGAGATCAGTGAAGTAGCTTTAAAGATAGAGAATTTATATCCAAATTCTTTCGCTCTTAGTATAGAAGATGAGGTGGCTAAGGTTAGGCACCTTTACTATTATAAGGGTGGAATTTTTATGAGCATTTATATTAGCGTTATGCTTATATTCTTTGTCTTGCTTAAAAACCAAATTTCACTCGCCTATGGTAGTAAAAAGCGTGAAATAGCTATTTTAAGAAGCATTGGTTTTTGTATAAAAGATATTATATTTTTAAAATTTATACAAAATTTCATCGTTAGTGTTAGTGCTTTTTTGCTCGGTGTTATGCTGGCTTATCTCTTTGTTTTTGTATTAAATGCTCCACTTCTAAAAGGGATATTTTTAGGTGATGAGCTTTTAAATTTTACAAATTTCACGCCTATTTTAGAGTTTGACAAACTCTTTTTGATCTTTGTTTTTGGCGTGATACCATTTTTAGCATTTGTGCTCATACCTTCATGGCGAGTAGCAAGTAGTGACATAAATGAGGGGCTAAAATGATAAATATAAGAGGTGTTAGCCTAGTCTATAACCAGAACAAACAAAATGAGTTTTGTGCTTTAAAAAATATAAATTTAGATATTAATGACGGCGAGCTAGTGATACTAAAAGGCATTAGCGGAAGCGGTAAAAGCACCCTACTTTCACTTATTGCCCTACTTCAAAAGCCAACTAGTGGAGAAATTTTGATAGATGGCACTAACATCGCAAAGCTGCCTGATGCCTTTTGTTCTGAGCTTAGACACAAGAGGCTTGGATTGGTTTTTCAAAATTTTAACCTTATTGATGGCTTGAGTGTATATGAAAATTTACTAGCTCCATTTGCTCTAACAAATTTCAAGGCAAATGTGAGAGATGAGATGATAAAAAAGGCTCTTGAGCTTGCAAATATCGCTCATAAAAAAGATGAAAACGTATCAAATTTAAGTGGCGGTGAGCGTCAAAGATGTGCAGTAGCTAGGGCTTTATCTATGGATGCTAACATCATCTTGGCTGATGAGCCAACTGCAAATTTAGATAGAGATAATGCACGTGCGTTTTTAGGTCTATTAGAGTCGTTTAAGAAGCTAAAAAAGAGTGTTATTGTCGCGACTCACGATAGTATTTTTGATGAGCTAACTGTCACAGATAGGGTTGTAAGCTTGCAAAATGGAGAGATAGTATGAGTGTCTTTTTATCAAACGCCGTTATTGCCTTTTTGTTAGCGGAGTTTGTACTGTTAGTTTTGATGAGTATTTCGCTCTTTTACGTCGTTAGGATCGTGAGGTCGTGGGACTACAATGCACTAACATCGCTTCAATACTCGCTTGAAAAACAAAACTACCTTGTAAATACGATCTTGCTTTTTTGCGTATGTATCAAGATCGTATTATTTATATTTTTTGCACTTTGCCTAAATGAGCTCTCTGACATCGTACCTGGTGCCATGTGTTCAGCTGGCGTGATCGGCTCGAATAAATTTGGTGGTATATTGATGCTCACTAAAATTTTGCTGATCTTTGGGCTTGGCATTTGGCTGGTTATAAATAAGCTTGACTTGCAGGCTCTAAATTTCCCTTATCTAAAGAAAAAATACGCCATTTTTATCTGCCTTTTTGTCATGATATTAGTCGAACTTGGTATAGAAATTTCGTTTTTTTACAATATCCCACTAAAAGTGCCGGTCTTTTGCTGTTCTGTTACTTTTCAAGCTCCAAAGCTACCATTTGGCTATACAAATTTTGGCTTAGTGAGTGCATTTTATGTGCTCTTTTTTGTCATTTTGGTGCTAAATTTTTTAAAGCAAAGTATGGCAAGCTTTGTGGCAAATTTGTTGTTTTTGGTGCTTAGCTACTATGCCATCACCTACTTTTTTGGCCTTTATGTTTACGAGCAGCCAAATCACAAATGCCCATACTGCATGCTAAAAGGTGACTATTTTTATGTTGGCTACCTCATCTGGGGCAGTTTGTTTCTCGGTGTATTTTACGGTCTAATGCCGTATCTTGTTGAGATTATCACAAAGACCAACTACTCACACAAGCTCAAATTTTCATCTATCTGGCTAAGTGTTTGTGTGCTGATCTGTGCACTTTATGTCCTAAAATATTATTTGTTAAGAGGATTTTTATTTTGATAAAACAAATTTTTTCTTTGTGTTTGTTAGCTCTAGTCTTAGCCGTACTTGCCTATAATGCTGATATAAGCGATGATAAAATTTTGGTTTTAAATAACGGCAAATCAGAGCCGATCGAAGAGCTAACACCAAATAAATTTATATGTTATGAGAGCAGGACACTCATCGCTGATAACAACGACACAGCTCAAGCCATCATGCCAAATGGCAATATCTACTTCTTTAACGATATTACAAATTCTTTTATCTGGTATATGGCAGAAAAAGATAAAGAAAAGATAAAGCTATATGTATACACAAAGGATACAAACCGCTATATCCTGGCACAAGACGCTTGGTACTCAAGGGTTGACATCACACCGATGGGATATGGCATAGGGGCATATGAGTTTCACTTGTATGGCATATGTGATAACTATTTTAAAGAGGTCTTGCTATACGCAGCACGCGGTGAAACGTTGCTAAATCCATACATAAACATCCTACTTTCAGAAAATAAGATATAAATTTGTAGGGCTCTAAATTTATTAAAGCTAATGGCTTGTTTTTGGTATCGAAAGCCTTGTTTGTTTAGTTTTTTGTAAAAATCGCACCCTTTTTGATTTCCTAAATCACAACAATCATCATCAACTCATCCGTTACAAATTTTTAATTGTTCAGCTACTGTTAATCACCTATTTGTTTTTTGGTAGATTTTCAAAATAATTTATCTATCATCCAAGTAGACTTTTGCGGTTTTGGCGAGTGTTTGTAGTAGAAATGTTTAGCTTGCCTCTCTTTATTAGAGAAGGCAAACTAAAAGTTAGTATCTAACGTTATTAACTTTTAAAAAGTCTCTTAGGTCTTCGTATTCGCTGTTTTCGAAGTAGCGCCATTTACCAGGCTTTAGCATATCAAGGCTAACACGTCCAAAGCTAACCCTTTTTAGATCCATCACTTCAAGGTCAAAGTATCCAAAGAAGCGGCGAAGCTCTCTGTTTTGACCCTCGTTGATGATGACTTTTAGTTTTGTATAACCGCCGCTTGAACCAAAGATTTTATAGGCTAGAAAAGGCTTAAATTCCATTGATTTTATAGTGGTTTTTGCGTGAGCGCCTTTGGTGGCGTCCTTGGCAAAAAAGCCATTTGTCATCGCCTCTATCACCTCTTTTGATATCTCGCCTTTTACCTTTAGATAGTACTCTCTTTCTATGTCGCTATTCATTAGCGCTGTGGCGATCGCTGGAGCGTCAGTTAGTAAAAGTAACCCTTCGCTTGCATAGTCTAGGCGCCCTACACTAACAAATTTGGCAAATTTCTTATCTAACGTGTCGTAGATCGTCTTTCGTCCGCGGTCATCTTTCTTGCTAACAAGCTCACCCTTTTGTTTGTGGTAAATGATAACAGTAAATTCCTTTTTTAACTTTACTAAACGGCCGTTTATGCGCACTTTGTCATCTTCATCGACGCTCGTTGCAAGGTCGCTAACCACACGCCCTGCTATACTAACCTTGCCAGCTTTTATCAGCTCATCTGCCTCACGGCGTGAGTAGTTTGTGTTGTGTGAGATAAATTTATTAAGTCTTGTTTTTTCCATTTTTATAGTCCTAAATTTGCAAGGTCGTGGATATGTAAAACACCCACAGGTACGCCATTTTCTACGACGGCTAGAAGCTGAATTTTATACTTTTCTATCAAAGCTAACGCATCTACAGCTAACATCTCTTTGTTGTCTATCTCTTTTGGATGCAGTGTTGCAAATTTCATCGCTGGCTCGTCTAAGTCAAAGTCTTCTCTCATAAGCGCACGCCTAAGATCGCCGTCACTTAAAAGGGCGTCCAACACACCATCTTTATCGACTATTAAAACCGTGCCAAGCTTGCCATGTGTCATTGTATCGATCGCGCTTTTTAGGGTTGCATTCCAGCGAACTATCGGTAAATTTTCGCTTCTCATCACATCTTTGACCTTTAAAAATAGCCTCTTGCCAAGGCTACCACCTGGGTGAAAATTTGCAAAGTCCTCTTTTTTAAAGCCGCGCTTTTGCATCAAACAAACAGCTAACGCATCGCCAAGGGCTAACGTTAGCGTGGTTGATGCTGTTGGGGCGGCATTTAGTGGGCAGGCCTCTTTCTCTACGTCGATACTAATAAATGCGTCGCTAAATTTACCAAGCGAGCTTGTTTTGCTTCTTGCCATGGCGACGATTTTCACGCCAAAGCGCTTTACGTGAGGCAAAATTTTGATAAGCTCATCACTCTCGCCACTAAAGCTAATTGCCAGCAAAACATCGTCCTTTTCTATCATGCCAAGGTCGCCGTGCATAGCCTCTGTCGGATGTAAGAAAAAGCTTGGTGTGCCAGTGCTTGCAAGTGTGGCAGCGATCTTTGCACCTATATGACCACTTTTACCTACGCCTGTGACTATGACCTTGCCCTTTGCGTTATATATCAAATTTACAGCGTCTTCTATGGCTAAATTTTTAGCATGCCTTAAAAGCTCATTTGCTTCTATCTCTAAAACCTCTGCTGCGATTTGGTTCATTGTCTGCATAAATTTCCCTTACATTAGATAGATAATAGGCACGATAGTCGGGTATTTTTTGACTTTTCTAAAGATGTGTTTTCGGATAACCTGACGCACCTGCCCCTCGAGCATCCTGCCATCTTTCAAAAGCTCCTCTTTAACGTTGCTTAGGTATTGCTCCAGCACGCCCTCCATCTCTTTTCTAAACTCGCCATCTTGCTTATCGCCCACAAGGCCGTAGCTAATGACGCGAGGCTTGTTGATGAGTTTTGCGCCGTGACGTGAAATTTGAGCGATTATCATGACTACGCCAGCTTCAGCTAAGTTTTGTCTATCGATGACAACATCATCTGAAATTTGTTTATTTATTTGATTGTCAATAAATACCTTGCCTGTTTTTACTGTTTTTACACGCTTTAAGTACTTTTGACATATCTCCATCTGATCACCGTCACTCATTAGATAGATATTTCTTTCATCTACACCACAAGCTACGGCTGTTTCTTTGTGTTTCGCGATGTGATTGTATTCGCCGTGCACTGGTAGGAAGTATTTTGGTTTTATAAGACGAAGCATCAGCTTTTGCTCCTCTTGCGCTGCGTGACCGCTCACGTGTATCTCGCTAAAGTCCTGGTACGCGACGCTAGCGCCTGATTTGATGAGGAAATTTAGCACCGTTGAGACACTATTTTCGTTACCAGGGATCGCCTTTGAGCTGATGATGATCTGATCGGTCGGCTTTATTTTTATATATTTGTGTTCATCTGTAGCCATGCGATAAAGTGCGCTCATGGTCTCACCTTGGCTCCCTGTTGTTACGATTAACACCTCATCATCTTTAAATTTGCCAACCTCATTTGCGTCAATAAAAATTTTCTTATCAAGTTTGATGTAGCCAAGCTCCATTGCAGTGTATAAATTTCGCTCCATTGATCTGCCGATGACACAGACTTTGCGGTTGTATTTTAGTCCCCATTCTATAGCCTGATAGACGCGGTGGATGTTTGAGCTAAATGTGCTCATT
>NZ_JBQNCH010000016.1:0-52802 GCF_052169515.1 Campylobacter sp.
TTGAGGCGATGATGAAATTTAACGCTAAGAGCGTGGATATAAAGGCTTAAAAGGATTAATATGGTAAGCGGCGTAAACTGATTTAACGCAAACGTAAATTATGATTTTAGTAGCGCTCATGGGTAAAATTTAAAGACGCATGAGGAAAAAGAGGCGTATATAATGGGGCTTTTAATAAAATTCAGTAAAATAGGGTTTAATGTAAAAGTCTAAGGAAATACCGTGAAAATACGAATCTACTACGAAGATACCGATGCTGGCGGCATAGTTTATCATACAAACTACATTAAATTTTGCGAGCGAGCTAGAAGCGAAGCATTTTTTGAGGCCGGATTAAATTTCACAAAAGAGGACGGATACTTTGTAGTTTCGTCGCTGGAGGCTAAATTTATCGCTTCAGCCGTACTTGGAGATGAAATTTTTGTGCGAAGTAAGGTATTGGATATTAAAAAAGCAAGTATTGTTTTAGAACAAGAAATTTATAAATTTGATGATAAAAATGCGGAAAAACTACTTTTTAGAGCGACAATTACGTTAGCTTTCATGAAAGAAGAGAAGCTTGCTAAGATAAATGATGAGATAAAGAAATTTCTGGAGAATTCTAAATTTTAAATCGTGGCCAAGTTTAGAAATTTAGCTTTAGCCACTTTATGCTTTTTACATTGTACTGTTTTGATCGAGCGAATTTTCTTGATCTGCTTGGTCGAACTGATCGCCTTTTGCATTATAGATCGTAACATCATATAAAACCTGCGAATTTTCAACACTTTCATTAAAAATTCTATTAGCCTCTTTATTTATAAAATTTGTATAGATATATTCAACGCCAAGAGCGCTCGAGTAGCCTATTTGTAAGTATCTAAAGTCCACTCCGAAAAGATCACCAAGCTCTAAGAGGCTATCGTCTTTTGGATTTAGTGAGTTTGCAATGAAAAGATTTTGTCTATCTCTTTGTGTGATGGCGCCAAAGATATTTGGTAAGAAATTTATCTGTGTGCTTAAAAGTGCAAAAGGTTTTATCTCAAAGCCTCTCATTTGTGTTGCCACGAGCGAAGCCTTAACTACTGGGAGATTTAAAAAGACGCTTGCATTATCAAATTTAGATTTTTTATTCAAGATGTCATTTAAATTTATATCTTTGCCAACGATCGATGCTTCGTGATAATCAACACTTTGCATGCGAACATACTCATTTAGCTTTTGAGCTAACAAACTACCATCGTCAAATGCAACCACTTTCTCATTTGCATAAGCTAGCAAGGCTGAAATTTGAGCTTTGTAGTCGATGCCACCAAAGATTAAATTTGGCTTTGGGCTTGTGACTAAAGAGCTGTGAACGCTTGGAATGTAGATAAGCTCGTTTGAGGAAATCAGCGAATTTATAACATTTGCACCATTTGAGGTAAGAGTTGCAATAAAATAACTAAAGCCCTGGTCTCTGGCTGTTTGTAAGGCATTTTGAAGACTTTGTGAGCTTTCATCGTTGCTATTTATAAATTTTATTTCGACATCTATATCTTGCTTTAATATATAGCTTAAAATCGCGTTTGATACAACATTTGTATAAGATTTTATGATCTTTTGCGGAATGATTACGGCAATTTTGTTGCTTTCGTTGGGTTTTATAACTATATCACCGCCAAGGGATATATAAAGTTCTAAAAGGGCGTTATTGTCTACCTTTGCTGGTTCAAACCTAGCCATAAAACTAGCTAGCAAATCAGCCTTGATAAGCTCATCTAAACAAGAAGTATCACAAAAGTCTGGTTCTAAATTTATATAAGTGATCTTTGCTGGCGGTATGCTTGATAAGCTTTGATTTTTTGTGATGTTACTTTCAAATTTTGGCTCATTGCTTATTTCGTCTTGCAATGCAAAAATAGTTGTAAAAATGGCTAAAAAAAGTAAAATTTTTCTCATATCACTCCTTTGATTTTCATCAAATCATTTATAAAAATATCTTTAAAACTTGGATTTTTACTGATCCACTCTGGTGAAAATGTTGGCAATATAAAATTGCTCTCATTTTTTAAAATACTACCCCTTATGCTTGCAAATCCGCCTTTTAACAATAAATTTGGATATAAATGCGCAAAAGCTTTCTCTCCTAGCGTCACAATTACTTTTGGCTTTATTAGCCTGATTTCTTCGAGAAGATATGGACGACAAAGCTCAACAGAGTGGCTAGAATTCATGTTTTTGGTATCGTTTTGTGAAATTTCACATCGAAGTACCGAGCTTATGTAAATTTCGTTTGTCTCTAAATTTAAACAATTTTCTATGGCACTTTTAAAAATTTTCTCGCCACCATTTTCAAAGAAATCATTTTTTTTTGAAAATAACACAAACATGATTTTGCTATTTTTATTACCAAAGCCAGTTGTAATATTTTTTGAGCTATTTCTCAAAAAACAAAGAGAGCATTTTTTGATCTCATTATTTAGCTCATCAATGTTGTTATAATCATGATATTTATTTAAGTTTATAAAATTTTTATCAATAAATTTATAGCCGATCGCTTTTAAAAAAAATAACTTTTTTAAAAGCTCTTTATTTTGATGAAATTTCATTTTCGGATTATAACTTGATTTACTTAAGTTTGAATTATGGTTTTTCTAGGCTAGCTTATTCAAAGGAATTTAAGTATTGCTTTGATAGAATCCCACTTTTTATATTAACTTTAAGGATAGAAATGAAAAGGACTTATCAACCTCATAAAACCCCTAAAAAACGCACTCACGGCTTTCGTCTAAGAATGAAAACTAAAAATGGCCGTAAAGTTATAAATGCTAGACGTGCTAAAGGTAGAAAAAGATTGGCTGCATAGCTGGTTTTGAGTCATTAAATGACTCAAGAGAATTTTCTCAGATTTATAAAGAAGCTAGCAAATGGCACTGCGATGCATGTCTAGTTTTTTATAAACCAACAAATGAAAAAAAAATAGCAGTAGTTGCTAGCAAAAAAGTAGGAAAAGCGGTAGTTAGAAATAGAGCCAAGAGACTTTTAAGATCTGCTTTTTTTACTATTTCTAACGAACTAAAAGATGGTACATATATTATGATCGCTAAAAATGGAATCACTGAGATTCCATTTGATAAAATTTGTAGAAATTTATGCTGGTCTATAAAAAAAATGGGATGTCTGAAATGAAAAAAATTGCGATCAAATTTATCGCTTTTTATCAAAAATATATTTCCATACTTTTGCCAAAAAGCTGTCGTTACTATCCGACTTGCTCACAATATGCCATTTGGGAATTTCAAACAAATAGCTTTTTTTCTGCTCTTTTTGCAACTTTTGTGCGAATTTTAAAATGCAATCAGCTTTTCAAAGGCGGTATCAACTACCCAATCATCCACAAAAAATTTAACTCTTATTTTATTTTTCAAAAAAGTGATGCCAAAAATATAAATTTCTGGTTTGTCCCTTATCAAAATAGTAAATTTTATGTCGTAAAAGTATTAGATAAATTAAAGGAAAAAAATTAAATGGAACAGATATCTATGCAAAAAAGACTGCTTCTTGCAGCACTTTTATCTATTGTATTTTTCATAGTATATGACTTTTTTATGCCAAAAAGAGTGCCACTTGAGCAAAATCAAACTACAATGTCCCAAACAATAGATCAAAACAAAGCTCCAAATACAAACCAAAACGCTCCAAAGGCAAATGAAAATTTAGCTTCAAATGAGACAATCGCTACTATCAAAGGCCAGAGCTACGAAGCAAAGATAGATAAACTAGGAAGAATTTCAAAATTTTACTTAACTGAAGAGAAATATAAAACTGAAGATGGCGATAAAATCGAGCTTGTCTCACAAAATCCATTGCCACTTGAGATTAGATTTAACGATAGTGCGTTAAATAGTGATGCGTTTAAGGTTGCTTATGAAAGTGATGCGAGCGATGTTGATGCTAGTAGTGAGGCTAAAACGATAAAACTTACTCAAAATTTAAATGGTCTTACTGTTACAAAAAATGTGAAATTTTATCCTAATGGACGCTATGAGGTTGAAGTAAATTTAAGTAAAAATGTTGATTATTTTATGACTCCTGGTTTTAGACCAAATATAGCAATAGATAGCTATACAGTTCATGGTGCGATGCTTAGAAATATAGACGATAGCCTAAATATCATAGAGGATGGTGATGCAAAAGAGGTTAAAAATTACACAAATACTACAATAGCAGCTGCATCTGATAGGTACTATACTACGCTATTTTACTCATTTGATAAGCCATTCGAAACTGTTGTAGATAAGGACGCAAATAAAAATCCAATCCTTTTTGTAAAAGCAAGTGAAAATTTAAAATTAGGTGGTTATATAGGACCGAAAGAGCATAAAATTTTAAGCTCAATGGATGAGAGGCTAAACGATGTTATCGAATATGGCTGGTTTACTTTTATCGCAAAACCTATGTTTGCATTTTTAAATTTCTTGTATAACTACATAGGTAACTGGGGTTGGGCGATAGTTGTGCTAACACTTGTTATAAGGATAGTTTTATTTCCTCTTACGTATAAGGGCATGTTGTCTATGAATAAGCTTAAAGAGCTTGCACCAAAGGTAAAAGAGCTTCAAGTAAAGTACAAAGACGACAAGCAAAAGTTACAAGTTCACATGATGGAGCTTTATAAAAAGCATGGCGCAAATCCAATGGGCGGTTGCTTACCGATCTTGCTGCAAATTCCAGTATTTTTTGCGATCTACCGCGTTTTACTAAATGCGATCGAGCTAAAAGGTGCACCTTGGATACTTTGGATACACGATCTTTCAGTAATGGATCCATATTTTGTATTGCCTATTTTAATGGGCCTTACGATGTTTTTACAGCAAAAGCTTACACCAACAACCTTTACAGATCCTATGCAAGAAAAGGTTATGAAATTTTTACCGCTCATTTTTACATTTTTCTTTGTGACATTCCCAGCAGGTCTTACACTTTACTGGTTTGTGAACAACGTATGTTCGGTTGTTCAGCAAGTTTTTGTAAATAAACTTTTTGAAAAACATAAAAAATCTGCGGAGGTAAAGGCTTAATGAAAATAGAAGCAAATACTCTCCAAGAAGCATTTCAAAAGGCAGCCGAGCAGCTTAATTGTTCGGTTACTCAGCTTGATATTACGGTTTTGCAACACCCAAGAAGTGGTTTTTTGGGCTTTTTTAAAAAGACAGCGATTATTGAAGCAAATTTAGAAAATCAGCCAAAGCCGAACAGAGCAAAAAATGATAGAAATTTTGCTAAAAAAAGTGATGAAAATGAATCTATAAAAGAAGAGAAAAAGCAAGGCAAAAAACACGATCATTCTGAGAGAAAGAGAAATTCTAAAAAGCACAAAGATGAGAAGAATGAAGCTAAACCTGAACAAAAAGAGCATAAAAACGAGAAGCAAAATTTAAGCGAGAAAAACTCAGCTCTTGCGAAAGATGCCTTTGCTGAAAAAGGTGAAAAAGAGGCTGTAGAGCCAGGATATGTGATAAAAAGACTTGATGAGCCAAAGGCACAAAAAGAGCCTCTAGTACAAAAAGAATCTAAAGAGGCTAAAGAGCAACAAGCTAGCAAAAGTGCTCCGAAAAATATCCTAGATACCTCAATCATAGAAAATTTCAACCAAACAGATGAAGAGGGCTCGGCTCAAATTTTGCCAAAAGACAAAAAAGAGAAGCTTGTGATCGACTTTGATGCGATTTTGCCTGAGATAAAAGATGGGGTAAGACGCCTTTTTGAAGCGAGCTGCTTTGAGATAGATAAAATAGAGGTTAGTAAATTTAATGATGAGACTGTGCTTATAGAGCTTGATGGAGCTGATGCAGCACTACTCATAGGCAAAGAGGGTTATAGATATAAGGCGATCTCTTACATGCTTTACAACTGGTTAAATTCAAAATATAATCTCGCTATCCGTCTTGAGATCGCACAGTTTTTGCAAAATCAAGAAGCGATAATGGAGCAATATTTAAACGGTGTGATCGAGAGAGTACAAAACACTGGTAGGGCTCAAACTAAGCCACTAGATGGAGTTTTGGTTAAAATCGCACTTGAAAAGCTTCGTGATAAATTTCCGGATAAATATGTCGGCATAAAAAGCGGCAATGACGGAAAATTTGTCGTCGTAAATGATTTTTTCAAAAAATGAGTGAGACTATTGCGGCCCTTGCTACAGCTTATGGCATCGGCTCAGTTTCTATTGTAAGGCTTAGCGGCAAGGATGCTCTAAGTATTGCTTTGAGACTTCTTAAACTACAAAAATTAGAATCAAGATACGCAAAATTAGCAAAAATTTATTCACTTGATAATGAAATTTTAGATGAAAGTATTGTTATTTATTTTAAGGCTCCAGCAAGTTTTACGGGCGAAGATATAGTCGAGTTTCAAACGCATGGCGGTATCGTAGTTAGTGAAAGAATTTTAAACGAACTAATTAAAGCTGGTGCAAGACTTGCCGCTCCAGGAGAGTTTAGCAAACGTGCCTTTTTAAATGGCAAGATGGATCTAGCCAAGGCCGAGGCCATGCAAGGACTCATCACTTCAAAAAGTGAGATCGCTGCTAAAATTTTAACTCGTCAGATGCAAGGCGATCTTAGTAAATTTGTAGGAGAGATAAGGGGTGAAGTGGTCAAAACTCTTGCTTTTGTTGAGACGATGATTGATTATGCTGATGACGATCTGCCCACAAATTTGCTAGATCAAACCAAAGAGATGCTTTTAAAAAATAGCGAGAAGTTAGAGCATATAGCCACTCTTAGTGAGCAAAGAAGAGGACTCATAGATGGCTTTAAGATCGCTATCGTTGGTAAACCAAATGTTGGAAAAAGCTCCATTCTAAACTCATTTTTGGCATATGAACGAGCGATCGTAAGTGATGAAGCAGGCACGACCAGAGATAGGATTGAGGAAAATTTTAAGATAGGTTCGCATTTGGTTCGTATAATAGACACAGCTGGTATCAGAAAAGATGCTGGCAAGATCGAACAAATAGGCATAAATTACTCAATATCTGCCATTAATGAGGCAGACATCATCCTAGCTGTCTTTGACGGCTCTTGTCCAAGTGACGAGCAAGACAAAGAGATAATCAAGCTCGTTTTAGACTCAAATAAAAAAGCCTTTTTTATACTAAACAAAAGCGATCTGGTATTTAAATTTGACACCAAGCTAGATGGTGCTATCAAAATTTCAGCAAAAACCGATACGAGCGTAGTTTTAAAAGAGCTTGAAAACTATCTCAAGACGCAAGATACGGACGAGATCATGCTAAGCTCAAACCGTCAAATTTTAAGCTGCAAAGAGGCGAGCGAGGCTTTAAAAAGAGCATTTTTAAGGCTAAGTGAAGAAGAGCTAGAAATTTTTGCCTACGAGCTAAATACTGCGATAAAGGCACTTGCAAGTATTACGAAACCATTTGAGAGAAGTGAAATTTTAGACGAGATGTTTAGCCATTTTTGTCTAGGTAAGTGATCTGACTTTAAATAGACAAAATAATTTGGGCTAGTTGTAACGAAAATACAATATCTGTTACAAAATACTACATGAAAAATTATCAATAAATTTTTACACGAACATCATCTCATAAATTTTTATAAAGTTATTGCCAAAAGAGACTTTTTGAAGCAAGACAATAATCTTTCAAATATGCTCTATTTTAGTAAATTTCAAAAGCCTTTTTTAGTAACTTTTTATAAGCGAGGTTGTAAAATAGCTTAAATTTCTTAAAAGGTTACATCAATGGATAAAGCTACCATACAAGCACATAAAATCAGCGACGAAGAGTATGAGGAAATTTTAAAAATCCTAGGCCGAGAGCCAAATTTACTAGAGCTTGGCATATTTTCAGCGATGTGGAGCGAGCACTGCAGTTATAAATCAAGTAAAAAATATCTTAATGGTTTTCCGACAAAGGCACCATGGGTCATCCAAGGACCTGGCGAAAATGCTGGCGTCATCGACGTTGGAGATGGTATAGCAGCTGTATTTAAGATGGAGAGTCACAATCACCCAAGCTTTATCGAGCCGTTTCAAGGTGCTGCAACTGGAGTTGGTGGAATTTTAAGAGACGTCTTTACGATGGGCGCAAGAGTTGTTGCTAACATGAACTCACTTCGTTTTGGCGAGATAAGAGGCGAGAACGAGCTAGCCAAAAAGCATAGATATTTACTAAAAGGAAGCGTGGCTGGCATAGGTCACTACGGCAACTGCATGGGTATCCCAACAGTTGGCGGTGAAACTACGTTTGATCCTAGCTTTAATGGCAATATTCTAATTAATGCCTTTGCACTTGGTCTTTGCAAAAGCGATGAAATTTTCTACGGCAAGGCTGAAGGTGTGGGCAACCCAGTCATCTACGTAGGCTCAAAGACTGGCAGGGACGGACTTGGTGGCGCTGTGATGGCTAGTGATAGCTTTAATGACGAGAACAAATCACTCCGTCCAACGGTGCAAGTAGGTGATCCATTTGCCGAGAAGCTACTTATGGAAGCGTGCTTAGAGCTCTTTAAAAAAGACTACATTATAGGCATCCAGGACATGGGTGCAGCAGGGCTAACAAGCTCTAGCTTTGAGATGGCTGGTAGAAGCGGTAGCGGTATGAAAATGTATCTAGATCGCGTGCCGATGCGTGAAACTGGCATGACCCCTTATGAGCTGATGCTTAGCGAGTCTCAAGAGCGTATGCTCATATGTGCCAAAAAAGGCTTTGAGCAAAAGGTACTTGAAATTTTTAGAAAGTGGGATCTTGATGCTGAGATCATCGGCGAGGTCACAAGTAGCGGCGTGATGCAGCTTTACTGGCATGGTGAGCTAGCAGGCGAGATACCTATTGGCCCACTTAGTGAGGCAGCTCCGGTGCTTGATCGCCCAGTTACACGTCCAAAATATCTTGATGAGATAGCAAATTTAGAAATTCCAAATAATGTTGATAACAAAACCGCATTTTTCAAGCTTTTAAAAGAGCCAGAGGTACTAAATAAAAGCTTTATCTACGATCAATACGATGCAAATATCCAGACAAATACTATAAAACAGCCTGGTCACTTAGGTGCTGCAAGTATCAGAGTAAAGGGCACTAAAAAGGCCGTCTCTATGGCTGCGCAGTGCGATCCTAGAGCAAATTTCGTTGATCCAAAAATTGGCGCTGCAAGAGCCGTCGCGGCAGCTGGCAGGAAGGTAGCGATGAGCGGCGCTGTGCCACTTGCGATCACTGACTGCTTAAACTACGGTAACCCACAAAATCCAGAGGTGATGTGGCAGTTTAAAGAGGGATGTGAAGGCATAAAAGAGGCTTGCCGTGAGCTAAATACACCAGTTGTTAGTGGTAACGTGAGCCTTTATAACGACACTGACGGTGTGAGTGTCTATCCGACTCCAGCCATCGTCACAGTTGGTGTAAACGAAGATGCAAACTTAAACCTAAAAAGCACATTTTTAAGCGAGGGCAGGGCAATTTACTTACTTGGTGAGACAAGCGGGGAATTTGCTGCCTCACTTTACGCAAAGGCGCTATTTGATGTGGTCGGCGGCAAGCTAAAAGAGCTTGATTATAAAGCTGAGCGAGCTCTTTGGGACCTAGTGATCGAGGCAAATAAAGAGCAAATTTTAGAGTTTGCTAATAGCGTAGGCGTAGGCGGTCTTGCTATTACACTAGCAAAAATGGCTAGTATTTCAAACATCGGCATAAACTGCAAGGCGAAATTTAAAGAGTCAAATTTTATCTTTGACGAGAGCTTTTCAAGAGCAGTTGTGGGCGTGAAAGATGAGACTAAATTTGAAGCGCTTGCTGCTAAATTTGGTGTGAAATTTGAAAAGATCGGCGTTAGTGGTGGCAGGAGATTTAAACTAAATGATATTGATGAAAGTGTGGATGAGATAAGAGAAATTTATCTAAATGAGTTTGCAAAAATCGTTAGAAAAGAGGATTAAAAAATGGCTTTGAAAAAGAGCAAGGTCGCTGAGGCTGAAAATGAGCAAAAGGAAGCAGAGCAAGTTGAAAAACGAGGCGTAGCAAAGCCGCCAGTACTTTTTAGTAAGACACAAAATTTAATAAAATCAATCGAAAAAAGACTAAACGCTACTTTGATAACTTACTATAATTCAAACGCTGGTAGCGTTTGCGGCAACGATGCAAGTGCTATGTATGAAATTTTAAAGGGTAAAAAGATAGATACTACTTATATTTTTATAAAAAGTGACGGTGGAAGTGGTATTGCCGCTCTTAGGATCATTACTACGCTTAGAAATTACTGCAAAAATTTAATAGCTTTAATACCTGCAAACTGCGCCTCGGCTGCTACTATGATGGCGCTTGGTGCAAATGAGATCGTCATGGGGCCACTTGCCTATCTAACGCCTGTTGATACCTCGCTCAAACACGAGCTTAGTCCGACAAACAAAGGTAATGAGCTTGTGAGCGTTTCGATGGATGAACTTAGTCGTGTGGTCAAGCTTTGGAAAGAGCAAGATAAAGATAGGCCAAATGATACAAACCCTTATAACTCACTTTATGAGTATATCCATCCGCTAGTATTTGGTGCGGTTGATCGTGCTAGCTCGCTATCGCTTAAGATTTGCACCGAGCTTCTTAGGTATCACATCGAGGACGATAAAAAGATTGCAGAAATTTCTGAAAGGCTAAATGGCGACTACCCAGCTCATGAATATCCAATCCTCTTTAGAGAGGCGCACGAGATCGGCCTTCATGTAAAAAAGATGGATGATGATCTAAATGAAATGCTTCAGGAGCTAACGCTGCTTTACTCTGAGATGGGACAGCGAGCTTTTACTGACTATGATGAAAATAGCTACCACGATAATAATATCGCAAATATCATCGAAACAAATGGCAAGCAAATTTACTATCAGATCGACAAAGACTGGTTTTATCGTCCTGAGGAACGTCGCTGGAATGTCATGAACGACGAGAGCTCTTGGCGTAAAAACGAGCTAGTAAATGGCAAAATAAAAAATACCATCTATCACTTGTGGTAACATGTCTGGTATCTTATTTTTATTGATACTAGGCGGTGCTATATTTTTGCTGCTAAAGGTACAGTTAAGCAATAACCGCAGAAAACAAGCAAACGTAAATGAGGCTAAATTTTTAGTCTCACTCTTGGCAAAAGTGGCTAAAAGTGACGGCAGAGTAGGCGAGTTAGAAGCTAGGCTTATTAGTCAGGTGCTTGATGATCTAAGTAAAAAAGTTAGTGGCGTTATCGGTGTGCGTGAGTATCTAAAAGATGTCTATAACAGTCAAAAAGAAAATGTAGATAACGCCTATGAGACCGCCAGAAACTACAAGCGTGCATTTAATTTAAACTATGATACATGTGTAGCCAGACTCACATTTTTTCTGAATTTAGCTTATATTGATGGTGAGTTTAATGCGAGTGAGCAAGCTGTTATCAGAAATATTGCTTATGGGTTTGGTATTGACAAAGATACGCTTGATGAGATCATCTTAAAATTTGATAATTTTTATAGTTCAAGATTTAAGACAAATTCTAATACCGGTATAGAAAAAAATGATCCATTTGAGGTTTTAGGGCTTAGCAAAAGTGCAAATTTTGATGAGGTAAGACTTCGCTATAAAGAGCTTGTTAGGCAGTATCATCCTGACATCTTAATGGGTAGAGGTGAGAGCAAGGAAGTGATAGAAAGCTCGACCAAAAAGCTTCAAGAGATAAATGAGGCTTATGGGCGCTTAAAAGAGAAATTTGGAGTTTAGATGAAAAAAATTGCTATTTTGCTTTTGGTGGCGGTTGCCTTTTGTAAAGAGCTAAGTGTGACCGATCTTAATGGCAATGAGATCAAATTTGAACTAAAAGATAACACACTTTTTGAAAATGGTAAAAAAATAGGCGACTACAACAAAACAAGCAGTGTTAGTATTATTCTTACTAGTAATGATGCTGTGGAGGCCAACTTTAAAGCAGTAAAGACTAAAAATTTAAACGAATTTAAAGAGTATATATTTTCAGATGAAGGCGGCATAAAGGTCGTAAAATTTAGCTCTAAAAGCCCTATATGTGAGGCTTTTAGCAAAAAAGAGCCTATAAATTTAAACGTATTAAATTCTAGCTACTTTAATGGCAGACAAATTTCAAGATATGCTTTTAGTGTTGATATTGTTGATGGTAAGCTAGAAAATTTAAATAAAAATAGTCATTTTGCCATAAAATCAAGTGATGAAAATTTAAAAAAACTTGAAAGCATAACGGAACAAAATATTAAAAAAGATACAGCTATGGGGCTACTTGTGCTTGAAAAAGCGATGTGTTTGGCGGAGAAATAAAATAAATTTAATCAATCTAAAGGAGAAAAAATGAGAGCGTTGCTTAGCGTTAGCGATAAAGAGGGCATTGTAGAGTTTGCAAAGGGGCTGGAAGAGCTTGGCTGGCAGATACTTTCAACCGGTGGCACATTTAAGCTTTTAAAAGAAAATGGCATAAAAGCGACTGAGGTTAGTGAATTTACAGCTTCACCTGAGATGTTTGAGGGTAGGGTAAAGACGCTTCATCCAAAGATACATGGTGGCATTTTGCATAAGCGAGACGACGCTACGCACGTGGCTCAGGCAAAGGAGCATGGCATCGAGGGAATTGATCTGGTTTGCGTAAATTTATATCCATTTAAAGAGACTACCATTAGGACAGATGACTTTGCTGAGATCATCGAAAATATTGACATCGGCGGCCCAGCCATGGTAAGAAGTGCGGCCAAAAATTTTAAAGACGTGCTAATTGTCACAAACGTACTTGACTACGACGAAATTTTAAATCGTCTAAGAGAAAAAAGCGATGATTTTGAGTTTAGAAGATCGCTGATGATAAAGGCTTACGAGCATACAGCGGCCTATGATAGCACGATCGCAAACTATATGAACGATAGATTTAATAGCGGTTTTGGCGATGCTAGATTTATCGTTGGAAGCAAGGTTTTTGACACGAGATACGGCGAAAATCCTCACCAAAAAGGAGCACTTTACGAGTTTAACTACTTCTTTTCAAACAACTTTAGAGCTCTAAAAGGCGAGGCTAGCTTTAATAACATGACCGATATAAATGGCGCTTTAATGCTTGCAACTAGCTTTGAGGATGCACCAGCAGTAGCTATTATCAAGCACGCGAACCCTTGCGGCTTTGCTGTAAAAGATACGTTGCTTGAAAGCTACGTGGCAGCGCTTAAATGTGATCCGATATCAGCATATGGCGGCGTGGTAGCGATAAATGGTACGCTTGATGAGGAGCTAGCTAAAAAGATAAATGAAATTTACGTTGAAGTAATCATTGCTGCAAATGTCGATGAGGCTGCGCTTAAAGTCTTTGAGAGCAAAAAACGTATCAAAATTTTCACTCAAGATAATAAATTTTTAGTACGTGCAGATGATAAATTTGACTTTAAACATATTGATGGCGGTTTTGTATTTCAAGAAAGAGATTTTGTAAAAGACGAAGAGCTTGAAAATATGAAGCAAATGAGTAAAAAACATGCAAGTGGCAGCGAGCTAAAAGACGCTCAGATCGCGTGGAAAGTGGCTGCGCTAACAAAGAGCAACTGCGTGGTTTATGTAAAGGATGGCGCGATGGTGGCTATTGGTATGGGTATGACTAGCCGTGTGGATGCTGCACGTGCAGCCGTAGCAAAGGCAAAAGAGCTTGAGATCGACCTAAATGGCTGCGTGCTTGCGAGTGAGGCATTCTTTCCATTTAGAGATAGCATCGACATCGCTAGTAAGGTTGGTGTAAAATGCGTCATCGAGCCAGGTGGCAGCATCAGAGATGATGAGGTGATAGAGGCTGCCGATGAGCATGGCATGTCGCTATATTTTACCGGCGTTAGACACTTTTTACACTAAAATTTAGGGGCGCTTGCCCCTTACTTCACACTTTATAACTTTAAATTCCATATAATCTTTCAAAACGAAAGGAACTATAATGAAAAATATCTCAAAATTTATTTTGATGGTGGCGCTATTTTGTGGTGTAAACGTGATGGCAAAAGATGAGTTTATAAAGGAGCGAGCGATGGCGGAGCAAAATTTAAAAGAAATTTATCTAGCAGGTGGCTGCTTTTGGGGTATGCAGGGGTATTTTAAAAAGATATTTGGTGTCTTGGACACAAAGGTGGGCTACGCGAATGGCAAGAGTGAAAACACTAGCTACCGTCAGCTTCATGAGAGTGATCATGCTGAAACGCTTTATATAAAATATGATGAGAACAGGGTCGCTTTGGCTGAAATTTTAGCTCACTTTTTTAGAGTGATCGATCCGACCTCATTAAATAAACAAGGCAATGACGTAGGTAGGCAGTATAGAAGTGGAATTTACTATGTTAGTGAGAGTGACCTAGCAACGATAGAGAGCTTTATGAAGATAGAACAAAAGAAATTTAAAGACAAGATCGTGGTTGAGGTAGCGCCACTTAAAAATTTTGTCGTGGGAGAGGAATATCATCAAGACTATCTTGATAAAAATCCTTTTGGATACTGTCATATTGATCTAGGCTTGGCTGATCAGCCGCTTTACGACGAGGCAAAATTTAAGCCACTTAGTAAAGATGAGCTAAAGAAAAATTTAAGTAGCGAGCAGTATGCTGTGACACAAGAAGCGGCGACTGAGAGGCCGTTTAGTAGCGAGTATGATAAATTTGATCAAAAGGGCATTTATGTAGATATAACAAGTGGAAAGCCACTCTTTTCAAGTGCGGATAAATTTGATGCAGGATGTGGCTGGCCAAGCTTTACAAAGCCTATCACAACAACAGCTCTTTCATATAAGGAGGACAACTCGTTTATGATGAAAAGGGTTGAGGTGAGGTCTCAAAATAGCGATGCGCACCTTGGACATGTATTTGACGATGGGCCAAGCGATAAGGGCGGACTAAGGTATTGCATAAACGGAGCTAGTTTAAAATTTATACCGCTTGAGGATATGGCTAGGCTTGGATACGAGGAGTTTATCCCCTACGTAAAGTAGCTTTTGTTGAAGCAAATCAATGGTTTAAGAAGTTTAATCAGAGTATAATTCTCCAAAATCAAAAGGAGAAAAAATGAGTGAATTTTTCAAAAATGCAGAGCAGTTTAACGCCGAAGGTGCGACGGTGCCATTTTATAAATTTAGTGAAAATGGTGTTAATTTTGTTGGGTTTGACTCTCGCCCTTGTGTGCCACCAGAGCCTATGATAAATGCATTGATTGCTATTAAATTTGCTGATAAAAATACAAAGATTATGATGGTAAATCACAAATTTCCAGCCGGCCTTATCCCAAAGATTGAAAAAAGCTTTGATGTAGAGCGTGAAGATATCGGCGGTGAGGCCGTCAAGATGATCTTTAGCTTAAAAGACGGTGCTAGTATAGAAAATATAGACAGTAGTCTTTGTCACTAAGATGCTTTTAAATACTTACGCGCCACCATTTAAGCTAGTTGGTGGCTATTTTATAGCAGGAATTTTCTTTTTAGCATTAAGCGTAGCCGCGTTTTTTTATGCTGATTTTGAGATGATGAGCGCACTAAATACGGCTGGTTTTTTGCATATATTTTTTGTAGGCTTTGTGATAAGCATCATCATCGGAGCTCTTTATCAGCTAACCTCGGTTATATTAGAAAAGCCATTTTTCACAGTAAAAGGAGCTATTTTTAATCTAACGATTTTTTGCATATCTTTGCTAGGTATGAGCTATGCAATGATATTTGGCGAGGCTAGAATTTTACAAATTAGTGGAGTTTTGCTCTTTTGCTCGCTTGTTTTTTTTGGCACAACTTATATTTTGAGCTTTATGGATAATGAGAAAAAGAGCTTTGCAGCTTTTGCGCTCTTTGTATCGGCGATCTTTTTGATAGTTGGCATTACGCTCGGTTTTTGCCTACTAATGGTGCTTGGCGGTACACTGATCCTTGATTTTGAAATAACTCTTAAATTTCACATTTATTTTGTTTTTGGCTTTGTATTTTTTGTGATACTTGGGGCTGCGAGTGTTCTTTTGCCGATGTTTGCACTGGCTCATGATCTAAAATTTACGCTTAGCAAAGCCTCTCTTCTTTTTTATATTTTGAGTGGTATTTTACTGGCTTTTAATGAAATGTTAGCCGTTTTCGCAGTTGGTGTGGCAGCATTATTTTTTATAGCACAAGCATTTTATATTTTAAAAAAGCGTGTTAGAAAAGCATATGATTACTGGAATGTAAATATAGCTCTTTCGCTACTCTCTTTATTTGCTGCTGTTAGTTTTATAATTTTTGGAAAGTTAAATTTAGCTGTATATTTTTTGGTATATGGATTTTTATTTGCTTTTATTGTAGCTCATCTTTATAAGATTGCACCATTTCTTATATGGTATCACTATGTTGCGCCATTTGTTGGCAAGGCAAAAGTGCCACTACTCGATGCTATGATTTTAAAAAAAGTAGCTTATTTTGGTATAGCTTTCAATGCTGCTTCGCTTGTGAGTTATGTTTTTGCAGTTTATTTGGAGCTAAAAATTTTAGTCTACTTAAGTTTGATTTTTATAGCGGTTAGTACTGCCTTACTTCTTATAAATATGATAAATATTTTTAAATTTACTAGTTTTAAAGGATAAAAATGAAAGAAAAAATTTATGATGCACTCTCAAATATTGTAGATCCTGAAGTTGGCTTTGACATCGTCTCGCTTGGACTTATATATGATGCAAGTTGTGATGAAAATGGAAAAGCAAAGGTTACTATGACGCTTTCAACCAAGTCTTGTCCGCTACATGAGATGATACTTGGTTGGGTAGAGTCTGCTGTGCTTAATGTAGAGGGTATCAATGAGTGTGAGATCGACCTTGTCTGGGAGCCTGAGTGGAATATACAAATGGCGAGTGATTTTGTAAAAGCACAACTTGGAGTTTAGTTGCGGTGCTTTGATATATAAAGAAAACCTTTTTAATATTGTTTATTGCAAAACTAGAGAGCAAATGCTCTCTAGGAATTTTAAGGAGTTGTATTTATTGTTGCGATTAGTCCATTTGATGACGCATAAATGATGGTACATCAAGTTGTGACATATAATCTTCATCATAACCACCACTGACTTTTTTTAGTCTAAGTATACGTTCCTTTTTTATAATCTCATTTGTGTTAGTTTGTGCCTCTTCTTTTTTCTCTACTTCTTGTTGTGAGCTTTGAAAACCAGTTGCTATGATCGTAACTTCAACTCTATTATCTTCTATCTTGTCGTCAGTCGTTGTGCCAAAAATGATCTCAGCATCTTCATCTGCTGCTTCATAAATAATGCTCATTGCATTATTAATATCAGCCAGTGGACAACTAGGACTTATTCTAAAGTGAACTAAGATACCAAATGCTCCATTTATTGTCATGTTGTCAAGAAGCGGCGATTGAATAGCATTTTTGATCGCTTCTTGTGCTGCATCTTCGCCGTGTGCTTCGCCAACACCCATTAAGGCTAAACCTCTATGGCTCATGATAGTTCTAACATCGGCAAAGTCTAAATTTATATCGCTTTTTCCTGAGTCAAGTACAATTGTACTCATACCATTTACTGCTCTTGCAAGCACTTCGTCGACCATTTCAAAGCTTTCTTTTATGCCAGCGTTTTTATCAATTAGTGTTAAAAGCTTATCATTTGGTATAACAACTATAGAATCACTTTCTTTTCTGAGTTCTTCAAGTCCACTATCGGCTAATTTTCTACGTTTTTTTCCTTCAAACATAAAAGGCATAGTAACAACCGCGACTGTTAGTGCACCTATATCTTTTGCTGCTTGAGCAACTACTGGGGCAGCGCCTGTACCTGTACCACCGCCAAGGCCTGTACCGATAAATACGATGTCTGATGTTTCAAGTGCACTTTTTACTTCATCGTAGCTCTCTTCAGCAGCAGCTTTTCCTATCTCAGGTCTCATACCTGCACCTAGACCTTTTGTAGTCTTCTCGCCTAGTTGAATTTTTGTGTGTGCAAGAGAATTTTCAAGAGCCTTGGCATCTGTATTGGCAACAATAAGATCTATGTTTAAATTTGGGTTGACTCTTATGATATGGTTGACCATATTGCCACCACCTCCACCTACACCTACGACCTTTATCTTTGCACCATAAATGCTTTTGTTTTCTTCGACTGTGAAGCTACTCATTTTTGAAGTTCTCCTTAAAATAATTGTGTAATGCTATACCAAATTTTTGCAAACGGATTTGGCTTTTTCTCTTGCTTGCTAATATCAGCGATATTAGCAAGCTCTTCTTTGTTGCTTGTTCTATCTAGTGTATCTAACTGAAAATTTATATCAGAAAGACCAGCATCTTCTTTATCTTTATTTATATCTTGTGTTTTTTGATTTAAATTTTGACTATTTTCATCGTCTGTAAATACATTTCTGAAGCTTGGTTTTGGTTTTGAAATAATCTCACCATGATACCGCATCTTTTTTTCTGAATCGATTTCATAAGGGCTAAATTCCCCAGCTCCATATAGGCAAAGGCCTATCGCACAAGCATTAGCTGGATCTCTTAAAATTTCAAACAATCCATCCATTTCTTTTGGTTTTGCTATGCGAACTGGCATTTTGTCAAATATCGCAGATGCAAGATCTCTGATACCATCAAGTTTTGTCATGCCACCAGTTAGTATTATGCCAGCACCAATGTTATCTCTATAACCGCTATCTTCTAGCATTTTTGCAAGTACCATAAGTGTTTCTTCGGCTCTTGCGTATATAACATTTGATATTATGTCAAGAGAAACTTCGTGGCTTTTTGTTTCATCTCCAAGGATTGGAAGTTCGATTAAATCAACTGACTTATTTATTAATGCGCCGTAGCCAAGCTTTATTTCTTCAGCTTTTGGAAGAGGTGTGTGAAGTGCCATAGATAGATCATTGGTAATATTTGCTGAGCCAACTGGCAAAAATTCATTGTATCTTATAGAGTTTCCAGAGTGAACTACAAGGTTGCAAGTGGCACCACCCATGTCAACAAGTGCTGCACCAAGCTCTTTTTCGTCTTTTGTAAATGTTGCTATTGCTGAAGCATATCCTGAGAGGACAATATTATCTAGCTGGACGCCTGCTAAATTTATAGCCTTTCTTAAGTTGCTAAGAGATGATTTTTGTACTGTTACGATATGTGTTTGGACTTCAAGTCTGCTGCCATTCATACCGATTGGATCTTCGATGTGTTCTTGTCCATCTACCTTAAAATTATAAGGAAGAACGTGAAGTTTTTCGTATTCATGCGGTATATCAGCCGTATGATCGGCCATTTGCATAGCTCTTTCGATCTCTCGTATGCCGATCTCATGATTTGGTATATTTACAACACCGCTGCTATCAACACTTTTTGTATAGGCACCTGAAATAGAGACAACAACTCTCTCATAGTGTGTTCCAGCAACTCTTTGTGCTTCAATGAGTGCATTTTTGATTGATTTTGCAGCTTGCTCGATATTAGTTATTACGCCTTTTCTTATTCCTTGTGTTTTTTCGGTTCCTATTCCTATTATCTTCATTCCATTTTCGTCATGTTGTGCTATCACTGCACAAATTTGGAAAGAACCGACGTCTATACCTAAAATTTTTGTACTCAAAACATTTTACCTTTTGACATATTCTTTAACTTCATAATATTTTTGAAGTTTGTTTGTTAAATCTTTTATTAACTCGTTATTCTTAAGCATAGTAACATTTTGTTGTGTTATTTGCTTATAGTTGTTATTTATATTGTTAGTAAGCAACCTTTGTTCCAAAATATCGTATATGACGGCTTTATCTTCTAAAATAACATAACCTTTTTTACTACCTACATCAAAAAGCTGATCTACAAAAGCCCTTGTATCACTCTCGTTTAATCCTGCAATAGAGCCATTTGTATCTCTACTAACAAAGCCAACATCTGTGCCTTTAAAGTTCTCTAGGGCTGTTTTTGCTTTAGATGTCAAAAGCTCTTTTTGCTTTTTCTCATTGTAAATTACAAGTACCATTGATCGTGCCTGTTCAAAACTCATAGCTTGTGGTGGGGTTATGCTTTTTACTTTAACTATCAAATATCCATCTTTGTATATAAATGGTTTTATAACCTCACCAACTTTTGCACCCTTTATTTCATCAAGTGAAAATGTAGCATTATCTTCATTTACACTAACAAAATCATTTGTTGCAAGCTCGGCTTTTTTGATAGCAACATATTTTTCTAAAGCATTGGTCTTACTTTGCTCGATATTGTAGTCTTTGCTAACTTCTGCTTTTACTTCATCAAATGGTTTGATTTTATCATCAGAGCCTTTGTATCTATCTTTGTTTTCATTATAGTAAGCACTCAAAGCAGCTTCGTTTACATCATTTTTGTTTGACTCTATAAAGTATGTTTCTAGGTTGTAGATTGTCTTTGTCATATAGTTATTTTTATTGATTTCCCAAAGATCTTTTAACTCTTTTTCATCTACTTTTATTTCATTTTGATCAGCATTTATGACTTCGATAGCTAGTTTATCTTGCATAAAAAAGCTAGCTTCCATCATAGCCATATCTTCTTTGTTTGCTGGTAAATTTAAGATAGTTCTAAGTTTATCAATCAAAATAGTTAGTTTTAAATTTTCTTCAAAATCAGTTGGATTTATCCTTGCTCTTCTTAAAACATCGTAGTATAAATTTTTATCGAAAACACCATCTTTTTGGAAGGTTGGATCGACAATTATATATTTTAAAACATCATCTTTGCTAACACTAAGACCAATGTCATCTGCAAAATTTAAAAGTAGATTTTCTTGTATGGCTGCTTGAAGAGCTGCATTTTCTAGTCCTAGTTCATCAGCTTTTTCTTGTGTTAATTTACCTTCAAACATATTGTTGTAATATTGATACAGCCTATCGTATTTTTGTTGTAACTCTTGGACACTTATATTTCTATGTCCTACTTTTGCCACTGAAGTAGCTCTGTTGCTATTTAGATCGTATGCTCCCCAGCCAACAAAACCTGCACCCACAAAGGCTATCGTGCTTACCCAAATGGTAACGACTAGATACTTCTTATGTTTTTGCATCCAAGATAACATTAAATTTTCCTTTAAAAAAACTAACAAAGTTTGTACGATATATTATATAAAATTGGCTTAAACAAGCTTAAAATAGGGCTTTAAAAATGATTTTATAAAATTTTTGCTAACAAATTTTTAGCATTGTTAGCAAAAATTTAAATACTATAATCACTATATCCACTGGTTAGATGAAGTAATTTACAACTATTTTCTAACAAGGCTATCTCTTTTGCGAGAAGCTGAGGGCTCCTACTGTAGGCATAAATGCCATATCCTTTAACGATAATAATGTTTGTATTTTTTTCTACCATATATCTATAAATTTCAGTTTCGGCACGTTCATACCAGTCATCAAACTGCTTTGGGTCGTACACTAAAATTTCATTAAATCTCATGTAGCCAAAATAATCTTTTGGTACGATTTTCTCGTGTTTCATTGCATAGGCAGTCGCGTATGGTGGCATTGCATAGCAGACAAATTTTGCTTCATTTATATTTTTATAAATATTTAAGTGTATGTCAGCATCCAGACTAGCATCGTTCCATCGATAGTCCTTTTTTGATGAAAGAAGCGTCAGATCATCATCTCTTAGGTTGTCAAAAATAGCATTTTGTTTATTTATTATAAATTGGTTTTTTTCAACTCTTGCTGAAATCGAGCCATGAAAAACGCCAAAAAAATTCTTTCTAAACATAGAAAGCGATATCATTTTTATTTCATTGATTGAGTGTTCTAGCTCCATCTTCTCTCCTGTGTTTGAGTGATTATATTTAAGCTATCTTGAAATTTATGTAAAATTTTGTGTAATGATGGCTTTTTAAGTAAAATTTCGATAAATTTTTCACATCATTTTCTATAAAGAGGCAGTATTGCAAAGTCCACATATTAGCGTTTTACTTGATGAAGTTTTATATTTTTTTAAAAATTTACGTGGAAATTTTATAGATTGTACTCTTGGGTATGCAGGACATTCTAGTGCTATTTTGTCTCAAAATGAAAATTTAAATTTAATTGCTTGCGATAGGGATAATGAAGCTATAAATTTTTCACTCAAAAAACTTGAGCCGTTTAATAGTAGAGTGGAAATTTATAAGAGTAACTTTTCTGAATTGATTAGTAGACTAAATAGCGAAAAAATTTCAAATGTTAGAGGGATCTTGGCTGACATAGGAGTTAGTTCGCTTCAGATAGACAAGGACGATAGAGGTTTTAGTATTAACTCAAATGTGCTTGACATGCGAATGGATAAAGAGAGAAACTTCAGTGCATACGATGTAGTAAATGGCTACTCCTTTGATGAATTGGTTAGAATTTTTAGAGATTATGGCGAACTAAAAAATGCTGCTGGGATTGCAAATAAGATCATAAATGCTAGAAATCTAGGGAAGATAACTAGCGCAAAAGAGCTTGCAAATTTAATAGGTACAGCCCAGATAAAAGGGCGCGGTGTTAGCCCTGCGATACTTGCCTTTCAAGCTATCAGGATAGAGGTAAATGGTGAGTTAGACGAGCTGACAAATTTACTTGATAGTATAGAAAAAGGTGGGTTTAAAGACTGCTTGGTGGCGATCATTACATTTCACTCGCTTGAAGATAGGATCGTAAAAGAGCGCTTTAAAAAATGGGCAAATAGCTGTATCTGCCTACCTGGTGTCTACCGATGTGAGTGTGGAAACAACCATGAGCTAGGTGAAATTTTAACCAAAAAGCCACTAACGGCAAGCAGCAGTGAGCTAAAGATAAATTCAAGAAGCAAGAGCGCAAAACTGCGTGTTTTTAAGATAAAGGGATAATGGATGCAAGAAAAAGAAGAGCTGTTGACGCTTCATGATGAGGAGCAAAAACGTGAAGTAAATTTAAGCTTTAAGACATTAGTGATGGTTTATTTAGCTGTTTTTATAGCTCTAGCTCTATTTTTGCCAAAAATTTACATAGCGAATCAAATTTATTATATAAGTAGAGATATAGCGGACATTAGTGGCAAACGAGATATGCTTTTAGAAGAAAACAGAGCCCTTGGTATTAAGCTTGAAAATTTGCGTTATAAAAATCAAATTTTAAACAATATGCAAGAGCGTCAATGGAAATAGTTAAGAAATTTAAAAGCTTTACCCACTACTACGACCCTGCAAATTTCCAGCTCATCTACTCTCTAAAAGCTGCCACGACCATCGCTACAAACTGCTTTTTGTGCTTTCATCTCTTTGGTATCAGCGGCGCAGTCATGGCCGTAAATATCACGATGGGTATATTTTTTATCAGCACACTTGAGTGTAAAGATAGCAGCAAGCTTGCTTTTTTGCTACTTTATATCGCTCTTTCATCTTTATTTATGCCCTTTGTTACACCCCTTATGAGCCTTGGAATTTGGCTAGCACCGATCGTTTTTATCTGGGTTTTTATCATCTCTATCAGTCAAATTTTTAGCGCAAATTTAAATAAAATCTTGCTCGCAGTAAATGCAACCGGACTAGTTGCCTTTGTCACGAAGTCGGCCGCTGGGCTAGATGTATTAGACGCTATTGGTGCGATGGTGCTTGCTGGCGTGTTAAGTATCATCATTAAATTTGAAAATTTTGGCAAATACGGCAAATTTACCAAAAAAAGCATCGGCTTTTTGCTGGATAACGCCATATTGTCTAGTAAAAATTTAGGCACAAGAGAGTTTAAGCCAAGCATTTTAAATACTATAAATTTAGTCGATAAAGCCAAAGAAATTTTTACTAGCCAGAGCTTAAATTTAAAAGATATAAAGCTAGTTAGAAACCAGGCTAGAGCAGTCTTTTATCTATACAAGGTCGAGGAGATCGTCATATTGCTTCACTCGCTGGAGGCGACATTTGAGAGGATAGAGGAGAAGAGGCTTTTAGAAGAGGTCAAAAACGAGATCGCCTACAACCTTTTTGAGCTTAAAAATCTCTTTGCTAGCAAAAGTCCAAAACTAAAATTTGACACACTAAATGCAGTTAAAAGCTCTAAATTTCAAATTTTAGCAAGCTCGCTAAGCGTGCTATATGATAAATTTTTACTTATAAAAGAGGGCGGCGAGGATAAAATTTCATTTAACAGCGTCAAAAGGAGCAGTTTTAAAGAGGCCATTTTAAAGCTAAATTTAAAAAACGAAACGCTAAAAGAGTCCTTGCGGCTTGCTATTTGTATGGCTGTGGCGATATTTATCTCGCAGGCCACGCATATTAATCACGGAATTTGGATCGCCATAGCGGTGATGAGCTTAAACAAAAACGACGAAGTGGCTTTGAAAAATGCGGGCAGAGATAACGTGCTAGGCGGCATTTTGGGCTTTTTTATAGCGCTTGGTTTTATAATGCTTTTGGGCGGCTCTTACGCATTTTACGTGGTTTGCTTTGTTGGTATGTTTTTACTTTACTATCTAAAAGCCTACAAACAAATAGTCTTTGCGGCGACCTTTATGTTTGAATTTACAGCCATTTTTTCTCTTATAAAGAGCGACTTTTTAGAGCTTATGGTCTATAGAATTTTTGACGTGGCGATCGGCTTTTTGATAGTTTTTGTCGCTTATTTGCTAACTTCAAGAAATGACTATACTAAGATAAAAAATAGCTTAAGCCAAAGCCTAGTTTCATTTGAAAATTTGATACAAATTTCATTTCTCACACCAGGCAAACACACCTTTAATATAAATGAAAAGAGCATTCTCGCCTCGTTAGATGAGCTAAACCATGCGATAAGTATCGGCAAAAATTTAGATGATGAAAATATCAAAAACGTAAAATTTATATCAGCGACGCTTGATGAGATAAATAGCGAGCTTGTAAAGCTTAGAAACTACGCAAAGATAGAGGATATAAGAGATAGGAGCGACTTTGTAAACGACGCGAAGATCATCTCAGATAGGTTTTTGATGCTTGAAAAGAAGCTTAAAAAACTGCCATACTACTTCATAGAGGAGCTGGAGACCAAGCTGCTTTGCACAGACGCAAATGCAAGAAAGCTTATCTCGCGCGTCATCTCAAAGCAAAATGAAATTTACTCAGTGCTATCTTTTTGAGAGATCAGCTTTTCATATATATATTGTTCTAAATCTTTTTTTGATATGTCATTTTTTATAGCAGTATTATAAATTTCTTCAACCTTGCTTGAGTATTTCTCATAGCCAAAATACGGAAAATGCACACTCCAAGCTTTCTTGATAAGATCGTGGCTTATCTCTCTTCTTGCCCAAACTTTAAACATATCAAAGCCGATAAAAACGACCGAAGTGACAATGGCTGTCGAGATTATCGAGAGGTGTGCGTCAGAATTTGCTAGAAAATGGTGTGTGACTATTAGAAGCGGAAGGAGTACTATAAAGCAAATTAGTGCATAAATTTGATAGAGCTTGACATGGTTAAATTTAAAATTTAACTTTGCGCCATCAACTAGCATACCTTCGTTAAAAAGGGCATTTGCTTCAAGCAAATCTCTAAACAAAACTGGCTGTTTTGAAACGAAAAAAACATTTCTTATGATTTTATCTTTTAATTTTTCTTGCATTTTTTATATACTTTTTACTTTAAAAATTTTGCTTCATTATATCCAAGAATCTATAAATTCAAACAAAATTAGATACAATTTGCATAAAATTTAAGGAGCTAAAATGGCAGATCAAGCTTTGCAAACCGTCTTTTTAAACGGAGAATTTTTGCAAAAAGATGAAGCAAAAGTTAGTGCTTTTGATAGAGGATTTATATTTGGCGATGGAATTTATGAGGTTGTGCCTGTGATAAATTCAAAAATGGTTGATAAAGATGGATTTTGGGCGAGATTTGAAAGAAGCTTAAATGAAATAGATATAAGTTTGCCCTACGAAAAGGAAAAATTTGAAGCGATCTTAAACGAGATAATCTCCAAAAATGCCTTAAAAGAGGGCGGAATTTACATGCAAGTAACAAGAGGCGTGGCGTTTAGAAATTTCTATTTCATAGAAAATTTAACACCAAGTGTCTTTATTTTCTGTTACGAGAGTGAAATTTTAAACAATCCTGCTGCAAAAACTGGCATAAAAGTGGTGAGTGTCGAGGATATCAGGTGGAAAAGGCGTGACATCAAGTCTATCTCACTTCTGGCTCAGTGCTACGCTAAAAATGAAGCTCATAAAAAAGGTGCAGATGAGGGCTTTATGGTAGAAAATGGCTTTGTGACAGAGGGTTGCAGCTCAAGTGCTTTTATCATCAAGAATAAAACTCTAATCACAAAACCACTTTCAAATGAAATTTTGCCAGGAATTCGCCGTATGAGACTTTTAAAGATCGCTAAAGATATTGGCCTTAAGATAGAGGAGCGAAAATTTAGCATGGATGAAGTTTATAGTGCTGATGAAGTCTTTATCTCGGCTGCGACGCTCATACTCTTACCAGTCGTTTATGCTGATGGCAAGGCGATAAACGGTGCAAAAGTAGGAGAAATTTCAAGCAAACTTCGTGAAATTTATGCTAGTGAACTTTTAAAAGAAGCCGGGCTTTGAGAGAAAAAATCTTAATAAGCGCTTGCCTAGCTGGCATAAACTGCAAATTTAACGGCGAAAATAATCTTTTAAATAAAGATGTTTTAGCTGAAATTTCAAAGAGATTTCATCTGCTTTTTGTTTGTCCTGAAGTTTACGGTGGACTTAGCACGCCAAGAGAGCCAGCCGAGATGAAAAATGGCTCAATCGTATGCAAATTTTCAGGCAAAGATGTGAGTGAAAATTTCAAAAATGGAGCAGAAATTTGCCTAAAGATAGCCAAACTAAATGGTTGTAAAAAGGCTATTTTAAAATCAAAAAGTCCAAGTTGTGGAAGTGGACAAATTTATGACGGAAGTTTTAGTAAGAGGCTTATTTTGGGCGATGGCATCACAGCAAAACTGCTAAAAGAAAATGAAATTTTAGTTTACAGCGAAGATGAGATAGTAGGGCTTGATGTTTGATAGGCTAAAAGACAACATTATATTTGAGGTGATTTTTAAGTACATCATCTTGTTGCTACTTTTTATCTGTGTGATCGGTCTTTTTATGAGTGGCGTTCTTTTCTTAAATGGGGAAATGAGTGAAAATTCGCTGAATTTACACATTTTCTTTGGCTTTAGTTTGGTTGTTTTGACGATCGTTCATAGTTATGTTAAGAAGAAAAAGTTAAAGAAGCTTAGCCTTGAGTTTAAAAATATTTTAAATCACAAGCCAGTGCAGATGGATTGCAACACTACTAGATTTTTAAACGCTCTAAATGATGTAAAAGTGGGCGATCTTTCAAAGAAATTTGGCTCTGATATTGTAGAAATTTTAAGGTCAAATGGCATAAAAGTAAAAAGCGAGAATGAGACGATGAAACAAATTTGTAAAAACAACGATGAAAAGATGTTTTACATTTTTGTTTTGATCGTCGAAGCTATTTTTAAGGATAAGGAAAAAAGTTGAAAAAGGGCATATTTTTAGCATTTAGTATTGCTTTGTTTTTGGGATGTTCGCAGACCCAGCCAAAGCCAAGTGTGCAAAATTCTTTACCAGATGAAAATGTATATAAACCAAACGAACGCATTAGTTTGCTTGATTTTGAAATGAAGCAAGATGCCTCGTCACTACCGCAAAATATACAAAGTGCAAGCTTTGACCAAGAAGAAATTTTAAAAAGAAGGTTTAAGGTTTTTACATTAAGGGGCGTAAAATTTAATCCAAACGATGTTTTTTGGGCATTTAATATATATAAACCAAGCGAGAAGAGAAAGTATTTTGGGTCAAATTTTAGACAGATACCTCAAAGCTGGTTTGATGCACAAAAGGACAATGCAAATTTTTCAGCTCTTTCAAGCATCTCTGCTTATGCTTTAACTTCGGCAAACACAGCTTTAAGAAATTTTCCAACCGATGAGCCGATATTTTTAAATCCGCAAACTCCAGGTGAGGGCTATCCGTTTGATTATCTGCAAGAATCAACCCTAAGCATCGCTCATCCACTTTTTGTGTCACATCTTTCTAAAGACAGGGCATGGGCATTTGTTAGCGATGATGCGGTTTGGGGCTGGGTAAAGGTCGAGGATATAAAATTTATAAGCGACGATGAGGCAAATGCCTATCAAAAGTCAAGTTTTGTGACTATAAAAACGGACAAGATGCCAGTTTATGATAAGGCTGGAAATTTTTTATTTTACTCAAGAGTTGGGGCGATACTTCCTGTTTTGGCACAGGATAGTAAAAACTACTACGGTAAAATTTATGTAAGAAATCTTTTAAGAGAATTCGTGTTGCCAAAGTCTTTTGGTTCTCTTTTTCCTCTTAAATTTAATGACTCAAATCTAAAAACACTTATTAGTTCCCTTCTTACTCAGCCTTATGGTTGGGGCGGGGTCGATAAGCTAAGGGATTGCTCGCTTTTTACTAAAGATCTGCTAGCTAGCTTTGGTGTGTGGCTACCTAGAAACTCAAAAGCTCAAGCAAATATTGGACAAAAATTTGATCTAAAAGGACTTAGTAACGCTGCAAAAACAAAAGAGATAAAAGAAAAAGGTGTGCCATATCTTACACTCGTGCATCTGCCAGGGCATATCATGCTTTATGCCGGATACAAGGGCGATGATATCTATGTGGTACATGATGCTTGGGGGCTAAAAACCGAAAATAACGGCAGAGCGTTAATCGGTGCTACGGCAGTAACTACGTTAAACATCGGACAAAACAGAAGCGATATACAAAACTCAAATTTGCTCATTTCAAAGGTTGATTCTATAAATGTGATAAAACCCGAAAATGTAATAAGCGATAAAGCTAGAAAAATTTCAGCTTTACAAAGGGCTTATGACGTTAAGGTTGAGGATAATTTGGTCAAATTCGGTGATGGAACAATATTTGTCTATGATGACTTTAAACAAAAAGATGATGAGTGTAGTATTGGGGCTGATATAGAGGATATGAATGCGCTTGATTACGCTGCATTTTCGCCGCTTAGCACCGCACTAAGCGATGCTGGCAGATGTAGAAATTATGAATTTTTAGGCAAAATTTATGGCTCAAGCGAGAGCGAGGTAAAAGCAAATTTGGTAGATGTTGTTTGGCTAAAAGATAGCCTTGCGCTAAAACTACCATTTAACTCTAAAAATGGAGCCGCAGCTGCTTTGCAAGACGTAAGCAATGAGCTAAACGATATGGTAAAAAGCGATGCGAGCTTGCTTGAATATTTAAAAAATCCAGGTGGAACGTTTAAGTGGCGAGTGATCGCTGGCACAAACCGCTTGAGTCCGCACAGCTACGGCATTGCGATTGATATAAATGTGAAAAAGAGCCACTACTGGCAGTGGAGTAGTGGCTACCAAAACCTCATTCCTGAACAGATAGTGCGTGTTTTTGAAAAACATAAATTTATCTGGGGCGGACGCTGGAAGCACTTTGATACTATGCACTTTGAGTATCGCCCAGAGATGTTTGAGTAGATGCTAGATCAAATTTTAGAAATTTTATCTCGCTCAAACGTCTTTTTAACTGGTGGCGGAGGCGTTGGCAAGAGCTATCTAACGGCCTCTGTCATCAGGCACTACAAAGAAAATTTTAAAAACGTCATAATTCTTGGCTCAACTGGCATAAGTGCCGTTAGCCTTGGAGGAGTTAGTTTGCATAGCTTTTTTAAATTTGGCTACTGCAAGGACTACGAGGAGCTAAGGCGCTTTGACTATCATCAAAAAGACAAACTAAGCAAGCTAAGAAATATGCTTGATGCATGTGATCTGCTTGTAATTGATGAAATTTCAATGGTGAGCTCAGATTTAATGGAGATGATAAGATACCGACTACTTACTTCCAAATTTAAAGGCAGGGTGCTTATAGTGGGTGATTTTTATCAGCTTCCGCCAGTGCAAAAGGAGCAAAACGAAAATAGGCTTTTTAATTTTTTATACGCTTTTAACTCCAGTGCGTGGGAGGATATGAAATTTACAAATGTCGAACTTCTCATCTCAAAACGCACAAATGATCTTAAATTTTATGAGATTCTCTCTAGGCTGCGAGTAGGCGAGCTAGATGATGAAATAATGAGCTATATAGAGAGTTTAAGAGGGTCCAAGATAGAGCCAGATGATGATACGAGTGTGCTTTTTGGTAGAAATGCCGAGGCTGAAATGCTAAATCAAAAAAGGCTTTCAGAACTTGATACGCCACTTGAAATTTCAAACTCAGATGTGAGCATTTTGGATGAAAGTTTAGATAAAAAAGAGTTTGAAAAATGGGCAAATACACTAAATATCTCAAGGGATTTGGAGATGAAGATAGGCGCTAAGATCATCTTTACGTCAAATAAATGGGGCGAATATTACAACGGAGAGCAAGGCAAGATCATGCAAATTTTAAAGGAAAATGGCATCATCTCAAGCGTCATTGTGAAAAAAGATAGCGGCGAAATTTGCGAGATAGAAAAAGCTGCTTATATATTTAGTTCGTTAAATTTAAACGAAGATGAGATCGAAGAAAATGTACAGGCATCGCTCCATCAGTTTCCATTTAAGCTTGCTTACGCTCTAACCATCCACAAATCTCAAGGAATGAGCATAAACTCGCTCATTTGTAATATCAATCATATTTTTGCCAAAGGACAACTCTATGTTGCACTTTCTCGTGCAGTAAGTCCTAAAAATTTAAAACTTTTTTATGATAAAAAAAGTGATTTTAGGCAGCATTTAAGAAAAGTGGTTAAAATTGACGACGAAGTTAAGAAATTTTACCAAGAAAACGTATTTTTGCATATTAAGGAGAATTTATGAAAAAGCTATTTTTAAGCCTTACTTTTTGTATTTTTGCATTTGCAGACGTGCTAAAAGTAAGAGATTTTCAAACAGATATCTACTCAAAAGCTGGACAAAATTTAACAAAAAAGATAAATATGAACCTTGAAGTCGTTGGACGTGATGTTGAAGAAAATGAAGCGTATGTGCTTGATGCTTTAAACATAATAGTTGGTAGCTTTTACGTGGAAGATATTTTAACCTCAATGGGAAAAGAGAAATTTAAAGAGCTTTTCATAAAATACGCAGCCAAAAAGCACTCTCTTGATATCGATGATGTGCTTATCTTAAATATAAAAGTTATAAATAATCTTGAGCTAAGCGAGATCATAAGAGCAATAAAAAGCCAAAATTTATGTTCCGATCCAAGTGTTAATGAAGAGATTGTAACAAAACCAGAAAAGAAGAAAAAGGGCAATGAGATCATCATCTCGCCAGATCCAAATGACGTAGTTCAAAAGCCTATTGATCTAAATAATGTTCAAGAATTTGGAAAAGATTTTGGAGAAAAGTGAGTAAATTTGGCTAAAGCTAGCCAAATTTATTGATTTACAATGTCATAACCTTGAGGAATGACAGGAGTTAGCGTCTCTTGTGGGATGAGTGCGTCTTTCACTGGATTGCTTAGAGTTATTTTTATTTTATTTGAAAGTTTATCTTTATAGTCAATCGTCGTTGGAAGCGTGTTTTTAATAGTTATAAAGTACTCAACTCCGTCATATATTGCTTTGTAAAGTGTTGGTTGGATTTGCTCCGCATGGGCTAAGATTTGTGTCAAATTTGGCGTATCATCAAGCTTTGAAATGATAGCTTGCTCAAGCTCGTCCTCAATCACGATCACACGCTCTTTGTTAAAATAAATTCTCTTTGGCGTTGGACTTTCATATATCCAAAGTGCAGTATTGTCGTTTTTGGCGTAAAATCTACCTTTGTAATTTATGCTTTTGCCCTCGCTAAATACAGTTTGCGTAAAGTCACTTTGCAGGCTTTTGAAATTTAAGCCAGCACCAAATGAGCAAACTGCAACGAGAGATGCAACTAGAAATTTTCTCATTTTTTATCCTTTTTTGGCGTATTCTAGCCCAGTTTAATTAAATAAATAGTTAAACTATGCTAAGATCCAAAGTTTAAAAATTTAGGAAGGTAAAGTAATGATTTCATCGGTATTTAGAAAGATTTTTGGCACAAAAAACGATAGAGAAGTCAAAAAGTATATAAGACGCGTTACACAGATAAATGCGCTCGAGCCAACTTATGAAAAGATGAGCGACGATGAGCTTAAGGGTAAATTTAATGAGCTAAAAGCCCAAGTAGTAGAAGAAAAAGTCATTTTAGATGAAATTTTAAATGATGTTTTTGCAATTGTTAGAGAGGCTAGCAAAAGGGTGCTTAAGATGCGCCATTTTGACGTACAGCTAATAGGTGGCATGGTGCTAAATGAGGGTAGGATCGCTGAGATGAAAACGGGCGAGGGCAAGACCTTGGTGGCGACTTTGCCAGTTATTTTAAATGCGATGAGTGGCAAGGGCGTGCACGTAGTAACAGTAAACGACTACCTTGCAAAGCGTGACGCTACGCAAATGGGCGAGCTTTATAACTTTTTAGGCTTAAGTGTTGATGTGATACTAAGCGGCGGATACGATGATAACGTAAGACAAGCTGCTTATAACGCCGATATAACATATGGCACAAACTCAGAATTTGGTTTTGACTATCTTCGTGACAATATGAAATTTGAAGCTAGCCAAAAGGTGCAAAGAGGCCACAACTTCGTTATCGTGGACGAGGTCGATAGTATCTTGATAGACGAGGCTAGAACTCCGCTTATAATCTCTGGCCCAACAAACCGCACGCTTGATGGCTATATAAGAGCTGATCAGGTCGCTAAACAGCTTACTAGAGGCACTCCAGCTGATCCAAACGTGCCAGGCTCAAAGCCAACAGGGGACTTTATAGTAGATGAAAAAAATAGAACGATAATGATCACAGAAGCTGGCATAAGCAAGGCTGAAAAATTATTTGGTGTTGAAAATTTATATAACCTTGAAAATGCTATACTAAGCCACCACTTAGATCAAGCTCTAAAAGCTCACAATCTCTTTGAAAAAGACGTTCACTACGTTGTAAAAGAGGGCGAAGTTGTTATAGTTGATGAATTTACCGGACGTCTAAGCGAGGGCAGACGCTTTAGTGAGGGACTTCACCAAGCGCTTGAAGCGAAAGAGGGTGTAAAAATCCAAGAAGAGAGCCAAACGCTAGCCGATACAACATATCAAAACTACTTTAGGATGTATAAAAAGCTTGCAGGTATGACTGGTACGGCTCAAACTGAGGCCACTGAGTTTTCTCAAATTTACAACCTTGATGTTATCTCGATCCCTACAAACGTGCCAGTTATCAGGATCGACTCAAACGACCTTATCTATAAAACCCAAAACGAGAAATTTAAAGCAGTCATCGACGAAATCAAAAAAGCTCATGAAAAGGGTCAGCCAGTGCTCGTAGGAACTGCAAGTATCGAGCGTAGTGAGGTACTTCACGAGATGCTTAAAAAAGTTGGCATCCCACACTCTGTGCTAAATGCCAAAAACCATGAAAAAGAGGCTGAGATCATCGCGCAAGCTGGTGTAAAAGGCGCTGTAACTATCGCTACAAATATGGCTGGACGTGGTGTTGATATCAGGATCAACGACGAGGTTAGAGACCTTGGCGGCCTATATATCATCGGCACCGAAAGGCATGAGAGTAGAAGGATAGATAATCAGCTTCGTGGTCGTGCTGGACGTCAGGGCGACCCTGGTATGAGTAGATTTTATCTAAGTCTTGAAGACAATCTTTTGAGAATTTTTGGCAGCGACCGCATAAAAGCGATAATGGATAGGCTTGGTATCGACGAGGACGAAAGCATAGAGAGTCGCATGGTAACAAGGGCTGTTGAAAATGCTCAAAAGAAAGTCGAGAGCTTGCACTTTGAGGCCAGAAAGCATTTGCTTGAGTATGATGACGTGGCGAACGAGCAAAGAAAGACTATTTATAAATACCGCGACGAGCTACTTGATAAGAGCTACGATATGAGCGAAAAAATAGCTCAAAATAGAGTTGAGTATGTTACAAATTTACTTGACACGGCTGAAATTTTCCATGGCGGCTTGAAAGATGACTTTGATATTAAAAATTTATGCTCTATCATCCTTGCAGACTGTGGCGAAGAGATCGACGAGAGTGAGCTAAAAGGACTAGAATACAATGAGCTTATCGATAAGCTTGTTGAAATTTTTAGTGCAAGATACAACGAAAAGATGAGCGTCCTAAACGAGGAGCAAAGAAGAGATATAGAGAAAATTTTATACCTTCAAGTGCTTGATAATGCGTGGCGAGAGCACCTTTATCAGATGGATATCTTAAAAACTGGTATCGGCCTTAGAGGGTATAACCAAAAAGATCCGCTAGTGGAGTATAAAAAAGAGAGCTACAACCTCTTTATGGAGCTAGTAAATAGGCTAAAAACTGAGAGTGTTAAGACGCTTCAGGTGGTGAGATTTAAGAGCCGAGAAGAGCAAGAAGAGCAAGCTAGAATGATGATCGAGGCTAACCAAAATGCTGAAAATGAGCATTTAAGCTACAACAACCAGGACGAGAAATTTACACCAGAGAAAAAGATACCAAGAAATTCACCTTGCCCTTGTGGAAGCGGAAAAAAATATAAAGATTGCCACGGCAAAAGTGGCCCTAAAAAAGGCATATTTGCTTAAAATTTCTACTTTTAAGGCGCCAAAGCGCCTTAATCTTTTAAAGGCTATTTGATGACAAGCTTACCAAAGTACCTACTTTTTAAATATTTAAGATTTGATAAAACTCAGCCATTTATCGCTCTAAGTGCCTTGCTCGCCTTTCTTGGTGTGAGCATAGGGCTTATGGTTTTGATCGTTGCGATGGCTATTATGAATGGGTTTGATAAAGAATTTGAGCGCAAGCTTTTTACGATGAACTATCCTATAACTGTTCAAAGCGCCTTTAAGGGCTCCATTGATGACAACTTTGTGGATGAGCTAAAGGCTAAATTTAGCGACCTTAAATTTAGTCCATTTATTAGCACCCAGGTGATCTACCGCTCGACAAATGCACTTGAGGGTGGACTGGTTTATGGCGTAAATTTTAAAGATGAAAAGCAGATAAACTCGGTCGTAAACGAAGCCTTAAAAGATAAAGAGCTAGATGGTTTTGAGATACTTGTGGGAAGTGGCATTGCAAATGAATTTAGACTAAGAAATGATGAGAAACTAACGCTAATTTTTACAAAAGCCGATCCAGCTGGCTTTTCACTAACGCCAAAGATGAAGCGCTTTGATATCGGCGGTTCATTTACATCTGGGCTTATCGCCTACGATAAAGCCTTTTCATATACTTCGGTCGAGGCTTTGAGGAAAATTTTAGACTATCCAAACGGTGTGTATGATGGTATTCATATCTTTTCAAAAAAGCCATTTGATGATATAAAAAAGGTGCGTGAAGGCCTTCCGGCTGGTACGGTTGCCATTGGCTGGTGGGAGCAAAATGGTAACTTTTTCTCAGCGCTCGCACTTGAAAAAAGAGCGCTTTTTATCGTTTTGATGCTTATTATCCTTGTGGCGTCGCTAAATATCATAAGCTCACTACTAATGACCGTGATGAACCGCAGGCAGGAGATCGCCTTGCTTTTAGCACTTGGAGCTAGCAAAAGCGAGATAAAAAGAAGCTTCTTTTATCAAGGGCTAGTTATCGGTGGAGGCGGCATTATATTTGGCTTAGTGCTTGGCTTTTTGGGGTTATTTTTACTTGGAAATTTTAATATCATAGACCTACCAGCTGATGTTTATGGCTCAAGCAAACTACCGCTTGAACTATCCATAATCGATCTTGTGATTATCATCGTTGGAGCTGTATTTATCGTGGCTATCTCGTCATTTTATCCAGCTAAGAAAGCAACTGAGATAAATGTTCTTCAAACTTTAAGAAACGAATAAAAGTCTAGTAAATCTAGGCTAATTTATTTGTTGCAAAAATGGTTAATGTATTTTTGTAATCAGCATTTTGCGAAATTTTACAGTATAAAATTCTATCTTTTATGCTCTAATATCATGATCTATCTTACACTGAAGAGCCTCGTGAACGAGTGTTTTTGCCATGACACGCTCTTCACTGATTAGGTGAAAATTCTTGCCTAATTCACCAAAAATATCTTTATTTCCTTCACCATTTATCTTTATGATAGTTTGAGTGTTTACGCCATAATCTTTTATCTTTTGAGCGATAAGTTCGACTCTTTGTTCGTTACTAACAGTGATGATAACAGCAGCTGCGTCTTTTAGACAAGCATTTTCAAGGGTGTGGTTTTGTAAAACATTTCCTAAAAATACATTTTCTCCGCGGCTTCTGCCAAGCTCAACTAAGCTAATATCATTATCAAGCACAAGATATAAAAGCTTTGTCTCTTTTAGCCTTAAAACAACCTCTTGACCCAGTCTATCATAGCCAAAAACCACAATATGATTTTTAATCGTTTGTGGCTTTAGGGTTTCGCTTGGTTCGATTACGATCTCGCGTTCTATCAGATCAGCTATAACATCAAGTTTTTTTAGTATAAAAGGTGTTGCAAACATCGATATAACAGACGCTGCGATAAAAATTTGAGCTGTTTGGATGTCAAGTAAATTTCTTGTTGTCATTAGTCCAAAAACGGCTAGCGCAAATTCACCTATTTGACAAATACTAAGTGCTGTTTTTGCAGCAACTCTTCGCTTTAAGTAGATATTTAAAATAGCAAAAACAACGATAGCTTTTATCACCATGACACTAAAGACTAGGCCAAGTACTAGCCAGATATTTGAGATAACGACAGCAAAATTTATCTGCATGCCAACAGTTATGAAAAATAGCCCAAGAAGCAAGTCTCTAAAAGGTATGAGGTCGACTTCGATCTGATGCTTGTACTGCGTCTCCGCCATCATCATACCAGCCAAAAATGCACCCAAAGAGTATGAAAAGCCAAAGAAGTGAGCTAGCGTGCTAGCACCAACAACCATAAAAAGTATCGTCGCTATAAAAACCTCTTGTGAATTTGTTTGGACAACTTTATAAAAAATCCAGTTTATGACATATTTACCAAGTAAAAATAACACGATAATAAGTATCGTAGCACTTGTAAATGTCTTTAGTAAAAGCTCATTTATAGAAGCATCTTGTGAGCTAAACATATCTATCATAAGTAGGATCGGAATCACGGCGATATCTTGAAATAGTAAAATTCCAAGTGTTTTTCTACCATAAATTTTACTCACATCACCGTTGTCATTTAGCGTTTTTAGTACTATTGCAGTTGATGAAAGAGCAAATGCAAGACCTGCTATTAAGGCTGTCTCGTCTTTTAAATGCAAAGCATAGTAGAGCATTACGCCCATTATAAAGCCGCTTAAGCAAACTTGCAAGCCACCATTTAAAAAGACCTCTTTTTTCATACTCATAAGATGTTTAAAACTAAACTCAAGCCCAATGGTAAACATTAAAAACGCGATACCAAACTCTGCAATATGAGAAATCTCATCGTTGCTTTTTAAATTAAAAAATTCTGATATAAGCGTTCCGGTTACGATGTAGCCGATGATAGTTGGGATCTGAAATTTTTTGAAAATTACATTTAATGCAACAGATATTGCAGCTACAAGCAAGAAACCTTCTAAAATTTGTTCCATAAATTATTCTTTACCTTCATAAAAGACTAGATCAAAGCTATTTTTTCTCTTTACAAGTGATCTTTTGGAGCTAGTTTGATTTGTAGCTTCGTGTAATTTTTTATTTAGCTCATCAATTGTTGATTCTAAATCGTCAATCTTCTCTCTTAACTGAAGTATCACATCAACGCCGGCTAAATTTACGCCTAGTTCACGTGTTAAATTTAGTATAGTTTTTACACGATCGACATCTTTTTGAGAGTAAAGTCTCATCTTGCCATCTGTTCTTGATGGCTCGACAAGCCCCTCTCTTTCATACTGTCTTAAAGTTTGTGGATGTATACTCAAAACCTTTGCTACAACGCTTATTAAAAAAAGTGGTTCTTCATAATTTTGCATTTTTTACTCCGGTAATTTTTCTTTTAATTCTTTTACTAGACTCTCGTCTAGCTCGCTAATGTTTGGAAGTTTTACTCTAGCTTTTAAGTAAAGATCCCCATAAATTCCACTCTTCCTATTTTGTACTCCATATCCTTTTAGGCGGATTTTCGTGCCCGTTTTTGAGTTTTCAGCGATCTTTATGGTGACATCTTTTTTATATGTATGAACGTCAATTTTGCCACCAAAAAGCATAGTTTTTAGTGGAATTTCTACATCTTTATATAGATCATCGCCAACTCTTTCGTACTCGTCGCTTGGTTCAACACTAATAGCAAGGATAAGATCACCTTTTTGGCCGCCAGCGCTCTTGCCTTTGCCTTTTATACGAAGTTTCTCTCCACCCTCTATGCCACTTGGAATTTTTATCTTGATACTCTCATTATTGACATTTATCTTGTGTTCGCCACCAGTTACGGCCACGTCAAACGGTATAGAAATTTTAGCATTTATATCCAGATCAGCTCCGCTAAAGCCAAATCCACTGCTACCAAATCCGTCAAAGCCTCCAAAACTACTACTAAAACCGCTGCTAAATTTGGCACTTCCTCCACCAAATCCGCCAGAGAAAATATTTTTTAAAATTTCATTTAGGTCGCCCATATCGGCCGAACCTCTGGCAAAGTCGTGGAAATTTTGACCGCCAAACATAGTGTCGCCATACTGGTCATATTGAGCGCGTTTTGCATCATCGCTTAAAATTTCATAAGCAGCATTTATCTCTTTAAATTTATCTTCTGCGCCAGGGTCTTTGTTGATGTCTGGATGGTATTTTCTGGCAAGTTTTCTATAAGCTTTTTTTATCTCGTCGCTTGAGGCACCCTTTGAAACTCCTAAAGTTTCGTATAAGCTTTCACTCATATGCTCTCCTTATATTTTTTTGATACGAATTATATCACAAAGCTTTAGTCTATGCAAGTCAAGTTTATTTTTATTTACTAATGAGAAAAAGCGTTAAGATTTTATTTTTTCCTCGCATTTATAATTTACAAACATTTTCAATCTAAAGGAAAAAAATGAAAAAGATTGTGCTAATTTCATTAGCAACAGCTTCTTTGCTGATTGGAGCTGAGATTAAAATAAATGAAGCAAATTCTGATATCACGAGGGTTTCGCCACTTAATGATAAAAATAGCGTACTCTCATACTACGACTCTATTGCTCAGGCAAAACTCTCGGTCGTAAACATTTCAACCACAAAAATGGTGGCCAGCAACGGCATAGAACAGATGTTTAACGATCCATTTTTTAACGAATTTTTTGGATTTAACTTTGGTAGACCAAAAGAGAAAGAAAAAGCAACTTCGCTTGGCTCTGGTGTTATTATCTCAAATGACGGCTATATCGTTACAAACAACCACGTCATTGAGGATAGTGACCAGATTGTAGTTACTCTAGCAAATGGAGGTAAAGAATTTAAGGCCAAACTAGTAGGCAGCGATCCAAAAACTGACCTGGCTGTCATAAAGATAGAGGCAAACGGCCTAAATGCTATCACATTTGCTGATTCGTCAAAATTGCTTGATGCAGATGTTGTATTTGCCATAGGTAATCCATTTGGTGTTGGTGAGAGTATCACTCAAGGCATCGTCTCAGGCCTAAACAAAGATAATATCGGCCTTAATCAATATGAAAATTTCATCCAAACAGACGCCTCTATAAATCCTGGCAACTCAGGTGGTGCTTTGGTTGATAGCAGGGGCTATTTGGTTGGTATAAACTCAGCCATACTTTCAAAAAGTGGCGGTAACAACGGCATTGGCTTTGCTATACCATCAAATATGGTAAAAGATATCGCTAAAAAATTAATAGTCGATGGCAAAATAGAGCGTGGCTTTATCGGCGTTACGATCGCAAATTTAACAGATGAGCAAAAAGAGCTTTATACAAATAAAGAAGGCGCGCTAATAAGCGGTGTAGAGCAGGGTATGCCAGCAGATGAGGCCGGGTTAAAAAGAGGCGACTTAGTCATATCTGCAAATGACAAAACCATTAAAAATGCAAATGATCTTAAAAATTTCATCGGCTCACTTACGCCAAATAGTACCATTGATGTAGCTTTTGAGAGATCAAACAAGATAATGAACGCAAAAATCAAGCTTGTCAATATGGATCACAATGCAAAAACAGCCTCAAAAAGTGTCATCATCGACGGCCTTAGCGTTAGCAATCTAAGCGATGAGATAAGATTTAAGTATAAGATCAGCCCAGATACCCAAGGCGTGCTTGTAACTGACGTAAAAAGTGGCTCTAGGGCTGAAGATTTTGGCTTTGAAAGAGGCGACGTGATCGTGCAAGTTGGCGAAGAGAGCATAAAAGACCTTCAGACATTTTCAAATACGGTCAAAAACGCAAAAGGCAAAAAGACGCTGGTGTGGGTAAATCGCGGTGGCATTATGCAAGGCCTTGTTATAAAATAACCACTTAAGAGCTGAAATTTCAGCTCTTAGCCCTTTTAAATTTTTAAAACCTTAATCTGCTATAATCCTTAAAAATTAAATTTACAACAGGAAAGATCATGACTAGAATTTTAATGATAGAAGATGATATGGAACTTGCTGAAATTTTAACCGAGTATCTAGAAAATTATGATATCGAAGTGACTACTGCCGAAGAGCCTTACATCGGACTATCTACGCTAAACACAAGTAAATTTGACCTAGTTATACTAGATCTTACTTTGCCAGGTATGGACGGACTAGAAGTTTGCAAAGAGATCAGAAAAAATCACAACATCCCTATAATCATATCAAGCGCAAGGCATGATATAACAGATAAGGTAAATGCGCTGGATAACGGTGCTGATGATTATTTGCCAAAGCCATATGACCCACAAGAGCTGTTAGCTCGTATCAAAAGCCATTTAAGAAGACAAAGTGCAACCCCTTTAAATGAGTCAAAAAATTTAAATAAAGACTTGGTTTTAAAAGAGTTTGAGCATGAAATTTTATTCAAAGGAAACGTGCTAAATTTAACTGCTGCAGAATACGACATCTTAAAATACCTACTTTTAAAAGAGGGCGGAGCGGTCACTAGAGAGGAACTTATCTATAACTGCGAAAGCATAAATGAAGATAGCTCAAACAAAAGTATAGATGTTATCATTGGTAGGATTCGCCAAAAACTAAATGAAAATCCAAAAGAGCCAAAATATATCCATGCGATCCGCGGTATTGGCTACAAATTGGTTCTTTGATGCCAAGATCATCTATTTTTATAACTATAACTTTTATCTTTGGGCTCGCACTTGTTTCGATTTTTCTAGCCTTTTTGTGGCTCATGGGTTTTGATAAGCAAAACTATACAAGAGAGCTAAATAACAAATACTCAAATGTTGCTAGGACAAATTTGTTTTACATGGGTGGCATCATAAATAAAGCTCAGTATGACCGCCAGCTTTCAAACATCGATATGCCAGAGATCAAAGATGAGAAGAAAAAAGATGAAATTTTAAAGCAAGCAACCGTTTTAGAAGAAATTTCAAGCGATTTAGGATCTAGTGCTATTTTACTTTATGAAAAGCACCACTATCTAAAGATTGAGCATTTAGATGAACTAAAACTTTTAATGGATAAGGAATTTCAACCTTATAGATACGAAGTGATAAAGGCCGTTTTTTTAGTAGTTGCTGTGATCTTGTTGGCTGCTTATATTTTTGTCATCTATAAGATAAAGCCACTTAGAAAGCTAAAGCGCCAGATTGTTAAATTTGCAAATGGCGAGCTTGATGGTGTGCAAAATGTAGGAAGTGGCAAGGATGAAATTTCTGAAGTTTCAGAGGCGTTTTACGAGGCAGTTTGTCAGATAAAGGCACTTAATGACTCAAGGCATCTTTTTTTAAGAAACATCATGCACGAGCTAAAAACACCTATCACAAAGGGACTAATAGCTGCTCAAATGATAGAAAAAAGTAAAAATCAAGAGAGACTAATCTCGGTTTTTCACAAGCTTGAAAATTTAATAAATGAGCTTGCTGCGATCGAGCAGATAACATCAAAAATCGGACTTAACAATAAAACACCTTGTCTTATGAGAGATCTTATCGATGAAGCCATAGATATAGCAATGGTAGAAAAAGAGCACGTTGGCATTAGCGAGCTTGATGAGGTTAGGGTGATGGTTGATTTTAAGCTATTTTCAGTCGCTATAAAAAATATGATAGATAATGGCATAAAATACTCAACTGATAAGCATGTAAATATCATCGTTAATAAAGAACATATGAAATTTATAACCCAAGGTGAGAAGCTAAAAAATGACCTTGATTTTTATATCCAGCCATTTATTAAAGGAGAGGATGCGCAAAAAAGTTTTGGTCTTGGTTTATATATAGTTAGCAATATACTTGATGCGCATGGGCTCAAATTTAGATATGAATATAAAAACGGAATGAATGTCTTTGTTTTTGAAAATTTACAAGATATAATAATTTAAAATTAAAAAATAGGATAAAAGGTTAAAAATGGCAGCAAAAATTTTCTCACCAGTTGATATTTTATCAATAATAGATCTTGAGATAGCTTTGATCAAACGCTATAAAAATGTGAAAGATTATGCAAAAAATTTATCTTTGATATATTTTTCTCTACCAGATAGCAAAGAGTATGATGAAATTTTTGAAAAATTTTTAAGACAAACCGACGTTGTTATAAGAGAAAATGAGCATTATATAGTTGTGCTCCATGGGACAAATGAAAAAGGTGCTATTGAGCTATTGTCTGGCATTCAAGAGTTTTTAAATGCTGAGCCAATTGACCTAGTCGTTGCCTACCCAAGAGATGGCAAAGACGCCAAAGAGCTTACTACTAAGCTTCAAGATGAGATAAAAGATAACTATGGCGTCTTGCTTGAAATGCTTTCAAATCAAGAAAAATTTGAAGCTTTTGAAAGCATGATTTAATATAAAATTGTGGAGTTGGATTGGAGAATTTACTACTATTTTTTGCGGTTTTGCTTATAACCAGTATTCTTCTTAGCAAGATCTCTGATAAATTCGGAATTCCATCTTTAATAATATTTTTAGGTGTTGGTATGTTGGCAGGCTCAGACGGCTTGCTGGGTGTAAATTTTGATGACCAAGTAATCGCTCAAAATGTTGGCATGCTAGCACTCATATTTATACTTTATGCTGGTGGGCTAGATACTGATTTTGCAGCGATAAAGCCGATTTTTGGTAGAGGTTTGGCTCTTGCTACACTTGGCGTTTTTTTAACTGCACTAGCTATTGCTCCAGTAGCAAAATATCTGCTTGATTTTACTTGGGCAGAGGCGTTTTTGCTAGGTTCTATCATCTCTTCGACAGATGCAGCAGCTGTGTTTGCCATACTAAGAGCTAAGAAAATTTCACTTAAAAATAGGATTGCACCGCTTCTTGAGCTAGAATCTGGCTCAAACGATCCAATGGCGATATTTTTAACCATGACTATCATTCAAATGATCTCGCTAAATAGCACACCGACAGCATCTGAGTGGGCTATTACGCTTGTTAAGCAGTTTGGTATAGGTATTGCCATGGGCTATTTATTTGGCGTAACTTTGCCAGCTATCTTTAATAGACTTCGCCTAAAAAGCTGGGGCCTTTATCCAGTTTTTTCTATCGCTTGGATATTGCTTTTATACACACTTTGCTTTAAGGTTGGTGGCAACGGCTACCTGGCTGTTTACATAGCTGGAATTTTTATAAACAAAAAAGAGTTTTCTCATAAGAAAAATTTAGTCGGTTTTCACGATGGTATCGCTTGGACGATGCAAATAGTTGTCTTTTTAACACTTGGTCTTTTAGTAAATCCTTCGCAGCTTCCAGCAACAGCACTAATGGCGCTTGTTTTGGCCTTGTGGCTTATGTTTTTTGCAAGACCACTTGGTATTTTTGCGTCGCTTGCATTTTCAAAATTTAAGATAAATGAGCAAATTTTTATCTCTTGGGTTGGACTAAGAGGTGTTGTACCAGTGGTGCTAGCTACCTATGTTTATGTAGATGGCGTGCGTGATGCGGATATGATTTTTAACATTATATTTTTTATGGTTTTGATTTCGATTTTGATACAGGGTATGTCACTTGGCTTTGCGGCTGATAAATTTAAAGTCAAAGAGAGCGAGCAAGAGGATGTTAAACCGGTAGAAAACTCCCCGATCTTAAGCTACACACTTCGTCAACATACCATCCACTATGGCTCAAAACTAATTGGCAAAGATTTGGCTCAGCTTGAGCTTCCAAGCGAATTTTTAATAATCCTAATAAAACGCAAAAATGAGTATCAAAAGCCAACTGGCTCAACAATCTTTGAAGAAAATGACCTGTTGCTGATACAATGCGAAAATCAAGTGCTGTATCAAGATACGGTTAAGTATTTGACATATTAAATTTATACTATTTCATTAATGAAATTTTTTAAAACACATGTGGTAAAAAGCGCAACCGTATATACCTTCATAATGGGCGGCAGATTTTTAATTTGAATTTGTCTTGCAGCCAAGTTCAGACAAGGTATTTAAAGTTAGAGTAAAATTTAAATTTCTAGCCCAAAATGAGCTAGAAATTTCTTTATTCCAAAGCTTGAGCTAGATCAGCGATCAGATCCTCAGCGTTTTCAAGGCCTATGCTCACTCTTATTAGCTCTTTTGTGATGCCAGCTTTGATGAGCTCTTCGCCACTTAGCTGTTGGTGAGTCGTTGAGGCTGGATGCGTGATGAGCGACTTTGTATCGCCGATATTTACCACGATCTTAAAGAGTTTTACGCGCTCAAGCATCTTTTTTGCGCGTTCAAAGCTATCAGTTTCAAAGCAAAATAGTCCGCTAGCCATGCCGTCTTTAAAGTATTTTTGAGCCTTTGCGTGATCTACGTTGTCAGCTAGCCCTGGATATGCGACGCTTTTTATATGTTTGTGAGAGTTTAGAAATTTAGCCACTTTTAGGGCATTTTGCGAGTGTCTTTCTATCCTAACAGCAAGCGTTTCGAGGCCTTGTATGAGTTGCCAAGAGTTAAACGGAGAGATCACAGCGCCGATGTCACGCACAATAGCAAGTCTCATTCTTAGCGTGTAGATGTCAAAACTATCTGTCATATTGGCATATACGATGTCGTGATAGCTTGCGTCTGGCGTGTTAAAATGCTCATATCTCTTGTTGCCTTTTAGCTTTTCGTTTAGGTGATTTGCGCTTACGACCACGCCAGCTAGGCTAAGGCCCTGACCGCTCATATATTTGCTAGCACTATGCACGCAAACGTCGACACCGTGGCGAAGCGGCTGAAAGATGATAGGCGTTGGCACGGTGTTGTCGGTTATGCTGATGATGCCATATTTGTTTGCGATTTCTACGATTTTCTCGATATTTGGGATAGAAATTTGTGGATTTGAGAGCGTTTCAAAAAATATAGCCCTAGTTTTATCATCTATAAAATCCTCCAGATCATCAGCTGTGTCGCTGTCAAAGACTCTAGCCTCTATACCAAATCTCTTTAGCGTGTGTGTAAAAAGCACCGTCGTGCCGCCATAAATTTTCTTAGCGATTATAATGTTATCGCCTGCTTGGGCTAAATTTATGATACTGTAAAACAACGCTGCCTGGCCGCTCGCAGTCGCTATCGCAGCGGCTCCACCCTCAAGTGCAGCGACTCTTTTTTCAAAGACGTCTGTCGTTGGGTTGGCAAGCCTGGTGTAGATGTGGCCGCCATCTTTTAGCTCAAACCTAGCAGCTGCGACCTCGGCACTTCCAAAGTCATAAGCCGTGCTTTGAAAAATAGGCACAGCCATCGTGCCAAAGCCTTCGTTTGTGTCGTAGCCTACGTGGATCGCAGCGGTTTCTTGCTTCATTTTTGCTCCTTGTTTGGTAATTTTTACGTAAATTATACATTAGTAAAGCCAAAATTTAGGGGATAAAATCAAATTTTGATATAATTTGCCAAAAAAAGGAGAAATTTGAACCAAGTCACGGACAAATTTAAACGCGTAAAATATCTTCGTGCGCTAGAAAAATTTGCAAAATCAGCGATAAATGGCTTAAAAAGAGATGACTTTGACGAGAGTGAATTTCGTCAAAGAGTCGAAAAAAACGCAAAGATTATGGAAAAAGTAGAGGCTGTTTATCTTGATCAACCATACTCAAAGGCGCTGGAGGATTTTATAAATTTACTTATCAAAAACGCCCCAAAAGAGGAGCTTTTAAAGGCGGCAAATCTGCTTGATAAGCTAAAAAATCAAAAGACATATAAAAAAGAAAAGTATAAAAATAAATTTAAGGATGAGGATTGAAAGTAGTTATTTTTGATATGGACGGTACGGTGATCGATAGCGGCGAGGCGATATATAAAACGGTAAATGAAGTAAGAGACGAGCTAAGCTTAGCGCCACTCGATAAAGATTTTATAATAAAAGCGATCAACGAGCCAGGTAGAAATTTGGCCCTTGAGTTTTACGGCATCGATACGCCAAGCAAGAGTTTAAAAGAGGGCTTTGAAGAGAAATTTAAGAAATTTTACGATGAGTGTGCGACTACTTATGATGGTGTAAAAGAGCTTTTGAAAAAGTGTAGAGAGGCTCACTATAAGGTCGTTTTGGCAAGCAATGCACCGCACGATACACTAGAGAAAATTTTAAAGAAAAATGAAATTTATGAGCTATTTGACGAGGTCATCGGCGCCAGCAAAGAGATACCACAAAAGCCAGATCCTGCGATGCTTCATTTGGCTGTTAAAAAGACGGGAGCCAGCAAGGCGATCTTTGTTGGAGATAGCCTAAAAGACGAGCTTGCAGCCAAAAACGCAAATATGCCTTATGTGCAAGTTTGCTGGGGATTTGGCGAGGAGAGCAAGACAGCGACCTATAACGCTAAAAACGTTGGTGAGGCTTGGGAGATAATATTAAATTTTTAACTTAGTTTTAATTGGCTATAATCTTAAGAAATTTTCAAAGAAACAGCGATGATAGATATATTTGAGGGCAGTGCGAGGGATAAATTTTATGACATTTTATTTAACGCAAACGCCTTATTGGTAAAAAATGAAATAGATAAAATTTTTGAGAAATTTGTGGCTCTTAGCGAGCTTTGCGAGAGGCATGGCATTAGCGAAGATGAGGTTGCAAATTTTGTGGCTAGCGAACAAGATAAAATTTATAATGGTTTAAATGACTTGTATATTGGGCTTAGTGGAGAAATTTTAAGTCAAAATGAGTAGAATTTTTGCACTTGTAGCCCTGCTTGTGGCTCTTATTTTTGCTAAGGAGCCAAATTTTGACCCAAGTGCAATTCACACATTTGAGCTTAAAAAAGATGAGTGGGCGAGGGTTTTTATAACTGAAAAACGAACTCAAAGGGTCGAGACATTTGACTTTCGTTGGACGCTGTTTGATAGCACAAATATCACTGTGCAAAGCTTTTTTAGGCGCTATCCAAGGCAGATGGTTTTTTCGCTAAGACAAGGACAAAACACCTATATGCAGCGAGTTTTGCCTGATTTTACGATACCACCAAACGAGAGTGTAAGCCTTTACATATCATTTATTGATTTTAGGGACAAAAAGGCGCATTTTAGGGTGGCTCTGCTAGATGAGAGTAAGCGCGTAGACGTGGGTTTTAGAGATCCTGACGAAGCTAAATAAAAAGGAAAAGTATGGATAAAATCGATGAAATAATGAATAAATTTATAAGCGAGCTTGGCTATAAAGATGCCTGTGAGATGTTTGTAAAAATAAGCTCAGGCAAGAAGCTGCGCTCAAAACTTCTTTTAAAGATCGCAGGCGAGAGTGAAATTTCACTTAAACTCTGCGCTATCATCGAGCTTATTCACCTTGCAAGTTTACTGCACGACGACGTCATAGATGAGGCAAATATAAGACGAGGCAAGCCAAGTATAAATGCACTTTATGGCAGCAAAAACTCAGTCATGCTAGGCGACATCCTCTACTCAAAGGCGTTTTTTGAGCTTACTAAATTTGATCCAAGCATCGCAGCTGTCGTTTCAGATGCAGTTAGCAAGCTAAGCATCGGTGAGATGATGGATGTAAAAATGGCTGAAAATTTTAATGAAGATGAGCAAGAATATTTAAAGATGATTTATTATAAAACAGCTGTTTTGATAGAAGCCACGGCTATTTGTGGGGCAAAGCTAGCTGGCAAAGATAGTGAGAAATTTGGAATTTATGGCAAAAATTTAGGCCTTGCGTTTCAGATCGTTGATGATATATTAGACATAACTCAAGATGAAAAAACACTCGGAAAACCAGCACTTAATGACTTTGTAGAGGGCAAAACGACGCTTCCATACATATATCTTTATAAGAGTTTGGACGAGGCTGGCAAGGCAAAGCTTAGATCGCTTTGGATGAAGAAGCTTGATGAGAGCGAAATTTCGTGGTTAAAAGAAAATTTTGCCAAAACTAGCTCAGTTAGCAAAGCCATAAACGAGGCCAAAAAGCTTGGAAACGAGGCGATAGAAGCGATAAAAGAGTATAAAAACGCCGAGCTTGAAGGGATCATAAAAAGCATGATAGATAGGGAATTTTGATGCACTATTTAGATATAAGTTTTACGTATAAAAATACTGATATTTCGGTTAGAGAAAAGCTTGCATTTGATAGTGATGATAAAAAAGAGCAAATTTTAAAACTGCTAAGGTCAAACAAAAACATAGAAGAGTGCATGGTGCTAAACACCTGCAACCGCGTTGAAATAATAGCAAGTGTAAGCGATCTAAAAAGTGCAACGACCCATGCTTTTAGATGCATGTCGATATTTTCAGGTGTTTTTGAAGACGAACTTTATGAAAGAGCAGACATTTATGAAGATAGTGGAGCCGTGCATCACCTCTTTGCTGTGGCAAGCTCACTTGATAGTCTAGTTGTTGGCGAAACACAGATCGTAGGACAGCTAAAAAATGCCTTTAAATTTGCCCATGATAGCTCAGCTTGTGGCGAGCAGATCAGTAAGATCATTCACTACGCTTGCAAATGTGCTGCTAAAGTCAGAAACGAAACCCAAATCTCTAAAAATCCAATATCCGTTTCAAGCGTTGCCGTGGCAAAAGCAAAAGAAATTTTTGGCACACTTGAGGGCAAAACGGCTATCGTCGTTGGTGCAGGTGAGATGGGTGAGCTAGCAGCAAAGCACCTCATATCAAGCGGTGCAAATGTCATCATCGTAAATAGAAGCTCTGAGCGTGTTGAGCAGCTTGTTGATAGTCTTGGCGACAACGCCAGTTGTGATAGCATTTTGAAGCTAAAAGAGTATGTAAACAGTTACGATCTCATCTTTTCAAGCACTGCGGCCCCACAAGCCATCATCACAGGTGAGATAATCGAACCAAGAGAATTTCACAGGTACTTTTTTGATATCGCTGTACCAAGAGATATAGACCTTTTAAATACTGAGCTCATTAGTGTTTACACGGTTGATAGTCTAGAGGAGATCGTGCGTAAAAATTTAGCTCTAAGGGAAGAGCAGGCACAAAAAGCCTACTCGATCGTTGGGCAAGGTACGAACGAGTTTTTAAGGATATTAAAAGATGATCTAAGTGTGCCTCTTATCAAATCAATCCGCAAGAAAGCTGAAATTTGCGCTAAAAACGAGCTAGAAAAAGCGATCAAAAAGGGCTATCTAAAACATAGTGATTATGAAGAGGCACAAAAACTAATTCACCAAGTTTTTAAAGCATTTTTGCACCAGCCAACGATGAAATTAAAAGAGCTTGCAGATAAAGAAGGAGCAAGAGAGCTTTCAAGTGGAGTTAGATATCTATTTGACATAAAAGAAGAGCAAATTTTTCAAGCAGGAGATATAGATGAAATTTAGTAAATTTTACGCCCCAACAACCAAGGAGGCACCAAAAGATGCCTCTTTGCCAAGCCATCAGTTTTTGATTAGGGGTGGATTTGTCGAGCAATTTGGCTCCGGACTTTACAACTATCTGCCGCTTGGAAAGATCATGCACGATAAAATTTCACGTGTAGTAAAAGAGGAGATGGACGAGGCTGGAGCGCTAGAGGTGAGCTTTAGCGTGGTCACTTCAAGCGAGCTTTGGAAACAAAGTGGCCGCTACAACGTCTTTGGTAAGGAGCTTTTGCGCTTTAAAGATAGAAAAGAAAATGACTTTGTACTAAGCCCAACAAACGAAGAGGCAGCCGTTGCTTTGGTGCGTGGTAAGGTTACTAGCTATAAGCAGCTGCCATTAAATTTATATCAGATAAATACTAAATTTCGTGACGAAGCAAGACCACGCTTTGGCTTGCTAAGAGGCCGCGAATTTACGATGAAAGATGGTTATAGCTTTCACTCTAGCAAAGATGATCTAAAGCGTGAGTTTGGTCTTATGGAGGCAACTTACAGCAAAATTTTTACCCGCCTAGGGCTAAATTTTAGAGCCGTTGAGGCTGATAGCGGAGCCATTGGCGGTAGTGGCAGTAAAGAATTTATGGTGCTTGCAAACAACGGCGAGGACGATATACTTTGCTGCGAGGCTTGCAGATACGCTGCAAACGTCGAGGCTGCAAGACGCGAGCCAAGAGTTAGTGAGGCTGAGGCTCCAGAGGCGGACGCAGCTAAATTTCTAACGCCAAATGCAAAAACGATAAAAGATGTGGCGGAATTTTTTAAAGTTAGTGAGTTTTACTGCATAAAAGCTGTTATAAAAAAGGCGATCTATGAGCACAAGGAAGAGGTTGTGGTCTTTTTTGTAAGAGGTGATGACGAGCTTCAAGATACAAAGGCGCAAAACGCTTGCAAGGCGCTTGAACTTGTCGATGCTAGCGAGGCTGACGTAGCGAAAGCTGGACTATCTGCTGGATTTTGCGGACCAGTTGGGCTAAAAGATGTGAAATTTTTCATAGATAATGAGCTAAAGGGTGCACACAACATGATATGCGGTGCCAACGAAAAGGACTATCACTTTGTTGGCGTTAGTGTTAGTGGATTTAATGAAGAGAGATTTAAAGACCTTGTTAAGGTAAAAGAGGGCGATAAATGCCCAGTTTGTGGCGGAAATTTAAAACTTAGCAAGGGTATCGAGGTAGGTCATATTTTTCAGCTGGGCGATAAATATTCAGCTGCGATGAACGCGACATATCTTGATGAAAATGGCAAAGCAAAGCCATTTTTGATGGGCTGCTATGGCATCGGTATCAGCAGGCTGATCGCTGTGATGATAGAGGCTAGCCACGACAAGAAGGGCTGCATCTGGAAAAAAGAGTGCGCACCGTTTGACGTCGAGATCATCATCTCAAATTTAAAAGATGAAGAGGGCGTGAAATTTGCATTTGAGCTTTATGAGAGCCTTAAAAAAGCTGGCGTTAGCGTCATCATCGATGATAGAAACGAGAGATTTGGCGTTAAGATGAATGATTTTGAACTTATCGGCTTCCCTTATGCACTGCTTGTGGGTAAAGAATTTGCAAATGGCAAGGTCGAGTTTATAACAAGAGCTGGGCTAAGCAAAGAGACGATCGATGCAAACGACGCCTTTAGAAAGATAAAAGAAAGCTTATGAGATTTTTTACATTTTTGTTTTTTTTGATAGAAGCGGTATTTATCTATCTTTTTGTAGATAAATTTGGCTTTTTGAACTACTTTCTTGAGGTGCTGGTCTCTGGATTTGTGGGCATCGCACTTCTTTTTAATGCTGGATTTTCTAGTTTAAATTCGCCTCAAGTGGCGTTTAAGAGCTTTCTTGGTGGAAATTTATTTAGTCAGTTAGGACTTAGCTTTGGCGGAATGCTGCTATTTTTACCAGGAATTTTGACAGATGTTTTTGGTGTCGCCGTGGTCGTTTTTTCTTTGATATTTAAGAAAAATGTGGCAAAAAATGAGAGTTATCAGGAGTTTAAATTTCAAAACTTTAGCGAGCAGGGCAGTAAAAAAGATGATGGCGAGATCATCGACGTTGAGGTCATCGAAGAGCCAAAAAGAGTAAATTAGGAGTGATGATGAAAGAGATAAAAATAGCAACTAGAAAGAGTATCTTAGCACTTTGGCAAAGCGAGCATATCAAAGCTAGAATAGAATCAAAACATAATGATATAAAAGTTGAGCTTATTGGCATGAAGACAAAGGGCGACGTGATCCTTGACACGCCACTTGCAAAGATCGGCGGTAAGGGGCTTTTTACAAAAGAGCTTGAAGATAGCATGCTAAAAGGCGAGACTGATATCGCGGTGCATAGCCTAAAAGACGTGCCGGTAGTCTTTCCAAAAGGGCTTAAACTTGCAGCGATTTGCTCACGCGAGGATACAAGAGATGCGATGATAAGTGAGAAATTTGCTAAATTTAGCGACTTGCCACATGGCGCAAAGGTTGGCACAACGAGCCTGCGCCGTAAGATGCAGCTACTTATCATGAGGCCTGATCTTGAGATCATTTCACTTCGTGGAAATGTGCAAACTAGACTTAGAAAGCTAAAAGAGGGTGAATTTGACGCGATTATTTTGGCGATGGCTGGCATAAATCGCTTAAATATCAGGGCTGAAGTGGTGCATATCTACACATTTGGCTTTGATGAGATGATACCTGCGATGGGGCAGGGTGCTCTTGGGATAGAGGCTAGAGACGAGAAGAAAATTTTAGAGCAGATTGATTTTCTAAACGATGAAAATGCAGTCATAGAAACGACCATAGAGCGTGACTTCGTAAGCGTTTTAGAGGGTGGTTGCCAAGTGCCAATAGGCATAAGTGCAAGGCTACAAGGCGATGAAATTTCCATCGATGCGATCGTTGGTTTGCCTGATGGAAGTGAGTTTATAAAAGATAGCTTAGAGACTAGCAAAGATAAATTTCAAAGTGTCGGCAAGGAGCTAGCACATAAATTTATAGAAAAAGGGGCGAGAGAGCTTTTAAAACGCGCCGAGGAGATGGCGTAGAGGCGTGTTTGAGCTAAATTTTAAAGCAAAAGCCGTAACCGCT
>NZ_JBQNCH010000017.1:0-50591 GCF_052169515.1 Campylobacter sp.
TGTGGCATTTAGCTGCTAGATCGTTGTCGTGGGTGATTAGGATGAGGGCGGCGTTATTTTCATTTATATAGTCAAATAAAACTTGCATTACTTCATTTGCCGTTTGCTTGTCAAGATTGCCCGTTGGCTCGTCTGCAAAGATGATCTTTGGCTTTTTAGTAAGCACTCTAGCGATGCTGACGCGTTGCTGTTGGCCGCCACTTAGCTCGCCAACTTTTTGATTTATAACGCTTGAAATTTTAAGCGCTTCAAGATCATTTTTTTCTATATTTTCACCAGACAAGATACTTGCAAGCTCGATATTTTCATAAGCGTTAAATCCTTTAAAAAGATAGTGCGACTGAAAAATAATGCCAAAATGAAGCCTTCTAATAGCCAAAAGCTCGTTTTGAGAAAGCTCATAGATCGATCTATCTTGATAGATGACTTCGCCAAAATTTGGTTTCAAAAGTGTTGAAAGTATGTGTAAAAGTGTTGATTTGCCACAACCGCTAACACCGGTTATTGCGATGCTTTGTTTTTGATTGAGAGTTAAATTTATATTGTTAAAGAGCGTATAATCATACGCAAAGCCTAGATTAGACGCTCTTAGAATTTCCATTAACCTATTTGAGCAGCAACTTCTGCAGCAAAGTCGTCGACTTTTTTCTCTAAGCCTTCGCCAAGTTCGAAACGAACGTATTTTACGATCTCAATCTTGCCACCAAGTTCTTTGCTTTTCTCTTCAACAACTTGCTCGATAGTTTTCTTATCGTCCATTACATAAAACTGACCTAAAAGTGTAAGGCGTTGGTCAAGCACTGTGTTGTCAGCGTAAAATCTCTCGATCTTGCCAGGGATGATCTTATCCCAAATTTTCTCAGGTTTACCCTCAGCCTTTAGCTCTTCTTCGATCGCTTTTGTAGCTTTTGCAAGCTCAGCATCACCTATCTGGCAGCGGCTAGCATACTCAGGGATGTGGTGAAGTGGTTTGCCTAAGCGTTTTAGCTCTTCATTGTCTTTTTCAAGTTCAGCGCGAAGTGCGATAAATTCTTTCTCAACAAACTCTTTATCAAGATCTTTATAGCTTATAACGCTTGGCTTCATAGCGGCTGCGTGCATACATAAATTTCTTATAAATTCAGCTGCTTTGTTTGCAACTTCAGCGTTTTCGCAAGCTGCACCGATAAGCACGCCAACACGGCCGTTTGAGTGAACGTAGCCATTTACAACGCCCTTATCATCAGCGCTAATAGTCTCAAAGCGGCGAACTACAAGGTTTTCACCGATAGTTGCGATCTGAGTTTTGAAGTATTCTTCAAATTTAACACCATTTAATGTGCTCGCATTTAGCTCTTCAACTGTCGCTATGCCACTTGATTGGATGTGAGCTGTTGCGTCTTTTGCAAGTGCTTGAAACTGTGGATTTCTAGCAACGAAGTCGGTCTCAGAGTTGATCTCACTAATAGTTGCTTTTTTGCATTTTGAGCAAACTTCAACACTTACTAAGCCCTCGCTTGCAAGGCGATCAGCCTTTTTAGCAGCTTGGCCTAGGCCTTTTTCACGAAGGATGTCAACAGCTTTTTCCATGTCGCCATTTGCTTCGCCAAGTGCCTTTTTGCAGTCCATCATGCCAGCTCCGGTTGATTCGCGGAGCTCTTTTACCATTTGTGCAGTTATTTCCATTATTCTTCGTCCTCGCCAAAGTCTTCTTCACTCATAGCCTCAGCTACAACTGCGTCTTTCTCATCTTGGCTTACTTCTTCGCCAGCAGCTTGCTCGCCACCATCTTGCTCAAGAAGTGATTTGCCTTCGTTGATAGCCTCAGCCATCTCTTGGCAGAAAAGCTGAACAGAGCGGATCGCATCGTCGTTTCCTGGGATCGGATAGTCAACAACGTCAGGATCGCAGTTTGTATCGATAGGTGCTACAACTGGGATTTTTAGGCGGTTTGCCTCTTGAACAGCGATTTTCTCTTTAACTGTATCAACAACAAATATCATATCAGGAAGGCTTTTCATATTGCGGATACCACCAAGAGTTGCGATAAGCTTCTCTTTTTTGCGGCGAAGCATCAAAGCCTCTTTTTTAGTTAGTAAATTTATCGAGCCATCTTCTTCCATAGCCTCGATAACTTCTAGTTTGCGGATAGACTGGCGGATAGTACCGAAGTTTGTCATCATACCACCTAACCAGCGGTGATTTACATAAGGCATTCCGCATTTTTCAGCGTACTCTTTGATAGCGTCTATAGCTTGTTTTTTAGTACCAACAAATAGCACTGACTTGCCTTCAGCAGCTGCGTCACGAACGATGTTGTAAGTGTAGCGGAAGTAGCGGATAGTCTTTTGTAGATCTATAATATAGATACCTTTTCTCTCGCCAAAGATAAATTTTTTCATCTTTGGATTCCAGCGGCGTGTTTGGTGACCAAAATGTACGCCACACTCTAATAAATCTCTCATAGTTACCATGAGTTTCTCCTTGTTTTAGGCATTCTGCCCTGAATTTAGTTTTATCCTCCACGACCATTAATGCTTTCGCACAACCAAATTTAGGATTGTCGTGTGTGAAATAAAGCTTGGATTATATTGAAACTTGGCTTTATTGAAGCTAAATTTAAAGATTTCTTTAGCTATAAATAAAGCTCAAATTTCTATAAATTTACTCGAAAAAGCCTTTTTTAACGACCTTTTCGTCCTTGACACAAAACTCGCCTTTTGCGATCACGTCGTATAAATTTAGCTCCTCATCAAAGACGCAAAAATCAGCGTCATTGCCTACTTTGATCTCGCCTTTTTGGCTTAAATTTAGATATTTTGCCACATTTTTGCTCATCAAAGCTAAAGTATCTTCGATGTTTAAAATTTTACCTCTTACTAAAGCTTGTAATACCTCTAAATTTGAGGCGCATGATGCACAGCCATATCCCACAAGCTCGCCATTTTCGTTAAATTTAGGCACGCTGCCGTTGCCGTCTGAGCTCATAGTTAGACGCTCTAAATTTAACCCATTTTCAAGGCCATAAGCCACTACCTCATGAAGTGGGGCAAATTTACTTCCGCCACTTGTGATATCGACGTTTCCGCCCATTTTTTGAAATTTCAAAGCCTCGTTAAATAGATCTTTCGTCCTAGCGCAGTGTGTCGGTGAGAAGTAGTAGGCTGGAAATTCATAGTCTTTTATCACTTTAAAGACATTGTCAAATTTCTCTCTCAGTCCGCCCATATGCATGTGAAGGACGCCACCTTTTTTAGAGACCATGCCGCCTATGCGTATCTTGCTTAGGATTTTTATAAGCTCCTCTTTTGAGACGTAGCTACCGCGGTTGTCGGTCAGTGCGATCTTCACGCCGATCACCTTGTCGATTAGTATGAGATCCCTTGCGACATCGCCTGTAAATGTCACACAGGGGCTTGCGTATGAGCCAGTGTGGATGAAAGTTGAAATACCCTCAAACTCGAGCGCTTTTGCCTTTGAGTAGAGATTTTCTAGGCTTCTAGTGACACCATCGGTCCCCAAAACGCCAACAAGCGTCGTCGTGCCGTATTTTACGATCTGGCTAAGCGTGATCTCAGGCGTTCTTGAGTGATATCCAGCCTCGCCGCCACCACCCGTGATATGCACGTGCTGATCGATCAGACCTGGAGCTAGAACCTTGCCTTTTAGGTCGTAAATTTCAAGCCTTTCTACACTAAAGCTTAGCCCCTCGCCGATAGCTAAAATTTTACCGCCACCTACCAAAACATCGCATTTGCCAAGAAATTTTGGCGCGTATAGATTAGCATTTTTAAGCAAAAGCATCTTTTCTCCTTTATTTGCTAAGTTGTACTTTCTCTTCTATCTCCATCAGTTTTATAAAAATTTGCTCCACGTTTTCCCTATCCGCAGCACTTAGCTCCATCTTTTTTGAGTTAAGTAGCATCTGCACAAACTCCTCGTTCATAAGCTGCTCAAAGCCCAAATTTCTAGCGTTTTGAGCTATTTTTGCCGCTAGTGGATTTTTAAAGCTCTCATATCCCATTTTTATCCTTAAATTTCACTGCAAATCCGCAAAATCGCCCACTCACGCCATCCCTTCGGTACGAGAAATATCTCTCGTCGCAGTGCGTACAGACCTCACTAAAGCTTAAATTTTTCACCCCAAGTGCGCTAAATTCATCTCTTAAGGCTGCGTTCATATCAAAATTTCTACCTATCTTATATGTGTTAAATTCCCCAAGATCAAGCTCGCCCACCTCGTAACAGCCGCCCTTTATATTTGCCCCGACAAATACGCTCATTTCATCTGCTTTTGAGCCAAATTTCTCGCTCATAAGAGCAAACGCCTTTGTGCAAATTTTTAGTACCACACCAGCTCTGCCAGCATGTGCCACACAGATGACTCCACATTTTTCATCTATCATCACGACAGGCGAGCAGTCTGCCACCAAAACGCAGATACCTACACCGCTTAAGTTTGTGACCACAGCGTCGCACTCTGGTAGCTCGTCGTCCTCGTTTTCAAGCAAAAAGACCTTATCTGAGTGGATCTGCTTCATAAATTTAAGCTTTTTCACGCCTAAATTTTGAGCCAAAATTTCTCTATTTTTGATGACGTCTGCTGGGTTGTCACCCACGTGATCGCCAAGATTTAGCGAGCTAAATTTACCCTCGCTCACCCCACCAAGCCTGTTTGTAAAGCCAGCCAAGATCCCACTTTGGCTAAAAACTATCTCCAAATTTTCACGCATCTTCGCCCGCTTAGTAAAGGCTCGAAATTCTCTCGACCTCGGCCCAGCTAAGGCCGCCATTTTGCTTAGCTTCAAGCATCCTAGCCACGTAGCGAGCCAGCAGATCGCTCTCGATATTTACGCGTCTGCCGACCTTGAAAGTGCCAAAAAGACTATCTCTAAAAGTGATGGGTATGATAGTTAGCCTTATGCCCTTTGGTAAAATTTCATTTATCGTAAGGCTCACACCCTCAACGCCCACTGAGCCCTTGTTTGCCATCAAAGCCATCGCCTCACGTGGCAGGTCAATGTAAAAATCAATGCCATTTTCATGCTTTTTGATAGCCGAGATCACGCCGATAAAGTCGATGTGGCCCTGCATCAAATGCCCATCTACTCGCTCTCCAAGTTTCATCGCAGGCTCGATATGCACCTTGCCAGTTAAATTTTCAACCGCAACATTTACCCTGCTTTCTGCGCTTAGCTCCACACTAAAGCCATCATCATATAGTTTTGTCACACTTAAGCAAGCGCCATTTACTGCGATACTATCGCCTAAATTTGGGCGAAATTTAGCCTTTAACCTTAACACATTTTGCGAATAGTCAACGACCTCGGCAAGCTCTCTGATTAAGCCATTAAACATATTTTGCCTTTATTTTTTTGAAGATTTTACTAAATTTTGCCTAAATTTGGCGCATGGATGGTTTTGCTAGTTTTATTAAATTTAAGAGAATAAAGGCTAAATATCGCGATTTTCCATCTAATCAGCAAAGAGAAATTTAAAGAGAGTCAAGAGTACTGGCAAATTTAGTGATGAGCCGCTAGTATAGGAGTAAAAGTCACTTGCAAGGTAAATTTAACTAGCAGCAAACTACAAAAATTTAAATTTCATCTGCTATTTGCCTTTAAATTTTTAAATTTACACATTCTATGCGCGAAATTTAGATAACATGCCAAATCCACACCAACAAGAGCTTTTGGCTAAATTTTCGCCCCTAGCTCGTCTGCAAAACTAGCCACGTTTTGCTAAAATCGCGCGCTGCCAGGTCGTCCCTCTTTATCCACAGATAAATTCTACCCTCTCCATCCCAATCCATATCGCCCTCCTCGTCACTATCTATCTGTAAGAGCAACTGCCACTGGGCGGCATTTTTCTCAAACTCTGCTATTCTTGGGTGGTGATAAGCACTGCCATCACCGCAGTCAAGGCCATTTGTGACTAGCTCGCACTCTAGCTCCATACAGTCTTGTACATTGTCAGAGTGGCCAAGAAGCTTGTTTTCCTTGGCCTGCCAGCTTGGCTCGATAATCTCGTGATAGGCCTCCCACTCCTCCTCGCTAAATTTACCAAATGGCACGAGCGAGCTTTGTAGACTTGGCAAATTTGCCTCGTTTTTAAAACTAAGAGAGCGTGCATTAAATATGAAATTTTCTCCCTCTAAGTTCTCTGAGCTACTACGAGAAAGCAAGCCATGATTTACATCAGAAAAGATCACCGCAAATCCATTTTTATCGGCAGGATCGTAGCCCCACACACGCAAATTTTTATCATAGAAAAGATAAAGCATGCCGCTTTTTGGCAGTAAAGAGTCAATGTCAAATTTGCTAGCTTCGGCAAAATTTATCTGTGCTACAAAACTTAGAGCGCCGTTTTCATTTGACGGCCATACTAAACTATCTGGTAGATCCGGCAAGCCACCAAATTTGGACGCACCAATAGCGATATCATCGTCATTTTTGGTCCGCGTCTCTATCTTTATAGAATTTTTTGCAAATGGTTCTAAAAACTCGAAAAGCTCGTCCAGACCACGCTCTTCGCAGCCTTTAGAAATTTCTTTTAAATCCATATCTTCTCCTTCACCCTAACAAGCATCAATGTATATATGATACTTTTTACAATGCAGACATCTAAACAAATAGCCAGCAAAGTCGCCGCCTGCAACAAGCATCTCGCGTGCCATCTTGGTGTCGTATTCGCCCCTTTGTGCATAGTCCTCAAAGACCTCGTCTGCTATGCCAAGCTCCTCGAGCTCCTTCGTCCCTACATCGCCCAGAAATGCGCAATAATCATCACAACACGCCACCCAGTGCTCGCCTTGCCAGTTCTCGTAACCCGGCGTCCTTTTAAAGAGCTCGTCATCTTTTTTGGTATCGTTTGTGGTGAGCTTATCGGCGTCTTGCACAAATGTAGCGTCAAATTTTTTGGCAGCCATACCACTAGAAATACAAGTAGGACAAAGATACGCAATATCTTGCTTACAATAAATACTACCATTATAATAAACTTCAGTATTTTTGCCACAACACTCACATACTATGCTCATATCATCTTTAAATGCGCCAGTTTTTAAAGGATCTGGGTGGTAGATAAATTTTGGCAATATAGTAGCCTTTTCTTTTTGGGCTAAAATTTGCTCTTTACTCTTTGGTCTAGGTATCGCGCACCTGTCGTTTTCATCCACAAACTGCGCAAGATACCCAAGCATTTTTAGCTGCTTTTTGTCATTTTTATTATGAATTTTTAGAAGTAGCCCATAGGCACTCTTTTTCATAGACAAAAGCTGATAAATATCGACTAAAACACTTTTTGCAAGCATATCATCACTAGCTTCAAGCTCTTCTTTAAACTGATACATAGCTTCAATACTTGCTGCACTACCATTGCTTTTGTAATACTCTTTTGAAATACTGATATATTTTTCTTGAAATTTGTTCATAAATGGTCTTTACAGAAATTTTGTATCAATAATTTTATTATTTAAACCCTAAAAGTATAAATTTATTAGTTAAGTATTAAAAGTTTTAGAAAGATTTACTAAATTTTGAATTATTTTCAAGTGATATGACAAACAAATTTATTAGTCAAGCTCATAAATTTGTTTGTATTTTTAAAAATTTTATTCTTCGAATGCACCTATGGAAAGAATTTTTTCTATCCTTTTTGAAACAAGCTCATCAATATCAAGCTTCTCAAGCTCAGCTAGCTCTGATATAAAATAATTTGCAAGTGCTTTTGCGGCACCGTCTTTGTCTCTATGTGCACCATTTATAGGCTCATCTATAACAGCATCGATCAGTGATAAATTTTTAAGATCATCGGCTGTTATCTTCATAGATTTTGTAGCTTGTTCTTGTTTAGATGGATCGTTCCAAAGTATCGCCGCACAACCTTCTGGCGAAATAACTGAAAAAACAGAGTTTTTCATCATAGCAAGCCTATCAGCTACGCCTATAGCTAAAGCACCGCCACTTCCGCCTTCGCCGATTACAACAGCAATTATTGGGGTTTTTAAATTTGCAAACTCAAACAAATTTCTAGCTATAGCTTCACTTTGACCTCTCTCTTCAGCTCCAACCCCTGGATATGCGCCTGGAGTGTCTATCAAAAACAAGATAGGTAGGTTAAATTTCTCAGCCATTTTTGCGACCCTAAGAGCCTTACGATAGCCCTCAGGATGAGGCATACCAAAATTTCTTCTTAGTTTATTTTTAGTACCACGACCCTTTTGCTCACCTATAACGACAGTCTTTTTACCACCGATGTAACCAATGTAGCAAACAATAGCCGGATCGTCGCGAAAAGCTCTATCGCCGTGGATCTCATATCCATCAACTAAAAATGACCTTATATAATCAATAGAATATGGTCTATCTGGATGACGAGCGAGCTGTAAACGCTGATATTCGTTTAAATTTTTATATACTTTCGAGATTTCTTTAGATAGGTTTTTATTTAAAATTTCAACAGCATGTTCATCGCCTCTGATCCTAGCATTTGCTATATCTTCATCAATTTGTTTTATGCTTTTTTCAAAATCTAAATAATTTGACATCTTAATCCAACTTTTTAAATATTACGACGCCATTTGTGCCGCCAAAGCCAAATGAATTGCTCATAACTGCTTTTAGCTCAGCCTTTCTAGCCTTGTTTGGAACGTAGTCTAGATCACAATCAGGATCAGGCGTTTCGTAGTTTATAGTTGGAGGGATGATACCATCTCTCATTGCCATTATAGATATGACAGCTTCGATAGCTCCGGCACCACCGAGACAATGTCCAGTTTGACCCTTTGTTGAACTAACTGGAGGACAATTATCTCCAAAAATGGTTTTCAATGCAGCAGTTTCATTTTTATCATTTACTGGCGTTGAAGTACCATGCGCATTGACATAGTCTATTTTTATGCCTTTTGCCATTTCCAAAGCCTGTTTCATCGCACTTAGTGGACCTTCAAGTGTTGGAGAAGTTATATGATATGCATCTCCACTTTCGCCAAATCCAACTACTTCAGCATAAATTTTAGCTCCTCTTGCGACAGCCGACTCATACTCTTCAAGTACTAATGCACCAGCACCTTCGCCCATTACAAAGCCGTCACGGTTTGCGTCAAATGGCCTCGAAGCTTTGCTTGGCTCATCATTTCTAGTTGATAGTGCTTTCATGGCAGCAAAACCACCTATTCCAACACCACAAATCGTAGACTCAGCTCCAATAACTAGCATATTTGTAGCTTGGCCAATCATAATGCATTTTGCTGCTTGAGATATTGCATGAGTACTTGCTGCACAAGCTGTTACACTAGATAAATTTGGACCTTTTAGCCCATGATTTATTGAAACTATGCCACCTAGCATATTTACAAGTGCTGATGGAATGAAAAATGGTGAAATTCGTTTTACACCTTTTTCAAAATATGTAATTGAATTTTTCTCAATATTTGGTAAGCCGCCTATACCAGCTGCTGAGCTAACGCCAAATTTATGAGCTTCAAACTCTTTGAAGTTTGCATCGACCATAGCTTCATTAGATGCTTGTATGCCGAGTTGTATGAAACGATCTACTTTTTTTACCTCTTTACCGTCTAAAATGCTATTTGGATCAAAATCAGTTATTTCGGCAGCAATTTTAACAGGAAAGTCGCTTACATCGAAGCTTGTAATCTCCTTTACTCCCGTTTTACCCTCGCAAATAGCCTTAAAAGAGCTCTCTTTATCAAGACCAAGTGCGTTTATCATACCAATACCAGTTACAACGACTCGTTTCAATACATCTCCTTAAATCAAACTGTGTAAATTTTAATTATTTACCTAGTTTTTCTATATAATCTACAACGTCTTTGATGCTTATTAGTTTCTCTGCTTCGCTATCAGGAATTTCTACTTCAAATTTTTCTTCTAAAGCCATAACTAGCTCTACAACGTCAAGTGAATCTGCACCTAGGTCTTCGATGATTTTAGACTCTAGTTTTACTGCTTGTGGATCTACACTTAGTTGCTCTACAACTACGTCTCTTACGTCTTCAAATACTGCCATTTTAAGGTCTCCTTATAAAAAATGTCTGTTATCTTATAATATTTACGCTTTTATTTATTTTAAATTTCAAAACTTGTCTGAAATTTACCTACATATAAAGTCCGCCGTTTATTTTAAGAGTCTCGCCAGTGACATAGCTTGCGTGATCGCTTAACAAAAACGCCACCGCCTCGGCTACTTCGCTAGCACTGCCAAAGCGTTTTAACGGGATATTATCGCTATAAGTTTTTTTCACCTCATCGCTTAATCCATGCGTCATATCAGTCTCGATAAAACCTGGAGTTACACTGTTAAAACGTATATTTCTACTTGCTCCCTCTTTTGCAAAGCTCTTGCTCATAGCAATCAGTCCGCCCTTGCTAGCTGAATAGTTCACCTGTCCCGCATTTCCCATCTCACCAACGATAGAAGCGACGTTTACGACCGCTCCAAAGCGCTTTTTACTCATAACCTTTAAAGCCTCTCTACATCCGATGAAAGCTGAAGTTAAATTTGCATTTATCACATCTGTAAATTCGCTCGTTTTCATGCGAAGAGCTAGTTTGTCATTTGTGATACCAGCGTTATTTACAAGATAGCTTAGCTCGCCGTCGCTATCAACTATCAAATTTATACCTTTTATAAATTCATCTTCATCAGTTGCGTCAAATTTTATTACTGCGGCTTTGCCACCACTTTGCTCGATCTCAGCTTGCAAAGCATCCGCTATCTCAGGCTTTGAGCGATAGTTTATCCACACTTTTAGGCCCATATTTGCAAGCGTTTTTGCGATCTGTGCACCGATACCTCTACTTGCACCTGTTATTAGCACGTTTTTTCCGATAAATTTCATACTTTCTCCTTATTTTTTCTAATTTTTCACTGATTGTAGCTTATATAAGCTTAACGTCTAAATTTTGCCACCCTTTTCCCATTTTATCTTCTTGCCAAAGCCAAGAACATTACTAGTAAATTTTAGTTTTTTAAGACTTACGCACCAAATTTTTGGGTCCATTACTTTTGCATAAAAAAATCTTTTGAAATAAATTTCTTTTTCATTTTCTTTGGCCTCTCTCATCACTCCTTGAAACTGTACGCCTTCTATCTTGCCAACGATCTTTGTATCAAGAGCGACCGTACCAGCAACAAGCTTTGAGTTTTTTAAAAATTTGATATGCGAGCTATCATCTGAGCTAGCTAGCAAAAGGCTAAAATTTACCTCATCAAAGGCATAAAATGCACTAAAAGCGTAAGGTTGTCCCTCCTCATCAACGACGCAAACGCTAGCGAGATGCATCTTTTTTAGAAATTCAACTATCCTCTCATCCATCTAAATTCCCCTAAAAATGCCAAGAATGGTTTGAAATTTAAAGATGACTATGACGATTATTAGCACCCAAAGCGTAAAAATAATTAGCTCTATTAGAGTAAATTTATCTTTTGCAACCTTTTTAAAAGCAAGCATTGTTAAAAACGCCCCAAAAAAGCCACCAATTAGCGAAAAATAGTGGATAGCATTTACCTTTACGAAGCTTGGCAAAAGCCCTTTAAAAAATAGTGAAAACATCAAAACGGCAAGCAAATTTGCGAGTATAAAGTAGTAGCCAACGACTGGCAAAACAGGCCAAAGCCTAGCAAAAACAAAGCTTAAAACAGTGATAAGCATTAGTAAGAAAACCCTAGTTCCAAAACAACACATCGCCGTCCTTTTTTGACGCATTTTACAAAATTTTACTTTATGAAATTAAAATTTTACCGATTTAGCCTCAAAAGGATTTAAAAATGCAAACAAATTTTTACTCTCAAGGAAGCTACAACAACATGAGCTTTTCGATGAAAACTAGCTCAGGCGATGAGATAAGCTTTTCTATGTATGACAACAAAAGTTTAGAGTTTTCTAGCCAGAAAAATGGCACTTTAAGCCAAAAAAGTCTAACTCTCACTCACGAATACGGCTATGAGTTTTCATATAAAGGAAACGGCATAGACGAGCAGGATATGAAGGAGATCGAAGAGGCGATGAAGCAAATTCGCCCACAAGTAAATGAATTTATGAAAAATGTCAAAGAGGGCGACAAGATCGCAGGTAGCAGTCAAAGCATAAGTGATCTTTCAAACAAGATCAAGCAGATGTTGCCTGAGCCAAAAGATTTAAATCACAAAAATTTCATAAATGACAATATGCTAAAAATGTTTGACGAGCTTCTAGCTCAAAATGAGGCAAACAAAAACCTGCTAAGTGCGACAAAAAGGCTCTTTGACACTTTACTTGATGAGAGCAATAAGCTATCTTACTACGCATAAATTTAGGGCCATTTGGCTCTAAATTTTTATGAGTGCCTCTCTTTGATAAAAGAGGTGCGACAAAACTATCACAAAATAAAGCTGAAAAAATAACCCAACAAGCGGCACAAGCGATATTAGATAAAACAAAAATGTAAAAGCTACAAATTTTATCCCGCCACCCTCAAGCAGAGCAAGCTCAAATTTCTCGCTATCAAGCGTATTTGAGCCAACGTCTATTAGTAAAAGTTTATAGTAGATGTAAAAAAATGGTACGTTTATGATGAATAAATTTAAGACCGGCACAAACAAAAGCGGTAGGCAAACGAGCAAGATCCCAAGAAATTTCATGATCTCAACCATCATCACCTTTAGCACTCTAGCCGTACTAGCCTCGCTTTTAAACATGTAGTTGTAGTGCCTTTTGTTTATCTCTTTAGCTACAACTGGCGTTAAAAAGCCAGCTACAATTAGGGCGATTATTATGCTGATAATTATCGTTAAAAAGGTGCTTAAAACATAAAAAAGTATGCTTATGATCCATTTTGTGGCACTAAAACTTAAAATTTTAATAGCATATAAAGAGAGCGTTGAGTTTGACTCTATAAAGCCGTAGTCGCCGCTCTTTGCCCCATCACTTAAAAGGTCAAATATCTCGCCACCGCCCCATATCGTAAGCCAAGCAAGGCTAGCGATACTAAGAAAAAGCGGCAAAATAGATAGCGTGATAAATTTGGCCGTAAAAAAATCTTTAAAGCCAAGGCGAAGAAGGTTTATCATCTTACCTTTTTGTACTCGCGCTCAAGTGCGGCATAAATTTCATCCATCGTGCTAACGCCTTTTGACAAAATTTCGCTCATCACTTCATTGTCTTCGCGTCCGTTCCAGTTTTTTTTGTAGCTTCCCTCTTTATAGCCGTTGTTTTGGCGGAAGCGATTTAGTACGTTTTTGGCGATGTAGCATTCATAAAGCGAGTACAAATTTACTCCACATTTTAAAGACATTGAGAAGTAAATTTTTAAGATATCAAATATCTCATAATCAAATCCACTACACTCATGTATAAGCATCTCGACATCATTCATTATCTCATAAATACTCTCGTCTTCGATACTTAATGGCTCTTTACAAAAGTCACTAAATCCACTTGCTTGGCAGATGTCATCAGCCAGAGCTTCTATGCCACCAAGTTGTTTTGATTTATAAATTTGCAAAGCCAGGCTCATAATAAAGTGCCAAATATCGACAACTTCCGTGCGTAAATTTTGTTCATCAGTCTTGGCATCAATGCTCTTCCAATGCTTCCACGCAAAACTATCTATAAGTTCAGCACACTCCATATAAATGCAGCGCTTCCAGCTGATTAGTTTATTTTTATTAGTATAACCATTTTCCCAGCCAAGCCCATTTGTCTCGTCATTTAGGCTCTGCTGCATCTTTAACATCTCTAAAATAATAGTTCTTTCATTCATTTTAGACCCTTTTAAATTTTAAAGGATTATAACAAAAAAATATTAAATGCTATGATGCAAGCTTGACTTAAATCATTTTATGTATAAAATTTAAGAGTTAAAATACGCCAAATTTTAAAGGAGAAAAAATGAGAGAAAAAGATCTAGTAGTGTGCAATGTTTGCGGACTAAAAAGCAGTGATGACAAGAATGCAGTTTTTATCCACGCTCATAAAAACGGCGAAGAAGTTGATATCTGCACCAGCTGTGTTCCAAGCGTGATCCATGGCTCAGGCATGGTCGTAAAATCAAACGAAGAGATAAAGGCTGAAATTTAAATTTTTGCTATCATTTGAGGATTTTGTCTTACAAAGTCTTCAAATTCTTCCGCGCTCATAGGACGAGACAAGAAACATCCTTGCATCTCATTGCAATCAAGCTTCTTTAAAAAGTCAACACTTTCAGACTTATCTACACCTTTTGCACTAACTTTTATCTTCATTGATCTTGCTAAATTTATAATTGCGGCGACAATTTGCGCATCTATCTTACTACTTGGTGCTTGATCTACAAATTCGCTCGCTATTTTTATACGCTCGATATCATATTTTCTAGTATAAACAAACGAAGTATATCCTGAGCCAAAATCATCTATACAAACGCTAATGCTATTTTCTTTAAGAACAGAAAAAATTTTATCAAGCGTCTTAATATCATTTGTCCAAATATCTTCGCTAAATTCTAATTCAAAAAGCTTTGGATTTATATGATGTGAATGCAAGTTAGAGATAAAATCAGACACAAATTTCTCTGATTTACTTCGCACTTGGGCAGCATTTATACTTATTTTTGGTATCAAGAGCATTTCTTTTTGCCATCTAACGATATATTCAATAGTTTTTGAAATCAAAGGCGAGCAAATATTGTTTAGAACATCGCTATTTGAATTTATCACTTTTATAAATTCACTCGCATCCATTAAGCCAAACTCTTTTGACTTCCACTTTAAAAAGACTTCTGCGCAAATCATTTTTGAATTTTTAATATCATATATCGGCTGAAAGTAGATGTGATAATCTTCTTGTAAATTTGCTTTTTTAAGTGCTAGCTCCATTCTTGAACTTAAATGCATTTCATTTTTAATTTTATCGCTATAAACCATAGGATTTGAGGTTGGATTCTTCTTGGCATAATACATTGCCATGTCAGCATTTTTTATAATACTTCTTGGATTTGATGCATTTTGTTTTTTTGCTACATTTATGCCTATTAAGCTCTTAATGCTAAAGTGATATTTCTCTAGCTGTATCGGCTTTTCAATAGCATCTTTTATTGCCATGCCAAGATTCATACGTTTTGTATGGCTGTTTAACTCCATTTTTGCTAACACGATAAATTCATCCGCGCTAATTCTTGCTATAGTTTCTTGCCTATTGCAAACCTCAAGTATCCTTTTTGCAACTATTCTTAAAATTTTATCGCCTATTTCATGTCCATAAGATGTATTTATGCTTTTAAAGCGGTTTATATTTATATAATAAACTGCAATCTCTTCATTTTCAGACATATTTTTACATATTCTTTCAAGCTCGTTGATTATAAAATTTCTATTACCAAGATCCGTTAAATAGTCTTTTTCTAATATGTCTTGAAGTCGTAAATTTGCAAGCATAAGCTCATTTGTTCGCTCATGCATTGATTTTTCCATCTCTTTATGGAGATTTTTCTCATAATCTAGTATTTTTTTACTTGCAAGAGAGCTTTTAATGTAGTAGTTAACAAGGGCATTTACAACTAAAACAAATAGCGAAATAAGTGTGCCAAATGATGTAAAATTTCCTTGCGCAAGCAAAGGCAAGACGATTATTATCGGTAACCATTTTGATCCTATCGAAATACCTTTATCAACATTAGTAACATATCCATTTTCGGTTTTTAAATGAAAAGCGCCCATCATAAATAAGGCAAAAGGCACTAGATACAAACAGTCCATCGTGTGTTCAAAAATTGCACTTGAAATTTGCCTATAAAATATAAATAAATTTAGCATTGTAAATAAAATGCTGCCCACTATAAGATAAAAGCCACTAACTCTAATACGAAGCAAATTGCTTGTAAAAAGCTCACTTAAAGTAACAAAAAGTATAAGAAAATTGATAGCTAAAATAGAAAGCGAAACAATGTTTGAAATATCATTTATCTTTGAGAAAACGTCTATTTTATCAAGAGTGCCACATACTAAAATTCCTATTAAAAAAAGAACACTTATGCTATCTACAATAACGGCTAATTTCTCTTTACTGGCCATAAATTTTGAGTATAAAAAAATACCAACACCAGCCAAGATAGAGATCATGGGTATCATAAAAAAAGCATCAAGATAAGCATAGCTAGCATGATCTCGCATTAGCACATCTTGGTTTAGTATCCTTAAAGCATCACAAATAGACCATAAAAATACACCAAAGCATATCGCAAGCCAGTGTGTCATCTTGGTTTTTGCTTTGTCCATTGAAGTATAGATGCCAAAAGTTACTATAAAGAAACCAAATAAAATAAATATTTTGCCAATTAGGTTATAACTTAATAAAGATGCTAATTGAGCCAATAAGAATAGCGACACAACTGCAAGCAAAATCCATTTTCGTATGCCAGTTATGGATGATCTTGATATTAGAAAAATAGTATCCCTCTCCTAAAAAATAGTTTGAATTATACAAAAATTGACCTTGCTTTTGGTTATAATTTCCCAAAAATTTAAAAATCAACAAAGGCATCTTATGAAGTGTAGTATCGTCATAAATGGACAAAATTTAATAGATTATAAATCTTTTAACTTATTTCTATCAAAAGCAGCAAGGAAACAATATTTTATAAATACCTTTATGGTATTTACAGAGGCTCTCATGGCTGGTTTTGTTGTAGATATGCTATTAAAAAGTAAAATTTTTACCATTGTTGGAATTGTTTTTGCTATATTTTGGATCGTTTTTTATCCAATCTTTTTGAAAAAAAGTCGTATCGCTGCTCTAAAAAGATTTGAAATTTCAGAGATTCAAAAACAAATGAATTTTGAAGTAAATGAAAAATTTCTAGCCTATTATGAAAATAAGCCTAATGAAAATGAAAAATTTAACCTAGAAGAGGTTAGTGAAATTTATGAGTTAAAAAATATTTTTATCGTTTTTTTAAGAGAAAAAATTCATCTCATTGTTCCAAGAAATGAAGAGACCTTAAAAATGATAAATGAATTAGCTAGACTTTGCAAAAGACATATTTTAAGATTTGAAGGCTTTAGTGCAAAAAGCGTACTTAAATAGTACATTTTATAAGCTCTTCAAAGTCCTTTGCACTCATTGGCTTGCCCCAAAGATATCCTTGCACTTCGTCACATCCAAGTTCTCTTAAAATTTCAAGCTGAGTTTCGTCTTCAACGCCTTCAGCAATAGTTTTTAACTCTATATTTTTCGCTAAAGTTATAACGCTTTTTACTACATCTTTATCTATATCATTTTTGGCTATATTGTCTATCAGCTCTTTAGCGATCTTTAAACGGCTCATAGGATATTTTTTAATGTAGCTCATCGATGAAAAGCCTGTTCCAAAATCATCTATTGAGATACAAACGCCTCTATTTGAAAACTCAGACAGTGCACTTTGCATCATCTCTTCGGCATTGACAAGGCTGGCTTCTGTAATCTCAATATCCACACAAGATGGGTCAATTTCATATTCATCTATATAGCTTAAAATTTTAGATGCAAAATTTACATTATCTACCTGTTTTGGTGATATGTTTATGCCTATTTTTAGATTTGTGTTGTATTTTTTATTCCAAATGGCCATTTGCTTTATAGCCTCTTTTGCCACCCACTTTCCTATTGCATTTATAATGGAACTTTGTTCAGCTATTGGAATAAATTTTACTTGATCCACTGGGCCTTTTATAGGAGAATTCCATCTAACAAGGGCCTCCGCTCCTACTATTTTTTTATTCTTTATTAGGTATTGTGGCTGAAATTTTAGCTCAAATTCTTCATCAAAATTTATACTATTTAGCAGTACTTCAATATAGTTTTTGTCTTGTATTTTGCTTTTTATATCACTGTAAAAAACATATTTTTGAAGAGGATCTTGCTTTGCTGTCTCAAGGGCTGCCTCTGATTGCATAATAAGATCATCAGCCAAAATTTCACTAGTTTTTGTAGAGCTGATGCCCACCTTTGCATCAAGTATGATTTTATATTCATAAACTACAATTGGTTCAGAAATTGCCTTTAATAAATAATATAAAAATTCCCTACAATGAATATCTTCATTTTGTTTTATAACAACAATAAAATCATCTCCCCCAGATCTTGCGAACAAAGAATTTTCAGGTGGTAATATCGATTCAATATTTAAAGCAAGTTTTACTATTACATCATCACCTATATAATGTCCATATGAATCATTTATGGCTTTAAAGTTATTTATATCTATACTATAAATGTCTATCTTCTCGCCGAGCGCCTTTGACTTTATCATCTCTTCAAGCCTTGCGAGAAAGTATTGGCGATTTAAAGCATTTGTTAAATAATCATATTTGCTAATCTTTTGTAGGTTCCTATTCGTCTCTTCAAACTCTTTTACTTTATTTTCTATCTGATTATTTAACACTTTTTTGATATGCATTTCGCGTTTAATCAAAATATCCATCTTTCTAACATTAGAAAATGTATAAGATAATGCCCCGTATGCAAGCAAAGTAACTAAAATAGAAAATAACCATGTCAAATTTATCTTCCAAGAGTATAAGATCATGATCGTTAAAAGTACGGCAAAAACAAATAGCTTTTGTATTAAAATTTTATCAAAATCATTTCTAAGTGCTCTAAATTTTAGATTTGCCTCGCCCTCTCTTAAATGAAGTGTGGCAACAAACAACATAAAAAATATGACCTTAAATACAATGTCATACCCAAAAAAGGATATTCCATCTATCCAAAAATCCATTGTAGTCGTAAAAATATCATAAACGCTTATTGCAATAAGTGCTATCAAGCATAAAAATATAGACAGTCTTCTTCTTGAAAATTTAAGTAAAAAAAACACAACAAATGAAGTACAAAACATAAATAAATCTATAGCGATATAACTTAGATTAAAAAAATCTTTTTGGCTTAAAACTTGAGTTAAACTTCTATCAAAAATCATAAACCACATAAAGCTAAAATATATTGCAGAAATAGAGGCTGAGTCCACAAATACTTGCATTAAAAATAAATTTTTCAAATTTTTAATCAAAATATAAAAAGCAGAAAATGCAAACATAAAATATGAGACTACGTATGAGATTTGTATAAAATTGACTTTAGAAAGAAATTGTTTAAGAAAATCAACCTTACCATATAGCATCCACATAGTGTCTGATATTACCCAGCAAGTAAGACCTAACAATATGTATATCCAATATGTTTTTAAATTTCTTGTCTCTTTTAGCCTTAAAAAAATAAATAATGTGATCATAAAATCAAATAGAGTAGTAATTATGTCTTCATAAAAACCACTAGCAATAAAATAACTAACAACATACGCACAAAAAAGTACCGATATAAATAAAAAAGATGTTTGATTATCGTTGCTGATTTTATCTATCATTTCTACTCTTTATATAATATTTCCAATTCTTTGTTGCCACCTCTGCCATTCGCCGCTATCATCAATATCATTTCCAATAGCTTCGTATCTAGCGTAAAAATGTTCAACAAATTTTCTAGTCTCTTCATCTTTTGGCAGATAGCTCTGCTCATCTTTTTGGCAAAATTTCTCTAAAAATGTGTTCGCATCATCTTTTTTAGCGTATGTTTGCGCTAGATCGAAGTAGTTTAGCAGGCAAATTTCTTTAAATTTAGCATAAGCTTGCTCGCTCATATCCACACTTAGTTTGCCGTCAAATTTAAGCACTCCGGCCCTAAAAAGTAGGCTAAGATGTATGAGCCCCTCGCAGTAGTACGCCCTAACTTCATCGACCTTTCGCCAAGCGATAAGCCCAACTGCACGAGCTATTAGCTCATGAAAGACAGCCATTTTATACTCCGCCTCTTCGTGCAAGAAAAAATTTACAAGTCCACCAGTTGTCGCCTTATACTCCTCAATAAATTTAAAGACGCCGCTTTTATTCATACTCATCTCAGTATCAAGTCCGATAAAGAGGATGTGCCCAAACTCATGGCCAATGGTTGAGATTTCATAAACTTTTTTCCAAATATTTGGCTTTAAAAATAAAATTTCCCTACCAAAGTCCAAAAACTCTTTGCTAAAAATTTCCGAACTAAGTTTCATAAACGGTTTCGCCTTTGCGCCCTCGTAGACGTGATTTACAAAGGCAAAAATTTTCTTACCGCATTTTGCGCTCACACTCTCATCATTTGGCACGACCTGAGCGCTAAAAAGCCCGTTTAGCTCAGCACCATAGTAGATCATCGGCACACTTATATAAAGCTGCGTCCTAGCGATATTTTCGCTAACTGCCTTGTTTGTTTCAGTATTATCAAACTTGATCTTCTCGCAAACGCTCTCGTAAGTTTTCGCCACTTTTTCTTTAAATTTTAGCTCATCGATGCCATCGCTATCAACAAGCCTAATATCCCACTCAAGTGCAACTGCGTGCGTGTAGGCATCTTCATAGTACTCTAGCGGATGGCCTGGCTGAAGCGCACCTTTTACATCCATCCACGCTATCTCAGCCTCTTGCCAAGCATTTATTACCTTTGAGTTATCCTCTTCACAAAAGGCGTTTTGTAGTTTTTCAAGGTATTTTACATAGGATTTTTGCTCGTCATTTTGGGCTAAATTTCTTAAAATTTCAAGATTTTTTTCAAATACTTTTTTTAGCTCTCTTACTTCATCTTTAAAAGCAAGTGCATAAGGCAAAAAGTTAAATTTCTCGCCATCTTTTACTACTGCACCATAGCTCCTATCAGCTCTTGTGCCATTTGCATCACATTGAAACAAAGCATGCTTGGTGATAAATTCATTTGCCATGCCAAGATCGCTGAATTTAGCCTCAAATTCTTTATTTGTAGTATCAATAATGCGATCCTGCCATGAAATTTGCCACGCATTTAGACTAAGCCCAAGCTCGTGTATTGCTTCTACAAAGGCTTGATTAAACTCATCTAAAATTTTCTCTTCTTTTGCTTTTTTTATAAGCTCTGAGTGCAGATTTTCATATAAATTTCTAACGTAGTTATACATTAAATTTAGTACGTTTTTTTGCTCGTCCTCGCCTAAATTTAGCTTTTTTAGCTCATTTTGAAACGGATCTACTTTGAGATCTACTATTCTTCTTGCAAGGGCTAGTTTTTGGCTTGGTGTGCCAGCAAGACCACAAATTTTAACAGCCTCATTTATGACCTCGTCATCTAAGTTTTTATAAATAGCATTTAACTTGTTTTTTTGCTCTTTTGTAAGTTCATTTAATCTTTTAAAATCATTCATATTTTTATCCCCTGAAGTTGCGAGATTTTAGCATAAAGCATTTAAAATTTGCTACAATCAACCAAAAAATTTAACATCTAAAAGGCAAAAAATGGATATTTTAAAAGATTTTGGTGAGCCACGTATAAAACAAGTCATGCTACCAAAAGATACAAACTCGGCTGGAAATATATTTGGTGGTTGGATAATGAGCCAGATCGACCTTGCAGGCGCTCAGGCTGCAAGAGAAATTTCTCCCGAACGCGTTGTGACGATTTCAATGAAAGAGATCATCTTTAAGCAACCAGTCTTTGTTGGCGACGTACTAAGCTGCTACGCAAAGATCATCGCAGTTGGCAAAACATCGATAACAACACAGATAGAAGTGACTGCGCTGAGGCTAAATGACGGTGGTTTTAGAGAGACTATACACGTTACAAGTGCTATTGCGACCTACGTCAGTGTGACAAAAGATGGACATAAAAAACCTATAGATGAAAATCTAAAAAAACTTCATGGTTTTTAAAAATTTGGTTGCATTTTATGCAACCTTCTTTAAAAATTAATACTACTTTTAAAAATTATTGAAATTTAAAAATTAAAAGGCAAAAATTTCAACTTGATTAAATACTTTCTAAGATAAAATCCAAAACTACTTTTGGGAGAATCATGAAAAAATCACGTTTAGGTCTTTTGCAAACACAAATTTTAGATATCCTAACTCAAACTGAACTTGATAAATTTGAGTATAAAAACCTTCCAAAGACAAGCATAATTTATGCAGAAGAGATTGAAATCATTTTCTTAAAAAGTGGCTGTGCAAAGCTTTCTTTTTTTGAAGACGGGGAAGAATTTATCCTCTACCGCTTAGAGGCAAACAACATCGCTGTTCTTGATGATAATTGTGCATTTGAAATTTTAGAAGATGCCAAAATTTACTCCATAAGCTTAAGTAAGATAGGTGAAATTTTATCAAATATAAAAGTGGTAGATGAAATTTTAAAAGCGGTGCTAAATGCTATCATCGTGCAACGTCAGATAATAAAATCCATACTTTTTGAAGATGCAAAGGGTAGGATTGCAAATTTTTTGATCGAGTTAGCACGCGAACAGGATCTAAAACAAAATGGCTATCATTATGTCTTTTTGCCATTTTCTCTAAAAGTGCTCTCAAGCTTCGTAGGACTTAAGAGGCAAAGTGCTTCAACTGCATTTAATGAACTGATAAAAGATGACATCATAAGAAAAATAACGCCACATGAGTTTTTGATCATAGACTACGAAAAACTAGAAAGTTACACAAACTAAAAATCAAAAATTTTTAATAAAAAAGATAATTGCTAGCAAAAAGAGTAATTTTAAAAGATTAGTCTTTGCCAAGAAGCAAAGACTAAAAATTTTTAAGCTCTTTTTTTCATCTCAAATTTATTAGCCATAAAGCCAACCAAACCAACAAAGAAAACTCCTCCGACAATATTGCCAAGAGTAACCGGTACTAGGTTTTTAACGATGAAATTTCCCCAATTTAACACTTCTAGCTTATCAGCCGTAGTATGAAGCAACGCTGCTGCAGCATTGATATCGCCGGCGCTTGCTGCTATGTAGTGAGCTTTTGAGATGATGGCTTCGGTTATGATGAACATATTTGCCACGCAGTGTTCCATAGAACAAGCGACAAACGCACCAATCATCCACATAATAGCAAAGAATTTACCAGTTAGATTGCTCTCGCTTGTAGCAGTCCAGACAGACATACAGACAAAGACGTTACAAAAGATACCGCGGATAAATAGCTCGTGAAATGGCGCCGTGATCTTACCAATAGCAGCTGGCACGAAGTGTTGTAATATGTAGCCATCATACTTTAGTGGCAAGCCTGAATAGTAGTACATATACGCAATCAGTGCGCCACCAACAAAGTTAAATATCCAAACAATAGCCCAGTATACGATAGTATTACCTAGTTTTAGTTTGCCTTCATATGCGCTAACACCGCTTAAAACAGAGCTTGTAAAGAGGTGACCACCATAAAAAACAACCATCATAAGACCACAACTAAATGTGATACCGCCGATGAAATTTGAAAGACCTATAGACTGGTTTTCAGCCATACCAACTGTTGAGTGAGCCCAAAAAATATCACCCATAGCAATAGCAGCTCCAGCCATGATAGCAAGAAAAATAATACTTGCAAGTGGCATATGAGCTTTGTGCTCCATAGAGCTTGAGACTGCTTGTGCAGTTTCTGCCGGATTTAACATCACATTCTCCTTTTATTTTCAATCTCGCAAATGAGCCAAACTCATCTTTGCGACCAAAGTTTGACACTTTGCAAAATTACTAAAAGCCAAGACTGCTGCTCGCAATTAAAAGCAAATTTTAGCGACTTCTAGCCTAAAATTTTTAGCCAAATTACGAGCAAATTCTACCTTTAGCAACCAAAAAAGATTAAATTTAGTTTCTCGCCAAATTTAACCAACTAAATTTTTATCAATCTCTACAATTCTCAAAAAAGCTTTTCTGGCACTTTTTTTAGCCTGCTCGCTAAGGCCTTCTTCGAAATTTAAGACATTTTCGAGCAAGACACTAATCCCTAAAAAAAGCGTCTTTGGGCAAATTTTACGCAAGTAGCTTAAAAGCACTGGCGTAGGGAGATTGTGAGTCGAGTAGATATAGTCTCTATCGTCGCTTAGATCAAAAAACTCTATCTTATCCTCGCTAAATCCGCTCATCGCATCGACCACTATCAAAATTTCAGGTGCAAATTCTCTAATAGCTGAGAATTCATTCTCAGGCACATCTTGCCCAAAAAAGACCTTCCACTCTTTTAGCTCTGCCTCTACGATGCGGCCGACTTCGTTGCCCACGTCATCGTCACCACGCATTGGGTTGCCGATGCAAAGGATGGCCTTTCTCATCAAAAATCCTTCCTTAGCACGACATATCCCTCTTTTAAATTTGCCAAAATTTCTTTAAGCTTACACTCGCAAAGCTGTGGCAAAAGTCGCACGATATGCTCAGCAAAAATTTCTACTTCGAAATATTTGCTTAAATTTCCGATTTTAAATTTCACATATTCGCCTGAATTTTTGATCATCTCATCAAATTCTTCGTCGCTGATCTCTAAAACCTTCTCACTAAAGTCTATCGTGCCAACGCCGTGTCCCACGCAAGTAGAGAAAATTTTTATCTCCTTTAACTCGCGTGGAAGTTTGTCATTATCGTCCATGTGCCTTTTTGTAAGCTTAAACACTTGTATCATCTTTTGCTCCAAACCTCACTATCAACGTCTATCGCAAAGCTCTTATCAGCTTTTGCATATTTTAGATAGACATCGTTGTGTAAAAGCCCCATGCACTCGGCATATCTTGGGTCTTCCTCTTTTTTGATAGCTGTAAGCACAGCCTCTCTTGAAGCGCTTGGGTTATGGATATCGCTTGAGCCTTTGATAGCGTTCATATATTTTTCAAATAGTGTTCTACCAAAGATATAGCTCATCAGCCTTTTACTCTCAGCCTGCAAGTCGCGCTCAAACAAGATATCTCCCATTACCGACTTCTCAACTGGCGGAGGTGTAGTGCTGTCGTTTTCATAGCTTTTTTTCTGAAGCTTTTGATCGATGATGCCAAGAGCCATTCCAAGACCGTAGATAACGCTTGCTGGGTGCGGAGGGCAGCCTGGGATATAAACATCTACTGGTATGATCTTATCTATACCGCCCCAAACGCTGTAAGCGTCGTGGAAAATTCCACCCGTACTTCCACAAGCACCAAAAGCAACTACGATCTTAGGATCTGGAGCTGCTTCGTAAGCACGAAGTAGTGGGTAGTACATCTGTCTTGTGACTGGGCCTGAGCAGATCAAGATATCAGCGTGTCTTGGGTTTGCTACAAGTTTAAAGCCAAAACGCTCAGGGTCCCACATCGGCGTAATGGCAGCGAAAATTTCGATCTCACAACCGTTGCAGCTTCCGCAGTCGATCCTATAAACGCTAAAGCTTCTTTTGATATTTTTTAAATGCTCTAGCTTTGCAGTTAGGTCATTTGCTGTTTTTATGTCCTCTGGGACTTGATATAGACTCATTTTATAGCCTCCTCAACGCCTTTTGTTAGTCTCTCAGCAGATTTATTTTTCTTGCACTCTGGGCAGATAAAAAGATAGTTCTTAGCCTCTTCAAGCCTGCCTGGAAGTAAATTTGCAGTGCCAAGCTTTTCAAGAGTGAAATTTATAAGCCTTTTTGGCGTAAATGGCTTGCCACAGCATTTGCAAGTTTGCATCTCAAGCTCACCCCTTTGGATAAGAGCGCTCTTGTCAAATTTAACTGCAAGCTCAAAGCTATCGCTTAGGCGAACGGCTCCGGTTGGGCAAACCTCATCGCAGCGACCGCAAAATATGCAGCGACCACAGTCAAATTCCCAAACAAGCTTTGTTTTCTCATTATTCATCTTAAGCTCGATGGCATTACTAGGACAAGCAACACCGCAGGCTGCACAACCTACACAAAGATCATATGTATAGTTTGGCTGACCACGGAAATTTTCAGGCACAATGTATGGCTCAAATGGATAGGCGTATGTCGCCTTTCCATATTTTTCTGTTATGTCAAACAACTTCATCATCTTAAATCCTTTTTGCTAACCCCGCCATCTTGACAGAATTTTTTAAGGTCTTTTTCTGTTAAAATTTTGCTCTTTTTGGTTCTTACATCGACTAATGTAACACGCTCAGTGCATGAGTAGCAAGGGTCAAGCGAACAAACAATAAGTGCTGCGTCACTTATGTTGTTGCCTCTGAATTGATATCTTAGGCTTGGCCAGTTGTTATAAGTAGCCGCTCTACATCTCCAGCGATATACTTTTTGAGCGCTGCCTTGCATGATCCAGTGGACGTTTTCACCGCGTGGTGCTTCGTCGTGACCGAGTGCGAAATTCTCAGGCTTGATCATAGTCACAGGGTCAATCATAATCGGAGTTTGTGGCATTAGCTCAAAGCATTGGCGGATGATGTGAATGGAGCTTTTTAGCTCTTTATATCTAACCATCTCACGAGCAAATACGTCGCAGCCGTGCTCAACTGCTACTTCAAATTCTATCTGTTTGAAGAAGTCGTATGGGTGGTCGTAGCGGTTATCACGTTTAAAGCCAGAGCCTCTCATATTTGGACCAACTGGGCTAAAGTCGCGTGCTACTTGACGGTCAAGCACGCCTACACCTTTCCAGCGTCCGATTTGGCGTTTGTCTTCCATAACTGCGTCCCAAATTTCTGAAATTTGAACGTCAAGTTTATTGATGATCTCGATACCTTTTTTGATCTCGTGATTTGTCATGTCACGTCTTAAGCCGCCCATAACGACGTTGCCGTATGTTTTACGGCCGCCAGTTACTAGTTGAGCTAGCTCCATAGAGTACTCACGCACCCTAAAGATGTGCATGAATGCGTTGTAGTTACCAGTGACCTCACAAGCTAGACCGATATTTAAAAGGTGGCTGTGAAGACGCTCGATCTCAAGACAGATGACGCGTATAGCTTGAGCCCTTAGTGGAATTTCAAGCTTGATAGCTTTTTCTGCTGCTTCGATACAAGCGATAGCGTGAGCATAACCGCAAATTCCGCAAACGCGCTCTGCAAGGTAGCCCATCTGATCGTAGTTCATTCTGTTTTCAGCGAGTTTTTCCATACCGCGGTGTTGATAGAACAAGCGGTAGTCAGCGTCGATGATCTCGTCGCCGTCACAGAAAAGTCTAAAGTGACCAGGCTCGTCTGATGTAACATGTAGTGGTCCAAGTGGCACGTCTACTACTGCATCACCAGTTGGAAATAAAAATTCTGCCTCTGGTTCATCTCTATGGTCAACCGGATCAGGGCGGTAGCGATAATCCATCGCATCTTTTCTAAGTGGGTGAAGTCCGTCTGGCCAGTCATCACTTAAAACTAGACGCCTTTTATCAGGCAAACCTTCGGCTACAAGACCAAACATATCGTAAGCTTCTCTTTCGTACCAAACACAAGCTGGCACTAGCGGGGTAACAGATGGGAATGTCGGATCACTTCCTGGAATAAGCGTTTTAACAGTGATAAAGCACTTATCCTCAGCCGCAAAGTCGTCCGTCTCAGTCATCTTACTACCTTCCATTGAGATAGCGTAGTAAAGCGCATAGCTGCCATTTATCTGGCGCTCGTCATTTGGTATCATCGTGCTTATAAAGCCGCCGATATCATAGTAGAGCGTTTTAACAGCTAAAGGGAGGTCATTTCTATCGACTAACACAGTGATCTGATCGTCTGCTTGACGAGTTACCTCTAAAATTTTTACTTTAGTTTTTAGGATTTCAACAAATTTATCGCCTCTCATTTTAAAGCTCCCATCATTATATTAACACCGTTATCTACTAGCGTATAAAAGCTATCTACATGCCATACGCCAAAGATTATGATAAGGGCACAAAGTGCTATAAGAGGTAAATTCTCTAACAAACTCATCTCTTTGTTGTGAACGATCACACCTTTTGGCTCGCCAAAGCTTGCCATATTAAAGTGTGCAAAGTCAGCTATGAAAATAACTGCAAGTGCAATAGCAAATAGTGCAACTGCGATGTATTGACCGCTTGTGATAGCTCCTACAAAGACATTATATTCGCTAACAAATATAGCAAACGCTGGAACACCAACAAGTGAGCAAACAGCCGCGCCAAACATTATAGTGGTGATCGGTGCGATCTTAACCATGCCGCCCATCTTACTCATATCTTTGTGGCCGTAAATTCTTGCTATATTGCCTGTTGAGCAAAATGCCAAAGCTTTTGTGAAGCTGTGAGCTAAGCAGTGGAATATCGCTGCAAATAGACCAAATTTACCGCCAACACCAAGTGCAAATGCGATAACACCCATGTGAACGATTGAGTGATATGCAAACATTCTTTTTACGTTGTGTTGTCTGATTAGGAAAAATCCCGCTACAAATAGAGTGATAGTTCCTGAAACGATCATTATGCCCTCAACAAAGCTAAATCCAACTGCTTGAGCTGTGATAGCATAGTATCTCAAAAGTGCTAGCATCGCACATTTTAAAAGTACGCCTGAAAGCAAAGCTGAGATAGGTGCTGGACCTTCAGCGTGAACGTCTGGTAGCCAAGTGTGAGTTGGAGCAAGACCAGCTTTTGTACCAAAACCAATTAGTGCAAATACAAAGATAAGTTTTGCCGCATCTGGGTTTAAATTTTTAGCATTTGCCATTATTCCAGAAAATAGCATAGAAGCCTCACCATCTCCTAGAGTGCTAAATGTGGCTGAGTATAAAAGAACAGTCGCATAAAGTGCAAATGCTAGACCGATTGAGCAAAGAACGATGTATTTATAGCCACTCTCTGTTGATTTTTGATCTTTGTGGATAGCGACAAGAAACACTGAAGCTAGTGTTGTTGCCTCAATAGCAGCCCACATAAATGCAACGTTGTTGCAAATAACGCTTAAAGTCATTGTAAAGATAAATACATGGCTTAGTGCATAATATTTTTTAAGATCGCTTAGGTGGATGTGTCCATCTTCAAGCTCCCATCTCATGTAGTGGATAGAGTAGAAATTTACTATAAATCCAGTTACAGCAATAAGCACCAAGAAAACACAGCCCAAACTATCTAAGAACAAAAATTTATCAAAACTATAAAAAGTTCCGCTACTTAAGACTTTAAGAACATTGTTAAGTAAAGCCACCGATGTCGCAGCAGAAAACAAAACATGAAGTCCACTTAATACCGCATAATTTTTAGGACTCAAAAACAAGACCAAAGCACCAAGGAGCGGTAAGATAAGTATTAAAGCTAAACTATCCATCTCTAACCCCTTAAATTTGAAGCTTTAGAAGTATCTAAACTATCATAAGCTTTATAAAATCTAATCGCTAAAATACTCATGATGATAACGGCAAATATCGCATCTGTTAAAATTCCAAGCTCGACTAGCTCATGTGAGTTATAAGCCATTAGAGCAAGGCTTAGGTGGATGCCGTTTTCAAATAAGCAGTAAGCTAGAATTTGTTTTATAAATGAGTTTCTTAGCATGAAGCCAAAAATTCCCATCATAAAGACTGTTCCAGCTGCGATTAGCATGATCTCTTCTTTGATAAGAGAGAATTTTAAAAATATAGGGTGGATACTCATTGAAAGAGCTAGAGAAAATCCCATAGCAATAACAGGGCTTACAAAAAATCCACCAACTGGCTCATCTTCGCTAACTACACCTAGCTTTTTAACAAGCCAGAATAAGATAGCTGGTACAAAAATAACTTTGGTAAAGAACGCAACGATCGCCCAAGTTGTGAGCTGTTCGGCATTAAATTTCTCATATAGCAAGAAAAATATGCTAACTAAAAGCAATGTCTCAACCGCATAAGCGATGATAGAAAGCTTTAAATTTCTAAGACCAAAAACCGCAAGCGAAGTTACGATCATGCAAATTGCTAATGCGTCTAAAGTTTGCATCTCACACTCCTACTACATAAAGTGTTAGTGCAACAAACGAGATAGCAAGTGCACCAAGCGCATTTTTGCGTAAAGATGAAGTCATTTTAAAGCGTGGGCCAAAGTTGTCTATAAAGACAGCTGCTACGTAAAATACTCCGGTTTTTATCACAAAAATGATGATAGCTAAGAAAGGATTGCTAAAATTCCATGGCTCAAATATAGTTAGGAAAAGTCCGATCATAGCAAACTGTTTTAATATAAGTGATGCTTGAACTAAACCAAGGTCGCTACCTGCGTACTCGCCAAGCAAGCCTTCTTGAAGCTCTTGCTCAGCTTCAGCTACGTCAAATGGTTTTCTACCAGTCTCAACGTACATGCACCATAAAAATGCGATAGAAGCTACGGCAAAACTTGGGATCTGATATCCGATAACGCCAGTTTTAACCATCTCTTGGATCTCAATTAAATTTGATGTTTTAGCTGCGAGCATTACGACGATTAGACACATGATCATAACTGGCTCGACATATACACCTAGCATTTGCTCCCTGCCGCCGCCTGTTGCTGCAAATGGGTTGCCGCTATCCATTGAAGCTGCACCAAATACAAATCTAAGTAGTGCACCAAGATAAAGGATCACAAATATATCTGAATATGCTCCAAAAACAGTATCTTTGCTATATATTATAGGTATAGCAGCTAGAACTGCGGCTGAAGTTGCAAAAAGGAAAAATGGAGCCCATCTAAATACCCAGTGTGAGCACTCAGGGACGGTTCTTCCTCTTCTAAAGAGTTTTATAATATCGCGATATGTTTGAAAGAAATCGCTACCTTGTTTTGATTGAAGTTTAGCCCTTAGTTTTCTTGCCATACCATCAAACAAAGGAGCTACCAAAACGATAACGACTACTTGAAAAATCATTAAAAGTATAGTTTGCATTTTCGTCTCCTAAACTAAAAAGTAGCCCACAGCAAGTATGGCACATAGATAAACTAGGATATAAAGCGTATAGACGTTTGTATACCCGCTTTGAACGATTCCAAGCTTATCAGCAAATTTCATACACCATTTAATGACTGGCTCATAAAACATTCCCCACCAGATATCTTTTGGGTGGTTGTGATATTCAACCGCGTCAAAATAATTTCTAGTAACGATCTTTTTATCAGCTCTAAATAGCCATTGCATGATCTTCCTAAGATCACCTGTAAATGGGCCACCTGTCATTTGCATACGTGAGCTATATTTAAAGCCACATGCCCAAGGATCAGTCTCGCGTGGTTTATCTCTGTTTGCTTTCATAACAGCAAGAATGATAAATGGCAAAATCATTGTTGAACAAAGAACCAAAGCAATTAGTGGAGTTGAGATCATACTGCCTATTGGTGAAGTTACGTTTATAGCACCAAGACTAGCTTTATAGTCGCTTATAGCGATAGAATTTACAGCTTGCATGATGTAATCAACTATGTAGTTTGCGCCAAGACCAAAGCCAACGCAACCTATCATTAGGATGATCATGCCAAGAACCATGCCTATTGGGCTCTCTTTAGCATTTTCCCAAATTTTTTGATCTCTTGGAGTGCCTGCAAATATAACAGCGTAAAGCTTGAGGTGCATACCGACCAAAACGCCAGTTAGTGCAAGAGCTACGACACCAAGTGTAAATGCATATCTAACCAATACTCCCTCGCCCATCGCACCTTGAAGCATGCCTTGATATGTAAACCACTCTGAAACAAAGCCGTTTACTGGAGGCAAAGCTGCGATACCCATGATACCTATAAACATACCAAGGCTTGTCCAAGGCATCTTTTTAGCAAGGCCACCAAGGATGTCCATGTTTTGTGTATGAGTAGCGTGGATAACTGAACCTGCGCAAAGAAAAAGTAGACCTTTAAATATAGCGTGGTTAACTACGTGATAGCAACCTGCTAAAAATCCCACTGCTGCTAGTGTTAAATTTCCAGCTGCGACACCATAAATTCCTGTGCCAAGACCTAGCAAGATGATGCCTATGTTCTCAACTGAGTGATAAGCAAGCAAAGCCTTGAAATCGTGTTGGCAAAGAGCGTATAAAACACCAAATAGTGAGCTAGCTGCACCAAGAGCGAGTATTGTAAGACCAAAATATGTGCTAAGTGGCAAGTAAAGCGTAAATTTAACTAGTGTAAATAGAGCAACTTTGATCATAACGCCTGACATAAGAGCTGAAACATTTGATGGTGCTGCTGGGTGAGCTTGTGGGAGCCAAACGTGAAATGGCCACATACCAGCTTTACTACCAAATCCAACCAAAAACAGTATAAATGTAGCAACAGAAGCACCAAATGGCATCTTAACACCCATGAACGCACTAAATTCTGTACTTCCTGCGTAGTAAGCGGTGATAAGCAAACCACAGGTGATACAAAATGCACCGATTTGTGCGATACCAAGATATACCATGACTGCTTTTAAAGTGTTTTTACCATCATTTACTATGATAAGGAACGATGAGATAAGAGTCATAAGCTCCCATAAAACGACAAAGCAAAATACATTATCAGCGCTGATTACTAGAAGCATTGAGAGGATAAATGTATTAAACAAACATGCAAACACACCGACATTTGCTTTTTTGATGTACTCGTCTGCATAGCTCATACCGTAAACGCTACTTGCAAATCCTATGAAAACAACGACAAAGCTAAAAAAATTTCCAAGTGGATTTAGCGCAAATTTTGGCGAATACAAAAAGCCATCCATAAGAGCGAAGCTATCGCTTACTCCCATATTTGCAACAAAGTGACACATCGCATAAAAGCAGCTTAAAGCGCTTAGTCCAAAACCAATCTTTACAGCAGCCTTTGGAGCGCAGTAGAGCAAGATGCTAACGACGGCACTTACAAGAAATAGCATATAAACCGTAGTCATCTTATGCTCCTTGTCCGTTTAAAATTTTAGTAGCAAATTTATTCGCTGCCTCATAATCTATCCTCTTGCCAAGTTTATGCTTACCCTCTTCAGGATCGATCATAACAAGAGCACTCGTCGGACAGACATCAACACAGGCTGGTCCGTTCTCACGACCAAAGCACATATCGCATTTAACAGCGATATTTTTTGCACCTGATTGTGACTCTACCTCAAGGTTATATTTTGGCTCGACAGCGTAATTTACTGAAGGCATAAGCTCCGCACTAGAACTTATCGCACCGTAAGGACAAGCGATCGTGCACATCTTACAGCCTATACAAATTTCCTCGTGAAGCTCGATGCAATTATCATTAAATCGCAACGCTCCAGTTGGGCACACGTTTGCACAAGGGCCATCATCGCATTGTCTGCACTGAGTCGGCATAACACCACTAGCTTCTCTTAACACGCTTAGCCTTGCACGTGATAGTTTGCCTCGTTCATAAGCGCTTTTAAAACATGCAGCCATGCAGGTTGCACATCCTATGCAGCGTTTATAATCGGCAATCACAAATTTATGTTTTTTCATAAATTCCTCCTAACAAACCAAGGCTAAAATGCCTTGCTCACTAATAGGTTGATTGTTAATCACCCAGATAGAGATAGTTAAATTTTTATTTAACATCTCAAACACTCCTTCCTAAATTTCTTGAAACAATTTTATAACTTATCGCAAACAAATTCCGTCATCTACATGACAGAATTTGTATTTTTAAAATTAAATTTTTATTTTATATATTTTTAAGATATACTATTAAATATCGATTTTTAGGTATTAGCATTTTCTAAAGGATAATATTTATTAATAAGACTTTCTTATAAAGAGGAAAAATATCCTAATTAACTTTAATTTTATAAATTAGTTATTTTAGACTCAATTTATCAAACTATAAAAATAAAAAATATGATCATCTTTTATATAACAATGTGGTAAAAATTTAGGAATAAAATTTGCTCTAAAAATTTAAAATCCAAAGGAAAAAGCAGATGAAAATTTCTGAAAATTTATCAAATTTAAAAAACGTTATTAATAAAGCAGCTAAAAATGACCTTGATGCGAGTGCAACTGGAAGCTTTTTACAAAATCTAGAAAAATCCAACAAAGAGACAGAGAAAATTTACAAAAAGCTAGAGGAAGAGCTAAAGAGCGATGCACAAATGTTTAAGCAGTTTGACTTCATGCAGATGATGACAAAGCTCCAATACGGTAAATTAAAGCCAAGCGAACGAGAAGAACTACTTAATAAAATGAGCAAGATTGCCAAGGAAATTTAGAATAAACTTAGCTTGACAGTGGAGCTGAATTTGGCTCTTTTGCGTGAAATTTACCAGTTTCTCGCGTGCTATAAGTACACGATTATGCCATTGTGCTACGTGTATTTTATGTTAAAAAAGTTTATCGCAAATTTTAAAATTTAAGAACGAGCATATCACGGCTCTAAATTTAGTGCTAAACGCAGTGCAGCCTAAATTTAGTAGTCTGTTAAGGCAAGTGAGTAAGATTTTAAAATTTAAAACATATCTTGATCAAATTTACAGAATATAAATTTAAATCTCTACTTATTTTATATATAAATTTACTAGTAAAAAATAGAATTTAAGAGCCAAAAAGGCTCTTAAATTTTTAGTGGAGTTCGCTCCAGACTTTACGTTTCCAAAGCCAAGCAAAAATTCCTAAGATAAAGAAGTAGATCATCGCGTAAAGACCTGTGCTCTCACGCTCAGCCTTTTTGCTGTCGCCTACTTTTTGGATATAAGCCACCACGTCATCCTCAGCAGCTTTGTTTAGACCGACTCTAGGCATAGCTGTGCCTGGAAGCATCTTTTGAGTATCGTTTATAAATTTATGCAAATACTCATCGCCTTTTGAGCGGATCGTTATAGATAGATCAGGTGGGTTTGAGCCCATGTAGCCTGCAAGGCTCACTTTGTTGCTAAGAGTGTATTTTTTGTCGTATTTCATGTCGTGGCATCTTTGACACGCATCTTCAAAGATCTTTGCCTCTGTGATCTTGCCATTTGCCTTTTCATGCTCAGCCGAAACTTGTTTTAAATAAGCCACTATATCAGCGATCTCGGTATTGATGTCGCCACCAGCGCCAAAAAATGCAGTCATCGGATATGGTTGCTCGTCGTTAAATTTATGAGATAGTTTTACGGCCATAGTTGGATTTTTGATGATCGCGGCTAAAAATTTCTCATCATAAATTTTACCAGAAGTACTAAGATCTGGCGGAACAACGCCAAAGCTTTGGCTAGCTGTCTCAGCGTCCATACTAGCTGGCATACCAGCCGCTTCTATGCCGTGACAGCCTGTACATCCAGCTGCCCCAAACGTCTCAGCACCCTTTACTGCGTCGCCTTTTGAAAGGTCTATTGAGTTTATATCAGCCCAAAATGCTGTGTAGTCATCAAGAATTTTTTGTGCCACCTCAACATCTTTTTCGGCTGCTTCTATACTAGCTTTGTTGCCACTAGCTTTTGCTACTTCAAGTGCCTCTTTTTTCTGATCTAAAAAGTACTTTGCATAGTCAGTATCTTCTTTTGAGAAGTTGTACTCAGCATTTGCTGTATGAGGATGAAGCTTTGTATGAGCATAAGGCTCGATACCCCAGTATAAAATGCCTGAAAGAATAACAACAATGGCAAAAATTTTAAGCTCTTTCATGATTAGCCCCTTTTTCTTTCAAGTATTGTTATGACTGGAAGTGCAACTATAAATAGCACCAAAAATAGCAGAGACGAGTAAAATCCTATCCAGTCGTTTATGCCACCTGTTGGAAGCTTACCATATATCGATAAAACGATGAGGTCAATGACTAATATCCAAAACCATACGAAAAATAGCGGTCTTTTGTGTCCTGGAGCTACAAGGTCGCTTCTATCAAATAATGGTATAAGCATAAATGCTACGCCAGCAAAAGCAAACGCTATAAGGCCGATGTTGTAAGCTGAAATTCCAGCTATATCAAAGAAAAAGCCACGTAAAATTTCGTATTGCCACAAGAAGTACCACTCTGGGTAGATGTGTGGAGGGGTTTTTAGTGGATTTGCCGGTTCAAAGTTGATCGGATCCATCGCAAAGTTGAAGTGATAGCAGACTAGATACATGAAAAAGATCATGAAAAATGCTACATACATAAAGTCTTTTGCTAAAAATCCTGGCCAAAATGGTATAACTTTGGCTTTTGACCTATCACCATGTAGATACTCTTGTGCCTCTACGTCAAAGTCAATATCTTCGCTTATTAGGTTATTTACGTGCGGAACCCTTAATGAGTAGAAGTGGATAACCAAAACCACGATAGTCACAAGCGGAAGTAAGCAGACGTGAAGCATGAAAAATCTCGTAAGCGTTGAGTCACCGACTGCATAGTCACCTCTAATCCATTCAACCAAAGCATCACCGATAACTGGCACACCACCAAAAAGCTGAGTGATAACAGTCGCCGCCCAGTAGCTCATCTGTCCCCATGGGAGCATATAGCCGCTAAACGCCTCTGCCGAAAAGCAGATAAATAGCACCATACCACTTACCCAGATAATCTCCCTGCCTCTTTTATATGAGCCGTAGTAAAGGCCGGTAAGCAAGTGGATATACATGATAAGGAAAATAGTCGATGCTGAAACCGCGTGGATATGACGCCATAGCCAGCCATACTCGACCTCTTGCATAATAGTGTAGTTTACACTATCAAAGGCCAAATTTATATCTGGCTTGTAGTACATCAAAAGTAAGAAGCCAGTGACGATTAAAAGTAAGAAAAGTGTTGTTAAGATAACACCCATCGCCCAAAGGAAATTTATATTTTTTGGGATCCAGTATTCGCTAACTAGAACCTTCATTAGTTTTGTAAAAGCTAGGCGCTGATCAAGCCAGTCAATAACACCAGTTGATTTATGAGATAAAGACATCACTAACCTCCTAAGCTTTTGCTACTAATTTTTCATATTCTGGGCTTGTTTCGCCTAGAACTAGTTTGGTGCCGTCGATCTTAAACGGTGGGATATCAAGCGGTCTTGGTGGGGGTCCATATGTCTGAACACCATCGACGTTAAATTCGCCTCCATGACAGGCGCAAATGAAAACTTGCTTGCTTGACTTATACTCAGGAATACAGCCAAGGTGTGTACAAAGTCCGATAACAACTACATATCTAGCATCTCCAACGACTACATCTCTATTGTCATTTTTGGCCATATCAGGACTTTTTTTAAGGATAAAAATAGGCTTTTTACGCCACTCAACCTGCCTCATTTCGCCATCTTTGATTGGGCTTAGATCAACAGTTGTAAAACCAGCAGCTTTTACGCTAGGGAGCGGATCCCAGGTCTTTTTCATGGCAACTAGTGACATCGCACCGCCGACAGCTGCCACAGCACCAAATGCAAGGCCGATAAAGCTTCGTCTTTCTTGCTTTACTGACATTATTTTCCTTTCTATAAATAAATTTTAAACGATTATACTCTCAAAAAATTAAATAGCTATAATCTCTTTATGTAATTTATAAAAATAATGTTACTTTAAGCTATAAATTCACGTTTTTTGGGATAAGTTTTAGAAATTTATTTAAAACAGCCCTTGTTAATTTAGGGCTGTTTTGATTTATGATCTTCTCTCGTTCATCTTTATGTAGATATGTAAGATGTCGATAGCAGCAGGCGTAATACCTGAAATTTCACTCGCAGCAAAAAGCGTTGGCGGAGCAAATTTTTCAAGCTTTTCAACCACTTCATTACTAAGGCCACTTATGCTTCTAAAGTCAAAATTTTCAGGAATTTTAACACTCATCATATCTTTCATCTTTTCGATCTGATTTTTTTGCTCGCCGATGTAGTGCTGATACTTGCACTCGGTTAAAATTTGATCCATACTTGCATCGTCTAAATTTGCAAATCTCTCATCAAGCTTTCTAAGCTTCTCAGCTGTAAAACTCTTGCGTGCAAGGATCTTTTGAAGGCTCACGTTTTGGCTGATCGGCTCTTCATCAAGGCTTGCTAAAAGCTCTAAATTTGCCTTATTTGGAGTGATCTGAGTGTTGTTTAAAAATTCTAGCCCCTCTTTTAAATTTCTTCTTATAGTCTCGATCTCTTCAAAAGTCTTATCATCGATTAGCCCCAGCTCATGGCCATATCCGCCAAGCCTTAAGATGGCATTTTCCTCACGCAAAAGTAAGCGATACTCCGCCCTACTCGTAAACATCCTATATGGCTCTTTTGTCCCTTTTGTCACTAGATCATCGATAAGCACACCGATATATGCCTCGTCACGGCGCAATATAAGTGGTTCTTTCTTGTCCAGTGAAAGCGCTGCATTTATACCAGCCATTAACCCCTGAGCACCAGCCTCCTCGTATCCGGTCGTGCCGTTTATCTGCCCAGCTAAATATAGCCCTTTTACCTTTTTGGTCTCTAGGCTGTGTTTTAGTTGTGTTGGCTCGACATAGTCGTACTCGATCGCGTATCCATGCCTTACGATTTTGGCGTTTTCAAAACCCTTTACGGAGCGGAGCATCTGCACTTGCACCTCATAAGGCAAGCTAGTTGAAAAGCCGTTTATATAGTACTCTGTCGCTTCAAGCGTCTGAGGTTCGATGAAAAGATGGTGTCTGTCGCGGTCGCCAAAGCGGTTTATCTTATCCTCGATACTAGGGCAATACCTTGGTCCTATACCCTCTATCTGACCCGTAAAAAGCGGTGCTTTGTCGAAATTTGAGCGAATTATCTCATGCGTGGTTTCATTTGTATAGGCGATATAACATGGCAGCTGTGTTGGAGAGAAATTTTTAGTTCTAAAGCTAAAAGGCGTTGGACTTTCATCGCCATCTTGCATTTCTAAAATTTCAAAATTTATCGTTTTTGCATCGATCCTTGGACATGTTCCGGTCTTTAGTCTGCCTAAAATTAGCCCAAGCTCTCTTAGACTGCCGCTTAGATCCTTTGCGCTTAGTTCGCCAACACGTCCGGCTTCAAGTTTATTAAATCCAACGTGTATTAATCCATTTAAAAAAGTGCCAGTGGTAATTATCACCTTTTTTGCGTTATATGTGTTATTTAGGTGGGTTTTAACGCCGGTTACCTCGCCATTTCCAGTTAAAATTTCAGTGGCAATCTCTTGAGAAATTTCTAAATTTGGCGTATTTAAAAGCAAATTTCTCATATAAACGCGGTATCTATCCATATCTATCTGAGCGCGGCTACCACGCACTGCTGGACCTTTGCTCTCATTTAGCACGCGAAACTGGATACCAACGGCATCAGTCGTTAGCCCCATTTGGCCACCAAGCGCGTCGATCTCTTTTACGAGATGTCCCTTTGCAAGGCCACCGATAGCTGGATTACAGCTTGCAGCGCCTATTTGTTCGGCTAAGATCGTGATAAGTAAAGTTTTTTTGCCCATTCTGGCTGCTGCAAGACTTGCCTCAATACCTGCATGTCCGCCGCCAACGACGATTATTTCATAATTCATGATAAATTTTTCCTATTTTTTGATTGTGTGATTTTATCCAAAAGCATATAAAATTTAAATTTCTTAAAAAATTTATTATTGAATTTAAATGTAGAGTTTTTTATTAATAATATTTTAAATGTTTTGCTGTTAGATTTACAAAATTTCTAAAATCACAAAGGTCTTTCTATGATGAGTTTATTAAAAATCGCTGGCTTTCTGCCTTACCTTGCGATCGCATTTTTAAATGCAAGCGTCGATTTGGCACACAAAATCACTATCCAAAATGTTCTTTTAAAAACATATGATGGCGACATACTTTTTATATTAACAGCCGTTATAAATGCAATGATTTTGCTTCCTTTTATATTTTTATTCTCACCATCAAGCTTTATAAATGATAAATTCTCAAAGACAAAAGTCATAAGAATTTGTGCTATTTTTGGCCTTATCATTAGTGTCGCAGTGCTTTTTAGCTATCTTGCGGGCGCTTTTGGCGTAGCTTTTGCTTTAACGCTCACACTAGCTGCTCAAAGTGCTATCTACTCGCCTGCAAAATATGGAATCATTAAGGCTCTCGTCGGCCCTGAGCGCCTTGGCACCGCAAACGGCGTCATCCAAGCACTAACCATCGTTGCCATCTTATCAAGCTCATTTTTATTTTCATTTATATTTGAAAATTTATATATCCAAGGTGGAAACTCAGAAGAAATTTTAAAAAGCGTCTATCCTATCGGTATCTTTTTAGTGGTCTTTAGCGCGCTTGAAGCGTATTTCGCCTACAAGCTACCATACATCAGCGAAACAAACGAAGAAACCGACAAATTTGAGCTTAAAAGATACATTAGCCTTAGCTATTTAAGAGAGAATTTAAAAGAGGTAAGGTCTGATAAAAACATCTGGCTAAGCATCGCTGGACTAAGCATATTTTGGGGAATTTCTCAGATCATCATCGCAGCTTTTCCGGCTCACTATAAGGCGGTTTTCAATGACGACAGCTCGCTAGCGGTGCAAGCGATACTTGCAGCAAGTGCAATAGGTATCGCATTTGGCTCATACGTGGCTGGCTCTATGTCAAAGCTACACATTGAGCTTGGTATCGTGCCGATGGGTGCCATGGGTATATTTTTCTCGCTTTTATTTTTCGCATTTGGCTCAAACATCGGCGTAGTGAGCCTTAGCTCATTTGCATTTGGCTTTTTTGGAGGCATATTTATAGTGCCGCTAAATGCGATGATCCAGTACTTTGCCCCGCAAAAGACGACCGGCAAAATAATGGCAGCAAACAACTTCTTGCAAAACGTCTCAATGCTGCTATTTCTAGCCATTGGCATAGGACTAGTTTATTTTGAAGTATCAACAACTGGGCTTTTTGTATTTACAGCGCTAGTTTGTCTAATCGGTAGCTTCTACGCCATTTTGCAGCTTCCACATCTTTTTACAAGGCTGCTTTTACTGCCATTTTTAAAGACAAAGTACCGCTTTTTTGTAGAGGGCCTGCAAAATTTACCACAAAGTGGCGGTGCGCTACTTCTTGGCAACCACATCAGCTGGATAGATTGGCTCGTGCTTCAAGCAGCAAGCCCAAGGGGCATAAGATTTGTCATGTATAGAACGATCTATAACAAATGGTATCTAAAGCAAATTTTTAAATTTTTTAAAGTGATCCCAATAGGCGCAGGGGCGAGCAAAGAGTCGATCGAGATAGTTAGGGAGTGCCTAAAAAATGGCGAAGTGGTTGCACTTTTCCCAGAGGGTCATATCAGCTACAACGGCCAGATAAATGAGTTTCAAAAGGGCTTTGAGCTTATCATCAGAGATCTAAAAGAAATTTGCATCGTGCCATTTTACCTTCGTGGCCTTTGGGGCTCGAGCTTTTCAAGGGCTAATAAATTTTATAAAGACCTCACTTCTAAAAACGGCAGACGCGACATCATCGTCGCCTTTGGTAAACCAATAACCACATTTATAAACGCTGCAAAGATGAAGCAAAAGGTGCTTGAGCTTAGCTTTTCATCGTGGGAGAGCTTTATCTCAAGGCAAAAACCACTAACCGAGGAGTGGCTAAACAACGCAAAAGAGGATAAATTTAAAGAGTGCGTGAGCGATAGCACTGGGCTAAATTTAAGTAATTTGAAATTTATAACCGCCGTTTTAGTCTTTATCAAAATTTTTAAACGCGAGATAAAAGATGAGAAAAATATAGGCATTTTATTACCTAGCTCAAGTATCGCAGCGATAGTAAATATGGCGCTTCTAGCCATGGGCAAAGTGAGCGTAAATTTAAACTACACGCTTAATGTTACCTCGCTAAATCACGCCCTAAAAAAGGCAAATATAAACACAGTCATAACATCTAGTAAATTTCTTGAAAAACTAGCACTTAAGGGCTTTGATCTAAAAGATGCGATGAATGACAAGGCTAAATTTGCCGAAGATCTATCAAATTTAGTCTCTAAAAAAGAGAAATTTTTCACACTTTTAACGGCATTTTTTGCCCCAGCTTGGCTTATTAAACTTTGCTATTTTAAGCCAGTGGGCTTAGAAGATACGGCTACTATTTTATTTAGTAGTGGCAGCGAAGGCGAGCCAAAAGGCATCGAGCTAAGCCACAAAAATTTACTTGCAAACATTAAGCAAATAAGCGAGCTTCTAAATTTCAAAAAAGATGATGTGATCTTAAATTCGCTCCCAGTATTTCACTCATTTGGACTAACAGTCACCACGCTCATGCCACTTTGCGAGGGGATAAAAATGGTAAGCGTGCCTGACCCAACAGACGGAGCGACTATCGGCAAAATGGCTGCAAGACACAGCGCCAGCATCATCTTTGGCACCTCAACGTTTTTTAGGCTCTACACCAGAAACAAAAAGCTTCATCCGCTGATGTTTCAAAGTGCCAGAATGGTCGTAGCTGGGGCTGAGAAGCTAAAACCTGAGATAAAAGATGAGTTTAGGCTCAAATTTGGCATAGAAATTTATGAAGGTTATGGCGCGACCGAAACAGCGCCGGTGGCTGCTGTAAATATGCCAAATATCCTAGAAAAAGAGAGCCTAAAAGAGCTTACATTTAATAGGCCTGGCAGCGTTGGTATGCCTCTGCCTGGCACGATCATTAAGATAATCGACCCAGAAACGCTTGAAGAGCTAGAAACTGGCACCGATGGACTCATAGTGATCGGCGGATCGCAGGTGATGAAGGGCTATCTAAACGACGAAGCCAAAACAAGCGATGTAATCACGCACATCGATGGTGTCAGATACTATAAAACTGGTGACAAAGGTCACATAGATGAAAACGGTTTTGTTTTTATCGTCGATAGGTATTCAAGATTTGCCAAGATAGGCGGCGAGATGATAAGCCTTGGCAGTGTCGAAGAAGAGCTTACAAAGGTGCTTGGAAGCGACGTTGTCTTTAGTAGCGCAAACGTGCCAGATAGCAAAAAGGGTGAAGCGATCGCACTTTTGGTAAAAAGCGGCACTGAGCCTGAAAATATCGAGCAAATTTTAAAAGAGAGCAACCTAGCTCCGATCATGACACCAAGCTATATATTCATAGTTGATGATATTCCAACACTTGCAAGTGGCAAGGTTGATTTTAAGGGTGTAAAAGCTCTAGCAGTCTCACTTTTAGAGGAGTGAGCCGCCCTTTCTTTACTGTTAAATGTATTAAATTTAAAAATTGAGAGAATTTAGCTAGAAAACTCTAGCTAAATTTGCATTAAGCAAAGTGTGGTTTTATCTGCTCTATCCAAGCTGAAATTCTAGCTTCTGTTTTGTCGCTTTCATTATCTGCATCAAGCGCTAGACCTACAAATTTACCATTTTTCACAGCATCAGAACCATCAAAAGTATAGCCATCAGTGCTGACCTCACCGACTACTTTTGCACCAGCTGCGACTACCGCATCATAAAGCTTCGCCATACCGTTGCAATACTCATCTGAGTAGCTTTGGCCATCGCCCATACCAAAAACGGCAACCGTTTTGCCATTTAAATTTAATGCTTTAAAGTCAAATGCATCCCAGTCATCTTGAAGGTCACCACTGCCCCAGGTTGATGTACCAAGGATTAGCTTATCAAAGTCATTTAGTTTTGCCGCGTCCACGTCACAGACGTTTAAAAGCTCATTTTCAAGGCCTAGACCCTCGCTTATAAGTTTTGCTGCATCTTCAGTATTTCCCATGCTGCTTCCAAAAACTATACCTATCATTTTTATCCTTTTTAAAAAATTTTACTAATAATCGTATAAGGCACGAGCTTAATTTGCCCTCTCGCATAACAGTGCCTAACCTCAACATGACGCCTAAATTCCTCATTTCTAGGAAAAACGATATAAACCATCTCGCACTCTTGTCCAAGCTCTCCAACAGCTCTATCTATATCGTCGTTTAAATTTCTCATATCATCAAAGCTTACTTTTTTAAAGCTTGGCATGACGCTGAGCAAATTTTTGCCATCTTTTTTGACCGAAATGAGGCTGCCATTTAGCACGACCTCTTTGTCTTGATGGCGGAGGCGTATTTTATCATAAACAAATTGACAAAACATCTGCGCTGCATCGATACAAAGCTCAAATTTACCGCTTGCGTAAAGCATTTTTATCATCTTTGCAGCTGGCATCTTTGGCTCTTTTGCTACAAATTTTATCTTCGAAAAATCACCGTTTAAATAAGCATTTATGATGATATTTGAGGGAAGGCAAAAGCGATCTACTGGCTTAAAATTTAGACATTTTTCACGAAGTAAGAAATTTATCCTGGCCTCAAAAATTTCTTTGAAATTTAGAAATTTAGCGTAAGAAAGCGGAATTTTTAGCTCACCTTCTACGCCAACATTATAAAGTGCGATGAAAATTTTTGCGCGTGAAAGCTTATCAAGCTTTGCAAAAATACTTGGAGTTATTTCGCCAATATCTGATAAAAGTCCGAATTTCATTGATTATTCTTTGCATCCAAATTCCTTATCTAGGCCAAAGACCTTACAATACTCGCAAAATACGCAACTAACACTTCTTTTTGCACAAACGATAGGGATATTTCTCTTTTTTGCTTGAGTTTTAATGGTCTTCATCGTGTTGTGGTTTAAAAAACTAGTTAGCATCACCACGCACTCGGTGTCTTGAGGGATTGGCTTGCGATTTACGCGGTTTTCATTTCTAGCGTCCCAGTGTTCTATCTTTTCAGCTCCCAAATCATGCAAAACCGCCTTAATAGGCGTTATCTCATCTGCTCCGATAACTAAAACTGACATAACAAGCTCCTAAAATTTATTTATTTTCTGATAACGATTATAAGAAAGCTTTGCTAAAATTATTCTTAGTTATGATATTTATTATCACTTATATGTAGAAATTTGTAACGTCCTTGGTTAAATTTGGAAGCTTAAATTTAGAAAATTATCTTCTTTTCTAGCTTTTTGAAGTCATCTATGTATCGCAGTGCATTATCAATGCATTCAAGCCAAAATTCACACTTTCTAGCATCTTTTTTAAAGTGTTTTTTTAGTAAATCCTCAACGCTCATCACGCCACTATCCATTAAAAATGCCTTGTATCTAGCTAGAAATTTAGCGCTATCTTTTTCAAATTCGCTCATTAAAAACTGCGATATCAAGTAGCCGATCATATAAGGATAGTTGTAGATGTATTGATCCGTTTTGTAAAAATGTAGCTTAAAATAAGGCAAAATACTCTCCATATCTTTTGTGGAGTCTCCATAAAATTTACACCACGCTTGCTGCATCAAATTTTCTATCTCATTAACGCCTACGACACCATTTTGCCTAGCTTTTAAAAAAGCACTCTCAAACTCAAACCTAACGCCGATATTTAGCATGAAATTTGCCGCTGATTTTAGCTCCTGCCATAGGATATCAAAACAAAATTTATCATCGCTGCTGCTTTTTCTTAGATGATCTCTAAGCAGGGCTTCGTTAAATGTACTAGCGCACTCAGCTAGGCTCATAGGCGGCCTTTGATGTAATGCGCAGATGTCACGCATGAGCCAGTAGTGCCAGGCATGACCAAGTTCGTGAGCCTGCTGTATGACGTGAGATAGCGCACCTGTGTAGCTTGAAAAGAGGCGCGGCTGCTTAAATTTACCAAGCCAGACGCAAAATGCCCCAGCAGCTTTGTTGTCACGCACATCAGCCTCCACCCAGCCTTTTTCTATCATCATTTTTACAAAATCGCAAGCCTCATTATCGACCTTGCTAAGCGCAGCGAGGATAAAATTTATAGCCTCTTCGTAAGAGAATTTATCCTTGCTGGCAAATGGTGATGGAGCCAAAAGATCGCAGGCGTAAATTTCGCCATTTGGGAGGTACTTTGCCCTAAGACTCACGCACTCTCTTATCTTTTCTAGCCTCATGTAAACTGCCTCAAACATCGCATCAAGTGCCTCTTTGCTGATCTTGTTTTGCTCCAAACTTGGCGATAAAAAGTCGGTTTTTGCAGCTTTAAATTTGCTCAGCCTAAAGCCAGCTAGCATATTTAGTAAGTCTGCATACAAATTTGCATGTTTTTTATAGTGCTCTTTTAGTCCGCAAAAGACGTTTTTTCTTAACATTTGATCTGGCGAGCCCTTTAAGACTCCAGCGCATTTTGCATAGCTATAGACGCCTTTTTCGCCAGAGCTATTTGTAGCCTCAACTGATATGAGGTTGTTTAAGTGCCTAAATATGCCATAAATCGGTGCAAAGTTGCTAACTGAAATTTGATCGTAAAATTCACTGCTTTTTGGGCTAAGCTTTGCTTGGTAACTGTTTTTGTGCTCATCATATAGCGGCTTTATCTTTTTAAATTCACCACTTTTAAAAAAGAAATTTGAGACATCGAGCGTATCTATGGTTTTAAAGATAGCCACCTTTGCCTGCTCTAAATTTGCCATGTCAGATAATAGATAGGCCTCTATGTCGCTTACTCTCTCATCTTTTACATCACTACTCATCTTACATCTGCAAAATGCCAAAAGCGAATTTAGCTCAACAAAAGCAAGCTCATAAGCGTTTATAGCTAAATTTAGATCGCTCGTTTTGCGAGCCAAATTTTTAGCTTGCAAAACGAGAGCCTTTAAATTTACAAACGCCTCTTTAAATTTAACATCATCAAAATCACCATAAGCGTCACTAAAGTCCCAAATAGCCTCTCTCATACTAACCTCACAACGAAAGTAAAAATACAAAAATGTGGTGACTTACTAGGCCCAAGATAGCAGGCACACTGCAGCGTTTTACGATATCCATTGGGCTGCATTTAAGCATGCCGGCTATGGCTATGACTACGCCTGAGACTGGCGAGATCGGACGGGCGATCGTTGAAGCTTGGTGCATAGGAAGTACGAGCATGACAGAGCTTACATTTAGTTTAGATGCGATTTGTGGGACCATTTCTATGAGCGGATAAAAGCTCGCTCCATTTGAGCCAGAAATGATGGTAACTATGGTCGTGATGACTACGAAAAGTACCGACATGCCAAAGCCGGCAAGCCCTAGAGTATTTGCAAGCTTTATGATTGCGTCTATCATGCCAAGAGCCTTAAATCCCTCTGCAAAGACGCCAGCTGCGATGATCAGAACGACTACGCCGCTTAAACTCTTACCCATAGCGTTAAAAAAGACCTTCACACCCTCGGCGATAGCGTCAAATTTAAATTTACATCTAACTGCATCAAAGAACATGGCTATAACTACTGAGATGATGATGATAGCTGAGATATCAAGCTTAATAGAAGCGATAGCGTAGCGTGAGAAAACCACCGCCAAGATCATAGGTAAAAAGGGCAAAAGTGCGTAAATTTTAGGCGCCTCTTTTAGCTCTTCTTTTGTCCCCTCAAACTCCATCACATCGCCCACATGCTCACTACAAACCCAGCCCTCTTTTTTGTCCAGATATCTGTTCCAAAAAACTAGAGCGATACCGATAACTAGCGTAGTTGGCAGGCCTGCTGGAATTTTATAGGTAAATACATAATCAAGTATGCTAAGCTGCGTAGCCTTTGCAGCAGCGGCCGTTGAAGCACCAAGAAGCACGAGCGAGACCGCTCCAGACATCGCGCAGATAGAGCCTACTGTTAGTTTATTTAGCCCAAGCGAGATGAGCACTGGCCCAAGTAGCGCAAGACACAAAACTCCAAGCCCAACAGCGCTTGTGATGACCATACTTATGAGCTTTGCGACAAAAAAAGCGACAAAAACCATGATGTAAGGGTTTTTTATCATCTTAAAGCGCTTTGTAGCGATGCCAACAAAGGCGTGATTTGCGCCGATATGCGTCATGTAGCTTGCAAAACCGACCATAAACATGATGATAAGGCCGAGATTTGAGAGTCTGTTCGAGAACATGTAGCGTATAAACTCTACGATGTCAAAGTATGAGTTGCCAGTTGGCACAGCCTGCTTTGGCATAAAGTGTCCAGTGCCGAGCAAGACCGAGCAGATCAACATAAAAACGCCAGAGAGAAATAGAACAAGTGGTGCGTATTTGCCTTTGATGATAGCAAATCCCACTACAAAAAGGGTCACAAGACCGATTATAATACCCCCAAAAGCCATTTTATACTCCTTTGAGCGAATTTAACTGGTCAAATTCTAGTGCAGAAAAGCTTTTTTAAAACTAAAATAAAAATTTTCATTTAATTTACTTTTTGAGCTCTTTTGTCCTAAATTTAACCGCTGCTGCAAGAAAAACGACAAGACCAGCTGCTGCAAAGATACCGCCAACATTGCCAATATTTTCTTCGCCAAGGCGAACTATCGTTTGATGCCCTATTAGCGCCCCTGCTCCGATGCCGATATTGTAAATGGCTGAGTATATCGCCATCGCAGCATCTGTAGCGTTTGAAGCTAAATTTAGTACCTTTATCTGAAAACTCATATTTATCCCAGCTATGCCAAGCCCCCAGATAAAGGCAAGCGCAAGCATTAAAAACTCATTTGTGGCGATAAATTTTAGTGCTAGTAAACAAGCCAAAATAAGTGTGATAGAAAGAGTTAAAAAGGCATTTGGAATAAGCCTATAAAATTTAGAGAAAAGCCAGCTTGCCACGATACCAGCGGCACCAAATATGAGCAAAAATATAGTGATAAATTTGCCACTAAAACCACTAATGCCCTTTGCAAATGGCTCGATGTAGCTATAAGTGCTAAAATGCGCACTCACAACAATAGCTGTTAGCAAAAATATAACCATTAAAAAACCATTTTTAGCAAGCTCTGGTAAGCTTTTTAGGGAGCCTGAGTTTTTACTAGGCAAAATCGGTAAAATTTTATGCAACCAAAAACCAACTCCTACTGCAAAACCCCAATCAGTCCAAATGTAATACGCCAACCAAAGGCGTCACCTATTATCCTGCCAAGTGGCAAGCCAAGTATCATCGCCAGCGAGGTGCCAAGTGCTAAAAGACCAAGAGCTTGCGAACTTTTATTGATAGGCGCCACCCTAACGGTAAGCGAGGCGGTGATCGACCAAAATATAGCATGAGAGATAGAGATAAGCACACGGCCGATCGTCAAAACCGTAAAATTCCAAGCAACAGAACAAAGTGCGTGAGAAGCCACAAAAAGTATAAAAATTTTTAAGAGTAGCGACCTTCGCTCTAAATTTGCAGTCAAAAGCATAAATGGCAAAGATAATATCGTCACGCTCCATGCATAGATCGTGATAATAAGTCCAGTATCGGCCGTACTCATACCAAAATCTTTTGCCATATCGCTTAGAAGTGGCACTGGTACAAATTCTGTTGTATTAAATATAAAAGCTCCAAAAGTTAGTGCAATAACTCTTAAATAGGCTATTTTATGGACATTTATCAAAATTTTATCCTTCTACTTTACTTTTACAATAATGGAATTAGCCTTAAATTTTAGTTATTTATAAATTTTAAATTTATTAATGACAGAGATTAATGACAAATTTTGGATTTTTTTTCTATAATAAAGCCATTTTTAAGATAATTTTAAGGCGGAAAAATGGCTAAAATAATGAAAACTATGGACGGAAACGAGGCTGCGGCGCACGCGGCTTATGCATTTACGGAGGTTGCGGGCATATACCCGATCACCCCTAGCTCGCCGATGGCTGATTACACCGATATGTGGGCGGCTCAGGGCAAGAAAAATTTATTCGGCATGCCGGTTAAAGTCGTCGAAATGCAAAGCGAGGGCGGAGCTGCAGGCACCGTACACGGCTCGTTGCAGGTAGGCGCGCTAACTACTACATACACGGCTTCTCAAGGTCTACTTCTAAAAATCCCGAATATGTACAAAATCGCAGGCCAACTACTACCCGGCGTCATCCACGTGAGCGCTCGCTCTATCGCGGCTCAGGCGCTTTCAATCTTTGGCGATCATCAGGATATCTATGCCTGTCGCCAGACGGGATTTGCTATGCTGGCAAGCGGCTCCGTGCAAGAGGTCATGGATATCGCCGGCGTCGCGCATCTAGCAGCGATCAAGGGTCGCGTGCCGTTTTTGCACTTTTTCGACGGATTTCGCACGAGCCACGAGATACAAAAGGTCGAGGTATTTGACTACGCGCACTTTGATAGACTGCTAGACCGCGAGGCGCTGCAAAAATTTAGAGACGAGGCGCTAAGCCCCGAGAGTCCTAAAACTCGCGGTACAGCGCAAAATGACGATATTTACTTTCAGACGCGCGAGCTAGCTAACCGCTACTACGACGCGATTCCTGATATCGTGGCCGAGTATCTAAAAGAAATTTCAAAAATCACGGGACGCGATTATAGACCGTTTAATTATTACGGCGATCCGCACGCTACGCGCATAGTGGTCGCGATGGGTTCGGTAACGCAAACTCTCGAAGAAGTCGTCGATCACCTACGCGCAAAGGGCGAAAAAGTAGGTGTGCTAAAGGTGCATCTATATCGTCCGTTTAGCCTAAAATACCTCTTTGACGTGATGCCTGAGACGGTAGAAAAGATCGCCGTGTTAGACCGCACGAAAGAGCCTGGAAGCCTAGGCGAGCCGCTATATCTGGATGTCAAGGCTGCGTTTTACGGACGTAAAAATCAGCCTGTGATCGTAGGTGGCCGCTACGGCCTAAGCTCAAAAGACGTCGATCCTGCTCAGATGCTAGCGGTCTTTGAAAACTTAAATTTAGAGGGGCCTAAAAACGGCTTTACCGTCGGTATCGAGGACGACGTGACATTTACCTCGCTAAAAGTCGGCGAGAAAATTTCGCTAAGCGACGCAAGCGTAAAAGAGTGCCTATTTTACGGCCTTGGCGCGGACGGTACAGTAGGAGCGAATAAAAACTCCATCAAAATCATCGGCGATAAAACCGATCTTTATGCGCAGGCGTATTTTGCCTACGATAGTAAAAAATCAGGCGGCTATACGCGATCGCATTTGCGTTTCGGTAAAAATCCGATCCGCTCGACCTATCTCGTCTCAAATCCGCATTTCGTAGCCTGCTCGGTCGCGGCGTATCTTGAAATTTACGACGTCATAGACGGTATCCGCGAGGGCGGGACGTTCCTGCTAAACTCGATCTGGGACGCCGAGCAGACGGTCGCTAAACTGCC
>NZ_JBQNCH010000018.1:0-49447 GCF_052169515.1 Campylobacter sp.
GGTGAAAGGATTCGAACCTTCGGCCCTCTGGTCCCAAACCAGATGCGCTAACCAGACTGCGCTACACCCCGCCTGAGTCGTGTTTGTAAGTTTATGCCACTACCTCATTAAAAAGTCGTATTTTAACTAGATTTTTTTTTAATGTCAATTAAAAAATACTTAAACTAATATTTTTTTTCTTAGTGCAAAAAAAGAGACTTATTTAAATTGCAAATGGACGTTTACTAGAAAAATTATTTTTTATATGAGCTAAGTTCTATCAAATTTCCATCAAAGTCGTATAAGTACAAGCTTTTCATAGCACCAAGTGCTCCATTTCGCTCTACGATATCAAGCTCAAATTTTACACCCTTTTCAAGTAACTCAGCGCGTACATTTTCTATAAGATCATCCACTACAAAACAAATATCAGTACTACCTTTTTTGGGATATTTTGCAGATGGTAAAAACTCACCTTCAAATTTATGTAAATTTATCTTTTGTGAGCCAAATTTTAATGAGATGCGACCATTATTTTTGCAAAGCTGCATCCCTAAAATTTCGCAGTAAAATTTAATCGCTTTTTCTATATCGCTTACTACAATAACAATGTGGTCAATATTTTTTATCTACATTTTGTTAAATTCCTATTAGTGCAACAAACCATCTTTTTTCTTTTTGGCATATATATTTATACTTTCTACTGCCAATGAAAACGCCATCGCAAAATAGATATATCCCTTTGGAATATGAAATCCTAATCCTTCAGCAACTAGTGTCATGCCCACAAGCACCAAAAATGCGAGTGCTAAAATTTTTATAGTCGGGTTATTATCTACAAAATTAGAAATACCTTTTGATGCTACCATCATTACACCAACTGCTAAAATAACAGCTATGATCATTATCTCTATATGCTCAGCCATTCCAACAGCTGTGATAACACTATCGAGAGAAAAAACGATATCCAAAACAGCTATCTCGCTTACAATAACCAAGAAATTTGCATGTGATTTTTTACTATCTTTATGCTCTTCGCCATCACCAGAAACACTAGAATGTATTTCAAGGGTTGATTTTACAAGTAAAAATAGACCACCTAGTATAAGCACCAAATCCCTGCCACTTATGCTAAATTCTGCAATAGTAAATAGCGGCTTCGTAAGCTTCATGATCCAAAACAATGAAAGTAAAAGTAAAATTCTAGTCACCATAGCTAGCCCTAGGCCGACAATCCTACCACTGCCACGCTGCTGCGGAGGTAGTTTACCTACCAAAATAGCGATAAATATAATGTTATCTATGCCTAAAACTATCTCTAAGCCAGTTAACGTAAGTAGTGATATCCACGCTTCTGGCGAACTAAACCATTCAAACATTTGCTTCCTTTGTTAAAATTTTTATTATGCTATCAGGCAAAATTTCATGCTCTATCGCATGGATTTTGCTCTCCCAATCCTCTAAGCTCATACCATCTTCTCTTTCAAACGCTCTTTGTGCGATGAGTTTACCTCCGTCAAGCTCCTCGCTCACGTAGTGCACGCTGACACCGCCTATCATCATATCGCTCTCAAAGCTCTCTTTTATCGCATGAGCGCCCTTAAAAAGTGGCAATATAGAAGGGTGTAAATTTATGGCTTTTATCTTTGATGTAAAAACAGGAGTTAATATCCTCATAAACCCAGCAAGCACCGTTAGTTCGGCGCCGCTTTTTAAAATTTGCTCCACAACTGCAGCATCAAATTCTTCTCTATTTGCAAATTTGGCACTCTCTATTATCGTCGTATCAAGCCCAAATTTCTTAGCACGCTCTATACCGTATGCGCCTGGCTTGTTGCAGATACAAAGGCAAACTTCGATTTTTATGCCATTAAAAATTTGATTATGAACTTTTTTAAGTATCGCTTCTAAATTTGAGCCACTACCGCTAAAAAGTACGGCTATTTTTTTCGTAAGCATTTTACTCCTTTTATAATATCTGTTGGCTCGAGCGCGTAACTGTTTTTGCCAAAATTTCTAAGGCTAAGTGCATGAGCTAGTGTAGCCGAGATGGCAGCATCCGGTGGCTCGTAGCCTTGAGCTAAAAGAGCAAGCACAAGTCCGCTTAGCACATCACCACTGCCACCTTTTGCAAGTGTGTTTTTGCCATAAGGCATGATATAGATTTTTCCATCTTTAGCAATTATTGTATTTGCGCCTTTTAGCACAAGTACAGCTTTAAATTTCTCGCTCCAAGACTTAGCGTAAGTAAATCTATTTTCTTGTAATGTTTTTACGTCGATATCTGCTATATTGCAAAGCCTTAAAAGTGAGCAAAATTCCTTTGGATGGGGCGTCAAAACACAGTTTTCATTTAGTAGATCAATCACTTTTGCACTGTAAAAAATATCAGCGTCAAGCACAAGCTTTTTGCCCTTTAAAATTTGTGCATCAAGCTCTTTTATGCCTTTTTCGCCAAGACCCATGCCAACGGCTCCAGCGTTCATTTTCTCGCTTAACTTGCTAGCTTGCATGATGTGCGTTGGTAAATTTAAACCCTGCTCGCCTATCACGCTAACTAGCCCGGTCCCAAAGGCAAATGCCGCCTTTGCGCAAAGTTTGCTAGCTCCTATGTGCTCGCCAGATATGATAAATGCGTGGCCAAAGTCGCCCTTGTTTACGCACTGATTTTTTCTATTTGGAAGTACAAGATCGCATTTTTCAAGCAAATGATAGTCACTCTCGCATTCGTAGTTTTGCGCGCTTATACCAAGATCAGCTACCTTTATCTTGCCAACAAAGTCTTTTGCAGCGTCGCTATAAAGTCCAAGCTTTCTAGCTCCCATCGTGATCGTAATATCTGCTTTTACACAAGCACCTAGCTCCTTACCCTCGCTACTTAGTCCACTTGGCATATCGCAAGCGATGGTGTAGGCAGAGTTTTTGTTTATCTTTGAGATAAGCTCTATGTGCTTTTTGTCTAAATTTCTATTTAAACCAGAGCCAAAAAGTCCGTCTATAACACACTTCGCTTCTTTTAAGCTGGTGTCTATATCGTGACTTTCTCGCACATTAGCTAGTTTTGCACGTTCAAGCTGCTTGCTCGCAAGTAGTTTTAAATTCTGACCAGCTAATATAAATTCGCATTCAAACTCACCCTCAAGCATTCTTAACGCACAAAGCACGTCAGCACCGTTGTTGCCACTTCCGCAAACACCAAGCACCCTCACGCCTTTTTTAAATTTCTTACGGATAAAATTTGCTATGCCAGCGGCGGCATTTTCCATTAAAATTTCTTCGCTAAGGTCAAATTTCTCGCCTGCTCGCTCGTCCAAAATTCTCGTATCTAAATATAAATTTTTCATCTTTATGCCCTAAAACTAAGCGCCTCTAAGATGTGGGACTTTAAAATTTGCTCGCTCTCATCAAGATCAGCGATGCTTCTAGCCACTCTGAGCGTCCTTTTTATGCCCCTTTGGGAAAGATTGTACTTCAAGGCTGCCTTTTGTAAAATTTCTCTTGCTTCATTATCTAGTAGACAAAATTTTTCTACTTGTGTGTCATTTAGCTTACCATTTAGCTCATCTTGATCGCGTTTTTTTTGAAAGATAAACGCCTTTAAAACCATATCGCTCATTTGCTGTGAGCTCAAACTTGACCTATCATTTGGTGAGCTCTCGTCCATAGCAACTTTTAAATCAATGCGGTCGAGCACTGGAGCTGAAATTCTTGATTTATAGTTTTTTATCTCATTTTCGCTACATTTGCAATTTAAATTGCGAGAGAATAAATTTCCGCAAGGGCATGGATTTTGAGCTGCTACGAAGACAAATTTAGTCTCATAAGTTACTTTTGAATTTACTCTTGCAATGTGGATTTGGTTGTCTTCTAGTGGCTCTCTCAGGCTTTCGATGACTTGCTTTGAAAAGTGAGGGAACTCATCAAAAAATAGCACTCCGCCATTTGCAAGTGCTATTTCACCGATCTTTGCGACATTTGAGCCACCGCCAAAGATTGAACTTTTGGTTGAAGTGTGATGGGGCGAGCGAAAGGCTCTAGTGCTTGTAAATTCGCTATCTTGAAGGTTTAAAGAGCGGTAGGCGGCAGACTTTAGCACCTCTTCTAAGCTTTGTGGCGCCATGATGTAGACGAGGCGTTTTGCGCACATGCTTTTACCGCTGCCTGGACTGCCTTCAAATAAAATATTATGCATGCCAACGGCTGCAATAACGCAGGCTCTTTTGGCTCTTTCTTGACCCAAAACGTCCTTAAAATCAAGCTCGAAGTTTAAATTTGGAACGTATCTTTTGCCAGAAATTTCTATCACGTTTGAAAATAGCTCATGCGTAGCGTTAAAACGTATGCTTTTTGCAAATTCTTCATCGCTAAAAAATCTGATCGCCTCTTCCAAAGTACTAACAGCATAAATCTCTAAATTTGGGATCATAGAAGCTTTTTGAGCTATCTCTTTTGGCACTAGAATTTTTGTATTTTTTACCTGCGTGCTTAAAAAAAGTAAGATAGAAAATAAATTTGTTGTGCTTTTTACGCTTCCATCAAGTCCAAGCTCGCCAAATACAAAAATTTTCTCTAAGTTTTTTGCCTTTTGAAGAGCTATAAGAAGAGCGATAGCTAGGTCAAAATGTGAGCCGCTCTTTGGCAAATCTGAAGGGGATAAATTTATGGTAATCTTTTGTGCTGGAAAAGAAAAATCAAGTGCTAGAAGTGCTGCTTTTACGCGTTCTGTACTCTCTTTGATACTTGTGCTTGCAAGCCCAACGATGCTAAAACCAGGAAGCCCACGAGAGAAGATAGACTCAACGTCAATTATCTTTAGCCCATCGCCGTAAGTAGCACATCTTAGGGACTTCATGATATTTTTTCTTTTTTCTGCTTTTTATATTCCTTGTCAAATTTTTTGCGTTTGTTAAAGCCTATTTTTTCTATAAAAAGATGTCCATCCAAGTGGTCATTTTCATGCTGGATAGCGATCGCTAGAAGCCCATCAGCTCTTAGGCTTTGTTCTTTACCAAAACGGTCTTGATATTTTATGCCAACAGCCTCACTTCTTTTTACCTCTTCATAAAAGCCAGGCACACTAAGGCAACCCTCTTGGTAGACACACTCGCCCTCACGTAGCTCAAATTTTGGATTTATGATCTCGATTAGATTTTCTTTATCTTGCACGCCTTCTTCGTTAACTAAATTTATAATAAAAATTCTTTTTGCAACACCTACTTGAATGGCAGCAAGACCGATGCCCTCTTTTGCTATCATCGTATCATACATATCATCGAGCAGCTTGTGAAGCTCTTCGTCGAAATTTTTAACTTCTTTAGAAATTTCATAAAGTTTTTTATTTGGGTAAGATAAAACCTCTAAGATCAAACTTCAACTCCTGCTTCTTCGCCTAAAAATATAGGCTGTTCATCGTCTTGCGTAAGCATCAATTGATCTAAAGAATAAGAGATTAGCTCCTCAGCACTTTTTGATTTTGTTATCATGCTAGAAACTACTTGGATGTCGAGTTTGCACTCTTCGCCATCTATTTTCCAAGGTATAGACGAAAGCATGTTTAAAATTCTATTGCAAGCTTGTTTTGTGCCTTGCTCATCGGTATATTTCATAACCATAGCAAAGCAGCCATCCCCATAATGAGCAACTATATCACTTCTCCTTGAGGTTCTTAAAAGAAGCTGCGACATAGCCTTAAACATGTTATTTCGCTCTTTTAAATTTTTAACGCGATTTGTAAATCTATCTTTTGCTCTTACTAGTAAAAGCGATGCGTTATATCCATATCTTCTAACAGCTTCTACTTCACTTTGTACCGTAGCTACCAAAAATTTTTTATTATAGACTTCATATGTCGTATCATAAATAGACTGCTCTTCAATAGATTTAAGCATCTTCGCTATTTCATCATAGCTGACCTTGATAACGTCAAGATGCTTGTCCATAAGACTATTTAATTTTATTAGATCATTATTAAATGCACTTAGGACATTTTGAAGAGCTAGGATATTTGTGTTATTTTTAAGTGCATCCATACGTTTTTGCACTAGACTTCTCATAATGCCTAAATTTTTATAGATTAGCACCACAGCTTGGAGCATGCTTTTTATTTGAATAAAACCTTGTTTTATCTCTTTTTCAATAGAAATATTACCATTTGCAGGCACTGAAATTTCAGAATTTGCGACTATGATATCACCAATCTCTTTTCTGAAATCATCAGACTGCCCATCAAGCATTTTTTCAAAATAGATAGAATAATTATTTGGTGTAGAAGGAACATTATCGTCACTTAACTCATGTAAAACATCCTCTGAAAATTTATAGATACTTACCTTCTCTTTTTCTTGAGCAGGCTTTACTTCAACTACTTTTTTCTTAGGATCTGGGGCATTATCTATCTTTATCACAGTTAAGCCTTATTTGAAACTTTTCTCCAAAATTTTATCAACAAGTCCATACTCTTTAGCCTCTGCTGAACTCATAAAGAAATCACGTTCTGTGTCCTTTACGATCTTGCTTAGTTTTTGACCTGTATTCTTGGCTAAAATTCCATTTAAAATTTCTTTTAAACGCAAAATTTCACGAGCTTGTATCTCGATATCGGTCGCTTGTCCTCTAGCACCGCCAAGTGGTTGGTGTATCATGATGCGAGAATTTGGCAATGCATATCTTTTACCTGGTGCACCACAGCTTAATAAAAATGCACCCATGCTAGCGGCCTGACCAATGCAGATAGTGCAAACATCTGGCTTTATATAGTTCATAGTATCATAGATACTAAAGCCACTTGTTATCACACCGCCTGGTGAATTTATGTAAAGATAGATATCTTTATCAGGATCTTCAGCCTCCAAAAACAAAAGCTGAGCAACGATAGAAGCGGCCATGCCATCTTCTATCTCACCACTTAACATAACGATCCTGTCTTTTAAAAGACGAGAATAAATATCATAGCTTCGCTCACCTCTGCTAGTTCTTTCAACTACGACAGGGACGTAATAGCTCATTACTCAGCCTTCTCTTTTTTACTTGCTTTTTTATCGTCTTTTTCTTTGTTAAAAAGCTCGTTAAATAGCTTCTCTTCAATCATTGACATTTTTATAGCCGGAAGCATGCCTTGATTGCGGTACATGTCAAGGTGTGTTTTTGGATCTTGGCCACTTCTATAAGCCTCAAAATAAATCGCTTGAACAACCTCTTGATCGCTCACTTTCACGTCTCTTACGCGAGCTAGCTCATCGATGATGAAAGTTAAGCGAACGCTATTTTCGGCATCTTTTCTATATTCATCGCGTTTTTTAGAAAGAGCATCTTTGTCTTCTCTAAATTTTTGCATATCTTCTGGAGTAAATGAACTCCAAGCATTTCTAAACTGCATATCGATCTCTTGCTCAACTATATTTTTTGGCACATCAAATTTAAATTTCTCAACTGCAGCTTCAGCAAATTTTGGTTTTAGCTCATCATTTATAAGTTTATAAATTTTCTCTTGGCGGATTTGCTCTTTTATGCGCTCTTCAAGTAACTCTTCAGTTGGTTTCTCTTCATTTGGAAGTACCATTTTTAGCATATCTTCGTCTAGTTTTTCAGGGATCTTTCTCTCTTGAATCTCATGAAGTTTTATCTTAAAGATAGCGTCTTTGCCAGCTAGATTTGCAGCACCGTAATTCTCTGGGAATTTAACCTCGATATCTTTTTCGCCGCCAGCTTTGATACCTACCATGCCATCTTCAAAACCTGGGATGAATTGGTTTGAACCGATTTCAAGAACGTAGTTTTCAGCCTTGCCACCATCAAATGCAACGCCATCAACAAAACCTTCAAAGTCAAATTTTGCAAAGTCGCCTACTTTTAGGCCTCTTTTGCCCTCTACTTTTTCAAGTGGAGCTATCATTTTTAAAAGCTCGCTCTTTTTCTCATCGATATCTTTTTTCAATACACGTGGGTTTGAAAACTCAGGTAGTAGACTCTCATAGCCGCTCACATCGACGCTTGGCTTAAATGAAACTGTTAACTCAACATCTATATTGCCGTCTTTTTTATCAAATTTTGAAACGATAGGCTCGCCGATAAGATCGTCATTTTTCTTTCCTGCTTGTTTGATAGCCTCTTCTACTACATCTCTTAAAACATCTTGCTCAGCGTCGCTTGTTAGCTCTTTTTCATAGCGTTTTAGCACAACAGCAACCGGAACGTGACCTTGTCTAAAGCCATCTACTTTCATAGTTTTTGCTGCTTTTTTTGCTAGCTTTTCTACGCTAGACTTTATAGCATCTGCACTTACGGTCGTGCTTGCTAGAGTATTTACGCTATCTAGAGCTTTGATTTTGATTTCCATCGATTTCCTTTATAAATACAAATTTTTAGCCAAAAATATAGCAGAATTTTCCTTATTTCATTGTAAATTTGTAAATTTTTATAGATATAAAAGGCGTTTTAACGTAGAATTTGGCAATAAAATTATGGAGAAAATTTATGCAAGAGAGTTTTGAAAATTCGGTTAAAAATATGCTAACTATTATAGGCGAGGATCCAAATAGAGAGGGGCTTTTAAAAACTCCAGAGCGTGTTTACAAAGCTTTTAAATTTCTCACCAGCGGATACGAGCAAGATCCCAAAGAGGTTCTAGGTGATGCGCTATTTACTAGCTCAAATAATGAAATGGTTCTCATGCGAAACATCGAGTTTTACAGCCTTTGTGAGCACCATTTGTTGCCGATTATCGGCCGCGTGCACGTCGCATACATTCCAAATGGCAAGGTCGTTGGTCTTAGTAAAATTCCACGCATGGTAAATATCTACGCAAGACGCCTTCAAATCCAAGAGCAGATGACCGAGCAGATCGCAAAAGCACTTGAGGATGTGATTGCTCCAAAAGGCGTTGGTGTGGTGGTTGAGGCTAGGCATATGTGCGTTGAAATGAGAGGCGTGCAAAAGATAAACTCAACCACTACGACCTCGGCTCTTAGGGGTTGCTTTATCAAAAACGCAGACACGAGACGAGAATTTTTCTCGCTTATAAATTCGCCTAGGGAAACGCATTTTTGAGCTTAGAACATATAAATTTAAAGCTTAATGAGGGTGTGAAACTCTCAAACACCTTTGGCATCATAACTAAAATCACAGCTACGACTATCGAGATCACTGGACTTCGTCCAAGCATTGGCGACATCGTGCGCATAGTTGCAAAAGATAAGAGTAAAAATGGTCTTGGCATGGTTACACAGATAAAGACAGATGGTGCATATATCAGCCCGTTTGGCTTTGTCGAGGGATTTAGGATAGGTGACTTTGTCTACGAGAGTGATCAAGGCATGAATATTCCAGTTGGTCCAAATTTACTTGGGCGCGTGGTCGATCCATTTATGAAGCCAATAGACGGTAAAGGGGCGATTGATACGACTGAGTATATGCCAATCATGAGAGCACCGATAGATGCAATGAAAAGGGGGCTTATAAATGAACCATTTAGCGTCGGCATAAAGACGATAGATGGACTGCTTACTTGTGGTAAAGGGCAAAAGCTGGGAATTTTTGCAGGTTCAGGTGTGGGCAAATCAACCCTAATGGGCATGATCGTAAAAAACACGCTTGCTCCCATAAAAGTAGTAGCGCTAATAGGTGAGCGTGGTCGCGAGGTGCCTGAATTTATCGAAAAAAACCTAGGCGGAGACCTGGAGGGCACGGTCATCATCGTAGCGACCAGTGATGACAGCTCGCTCATGCGAAAGTACGGTGCTTTTTGTGCGATGAGTGTGGCTGAGTACTTCAAACAGCAGGGCAATGATGTGCTTTTCATCATGGATAGCGTGACACGTTTTGCGATGGCGCAACGTGAGATCGGCCTTGCACTTGGCGAGCCACCGACCTCAAAGGGCTATCCACCAAGCTCACTCACACTTTTACCTCAGCTAATGGAGCGCGCTGGCAAAGAGGAAGGGAAGGGTAGCATTACAGCCTTTTTCACCGTGCTTGTCGAGGGCGATGATATGAGCGATCCGATAGCCGACCAAAGCCGCTCGATCCTGGATGGACACATCGTGTTAAGCCGTGAGCTAACGGACTTTGGGATTTACCCACCTATCAACATTCAAAACTCGGCCTCGCGTGTCATGGGAGATGTGACCAGTAAAGAGCACAAGCAAAATGCGATGAAATTTAAGCGCCTCTACTCACTTTTAAAAGAAAATGAGGTCCTGCTTCGCATCGGAGCCTATCAAAAGGGTAGCGACAAGGAGCTTGACCTTGCGATCTCGAAAAAAGAATTTATGGAAAATTTTTTAAAACAAAGCTCAGAAGAGGCCTTTGCACTAGAAGAGGTCGAAGAACTACTTGATAAAATAAATCAATAAATTTCTAAAATTTACAAGCTACTTTGACAAATTTATCTATTAAATTTTCATAGTGGCTTAAGTGCGACTAAAATATAATCAAATCTTTATATTTATTATCAAAAAAGGGTGGTGATTTCGTTGCTTTGTTTTAGGTGTGAAAATTGCGGTCAAAAAATCAATAAATTTACGTTTTCTTATCTCATTTTTGGTCCAGAAAAGCGATGCTGCAAAAAGTGCAGGAGCGAATTTGAAGTGGTAAATCTTTTTAAGATAGCAAACGAGATATATGCCAGTGCTTCTTTTATAGCGATGATAGCACTATTTAGCGCAGTCCACTCAATATTTTTTAATAATAAAAAAGAATATTTTCTAGCTGCTTTTATTATCTTTGTGGTTTTATATTTTGCGATAAAGGTAGTAACAAAATTTCAAAATTTTGGGACTTTTTTGATAAAAAACTACTCATTTGCAAAGGTTGTGATAGCGAATTTGAGGTAAGCGAGCGAGCTAAATTTATGCTAAACGGTTATGAGTGGATATTTATCCTACTATGGATTTTAGTAGTGACACTCGTGCAAATTTTCATAGACGAAAAACAAATTTTCTCGCTCACATCAGTGATCATAGGCACTTTTGTCTTTGTCCTGGCACAAAGTATCATCTTACTGCTGATCCCATACAAAATAACTAAAGTCGGTAAGAAAAAGGCCTAAGAGCCAAATCCCATCTTTTTATCTTCGCCAAAGCTTGAGTTTAGTTCGCGCTCTATCGTAGTTTTGAAGTCCTCAAAGGTAAAAATTCCATCATCTTTTATCGCAACTTTTAAGGCGGTATTTTTTAGTGCAAGGACGATCTGAGCGCCACTTAGGTTAAACTCAGCCAGCCTTTCTACACTAAAGCCATCTTCAAAGCTCGCATTTTCAGGCAAAATTTTACGCCAAATGGCAAGCCTGCCGTTGAAGTCTGGTTTTTTAAACTCGATCTTATAGTCAAACCTTCTAGAAAACGCGACATCAAGGCTTTGCAAGAAATTTGTCGTAGCGATCAGCACACCCTCAAAGCGTTCGATCTGCTCTAAAAAGATGTTTTGCATTTGATTATGCATCTTCTCAGCGCCGCTTGAGCTCTCCACTCTCGTGCTTAAGAACTGATCGGCTTCGTTTAGTAAAAGTACTGGCTCACTGCCACTTTTTTTGCAAATTTCTTTGTAAGTGTCAAAAATTTTTCTTACGTTTTGCTCGCTCTCGCCAACATATTTGCTTAAAATTTTTGAGCAATCAAAGCTTAGAATTTGCTTCTTTAGGCTCTTCGCAAGCCCAACGGCACTCATCGTCTTGCCAGTGCCAGGCTCGCCATAAAAGATGATCTTAGCATCTATGTTTTTCCTAGTTTTTATACCCCAGCTACTAAGTCTGGCGAGGACTTTTTTATCGACTTGCTTTAGGATCGTGCTTAAAAGCTGCTTTGTCTTTTCGTTTAGCACGACGTCTTCTAGGCTAGTTACTGGCTCGATGAGCTCAAAAATTTCTTGCTCTTTTACCAGGCTTTCGATCTTGATTTTTTTGCTATTTTTGTCATTTTTTGGGTGCATTATGCTTTGCAAGATCTCTTCATTTATAAAAAAGCTCTTGCTTACATTGCCGTAAGCGTTTAAAACCTCGTCGTAGTCAATGAGAGCGCTCTCTATGAGCCTTGAGCCGTCCTCTAAAAGTGTGCGATTTTTGATGCGTTCAAGCTCATCTTTGCTTATTAGTCCGACTAACGTGTTTAGATCGCGTCCATTTTCAAAGTCCCCTGCGTACTCCTCTTTTAAAAGGGCTAAAAATATGATCTGCTCTTTTTCGTCAAGCGAATTTTCTTTAAAAATTTGCTCTATTTTTAGGCTAATTTTACTTAGTTTTATGCGCTCATTTATGCGCTTTGTAAGCTCAGAAATTTGCTCATTTATGCGCTTTTTAGCATCATTTGAGCCATCGCCAAAAATGGCAGCCTTTGAGTAAAGTTCTATTTTTAAAAATTGATCTTTTAAATACTCCAAATGATCTTCATAAGCTGTGTGCTCTGGTAGGCTTATGTCGGCGTTGCCATCTTCAAGAATTTTTAAAAATGTAGCTGAGAGAGAAATTTCTGAATGAAGCAGCGAAAGCAGCCCTTGACTTGAGTTTTTTTGTGAGCTCTCTGGCATTTTAAAGAGGCTGTAGTTTTGCACTATCCAGCCACTATCAAGCAAATTTTTTATAAATTTTAAGTACAAAAGCTGCTTTTCGTTTTGCGTACCAAAAACAGCTCCAAGTAGCTCATAAACGCTCATACTAGCTGTTCCTTGCACGTAAGCTCTGCTTAGATATTTTAGGATTTCTCCCTCTTCGTCACCACACTTTATGAGCTCGTAAATTTTGCTTTTTTTGAGGTCTTGGTTTAGAAAATCAAGCAAATACTTCACTAAATTTTATCCTTGATCTGCTCTTTTAGCACACGTTTTAGTACCTTGCCAGTCGCGTTTCTAGGCAGCTCTTCGGCAAAATAGATACTTTTTGGTATTTTGAAATTTGCTAAATTTTTCCTTAGATGCTCTCTCACTGTTTTTTCATCTAAGTCCATACCCTCTTTTACTTGTATAAATGCCACAACCTCTTCATCAGCATGCACGTCTTTTACACCGATTACTGCTGTTGCTTCTACTGCTTCAAGTTTGTAAATAACCTCTTCGATCTCACGCGGATAGATGTTGATACCCTTTGATATAATGAGGTCTTTTTTACGATCAACAATGTAGATAAAGCCTTCTTCATCAACCTTACCCAAATCACCAGTCTTTAGCCAACCATTTATGATGGTCTCGTCGGTGATGCTTGGCATACCGTAGTAGCCTTGCATGACACAGTCGCCCTTAATGATGATCTCACCGATCTCGCCGATTGGAAGCTCCATCATCTCATCATTTACAATCTTTACCTCGTAGCCCTCAAGTACCGGCCCTACGCTTAAAAGCTTTTGTTTATTGAATAAATTTGCAGCTACGATCGGAGAACATTCACTAAGTCCGTACCCCTCGACTAGCGTTGCGCGTGGAAATTTCACCCTAAAGTCATCAATAGTCTGCTTTGCAAGCGGAGCAGCACCACTTACAAATAGCCTAATACAATTAAACCATCTAAAATACCAAGGAATTTTTGCCTTACCGATAGCTGTATAGATAGCTGGTATTCCTAAAAATACAGTTACACGCTTTAGCAAGGTTTGTTTTAGTACATTTGAAAATGGAAATACCGACTTTACAAGAACCATCGAAGCACTCGCAAATATCGGAAGTAAAACCATTGCAGTTAGCGTAAAACTATGAAACATAGGTAAAAACACAATAAACCTATCGCTCGTTTTAACAATAAAACGTTCATGAGCTCCAATTAAATTTGAAAAGATATTTTTATAGCTTATCATCGCACCTTTTGGTTTACCAGTAGTACCTGAAGTGTAAATTATGTGCATTAAATCATCTATTTTCGGATACTTTGCGATACTAAGAGCATATTTGTGATTTAAAGCTTCAGTAAAATTTACATTTTTAATGACTCCATTATTTTCATAGCCCTTGCTCATATCCTCTTTTGAAATTTGAGGTGTTGAAGTGAGATAGGCACTCTCTCCATACTCTTCGTCAATACTTGCGTACTCGTCCTTTGATGCGCTTTGAAGTTTTTTTGGTATTGGTCCGATCCAGATTATCTTTCTTAAAATTTCAAGATCATTTAGGGCGATAAGCTCTTTAGCTAGCGAGCTAGAGACAAAAAGCACTCTAGCACCACAATCATTTATAATATATTCAAACTCATTTGTTTTTAAAAAGGTATTCATTGGCACTGCAATACCGCCAATAGCCGTTATAGCCAAATATGAAATGATAAATTCTTTTGAGTTTGCCACTGCCATGGCTACTTTATCGCCAAAATTTACCCCGCAAAGCTGCAAATAAGCTGCCACTTTATCGACATTTTCTTTTAGTTCACGATATTTTAGCTTCTCTTTTTCTTCAAAAAGTACTACTTGATTTGGGCTTTCTTTGGCTACTTTGACTAAAATTTCATAAAAATTATTATAAGAGTATCGCATTCTTGACCCTAACTAAAATGTATATTTAAAAGTCGTACCAAGGATCTGGATCTTGCCGGTTTCAAACTCGCCTGACATTTTTCCAGCAGCTGTTGAAATACCTGTTGCACGCTTTTTGTCACGATGTTGATAGACATATCCAAGTGCCATTTCAAGATTTGGTGTAAATTTATAATTTACCCCAAGAGAATATGCCTTAGACGTAGTGTTTGGAAGCTCTAAGCCAGTATGCTTACTGCTTGTAATATCCTCATCGTAAGCAAAACCAGCCATTAATCTAAGCTTTTCATTGACATCATAGGCGAGTCCTAATCTATACGTATTTGTATCTTTTGCGTTTTTTATAACTGGATCGTCCATTAGCCTTGCAAAAGCTGGATGTGAGTGAGCTGGACCTTTATCTATGTATTCAAAATCATACTCTTTAAATTTAGACCAGTATGTTCGCTCAAAAGCTAGCAAAACAGTTAGATCGCTAAATTTATAGCCAGCAGCAAGCACTAACTGAGCAGGAAGTGGGATCTCAACTCTAGTCTTTCCATGATAGCTTATAGGTGCTAGCGCTCCGTTAAAATCAGCATCTGTATGGCCCTTAAGTTCCAAATTTACCTTTGAGCGGTAAGTAACAGCAAAGCTTAAATCCTCAATAGGTCTATAAGTAAGTGCGACATTGTAACCGTAGTCCATGCCATCGCCTTTTATCTCCCTATAGCCTATGTTTCCAAAGTCACTTGCGATTTTACCTTTGCTATAAACACCTCTAGCACCCACAGCAATAGCAAGTTTATCGTTTATACGATATGCCGCTGTTGGATTTAGCTCGACAACTTGTAGCTTAAATCTCTTGCCAGTAAAGGCAGTCGCTGGGTCCTCCCATGAGATACCAACAGCAGCTGGAACAGCAAGAGCTAAACCAAATTTCCAGTTTTCATAAATTTCAGGAGACACAAAACTAAACGTACCGGCTAGTGAGTCAAATTTCTCTGATTTATAGCTCGTACCGTTATCTGTTTTAAAATTAATGCTATTTATATGAAACCATCCAAGCGTACTTTCAAAATGATGAAGTCCATCTAAAAACATCATATTTGCAGGGTTAAAATAAGCCGCATCAGCTCCAAAGCTAAAAGCTACGTTACTAGCTGCAAGACCCAAAGAATCAGCACTTTGCTCAGGTACTTTATATCCGCCAGCATTTAGCAATGAGCACGTAGCAACAATACTTAACAGCACTTTTTTCATATTTTTTCCTTCTCTAATTTTCTTAAAATTTTTATCTCGTCTTCCCAAATGCTCTCGTCAATCGTCTCTAATATTAGTGGAATTTCGCCTATTTTATCATCATTTATTATATTTTCAAAAGCCACAAGCCCAAGCTCACCCTTGCCAAGACTCTCGTGTCTATCTTTTTTTGAACCAAGTCCAAATTTAGCGTCGTTTAGATGCATGCCAGATAAAAATTTATAACCAATGATCGCATCAAATTCCCCCATCGTCTTGGCGTAAGCTTCTTTACTTCTTAGATCATATCCTGCAGCAAATGCATGACATGTGTCAAAGCAAACACCAACCCTACTCTCATCGTCTGCTCGCTCTATTAAATAGGCTAGTTGCTTAAAACTAAAGCCTAAATTTGATCCTTGCGCAGCCGTGTTTTCTATGACAAGCTTAACACCACTTGTGCATTTTAATGCCTCGTTTATACAGCCAGCAATATTATCTAAACACTCTTTTTCGCTTATTTGCTTTAGGTGCGAGCCTGGGTGAAAATTTAAAAGCTGTAGTCCAAGTTTGCTAGCACGCTCTATCTCGTCCACAAAGGCCCCAAGCGACTTTACTCTTGCTTCTTCATCTGGATGACCTAAATTTATCAAGTAACTACTGTGTGGCAAAACATGCCTAGTACTTATCCCAGAGGCTTTTAGATTCGCTTTAAACTGCTCTATCTCGCTACTACTTAGCTCTTTAGCGCTCCATTGACGCTGATTTTTCGTAAAAAGTGCAAAGGCATTCGCTCCTATTTTTGCAGCATTTAACGGAGCGTTAAACACACCTCCGGCCGCACTTACGTGAGCTCCTATATATCTCATTTTAACTCTTTTATTATCACTCTTATTTTATTTTTGCTATCTACAAATTTGACGTAGTTATCACAAACCTCGTATTTTATAAAATATGAACTTAGATCTTGACTAAAGCCACACTCCGTAGCCGTAAAACCCTTGCCGTCGTAAATCTTTTGTCTTTGTAAAATTTCTTCAAAAAGGCTTTCATAGTGCGGAGCTAGAAAAAATTTCTCGTTAAACTCAATCTTGTTAAAACAAGCACTATTTATACAAATTTTATCTCTTATGCTTATATTTGCGGTATTTACACCGGAACTATAAATTTGCAAATTTAGCTCATTTTTATATTTATGGAAAAATCCAACATCATTTATCTTTATCATTGGTGAAAATAAAGTAACTTGAAAAGATTGCGAATTTTGCGGTGTTTTAGTAGCTACACAACCTGTAAAAATAAAAATAGACAACAAAATAAATAAAATTTTTTTCAAAAATTTTTCCTTTTTAATGTAAAATTAAGCATAAAAGAAATATAATCCCAACTTCATAACCGACATGTGGCCCATTCGTCTAGCGGTTAGGACATCGCCCTTTCACGGCGGTAACACGAGTTCGAGTCTCGTATGGGTCACCACTTCTAAAAGACAAAATCTTATCCACATAAGCTTTAAAATCTAGTTAATCTTATTTCTACTTTTATTTGGACTGCTTTATAACGTCTTTTTTAAAGTTTATACCAAGATCACACCATCTTCTATTAAATGTGTTATTAAAATTTTAAAACCAAGAAAAATTAGTATTGCTCCACCTAACAACAAAGCCTTTTTCTCTAAAATTTCACCCATAAATTTACCAATATAAAAGGCGGCTAGGCTTAGCACAAAGCAGACTACGCCGATGATGAACGCACTTTCAAATATGCTAACCGCTTCAAAGCTAAGCGTAACGCCAACGGCAAGTGCGTCGATGCTTGTGGCAAATGCGCCTATAAAAATGGTCTTAAGATCCATACCCAATGACTCGCTAGCTTCGCTACTACAGGCCTCTTTTAGCATTTTAAAGCCAAGAAAACAGAGTATAAAAAAAGCGATTAAATGATCAATAGAGCTTATAAATTTAGCAAAGCTAATACCTAAAAAATAGCCGACAAGCGGCATAAGAAACTGAAAGAAGCCAAGCATAAATGCGATAAATAAAATTTTGTTAAGAACCAAATTTTTATACCTTGCACCATTTGCCATATTTAGTGCAGCACTATCCATGCTAAGAGCAAAGCTAAGAAGTAAAAGCTCCATAAATCCCCTTTAAAAGGCACGAATTGTAGTCTAAAAAGATTAAATTTATTTTAAGTGTTTAGATATTTTTTGTATGATTTTGTTCTAAATTTGTAAAAAGGAAAGAAAATGAAAAGATCTCTTATGATCCTTTGCGGCGCGCTTGCTTTAAATTTACAAGCTGCAAGCATGGATGATATGATAAATAAAGGCGTTAAAATCGCCACTCACGCATCAAGTGGCGACTATAAAAGCATGGTTAGCGAGGCGCTAAATGCTGCTGTTAGCGAGCTTTCAAAAGAGGGCTTTATAAACAACGCCACAGCTAAAATCCCACTACCAAAAAGCCTTGAGATGGCGTCAAGTTTAGCCAAAAAAGTAGGTGGCGAGAAGTGGGCGCAGGACCTTAGCAAGTCGATAAACAACGCTGCAACTACGGCTGTACCAAAGGCTGCTGAAATTTTTAGCGATAGCATAAAAAATATGAGCGAGGCCGATGTCAAAAAGCTCTTTAACGCCGGCAGTGACAGCGTCACAAAGTATTTGCAACAAAGTTCTAGCCAAAAGCTAAAGGCGGCGTTTACTCCGATAATCGAAAAGATGATGAGCGACAATAGCTTTGCGACTGCGTATAATGGGCTAAATTCTTTCATCGGTGGCTCAGCAAAAAACAACGAAACGATAAAATCAGTAAAGAGCCTAGCTAAAAATTTAGGCGCAAGTGAGTACGTGCCAGAAGATAGCGAGGATCTAAACGCATATATCACGAGAAAGACGCTAGATGGGCTATTTAACGTGATGAGCGAGAAGGAAAAGGGGCTAAGAGGCGGCTTAAACCTAGATAGCGGCAAAAAGGTGCTAGACTCGATCTTTAAATGAAAAATTTAAGCGCTCAAAACAAAGCCGACATCGCTCTTATCGTAGTTGCCATCGTTTGGGGCGCTACATTTTTACCCATGGCAAACGCGCTAAAGACAAATGGTGTCTTTGTCATGCTTTTTTGCCGGTTTTTTCTCTCGGCCATATTTATGGGCTTTGTCGCACTTAAATTTGCTAAGAAATTTGACAAAAAGAGCGTTATATACGGTGTAATCCTTGGCGTGGTGCTATTTTTATCATTTACCGCGCAGACTTATGCTCTAAAACTTACTTTTAGCTCGAGCGTCGCCTTTATTACGGGGCTTGAGTGTGTGATAGTGCCTTTTATGGCGGCTACCTTTTTTAAAAATAAGATAACCATTTTTGCTATCCTTGGTGCATTTATTGCTATTTTTGGACTTTGGCTATTAAGTGGCGCCACGCTCGCACTTGGAGCTGGTGAGGCTTTGGCTTTGATCTGCGCGATATTTTATGCGCTTTATACGACGCTAAATGGCCACTTTGTAAGAAAGAGCGAGCTTTATTTGCTTGTCTTTGTGGTCTTTCTCACAAATGCCCTGCTATCGCTTGTTTTTGCGCTTTTTCATGGCAGTATCGTGCCAAATTTTGATAGGGAATTTTTCATAGCGATATTTATCACGACGGTGATCGGCACCATTTTTTGCTACTTTGTCCAAACTATCGCCCAAAGATACACGACCGCTAGCAAGGCGGCCCTATTTTTCTGCCTAGAGCCAGTCTCTGCTGGGCTAATAGGTTACTTTATAGCTGGCGAAATACTTAGCGTCTCACAAATTTTTGGAGCCATTCTCATCATCTTTGGCGTCATTTTTAGCGAATTTGGCAAGCAAATTTGCTCTAAATTTTAAAATACAAAAAGCTTCATCTGCGACTCTATTTTCTCATCTATAAACTCGCAGTCAAATCTCTCTTTTAACATCGCTAAAACCGCCTTTTCGTCGTAGTTTTTGGCTCCGTTTATCTCAAGGTGCCAGCAGATATTTTCAGCAGCTTCTTGCACGCTTCGTCTAGCGATCCTAGTTTCGTTTAAAATTTCACTCTTATAGGCGATGCCTTGCTCATTTAGCCACACTTCAAGCCTGTTTACGACGTTTTTTTGCGATAGCGTGCGACCAAATTTTTCAAAAAATGGCTCCAGAAGATCAGAGCTTCTAGGCTTGTCCCAGCCAAGATAGAGCTTTTGCTTGGCGCACTCTTGAAATTTAGCAAAGTCCCAGTCGTTTGCAATAGCTGGACTCATCGTGCAAATTGCGATATCAAAGTACTTTGCTGGCTTAAATTCTCTCCATGAGCAAACCTCGCTGTTTAAATTTGTTACGCCAAATCTCTTCGCGTCCTCGTTTAAAATTTCTATCATCTTTTCGGAGCTATCGATACCAGTTACGCTTTTGGCGGTTTTGGATAAAAATATGCTCCAAACGCCTGTGCCACAGCCGATATCTAAAATTTCTTTACCGTTAAAGTCCATCCCCCAAGCCAACGCCTTGCTAAAAATTTGCTGCTGGATAGCGCTGATCTTGCCGTCAAATCTTTGATAATTTAAAGCCTTTTTATCCCATAAATTTTGCATCTTAGCTCCTCTTTTTGGCTATAATTTTAGCAAAAAAGGCCAAAAATGAGAGATTTTATATATCGCGTCATCATCCCACCACAAGCCATCGACATGCACGGACATATGAATAATGTTTATTATTTCACGCTTATGCAAGAGGCTGCGTTTGCCCACTCCGCCGCTGTTGGCGATACGGTCGAGGCGCAGTATCAAAGGGGTGAAATTTGGCTCATTAGAAAAAATGAGATCAAGTATATAAAGAGCGTAAAAATGATGGATGAAGTCTTTATCCACACCTACACGCAGGCCGATGGTAAGGCCACTTCGAGCAGATATTTTGAGTTTAAAAAAGATGGCGAAGTGATAGCCTCAGGTAAGACGGAGTTTGTCTATATCGATCTAAAGGCAAACCGCCCAAAAGCGATTCCAGCTGAGATCATCGCGCTTTACTCATGATCACACTCGTCGCAAACGCCCTTTATCACGGCACTTTTTATATTTTTAGCGACGTTTAGGCGGGGCATGTCGATGTTTGTAACCTTGTGGCAGACGTCGCAGATGAAGTAGGCTTTGGCTTCATTTGCCAGCTCGTAGTAGCTCTTGTGGTTGTTTTCGGTTTTTATCACGAGATTTTCTTTCTCAAAAATTTCCATACTTCTATAAAAGGTCGTCTTGTTTGCGTCAAGAATTTGCAAAATTTCATCATAGCTTAGCGGTGCTTTGGCGTTTTGTAAAATTTCAACAAGCTTTATGCGAAGCATCGTAGCCTTGATATTGTGCTCTTCTAAGAAATTTCTCGCGTTCATCTTTGCCCTTTTCATTTTTCGTATATTAACGCTAAAAGATTTAAACTATATTTAAAAGAAAAGGCTAAATTTAGGCTTTTGCTTTTTAAGTTGCAACCAAGTTGCATTTTGCTAAACTTCGCAATTATTTTTAAAGGAGAGATAATGAGAAAAATTATCGTTTTATTAGCTGTTTGTGCTTTGTCTCTTTTTGCAAAGCCGGTTGTGACTACTAGCATACTGCCAACGAAATTTTTTGTCGAGCAGATCGCTGGAGATACGCTTAGCGTAAATGCGATGGTTGGCAAAGGTGCTGATCCGCACACTTATGAGCCAAAGCCAAAGCAGATGAAGGAGCTTGAAAAGAGCGAGCTTTACTTTGCTATCGGCATCGAGTTTGAGGACGCGTGGCTGGATCGCTTCTCAAAGACATTTAAAAATTTACGTATCGTAAAGACGCAGGAAGGCATCGAAAAGATCGCTATGAGCGAGGAGCATGAACATCATGAACACCACGAGCACAAGCATGAGGGTGAACATAAACATGAGCACCACGACCATGGCGCTCACGACCATCATGATTACCATCGCCACCATGACGGACTTGACCCGCACATCTGGCTTGACCCTATCTTGGTAAAAACTCAAGCTGATAATATCGCTAAGGCATTAATAGAGAAATTCCCACAAAATGCAAAGCTTTATGAGGAGAATTTGGCTAAATTTAAAGCTAGCCTTGACGAGCTTGACGCCTTTATCAAAAACTCTCTAAAAGATGTCAAAACTCGAGAATTTATCGTATATCATCCATCTTGGGGCTACTTTGCAAAGCGCTATGATCTAGAGCAAATAGCTATCGAGATAGAAGGCAAAGAGCCAAAGCCAGCCGAGTTAAAAGAGCTCATCGAAGAGGCTAAAAAGCACGGCGTAAAGGTTATTTTCGTAGCTCCGCAGTTTCCAACAAAGGCTGCAAATTTGATCGCAAAAGAGACTGGCTCAAAAGTAATTAGTATCGACCAGTTGCCTGAAAACTGGCTAGCCGAGATGAAAAAAACGGCTGAAATTTTCGCTAAGAGCCTATAAAAATGTTAGCACGCCTGATCGTCATTTGCCTACTAGCCATAAATGCCTTTGGGTGTGCTCTATGCTCGCTTTATAGTCCAACAGCTCACGTTGGCGTGAAATTTATAGCTAGCGAAAACAACATCACGCGGATCGCTTTTACATGGACTTTTTCACAAAATTTTTCAGAGCTGATGAAGCAAAATTTCGACCTAAATCAAGATGAAAAGATAGATGATAAAGAGCTTAGAAAGATCCGCTTAAATTTACTCGACTACCTCGTGCCAAGGCACTATCTAACGGACATTGAGTACTATTACAAAGACGAAAATGCCACTAAAATAGAGCCGCATTTAAATGAATACAAGCTCTATTTTGAAGAGAGCAGGCTTAAATTTGACGTGAGTTTTAAGACAAATTTAGAGATCACCGACAGCCTTGTCGTATCGGTCGATGTGGAGGATAAAGAGGGGTATTTTAACTTTAAATTCACGCAAAGTGACGCATTTTCAGTTGGTAATCACTTTTGGGCGATACCAAATTCAAATACAAATTTGATATTTTTTACATTTTCAAGCCGTGCAGCGGCAATGGCTCACAACGAAAAGTCAGCATTAAAAGAGCTGATAAAAGAACCAAAGGCAAATTCTCAAAATGAAAATTTAAGCCAGATTGATGAAATAGACGAAGCTAAATTTGACCTTGTTTCAAAAACTAGTCTAAATTTGCTTGACAGACTAAAGCAAATTTTAAAGAGCACTGACTACAAAAGTCCACTCACACTTATATTTTTAGCATGTATATCATTTGGTTATGGCTTTTTACACGCTGCTGGTGCTGGGCATGGCAAGGTGCTAACAAGCTCGTATTTCGCCGCAACTGGCGGAAGCTATGTAAGAGCTTTTTTCTTTGCACTAAAGATCGGATTTTTGCATGTTATCGGTGCGTTTATTTTTGTATTGCTTAGTTTTTTGTTGCTTCGAGAAATAAGTAGCGATTTGACCAAGGATACAGCAAGTGTAACCACAGCATTTTCAGGGGTTGTGATCTTTTTTGTAGCGATATTTATGCTCGTTAAAAAGGTTAAATTTTATCTTTTAAACAAAAAAGAGGCTAAATTTTATATTTTTAGCTCAAATTTGAACCAAAATTTGAGTAAAAATACAAAATTTACAAGTGATTGTGGCTGTCAAATTTGCTCTACTAAAAAGCCAAAAAGTAAAGAAGAGTGGCTAGTTGCAGCTGCTGCAGCACTTATTCCTTGTCCTGGCACGATATTAGTCTTTGTGCTGGCAAATGAAATAGGCAGCTACCTTGCTGGTATAGTAAGCGGTGTATTTATGGCACTTGGTATGAGTGCGGTTATATTTTTGGCAGCAGTTTTTGGAGCCAAGATAAATGCGAGCACAAATTTTAAGCTAAAAAAGTTTAAAATCTACGCCGAATTTGCAGCACTTAGCATTATGCTTTGGCTTGGGCTTTTCATTTTTATTACGACGTTTACACAAAAGAGTCTGTTTTGAAAGATATTATTAAGATAAGAAATTTAAACTTTAGCTACGATAGACAGACTGTCTTAGAAGATATAAATTTAGACTACAGTAGCAATGAGTTTTTGGCCATCATCGGCCCAAATGGTGGTGGCAAAAGCACACTTTTAAAGCTTATTTTGGGTTTACTAAAGCCACAAAGTGGTGAGATAAAGCTCTTTGGTAAAGAGCCGAGCGAGGTTAGTAAATTTATAGGCTACGTACCGCAAAATTTTCTCTCAAATCAAAGCTTTCCGATGATGGTTTTAGAAGTAGTGCTAATGGGGCTAATCAACAAAAAGACATTTGGTTTTTATTCGAGAGATGAGAAACAAACGGCATTGGCAGCCCTTGAAAAAGTTGGTATGAGGGAATTTGCAAATGCGAGAATTGGCGAGCTAAGCGGCGGACAAAGACAGCGCGTCTATATCGCTAGAGCGCTTTGCGCAAACGCAAAAGTTCTTGTACTTGATGAGCCAACAGCCAGCATCGACACAAAAGGACAAGCTGAAATTTATGAAATTTTAAAAGGCATAAATGCAAACGGTATTGGCGTTGTTTTAGTAAGTCACGATCTAAATATTGTGCTAAATTATGCAACAAAAGTAGCATATGTAAGTAAAAATTTACACTTGCATAAAACCCATGAAAACATTGCCAAAAGAGAATTTATAGAGCACTTAGCAAAATCTCATAGTCATTTTTGTGACGTTGAGATCGCGCTTGGTGAATGTGAGTGCAAAAATAAAAGTAATGTTTTTAAATTTAAAGAGAGAAAATGAGTGAAATTTTTGAGTTAAATTTTATGCAAAACGCCTTTTATGCTGGTATTTTAGTAAGCATAATATGCGGCATGATAGGCTCACTTGTAGTGATAAACAAGATGACCTTCATAGCTGGAGGCATCGCACACGGAGCGTATGGTGGCATAGGTCTTGCCTTTTTCTTCTCCCTTGAACCGCTTCTTGGTGCCAGTATATTTTCACTTTTTTTAGCTTTAATAATCGCAACGATCACACTAAAAGACAAAACCAATATCGACTCAGTTATCGGTGCAATTTGGGCATTTGGCATGGCGATTGGTATCATTTTTATAGACCTTACCCCTGGCTATAACGCCGATCTTATGAGCTACCTTTTTGGCTCTATCCTTGCAGTTAGCGGAACAGATATCGCATTTATGAGCATTTTAGATGTTTTGTTTTTAGCCGTTATTGCCCTTTTTTATCGTCAGCTTGTTGCGATAAGTTTTGATGCGGAGTTTGCAAAGCTTAGAGGAGTAAACACAACATTTTTTCACTATCTTTTAGTTTGTATGATGGCACTTTGTGTAGTGGCTACGATACGTGTAGTTGGTCTTATTTTAGTGATCGCACTGCTTACTATACCGCCATATCTAGCACAAATTTTTGCCAAAAGACTTGGGCTAATGATGCTCATCTCGGCTCTTTTTTCAGTTTTCTTTTGCTTTAGTGGTCTATTTATCAGCTTTTATTTTAATCTCACTGGCGGAGCTAGCATTATTTTAGTGGCTTCACTTTGCTTTTTTGCATTTTGTTTTAAATTTAAAAGCCTACGCTCTTAGTCTTTTAAAGCGACTAAGTATCCACAAAATAAAACAAATAGCCGTAAAATAAACACTAAAAAATAGAGCAAACCACATAAATTTAATCTCTAGTCCAAGGTAGAAAACAACCGTGTAAAAGAGCACTCCTTGAAGCACAAACTGTCTAAATCCATTTAACAAGAAAATTGCCATAGGACGTTTTATAGCTTGAAGGGTACTACCTGAGACGTTTATAATGCCGTAAGCCACGTAAGCAAGAGAATTTATGCCAAGATATAAATTTGCAACCTCAAGCACTGCTGGCGTATCATCAAATAGTTTGATTATATGCTCGCCAAATATCCTTACAAAAAGGCAAGCAAAAACGCAGTAAACAAGCAAAAAAAGAAGCGAAGTTTTATAGCACTGCCTGACTCTTTGGAAATTTTTAGCACCATAGTTTCTTGAGACAATACTTAAAACCGCAGCTGCCATGCCAATAGTTGGCAATACCAAAATTTGCTCAATTCTTAGGGCTATGCCATAGCCTGCAACAGCATTTACACCGTAGTAGCTTATAAATTTTAAAAGCACAAGCGAGCCAATCGACATAGAGAGATAATTTAGACAAGCTGGGAAAGCTTGTCTAAGTATTTTTGCCCAAATAGTTAAATTTGGCACATAGTATTTTAAATTTTTTAGCTCTATCATCTTGCACCTTTTTACTTTGAAAAAGAGGTAGATCATGCCCAAAAACTGTACACTAGCAGTTGCTAAAGCAATACCTTTTGTGCCAAAATCTAAAATAAATGCAAAAAAATAGCAAAAAAATGCATTTATAAAAAGCCCGCAAAAAAGCCAGTTGCGGTAACTTTTTGTATCGCCAAGTGCCACAAGCACACCATTTAGTGACTTGATAAGCAAGAAAAATGGCGATGCGATAAATATAACACCAGCATAATCAAGTGCTTCTTTTAAATAGTGATGATCAGCTCCCAAAAGTATAAGTAATCTTGGTGCTAACAAATAACCAAAAAGCCCCATAAATAAAGCAAATACTAAAACAAGAACAACGCCATTTGAAGCATAAAATTTAGCTACTTTTAGCTTGCTTGCACCGAGGTTGTTGCCTATTAATGCGGTTAGAGCCGAACCAAAGCCAAGACCTATACCAACAACACTTAGATAAAGCAAAAAACTCATCGCCATACCAGCTACTGCAAGAGTAGAAATTTTAGCCGCGAAAAATGTACCGGTGACATTATAAAGAGTGTTAAACATCATTGCTGTGCCAGCTGGGAGTGATAGTGAGATGATAAGCTTATTTAGTGGGTCTTTTAGTAAATCCATGCTCAGATTTTACGTTTTTGTCTTTAAAATTTGCGAAAGAGATTTGGCTAAATTTTTGAAACTTGATACTTCTAGCCGTTTGTATTGTATCAAGGTCTTTTAATAATTTAAATAATAAAAAGTAAGGAAAATACCTTGCTAAATTTTTATTTATATTTTATGCCCATGCCACCAAATTTAAGTGTATTGGCTGTCTTGTTGTCACTGCTTTCGATTAAAGCCTTAACATCTACCAAGCCTGGCAAGCCCCAAACTTTTTCACAAAGACCGCCTGTTTTTATAGTTATTCCTATCTCACCAGTAGTATTATTTCCAGGACGTACTTCTAAACACTCATCATTTTTTGCCTTTACTGGCGTCTTAACGTTTGACATCTTTTTGACGGCTTCATTAATATCTGTGTTACTAGCAAATTCACCTTGTGAAGTATAGTAAGAACCCAAATCCGAAACAAGTGTTTGTATGTTTGTAGCGGTTTTAGATATCTCTGCATCATCCCTTGTTGCAGCTAATTTTGGTATAGCAACCGCGGCTAATATGCCTAATATAACGATCACGAAGATCAACTCGATCATTGTAAAGCCTCTTTTCATGACTTCTCCTCCCTGAATATAAATATTTCTTTAATCAGGCGAATTGTATCGTAAATTTCAGAAAACACAATAATACAGTTATGGTATATATAAAATTGAAAAGTTGCCGATATTAGAAAATAAAACAAAAAATTAGGAGCATTATGAGGGGTATTATATTTTGTCTATTTATCATCACCGCATCATTTTGTAAATATGAATCCTATCAGCCTCTCACAATAGTAAAATATGATGAAGGGAAAGCCTTACTCGGCAAAAAGCTATTTTTTGACAAGAGATTAAGCCCAAATGAAAACTACTCTTGCCAAACTTGTCACAACTTATATTGGAATTTAAGCGGAAGCAATCAAGATGGCTTGGAAAAAGGCACTTTAAATCCTCCAAGTATCCTAAATGCTGCAGCAAATTATATATTCTATAACGACGCAAGGATCTCAAATTTAAAAGACCAGGTAAAAGAGTCAATAACTTCTAGAATGGAGCTAAACTCAAATAACGACAAGATAGTAGATTCGGTAAGTAATGTCTCTGAATATAAAATTTTATTTAAAAGAATTTATGATGACGGTATTAACTTTGATAATATTGCAGATGCGATAGCTGAGTTTGAAAAAGCTGTTTTAAGTGTTGATTCGCCATTTGATCGCTTTATATCAGGCGATGATAGCGCTATAAGCAACAGCGCAAAAAAAGGATTTGAAATATTTAACAATATAGGTTGCGTAGCTTGCCATAACGGTAAAAATTTGGGAGGAAATTTGATACAAGATATTGGTCATGAGAGAATTTCTGCTCTAGATACAAATAAAAGACTAAAAAGAGTGCCGTCATTAAGAAATATTACAAAAACTGCTCCTTATTTATCTCATGGGGAACTAAATGATCTAAGAGAGGCTTTACGCTATGTAAGCAACTATCAACTAGGATATGATCTTAATAAAGATGAACTAGACGCCATATACTCATTTTTACTAACGCTAAATGGCAAAAGACCTAGGATACTAGATGAGTACTAAACAGATAAAAATTATACTTGGTGTTTTAGCGGCTATATTTTTTCTTAGTGCACTTTTTCTATATAAAGCAAATATAGCCATTAACTCAACCAATAAATTCGATGATGGGATTTTAAATCTCAAATTTATAGATAACGAAATGACCTTTTCTTTAAATAATATTTCTAGTATCTCAAACTACGATAAACTAAATATCGACATCAATGCTTTTGATACAAATTTAAGCAATCTTGCAATGCTTAGCGATGGAATATTGCCATTTTATAAAAATGGTATAAAAAAAGATCTGCAAAAGATAAAAGAGGTATTTAATCAAAAAGCATATCTAACACAAAGATCAGCCTACATAAACTCATCTATAAATTCCTACATCCTAGTAAGCCAATATGAAATATACAATCTCGCACTTCCAAATAAACTAGAGCCGATCTTTTATGCAATAAAAGGTGCTTTATTGCTTAGTCCAAAAGCACTAGAAGACATCTCAAATCAAATAAAAATATATAAAAATGATTATAAAAGTAATGCAAAAGTCCAAAATGTATTAGACAAGATACTTTATGCAACTCAAAGTACAAAAGCTTTACGTACAAACTCAAATAGTGCAAAAGAACTACATCTTGATAATCTGCTAGAAAATTTTAGAGACAAAGTTCTAAAAATTCACTCCGACGTAATGGATAATTCAAAAATAGCTCAAATAGTTTGTTTCATAACTTTTATAATATTTTGTATGCTTAGTCTTTATCAGATCAAAATAGCTACAAGACACCTAAGACAAATAAAACTTTTAAGAACTACTGTTGATAATGGCCATAGCTCTATTGTCTATTGCGACAATAGAAACAAAATTTCATATGTAAACAAAACATTTGAAGAAAAAACTGGCTATAAATTAAAGGATGTTATAGGTAAAGACCCTAAAATATTAAAATCATATATGCACCCACAAAGCTTTTATGTGTCTATAAAAGAGGCTGTGCAAAAAGCTACACCTTGGGAAGCCGATGAGTTTATAAGCAGAACCAAAAGTGGCGATTTCTTATATGAAAAGGTAAAATTGTCACCATTTTTCTTTAGAAACAAACTGGAGGGCTACATAGCTGTAAAGCTTGATAGAACCAAAGAGACGCTGATACTAAACGAGCTAACACAAAAAAATGAGCAGATAAAAATACAATCTTCGATTGACAAACTAACAGGCTTTGGTAACTATTTTGCTCTGACTGAAATTTTAGAAGCTAAAAAAGATGGGGTGCTCATTTGCTTAAGCATTAAAAACTTTAAAAACCTAAGGTTTTTTTATCAAACTAGAATTATTGATGCAATGCTAAAATCAGTAGCTGACACATTAAAACTTTGCATAGATACTTCTGAGATAAAAGCAAAATTATTTAGATTTCAAGATGACGCATTTTATATATGGTATGAGGGTGAAAATATAGTAAGAGATATTGAGTATATAAAAGAGTATTTTGGCTCAAATAGAATAAATGTCGCAATAGATGAAAAATTTGAAAATTTACCTGGTATAAAGATAGCAATCGGTGTTTCATTGCCAAACGACACTCCACAAACTAACCGCTTAATGCAGTCAATCCTAGCAAATCAGCTTGCCATCGATAATGGTAGCAACATTTACTATTACCTAGAAAACGATGCTATAGAGATGAAGTATCATAAAAACCAACTAGCGGTTCAACTAATCGAAGATGCTTTAGAAAATGATAGGATCATCGTCGAAGCACAAGGTATTTTCAATATAGCAGAAAGTGAAACCGAGGCAAAATACTATGAAGTTTTGGTTCGCATTATTGATCAAAATGGCAAGATTCATTATCCGGGCGAATTTTTAGATATTGCTATGAAAACTCAGCTATATCCGCAAATAACCAAAAAAGTTATAGGTCATGCATTTGATTTAGCCAAAAGATATCCAGACTACATGTTCTCTATAAATTTATCAAATACAGATATAGCCGATGCTAGCATGAGAGAGCTTATAGAAAATAAACTAATCGAGTGTAAAGATCCTAGTAAAATTTGTTTTGAAATGCTAGAGAGCGAAGAACTTAGCGACTATGTAGCGGTAAATTCTTTCATAAAACGCGTCAAAGGCTATGGATGTAAAATTTCTATCGATGACTTTGGTTCAGGCTATTCGAACTATTACCGAATTTTGGAGCTTGATATAGACACTATAAAGATAGATGGCTCGATAATCAAAAAACTTCCATTCGACGAGAATGCTAGGGTTTTAGTAGAAACTATCGTAAGCTTTGCAAAAAAACAAGGCTATAAGATAGTAGCAGAATTTACAAGTTCAGAAGAAATTTTAAACCAAATCAAAAAGTTCGGTATTTCATATGCGCAAGGATTCTTACTAGGCAAACCTCACAGAATGGAATAACAGCTAAATTTCTATCTCTATGCCAACTGGGCAGTGGTCGCTACCTGTAATATCTGGCAAGATAAAGGCATCTTTTAGCCTACTTTTTAGCCCTTGCGAGATAAAGAAATAATCAATCCTCCAACCAACATTTTTTACCCTTGCGTTAAAGCGGTAGCTCCACCACGAGTAAGCATCTGCTACGTCGCCTTTGACCTCACGAAAGGTGTCTATAAAGCCACTTTTTATCACCTCGTCGATCCACGCTCGCTCGATAGGCAAAAAGCCTGAGGTTTTAGCGTTTGCCTTTGGATTTTTAAGGTCGATCTCGCGGTGAGCAGTATTTACATCGCCGCAAAATATCACCTCTTTGCCACTTTTTACAAGCTCTTTACAGTAAACTAGAAATTTATTATAAAAATCCATTTTGTACGCCAGTCGCTCGTCGTCTTTTTGCCCATTTGGAAAGTAGATATTAAAAAGTACGATATCGCCAAATCTATGCTCCAAAACCCTCCCCTCCGTATCATCAAAAAAGACCGATTTTTGTGTTGCAACGTCAAAATTAGCTAAGCTCATCACACCAGAGTAGCCTGCTCTTTGGCCTGAATTTACACTAATACATTTAAAACCAAGGCTGTAAATTTCCTTTGGAACGTCATCCTCTTTGACCTTGATCTCTTGAAGTCCTAGAAAATCAGGTCTGATCTCATCAAGCCAGCTAAAGCCATCTTTTGTCACGACTGCGCGCAGCCCATTTACATTCCAGCTAATAAGTTTCAAATTTCATCCTTTTTTAATTATAATTATGCCAAAAATCACAAAAAGGAAGGTTATGAGAAACCAGCCAACGTATAAATTTTTTAAAAATTTTGGCTACGCAAGAGAGGGTTTGGCTGAAATTTTTAAAAACGAAAAGAGCTTTCGGATAGAAATTTGTATATTTTTGATCGCCACAATCTCACTATTTTTTTTGGAAATTTGATCTCTTTTTTAACCTATTTTTGATATTTAGCATGGCTTTTGTGCTAGTTTGTGAGTGCTTAAACTCAGCTATCGAGCGCATAACAGACCTTGCAAGCACAGACTATCACGCCCTAGCAAAAGCAGCAAAAGATGCAGGGAGTGCAGCTGTGATGATCGCAAATTTCTTATGTGGCGCGCTTTGGTGTGTAGCCGTATACTATAAAATTTGGAGCTAGCGTGAAAGAGCAAATTTACAAAGCGCTTCTTGGTGAGAAAAAAGTTGAGATCATAAATTTACTTTGCGAGCTAAGTGATGAAAATGGATTTATCGTAATAAAAATTTCAGACATTTGTGAAAAGCTAAATGTAAGCAAACCAACCGTGATAAATACTTTTAAACTACTTGAAGAGAAGAAAATTTTTGAGAGAGTAAAAAACGGAGTTTATAGATTTAAAAATTTATAGTGGCAAGCAAATGCCTGCCACTATTTTGTTTTAGCCGATAGTCTCAGCAGCGATCATACCAAATGTCAAGCAGTCAGTAATAGCCACTGATCCTAGACGGCTGGCACCGTGAACGCCACCTGTGATCTCGCCAGCTGCATATAAATTTGGTATAGGCATAGCTGTTTGAGAGTTCATGACTTGAGCTTTTGTGTTGATATTTAGGCCACCCATTGTATGGTGAACTTTTGGAGCACCACGCTCTGCATAGAATGGTGGAACTGAGATATCATAGCCTTTTGTTGTAGTTGCAACAACTGGCTTACCAAAGTCCTCATCAACACCTTTTTTAACAAATTCATTGTATCTTGCGACTGTTTTTTTAAGCTCATCAACTGGGATCTTATACTCAGCTGCCAAAGCCTCAAGTGTCTCAAATTTCTTGCAAACACCAGATGCAAGAGCTTTTTCATAGTGGCTCGGAAGCATATGAGGAAGGGCTCTTGAGTCGCAGAAGTTGATAGGGAAGTTTTTATCATCATCGCCTTTTTCGTGAATGACTTTAAACATCGCTTCTGTTCTTGTTCTGCGGTCTGCAAGCTCGTTCATATAGCGTTTACCAGTTCTTGGGTTTACAGAAATACCAAATGGGAAAGCGCCGTTTACGTTAAACATAGATCCTACGCCAAAGCCTGTCTCATCAGCGCAACCCCATGGTCCGTATTGGATCCAGCTTGGGTGAACTGGGTATGCACCTGCTCTAAATGCTGTTAAAAGAGCGCCTGCTGTTGAGCCTGGTTGGTTAGTTGAGTCTGTTTCTGGGGTGATCTTTGGATCTTGGAGGCGTCTATAAATTTTATCCCTGCAGAAGCCACCAGCTGCTAGCACAACACCTTTTTTAGCTTTGATGTATTTTACGTCGCCGCTTTTATTCTCAATGTCGTCGCTCATTAGATTGCCATCAAATTTATAGTTTTCTCTTACAATTACACCAACAACCGCACCTTTGTCATCAAAGACAAAATCATCAAATTTTGTTCTTTTCTTGATCGCTGTGCCTTCCATTTTTTCAAATGTCGCAGTCATCGGAAGCACGATACCAGCACCGCTACCAACCTCTGTTTGAAGGCTTCTTGGTACTGAGTGGCCACCTGCGTGAGTTAGTTGCTCGATGTATTTTGCACCGCACTCAAGTGTTAGTTTATAAGCATCTTGTGCTCTCTCGCCGATCTTTGCCAAAAGGTCAGTGTGGTTGATGCCACGACCTGCTTTTAAGCAGTCTTTGATAAATAGCTCAGTGCTATCTTTTACGCCGGCTTTCTTTTGTACGTCACTGTTTGGAACTGCGAAAATTCCTCCATTTATAACAGAGTTACCACCAAGGCGTCCCATTTTTTCGATTAAGACGACCTTATTACCTTTTTTAGCTGATGTAACACCAGCTGCAAGAGCTGCAAAGCCTGAACCAATGATGACTACGTCAAACTCTTCGTCCCATTTGACATCTTTTTCGTTCTTTGGGCTTGCCATTAAATTTGTAGCGCCAATACCTAGTGCAGTAGCTCCGATAGCGCTAAATTTGACAAAATCTCTTCTAGATAAACCTGAATTTTTCATGCTCTCTCCTTTGAAGTAAGATAATTGTTACGGTCATTATACGACATTTCATTAAAATAAGCAAATTAATTTTTTAAATTAAATTGAAGTAAAGTTTATTGCGAATTTATCGTAGTTTCGTAATATTTATTGACGCTACTTTTATCCAAATATGACTTTAAATTTACGATAAATAGTGATTAAAATAAATTAAGTATAAAAAATAAAAGTTTGGTACTTAAATTTTTAAGAATATTATCAAATTTTTATTTGATCAAAATTATAAGAGATAATTTTTTGAATTGTTTTAGATTTTAAATAGAGCATTAAAGATCTGATTAAAGAATATCGGAGCAAATTTGCTCCGAAAAATTACTTAACGCCTACTATTATTTGAGTTGCTTTAATGACTGCAGTTACTTTATCGCCTGTTTTTAGAGCTAGATTACCAACAGACTCTTTTGTGATGATAGCTGAAATTTTACTACCATTTGCATCGATAATAACCTCAGCATTTACTGCACCATCTTTTATCTCGCTTACAGTACCTTTTATTTGGTTTGTAGCACTTAGCTTGATACTATCGTCTTTTGAAACGATAACACTTGAAGCTTTGAATAAAAATATAGCTTGTTTGCCAACTTTTAGATCAAGGCTCTTCTCGCTATCAACTGTTACAGTTGCTTTTAATACCTCGCCACCTGCAAGTTTGCCAGCGATTAGTGAATTTACTGAACCTGTTCTTACTTCAGAAATTTCAACACTTAATTGATTTCTTGCACTTATTGACATATTTTCTCCTTGTTTTAATTTAAAAGATTTTCGTAATTATAAAGGGGCATTTTTAATTAAAACTTAAAACCAATTAGTGGAATTTATTAATATCAAAAATATAAATTTAAAATACTCTAAATACGATGAATAGGTGTTTAGAGCATCTATATAAAAAAATTTAATTTCTCTTATTCACATAAAAATCTATAAAAAATAATATTTAGTATTACTTATAATTTTAAATTGTTTAATAATTTACCTTATCAATAACCGATCTAAAAGTAAAATTTAGAGATAAATTTAATGACCACAGATATTTTATAAGTTTAAAAGATAGAAATAGAAAATTTCAAGAGCAGTTTTAGATGCCAGCCTCTAGCATTGCTTCGGCTTGATAATGTGTAATAAGTGGCTCAATGATCTCGTCAAAAAGGCCTGCGGCCATTATCGCATCAAGACGGTAAAGTGTTAAATTTATACGGTGGTCGCTTATGCGGTTTTGTGGGAAGTTATATGTTCTTATCCTACCAGAGCGGTCTCCAGTGCCGACTTGACTCTTGCGCTCGCTAGTCTCTTTAGCAAGCCTCTCTTGCTCTTGCATCTCGTAAAGTCTAGCTTTTAGCACCTTCATCGCGGCTTCTTTGTTTTTGTGCTGACTCTTGCCATCTTGGTTTGTTACGACAAGGCCTGTTGGTATATGCGTGATCCTAACGGCACTATCGGTTGTATTTACCGACTGCCCGCCATGGCCTGAGCTTCTCATAACATCGACTCTGATATCGTTTGGATTGATCTCGATCTCGCTATCTTCGACCTCTGGCATGATAGCCACAGTCACAGCCGAGGTGTGCACCCTGCCCTGGCTCTCAGTCTCTGGCACACGCTGAACTCTATGCGTGCCACCTTCAAATTTTAGCCTCGAGTAAGCACCTTTGCCTTTTATTAGCACAATGATCTCTTTAAAACCACCAGTGTTGCCCTCGCTTTGACTAACGATCTCAAATTTATATCCGCGAAGCTCTGCGTATCTAATGTATGCGTTAAATAAATCGCCAGCAAATAGTGCTGCTTCATCACCGCCTGTGCCTGCACGAATTTCTAAAAATATATTTTTATCATCGTTTGGATCTTTCGGAAGAAGTAAAATTTTGATCTCTTCTTCAAGCTTCTCTTTTGAAATTTCTAAATTTTTTAGCTCTTCTTTTGCAAGTTCGCCAAGCTCAGAGTCCTCAAGTAGGGCTTTGTTCTCGTCGATGTCATTTAAAATTTGTAGATATTTTGTTGCGGCAGTTGCAACTGGCTCGATAGATGACTGCTCTTTTGAAAGCTTTGTCATCTTTTCAATATCGTTTGCTATATTTGGATCGCTAAGAAGCGTAGAAATTTCATTATAGCGATCCAAAAATGGATGAAGTTTATCAGCAAACATTAAATTTTATATAGATTAAGCAGCTTTTAGAGTGTTTACTAATTGAGCAAGGCGACTAACGCGGCGAGCAGCAGTTTGTTTCTTCAAAAAGCCTCTGCTTACGAAGCTGTGGATGCTTTTGTTAGCAACTTTTAAAGCTTCATTTGCAGCTTCAATATCTTTAGCTTCTACAGCTACACGCACTGCTTTTGTGATATTTTTAAGTCTAGTGCGGTAAAATCTGTTTCTCTCGGTTCTTTTTATAGTTTGTCTAGCTCTTTTTTCAGCAGATTTATGGTTTGCCATAATATACCTTTATTTGATAATTTTAGTCGGTGATTATATGAAAACTATAATAAATTTAACCTTAATTTAAGTCATCCTTAAAAGAAGTAAAATTTTAGCTTTCAAATTTGCTAATTTCTGATAAAATAGTCCAATTTTATAATAAAAAGGATAAATTTATGAAACTATTTGGAACAGATGGTGTTCGTGGCAAGGCAGGCGAAAAGCTCTCAGCTCAAACATCTATGCGTCTTGCGATGGCAGCTGGAATTTATTTCAGAAAGACCTCAGCGACAAATGTGATTTTGGTTGGAAAAGATACTAGAAAAAGCGGCTATATGATCGAAACTGCCATCGTTGCTGGGCTTACTGCGGTTGGCTACAACGTCCTTCAAATAGGTCCTATGCCAACACCTGCGATCGCATTTTTAACAGAAAATATGCGCTGTGACGCTGGTATTATGATAAGTGCATCGCACAATCCGTACTACGACAATGGCATCAAATTTTTTGATAGCTTTGGCAACAAACTAGATGAAAAAATAGAAGCCGAGATAGAGAAAATTTTCTACAACGACGAGCTCATCGCAAACGCCCAAAAGACGATGACAGAGATCGGCGCAAACAAGAGAATCGACGATGTTATAGGCAGATATATCGTGCAGATCAAAAATTCATTCCCAAAAGAGCTAAATTTAAAGAATTTACGAGTAGTTTTAGACGTGGCAAACGGAGCTGCTTACAAGGTCGCGCCAACTGTATTTAGCGAGCTTGGAGCTGACGTAATCGTCATAAACGACGAGCCAAATGGTAGCAACATCAACCAAAACTGCGGTGCACTTCACCCAGAAGAATTAGCTAGCGAGGTAAAAAGACTGCGTGCCGACATCGGCTTTGCGCTTGACGGCGATGCTGATAGGCTTGTAGTGGTCGATGAAAACGGCGAAGTGGTGCATGGCGATGCGATACTTGGAGCGCTAGCTGCATTTTTAAACGAGCAAAAGGCGTTAAAAGGTGGAGCTGTCGTAGCTACTGTAATGAGTAACGCTGCACTTGATGACTATCTAAAAGCTCGCAAGATCAAGCTGCTTCGCTCAAATGTAGGCGATAAATATGTACTTGAGATGATGAAAGAAAATGGTATAAATTTTGGCGGCGAGCAGAGCGGTCACGTGATATTTAATGACTACGCTAAGACTGGCGACGGCCTTGTCACATCGATGCAAGTAGTTGCGATGATGCTCAAAAAAGGCAAAAAGGCTAGTGAAATTTTTGGCGAACTAAAGCCGTATCCGCAAATTTTGTTAAATTTAAAGATCACGGAGAAAAAGCCGCTTGATAAGATAGAGGGGCTAAAAGAGCTTGAGGCTAGCCTTGCAAAAGATGGCATAAGATCGCTCTTTAGATACTCTGGCACTGAAAATTTAATCAGACTTTTGCTTGAGGGTAAAAATCAAACTTTAGTTGAAAAACGCATGGATGAAGTTGAGAAATTTTTCGTAAAAGCCTTAAATGCGTAAAAATTTGGTTAAATTTTTCATAGCGTTTTTTATCATTTTTATCGTTGATCAAGCGATAAAAATGATATTTATAGATGGTTTTTCGTGGGACGGCGAGTTTTTTTCGCTAGTTCTTACATATAATAAGGGCGTTGCATTTTCGATGTTTGCCTTTTTAGATGAGTGGCTAAAATTTATTCAGATGGCCCTTATCCTAGGTGTTTGTGTCTATCTACTAGTAGAAAAAAAACTACTTTTTGCACACGCTATTTGGCTTGGAGGCCTACTGGGAGCTGGGAGCTCAAATATCACAGATAGATTTATCCATGGCGGTGTCGTAGACTATGTCTTTTGGCACAAGTGGTTTAACTTTGCGGTCTTTAACTTTGCTGATGTTATGATAGATCTTTGCGTAGTGATGATACTTTGGCAAAGTTTTAGAAAAAGGAGAGAAAATGGGAAATAACATCTATGTTGCCTACGCACTTTGGCTATTTACCGGCTGGCTTGGGGCACATAGAATTTACCTTGGTAAATTTATAACTGGCTTTTTAATGATGGGACTGTTTTTTATTGGTTACTCTTTACAAATTATCCTCATTGGATATATATTTTTAGGCATCTGGTTCATCTGGTGGATCATCGACGCATTTTTAGTCGGCAGCGGCGTGGATAAAAATTTACAAAAGGCCGAGCTAAAAGAGAGGCTAAAGCTAAAAGATAAGGAAGAGGACTTGAAAAGATTATATGAACTTTTTGAGAGTGGTGCCATTAGCAAGGCCGAATTTGAAGCAAGAAAAGAAATACTTTTTAGATAAGGAGACATCATGTCAGAATACTATCTCTACTTAAAATACCTCCACTATTTGTTTTTCATATCGTGGATGGCAGTGCTGTTTTATCAGCCAAGACTTTACGTCTATCATGCTGAAAACATGGACAAACCAGACTTTGTAAAAGTTGTCGAGGTTATGGAGTACAAGATGTATCACTACATCGGTTGGGTCGCACTGATTGGCTCATTTGCAACCGGCGCTTTGATCATAGTTGCTATGCCTGATCTTATAAAAATGGGTCATATACACGTTAAAATTTTAGTCGTCATCATAATGGCTATCTATCACCTAGACCTTGGTCGTTACATGAAACAACTCAAAGAAAAACGCTGTAATAAGAATGGTATCTTCTTTAGAGCTTACAATGAAGTACCGACTGTTGCGATGCTCATCATCATTTGGGTCATGGTAGTAAATCCATTCTAAGGGAATTTGATGAAGAAAATTTTAGCATTTATCGCTTTGCCGATATTCTTGCTTGCAGCGACTCAGTATTTTGAGCCAATACAGGTTAAATTTGACAACAGGCTGTATTCGCTAGCATATTCAGCCAAGCCTGTGCCAAATTTATTCACTCAGGAGTATTTGCTTCCTGGCGAGAAGCTAGAGAGCTTTAGCTACATGCTCTCACTAAATACGCTCAAATTTGAAGCCACTATCGAGCAAGCAGTCGAGCAAAAGATAAATGACCTAAACCAAATGAAAGAAAAAGGGCTAAAGGTAGCTTACAAAAAGGGCTCTATGGCAAATGAAATTTATCTTGATATCACGATATTTTCAAACATAAATGGCACTCCAACAGCAGAACACTCGATATATCGCTACACAAAGCAGGGTGGAAATTTAGTCCTTTTCACCATCCAAAGGCGTGCATATAAAAAAGATGGTATACAAAGATTTACTACAAATTTCACCATTGAAGCGGCTGATTTTAGCAAAAAAGCCCTAAGCACACCTTTTCCACAGATCATCCAAAAATGATCGAATTTGAGTGTAAAATTAACCTTTGCACTCAAATTTTAAAAATATTCTTAATAAATTTATCTAAAAATAAAACGAATAGTTATATGATAAGAAAAATTCAAAAAGGATAGCCTATGATACATAAAATTCTTATCGCAAACCGTGGCGAAATCGCGGTTAGAATAGTCAGAGCTTGTAGAGATTTGCATATCCAAAGTGTAGGAATTTACACAAAACCTGATAGTGAGTGCTTGCATGTCAGGATTGCCGACGAGGCATATCAAGTGGGCGATGACCCGATCAAGGGCTATCTTGACGCAAAAGCGATCGTTAAACTCGCCAAAGAGTGCGGAGCTGATGCCATTCACCCGGGATACGGCTTTCTAAGTGAAAACTACGAATTTGCAAAAGCGGTCGAAGATGCTGGGCTCATTTTCATCGGCCCAAAAGCTGAAGTGATCAGAAAAATGGGCGATAAAAATATCGCAAGATACCTAATGAAAAGAAACGGAATCCCAATCGTACCTGGCACTGAAAAACTAAATGACGAAAGTATGGAGACAATAAAAGAACATGCTAGACGCATCGGCTATCCAGTCATATTAAAAGCAAGTGGTGGTGGTGGTGGCCGTGGCATCAGAGAGGTTTGGCAAGAAGAAGATATGCAAGATGCTTTTGAGTCATGTACTAGAGAGGCAAAGACCTACTTTAACAACGATGAAGTTTTCATGGAAAAGCTAGTCGTTAATCCTAGACACATAGAGTTTCAAATTTTAGGTGACAACTATGGCAATATTATCCACCTTTGCGAGCGCGACTGCTCTATTCAAAGACGCCACCAAAAGATTATAGAGATCGCCCCTTGTCCATCTATAAGTGAAAACCTAAGAAAAATCATGGGTATGACAGCAGTAGCTGCTGCAAAAGCTGTTGGCTACTCAAACGTTGGAACGATTGAGTTTTTGTTAGATGACTACAACAACTTTTACTTCATGGAGATGAATACTCGTATCCAAGTCGAACACGGCATCACAGAAGAGATCACTGGACACGATCTAGTCGTTAGACAAATAAGGATCGCCGCAGGTGAAATTTTAGAGATAGAGCAAAGCGATATCAAACCACGTGGCTACGCGATAGAAGCCAGGATCACCGCTGAAAATGTCTGGGAAAATTTCATCCCGGCACCTGGTACGATAGAGGGTTACTACCCTGCTCTTGGCCCATCAGTAAGAGTCGATAGCCACGTCTACAAAGACTATACTATACCGCCATTTTACGACTCTCTTATCGCAAAGCTCATAGTAAAAGCGACCGACTATGATCTCGCTGTAAATAAACTTGAAAGAGCGCTTGAGGAATTTACCATCGAAGGCGTACGAACGATCATCCCATTTTTGCTAACAATCAGCAAGAGCAAGGAATTTAGACGCGGATTTTTCGATACTAGCTACGTAGAGAAAAATTTAAAAACCATCCTTGAAAATACATATGATGACATGAATAATGAGCTAAATGACGACTTGCAAGAGGTCATTACTGAGGCGATAAAAAGATATAAGAAAAAAAGATAGCTTAAATCACTCATCACTTATGGCTTTGGTGATAAATTTGCCAAAGCCTAGGTTAAACCAAGTGAGACTTTAAAAAAATCTATCTCAGACTCTACGTATAATAAATCAAACTTTAATTAAGCTATAAAACATACAATGGCTTGCTTGGCATCAAATCAATATCATTAACAAAGATTACCAATTTAAAAAATTAAGCCGCGCAAAGTATTCTTATGAAATATAAAAAGATAAATAAAAATTCTAAAATATTTTTGAAAACAGCTTATCTTATGAAATTTTTGCATTAAAATTTTGTATATAGAAGAAGAGCAAGCTAGCACCTGCTCTTTGTAGAAATTTAACCCTTTTTTGGAGTTACTAGCATATTTACATAACGACCTTCTATCATAGGCTCTTTGTCGCGGTCAGCTTCATCTTTGATCATCTCCCAGACCTTCTCTAGCATAGTCACACCAGCTTCTGGAGTGCTCATCTCGCGACCCTTCAAAAACACACGAAATTTAACGTGTTTGCCGTCTTGCAAAAATTCGCTCGCATGTTTAACCTTGTAGTTTATATCGTTTTGGGCGATCTTAACAGAGAGCTTTATCTCTTTGACGTCGATGATTTTTTGCTTTTTCTTGGCCTCTTTTTGCTTTTTCTCTTGCTGATAGCGGAATTTACCATAGTCCATTATCTTGCAAACCGGTGGCTTCGCATCAGGTGCTATAAGCACTAGATCAAGCCCAAGCCTATTTGAGATCTCTAAAGCCTCATCTCTTGAGATGACACCATACGCAGTGCCATCATCTCCTACACATCTTACCTCTCTCGCCCTTATGTCCTCATTGAGCAATACTTCATTTTCCTTACTCAAAAATGTACCTCACTAAGTTTCTCCTTCGTTAAATTTATAAATTCCGCCAAGCTCATATCGCTCTGCGTCCTAGCCTGTCTGTCGCGCAATGCAACGCTCTTGTTCGCTACTTCGTTGTCTCCTAGCACGACTATCATAGGCACCCTTTGTTTTTCTGCCGTTCTTATTCTCTTATTTAAACTCTCATTTTTACTTGCGATCTCACTATCGACGTTGATCTTTCTTAGCTCGCGTGAAATTTCTTTTGCATAGTCTAAATGCGCGTCGCTAATAGGCACTATAACAACCTGCGTAGGTGCGATGAAAAATGGCAACTCACCAGCAGTGTGCTCAAGTAAAATTCCTATAAATCTCTCAAAACTACCAAGTAAAGCTCTGTGAAGCATTACAGGGCGCTGTCTTTCGTTATTTGCGTCGATGTAGCCTAGATCAAAGCGCTCTGGTAGGTTAAAGTCCACTTGGATAGTGCCGCACTGCCACTTTCTCTTAAGCGCGTCGGTGATCTTAATGTCGATCTTTGGTCCATAAAATGCGCCGCCGCCCTCGTCGATGCCGTATTTAAAGCCATTTTCATCAAGGGCTTCTTTTAATGCTTTTGTAGCAGTTTCCCAAATTTCATCACCGCCAATCGCTTTGGCTGGCTTGGTTGAAATTTCCATCTCGTAGTTAAAGCCAAAATTCTCCATTATCTTGCCAGCAAATTTTAAAATTTCTAGGATATTTTCTTTGATCTGACTTGGCATACAAAAGATGTGCGAGTCGTCTTGCGCAAATTCGCGAACCCTGAAAAGTCCGTGAAGCACGCCACTTTTCTCATGGCGATGTACGACGCCGTACTCGAAAAATTTAAGCGGTAGATCGCGGTACGAGCGGATATCACTTTGATAAACTTTGATGTGACCAACGCAGTTCATCGGCTTGATACCGTACTCTGTCTCGTCGATCGTCGTAAAGTACATATTTTCTTTATAGTTTGCGTAGTGACCGCTTCTTCTCCACACATCAGCCTTTAAAAGCTCTGGCCCACGCACTGGCTCATAGCCACGGTCGCGGTGGGCTTTGTATAAAATTTGCTCTAACTTAGAGCGCAAGCGTCCACCATTTGGTAACCAGATCGGCAAGCCACCACCCACTTCTTCATCAAAAGTAAATAGTTTCATCTCGGTACCAAGCTTTCTATGGTCACGCTTTTTGGCCTCTTCGATGATGCGGATGTGCTCTTTTAAACTCTCTTTGTCAGCATAGGCTGTGCCGTAAATTCTAGTTAGCATCTCACGGCTCTCATCGCCGCCAAGATAAGCTCCAGCCACGCGTGTAAGCTTGAAAAATTTTAAAAATTTAGTATTTGGTACGTGTGGTCCACGGCAAAGATCTTCAAAGTCGCCTTGCGAGTAACTGCTCACTTCGCCTTCTGGAATTCTTTTTAGGACCTCTTGTTTTAGGTCGTCATCTTTAAATTTATCGCTCATATTAGCTTTAGTTGAGCAGGTTTTGACGATGTCAAATTTCTTCTCAGCAAGCTCTTTCATCTTATCTTCGATCGCTGCTAGATCGCTCTCGCCTAGCTTCGTGCCCTCATCATCAACTCTAAAATCATAATAAAATCCATCTTCTACGTTTGGTCCGACAAAAAATTTCGCCTTTGGATAGAGTGATTTGATAGCTTGTGCCATGAGGTGTGCACAGGAGTGTCTGATAACATGTAGTGCCTCTTTTGAGTTGTCAAAATAGATAGGCTCGGCACTACTCTCACGTCCTGCGATACTTTGAGTATCGACTATTTCGCCATTTAGTTTGTATGCGATGATATCGCTCATTGTTTTTCCTTATATCAAATTGTCTTTTTTACGATAAAAGAACGATTAAGGATTTTATCAAAATGGGCTTTAAGCTAAACTTAATATTTGCTAAGCAAATTTTTATAAATTCTTTTTAAATTTTTATAAATTCGAGCTAAAATTTTTAGGTTATTAAATATATATTTTTATATAAAAATATAAAAATACTTAGATTACGTATATTTTATTTATATAATTTATTATATTTTAAGATTATCACTGATAATATTTGCCACTGAAATGAATTTAGCAATTTCTCGTCTTTGCATTACTTAAATTCATTTTTCTCCCGACAATATTTAGTGCTAGGAAGTGGTTAGCCTAGCACTTTTCTTTTGTAAATTTAATAAGCACCGGCTTTACTATCCTAGAGTAGTCCTTTGCGTTTAAGACGATAGATCTATCAAGAAGTCCTGCATTAAAGGCTATCTCCTCATTTCGCTCCAGCAAACTCTCATCCACAACAAGATGTAAATTTTTATGAAAACTAAATGGCGGAACCGAGCCAAATACGCAATCAGCTAAGGCTGTAACCTCATCTGGGCTAGCAAGACTCGCTTTTTTGCCATCAAATTTTTGAGCAAGCGCATCAAGGTCCGCTTGCTCGTCAGCTGGCAAGACCGCTAGCAAGTAAATTTTACCAGCCTTCATCACTGGCTTTTCATCATCTAGCAAGTAGTCATTTAACACATTTTCATCTTTAAAAATTTGCCCAAATTTCTCCTCATCTACGCCCTTTATAGAGCATACCAGCGCCTTTGCACCCTGACTCATCTTCGTGCCTCTTATCTTAGCGACCTCCTCTGAAGTCCTAGCACTCTCATGCTCTATCACCTTAAATTTAGCCCCATTTTTACTAAGAAGGTCATGGATTTTATTAAAAATTTGCTCTGACACCGCTCTTTCCTTTGGATAAATTTAGTTAAAATTATACAGCTAAAACCAAAAAAGGCAGGAAATGCAGATAAATTTAGACGACGTAAAGATCGAACCAAGCTGGAAAGAGATGCTAAAAGATGAGTTTTTGAGTGAAAATTTCGCCAAGATCAAAGAGAATTTCTTAAAAGCAAAGAGTGCTGGCGTCGTCTATCCGCCAAGTGGACTTATATTTAACGCATTTAACCTAACGCCATTTCACGACGTCAAAGTAGTCATCCTAGGCCAAGACCCATATCACGGTGCAAATCAAGCTATGGGGTTAAGTTTTTCAGTGCCAAGTGGCGTGAGAGTCCCGCCAAGTCTTGCAAATATCTATAAAGAAATTTACGCCGATCTTGGCATAGAGGAGCCAAATAGCGGCGATCTTACAAACTGGGCAAAGCAAGGCGTGCTACTTTTAAACTCGACACTTAGCGTAAGTGCAGGAGCGGCAAATTCTCACGCAAGCTTTGGCTGGCAGGGCTTTACAGATGCTGTTATCAGAAAAGTAAGCGAAAATTTGCAAAATGTAGTTTTCATGCTTTGGGGTAACCCAGCCAAGGCAAAAGCGCCGCTAATAGATGCCAGCAAGCACCTCATTTTAGAAGCCGCCCATCCAAGTCCACTTGCTCGTGGAGCATTTTTTGGCTGCAGGCACTTTTCGAAGGCAAACATCTACCTAGCAAATCATGGTAAAACACCGATCGACTGGGATCTAAATACTAAAATTTGATCTGTTTTGACTCACTATTTAAACTAATCAAATTTAAGCTAAAAGGTAAAAAATAGTAATTTTCCGTATTTTTTATTTAAAAATTTTTTGCGTTAAACTAGCCTTTAAGCACTTAAATTTTAAAATATTTTTTACAAGAAAGGATAGGGATATGAGACGAAAAGATAGAGAGCTTGGGTGTGACGAGGCGCTTGATATCATCGATAATTGCGAATACGCTGTGATCTCTTGCGTTGATGATGAGGGAGAAATTTTTAGCGTGCCTATTTCGCCTGTTAGAGTTGGTGAGTCTATTTTCGTCCACGGGGCGACTGCTGGTAGCAAGACTAGACTTCTGCAAAATGGACGGAAAGTGGAATTTGTCTGCGTTAGTTTTAACAAAGTACCACATCTAAACGAGAGTGAGCTTGAAGAGATAAAGAACGATGGCAAAGCACTTGGTGGTAAGGTCTTTACAACTGAATATAAAAGTGCAATCGCAAAAACTAGAGCCTATGAGGTCAAGGACGAGGCCAAAAGATATGAAATTTTAAAAATTCTTAGCCAAAAATACACAGCATATGCGATGAGCACATTTGACGTGGCTGCGGATTACGGACTTGGTATCATGAAAATTTACGAGCTAAAGATAGAGAGTCTTAGTGCTAAGGCTAAAATTTTACCAAAATCTACAAAGTAAAAGGAATAAATTTGAGCTCACTTGCACTGATGTTTAGACCAAAAAACTTGGATGAAATTTGTGGCCAAAAGGCAGTTAAAGCAGCTTTTTTAAAATTTATAGCCACCGGGAAGATCCCACACTCCATCTTTTATGGTCCAGCAGGTTGTGGTAAGACGAGCTTTGCAAGAGCCGTGGCAAGCGGTGCAAACTACGACTTTTATGAGTTTGATGGCGGAAATTTAAAGATAGATGACTTTCGCAAAATTTTAAAAAACTACGAAAACGCCCTAAACAAACCGCTCTTTTTCATAGACGAGATCCACAGGCTTAGCAAAACCCAACAAGAAGCGCTTTTGATCCCTATGGAAAACTACAAAGCCCTAGTTATAGGCGCCAGCACAGAAAATCCCTTTTTCACGCTAAGCTCAGGCATCAGAAGTCGCTCGATGCTCTTTGAGTTTAGACCGCTTAGCAGTGGCGACTTTGAGGAGCTTCTTAGCAAGATAAAAGAGCAAATTTCATTTAGCATAGATGAAGATGCCAAAGAGTATCTCTTTAAAAGTAGCGGCGGCGACGCAAGAGCTATGCTAAATTTACTCGAATTTGCCATCACGCTTGATGAAAATGTGAGCTTAGAAAATTTAAAAACACTTCGCCAAAACGCCCTAAAAGAAGGGGCAAAAGAGGATGACACGCACTACGAGCTAGCAAGTGCTTTTATAAAAAGCCTGCGTGGAAGCGACGAAAACGCCGTCATCTACTACCTTGCAAGGCTTATAGACGCTGGCGAGAGTGCGGACTTTATCGCCAGAAGGATGGCGATATTTGCCAGCGAAGACATCGGCAATGCAAACCCAAATGCGCTAAATTTAGCCGCAAGCACGCTAAGTGCGGTAAAAGAGATAGGCTTTCCAGAGGCTAGGATCATACTAGCTCAGTGCGCCGTCTATCTAGCTAGCTCGCCAAAGTCAAACTCCAGCTACAACGCGATAAATGCCGCCCTAAGATACGTGCAAAGCGAGGAAATTTTAAAAATCCCGCCATATCTAAAAAACCACACAAAAGAGAGCAAAGACTACCTTTATCCGCATGATTTTGGCGGCTGGGTCGAGCAAAAATACCTAGAAAAACCGCTCGTTTTTTACAAAAGCAAGGGCATAGGCTTTGAAAAAACGCTAAATGAGTGGTTAGAAAAGATAAGGTCAAAGGGCTAAATTTAGGCTTTACCCTTTCGAAATTTAAAAAGGTACGCGCATGAACGAGCAAAATTTAGAATATATCGAAAATTTAAAGATAAAAGACGTGCCATGGGATAGACTAAGCTGCAGTTACGGCACGGCGGAGCTTTTTGCGCAAATTTTAAACACACTTGCAAAGGCTGTGAAAAAGTCTAAATTTGATGAAAATGAGCTTGCCGACCTGCTTCATGAGATAGTGGCTCAGTGCGAGTATCAAGAGACTTTTTGGCACGCAACGCCCTTTGCACTCGTTTTTTTAGTGCGAATTTATAAAAGTGCGCTAAGCGAAAAAGGCGAAGCAGCTAAATTTATCTCACGTAAGCTTGAAGAGTTTTTTAAGCTTATGCTTGAAATTTGCGAAAAAGTAGAGCAGATGGAGCATGCAAAACCGCTTGCAAAGATGGAGCAAATGCTAGAGCCAAAGTATCTTGAGATCATCGAGCAAGACGAGCTAAGCTATGACGATAGGCTATTTTACAGCTTTTACTACTACTCAAGCGTGGTTTTGCAGGGCGCATTTGTAAAAATTTAGCTCGGCCATGATTTTTTAGTAGTTAATTTAAATTTTATATTTTTTCAAATATACTTCTCAAATCCAAATCAATTACGAAAGTTAAAAAATGCCTACAAATTTTGCTGAAATTTTAAATAACTGCGTTGAAAGTATAAATTCATTTCTTTGGGGTCCATACTTCCTTATCGCCCTACTTTGCGGCACTGGACTATTTTTCACCATTAGACTTGGCTTTGTTCAGATTTTTAAATTTAAAATGGGTTTAGGCAAGCTTTTTGGAAATTTCTCACTTCACGGCGAGGCTGCTGGCAAGGCTGGTATGAGCTCGTTTCAAGCAGTCGCAACGGCGATCGCAGCGCAAGTTGGCACTGGAAACCTCGTGGGTGCGACGACAGCTCTTATCATGGGTGGACCTGGAGCGATTTTTTGGATGTGGTGTGCTGCATTTTTAGGCATGGCTACAAATTTTGCTGAAATTTGCCTTGCTCAAATTTACCGCACAAAAGACGACAGCGGCCATACAATAGGTGGTCCAGCATTTTACATAAGCCGCGGTTTAAAAGGTAAATTGGCAAAAATTTTAGCTGGATTTTTTGCTATCGCTATCATCATTGCACTTGGTTTTATTGGCAATATGGTTCAAGCAAACTCCATATCAGATGGCTTTAGTGGTGCTTTTGGTATACCGCAGTGGCTAACTGGTGCCTTTTTGGCGATAGTTTGTGCAATCATCTTCATAGGTGGCGTAAAAGCGATCGCAAGAGTAGCTGAGAAGATCGTACCTATCATGGCGCTACTTTACGTAGGTGTAGGACTAACTATCATATTTTTAAATTTTCAGCAAATTCCAGAAGCGGTCTCGCTCATTTTTAGAGCCGCATTTGATCCTTCAGCAGCTTGGGGTGGGGCGACTGGAGCTAGCATCGCAGCTGCTATGAGATACGGCATAGCAAGGGGTCTTTTTAGTAACGAGGCTGGCATGGGCTCAACCCCACACGCACACGCTGCTGCAAACGTCAAACACCCAGTCGATCAAGCCGTACTTGGTATAATGAGCGTATTTGTGGATACTTTTATCGTGCTAAACATTACAGTTTTTGTGGTGCTTACTGCAAATGTCGTCAGCTTTGAAAACGGCAAGGCAGTCTTTACAGGCATCACCTTAGTGCAAGAGGCCTTCTCGTCGCACATCTTTGGTAAAGCAGGCGGATATGGCTTTGTGGCGATTTGCCTATTTTTCTTTGCATTTACAACGATCCTTGGCTGGTACTACTTTGCCGAGATCAACGTACGCTACCTTTTAGGGGCAAAAGCAGTCAGGGCTTTTCAAATTTTAGTAGTCGTTTTTGTATTTTTAGGAAGCTTGCAAAAGGTGGATTTTGTCTGGAGTTTAGCAGATATGTTCAATGGCTTAATGGTCGTACCAAATTTGATCGCAATAATTCTTCTAAGTCCGGTCGTTGCAAGACTCTTAAAAGATCATGATGCTGGCAAAGAGTATGATGCGAAAGAGTATTTGAAATAAATTTACAGCCAAAAATCTGAATGGTGGCCCCGAATGGACTCGAACCATCGACCACTACCATGTCAAGGTAGTGCTCTACCAACTGAGCTACGGGACCAAAGATTTGGGATTATATTTTATTTTCTATTTTATTTAGCTTAATTTTAATGATGAAAAATTAGCAAAAGCATAAATTCTCTCAATCAAAATCAGAAATTTCTATTAACCCACATAGCCAATAAAAGGCAACTAGTTATATTATATCCGGCATACAACTATACAAAAGCATATAAATCAATCTGCCCCTCCCCGGCACACTACCTTAACATTAATACAATTTTAACCACACGAGGACTAT
>NZ_JBQNCH010000019.1:0-43361 GCF_052169515.1 Campylobacter sp.
ATGAAGCTAATTCTTATAGAGATAGGATTTTACGCAGATTAGATATATTAGAGGAGATTATTGAATTATATGAGGCTAATAAATTTAATGATTTTTTACGAATAACAAAGTTTTCTATTCATAATAGGAATGATAAGATTTGCCTTAAGCAAGCCATTGATTATCTTGTAAGTGAAGATAATAAAACGATAGAAGATGTTTTAAAATTTGCGGAAGTAAAAGGGTTGCTCAAAGAAGATGAATTATTCAGTGATTATATTTTAAATAAAGGGTTTTATTTATGGGAGAGAATAAAAAAGATAACATTTAATCAATATAGAAAAAGTGTTTTATATTTAAAAGAATTTTCACCAATTTGTACTCAACATAGTGTTAAGGGTAGTGAATATGACAATGTACTTCTTGTATTAGAATCTGATTGGAATAAATATGATTTTAATACATTATTTGGAAAGGGATCTTCAAATTCCAATGTTCAGCTAAGAACTAAAAAATTATTTTATGTATGTATAACGAGAGCAAAAAAGGATTTAATAATATATATGTCTACTAATGATTCTGACATATTAGGGAAAGCAAAAGAGTTTTTTGGAGAAGAAAATGTTATGGATATTTCTTCCGTTGATTAAGAGGAGCCTCATTATGCTAAACCCAAAACAAAAGGATATAAGAAATTCGAAGACATTAAGTATATTATAGAAGATGGAATCGAATATTGAAAGGTAAAACTCGTTGCACCATTTGATTATTCTCAGTGGAGCAAAATTTTCAAAAGATAATTGATGGAGCGATGATTGCTTGTGAGAATAATGGTTGTGAAATAACATACGATTTTGCCGTGGTTAGAAAAATGGTTGAATAAAAATTGATATAAGTGTCTGTTAAAGCAAACTGTTTTATTGATAGAAGATTATAAACTTGAAGTAGTTTGAAGTATTTTACTTAAAAAGTACCTATAAAACGATGGAAATATATAATGGATACAAATAAAAGCCTTGGAAATACTCATTCTGCAATAAGTAAATTTATATGAAGAGTGGAAATAAACACAAAATCCTTTTATAGAGTTTTTTATAAAGGGGACTTCTCTTATGCTCTTAATTTTTAATTGGGATATTTTTTCTCTTTTATTAACATTGGTCAATGAAATTTAGCTCTTAATCTTTTATAATTTTGCAAAAAAGGATATCAAATGAGTCAAATTTATAATCTAGACAAAGATACAAAGATAGTAGAAAAAAGCGTCGTTAGCAAAAGGCTCTTTCAAAATAAAAATGCAAGCGTTGATATATACGCATTTGACGAGGGTGAGGAGCTAGATCACGAGATGCTTTTTATAGACAGCCTTGCCTGGGTGATAGATGGTGAAGCGCAGCTTGAATACGGCGAAAAGCAGATGAAGCTTGGGCGCGACGAAGCCTGCCTTATCGAGGCAAAAACCTGGAGAAAACTCACATTTACAAAGAAAACAAAATATTTACTAATAGATTTTAAGGAGAATGTTATGATAGACCATTTAGACAAAGCGAGTATTTTTTGCCTCGCAGATGCTGTTAGCTACGAGAGTGGCAAGATAGTTAGCAAGACGCTAGTTAAAAATGAGAATGGCTCGATGTCACTGCTTAGTTTTGACAAAGACCAAGAGCTCTCGACCCACGCAGCACCAGGCGATGCGCTACTTATCGCGCTTGATGGTGAGCTTGATTTGAAAATAGCTGATGAGAGCTTTCATCTAGTAAAGGGCGATAGTATTGTGCTTCCAGGCAAGATCCCACACGGTCTAAAAGTGAAAGATAAATTTAAAATGCTTCTTATCGTCACAAAAGACAAAATGTAAAAATAAGCCCTATTTTAGGGCTTTTTATCTATCAAAAACTACAAATTTAACTTTAAATTTACCTTTAATAATCAAAAAAGCAAAGCCATAATATAATCGTTTTTAAAAAAGAAGAGCGATGAGAAAAGAAAATTCGAAGATATTTTTGCTGTTATTTTTGGGTGCGCTTTCAGCTTTTGGCCCATTTGTGACGGACCTTTATCTACCGGCACTCCCAGCTATAACTGAGTGGTTTAGCACAAGTGTTTCAGCCACACAGTTAACGATAACTACTTCGATGGCAGGACTTGCGATCGGACAGCTCATCATTGGACCAATAAGTGATAAATTTGGCCGAAAACTGCCACTTACCATCTCGCTCATCGTCTATACGATAAGCACAGTTTTTATATTTTTTGCACAAAATATCCAGTTTTTTATCTTTATGCGTATCATACAAGGGTTAGCAAGTGCGGGTAGTCTTGTCATCTCAAGAGCCGTCGTGAGCGACCTTTATAAGGGCCATGAGATGACTAAATTTTTTAGTCTGATGATGGTTATAAACGGCCTTGCTCCGATACTTTCGCCAATAGGCGGTAGTTTGCTGCTTAAATTTACCGACTGGCGTGGCATTTTCTTGGCGCTAACTCTCATTGGCATTGTGCTATTTATCGCAAATTTCTACTTCAAAGAGAGTCTAAGCCAGCGAGATCGCCTAAAAGTGCCTTTGCTTCAGACTTACAGCGTCTTTGGCAAAATTTTAAGAAAAAAGAAATTTATGCTTTTTATCGCAATCCAGACATTTACTATGGGCGCGATGTTTGCCTATATTGCGGCATCGTCATTTATATTTCAGGATTTTTACTCGCTAAGCCCAGTAAGTTATAGTTTCTGTTTTGCGGCAAATGGTCTAGGCATAGTCATAGGAGCTAGGCTTGCGAGCCTTCTAAACGAGCGAAAAGCCTTAAAAACAGGCGTATTTGGTATTTTGTTTGCAAGTATTTTTATAGCATTCATGCTTTGCTTTAAATTTGAAGTGGTCGGCGTTATCATTGCATTTTTCTTGCTGCTGCTTTTTATGGGATTTATCCTGCCAACAGCCTCCTCACTAGCGATGAATGAGGGAAGAGAATACGCGGGCTCGGCTTCGGCGGTGCTTGGATTTTGCCCATTTTTCTTAGGCGGCGTCGTCTCGCCACTGGTTGGGCTTGGAGATATATTTTACTCGACATCTATTGTCATTTTGGCCTGCACGTTGCTTGCTTTTACATCATTTATGAGGTTAAAAAGAGTTGCGTAAAATTTATCTTGTCTCAAACACAAAAACGGCTGATGAGAGCGTTGTAAATTTAAGTGTTAGTAGGATTGAGTTTTTAAAATTTGATGTAAATTTAGATGATTTTGACCTGCTTGTAGCAACCTCTAAAAATGCCTTTAACGCTTTAGAATTTAATGGGATCAGCGCTCTAAAAATTTTACCAGTTTTTGCCATAGCAAGTGGCTGTGCGGCAGCTGCAAAAGGGCTTGGCTTTACTCAAATTTACACTGGGCAAAATGCTCACGGTGATGACTTTGCAAGAGAAATTTTGCCGCTTTTAAAAGGCAAAAAGGTGCTTTATCTAAAAGGTAAAGACAGTGCTTCAAATTTCTTAGAAATTTTGCAAGATGGCGGAGTAAATATAAAGGCTATCATCGCTTATGAAAATGTCTTAAACCCTTGCAAAATGGAGCTAAAACCACCAAAGGGCAGTATTTTAATATTTGCATCTCCTATAAACGTGAGAAATTTTCTTAGTAATTTTGGCTGGGATGAGAGCTATCAGACGATAAGCATCGGAAAGGTAACTGCAAAAGCTCTAAATTTTACTAAGCCGATAGTAAGCCAAAACCAAGATATAAACGCTTGTATCGCACTTGCCAAAACGTTACTTTAAGCAAAAAATTTATATAATTTCTAAGCCTGAGTGAAGCGAGTCAGCATTTTACGGGGTCCAACACTTTTTTGTTAGCGAAAAGGTATGGGTGCCTTGTGATGTGGCTTCGTTTGAGCCTTAACCAGCGAGAAGTTGCAACCTTTTGGCATCCATCTATTTGCAAGATTGGCTTTGTTTATGGGCCACTCTTCTATGCGACGCCCACTCGGGTTTTTAAAATTCTGGAGATAATATGAATATTCTCATAATAGGAAGTGGCGGCCGCGAATACGCCATTGCTCTTAAGCTAAAAAGTGAAAAAAATGATATAAATTTATACTTTGCACCTGGAAATGGTGCTACTTCACGTCTTGGCGAAAATTTAGATATAAAAGATTTTCGTGAGCTAGCTATATTTGCCAAGAAAAACGATATTGCACTAACGATCGTGGGACCTGAAGCGCCGCTTAGCGAGGGAGTGGTGGATATCTTTAAAGAAGAGGGCTTGCTCATCTTTGGACCAAGCAAAGCAGCAGCCAGGCTAGAGGCTAGTAAGGCTTATATGAAGGACTTTTTAGCTAGAAATAATATAAAAACTGCAAAATATTTAAACACAGATGACAAAGAAAAAGCATTTAAATTTATCGATACTCTAAGCGTGCCAATGGTTGTAAAAGCTGATGGACTCTGCGCTGGAAAAGGCGTGATCATCGCAAATTCTAAAGAAGAGGCCAAAGAGGCAGTTAGTGACATGCTAAGTGGGGCTAGCTTTGGTGATGCTGGTAAATTTTTGGTGGTTGAAGAGTTTTTAGATGGCTTTGAGCTTAGCTTTTTCGCTATTTGCGATGGCGAAAATTTCGTAAGCTTACCAGTGGCACAAGACCACAAACGCTTGCTTGATAACGACGAGGGCCCAAATACTGGCGGCATGGGTGCGTATGCTCCAAGTCCATTAGCTTCAAAAGAACTGATAAAAAGGGTCGAAGAAGAGGTGGTAAAACCTACACTAAAAGGGATGAAAAACGAGGGAAATCCGTTTTGTGGAGTGCTTTTTGTGGGGCTGATGATCGTGAAAAATGAGCCTTATGTGCTTGAGTTTAACGTGAGATTTGGCGATCCTGAGTGCGAGGTCTTGATGCCGTTAATAGACGGGGATCTGAGTGAAATTTTACTAAATGCTGCAAAAGGTGAGCTAAAGCCCATAAGATTAAAAGATGAATTTGCAGTTGGAGTGGTGATGTCTAGCAAAGACTATCCGTATAAAAGCAGTCCAAAGGCTAGAATTTCAGTTTTAAATGATGTAAAAGATGCTCATATAGCTTACGCAGGAGTTAGCAAAGAGAGCGGAGAAATTTACGCAGATGGTGGTAGAATACTGGTCTGCGTAGCGACTGCAAAGAGTATAAAAGAGGCGCGTGATAAGGCCTATGAGCTTTGCGAAAATGTAAAATTTGATGGAGCACACTATAGAAAAGATATCGCGTGGCAGGCTTTAAAATGAGCATGCAGATATTTGAAAAGCTTGAAAAAGAAGAAATTTCACTAGCACCGTTTACAAAAAGAGTGCTAGCCTATTCAATTGATGAAATTATCGTTACTTTTTTGTTTTTGATCATTTACTGGAATGCTTTCCTGTCAATTACAACCTATGATGAGGCTAGAAATTTAACTTTAAATTTCTTTTGGCAAATAATTACACTAAAGGTTGTTTATCATACATTTTTTGTTTGGTATTATGGTGCGAGTCCTGGACAGATGATAACAAAAATAACATGTATTAATATAGATATTTTAGATAAGCCAAATTTAGTTTCAAGTCTAGTAAGGGCGGTTTTTAGATCGGCTAGTGAAGCTTGCATGTATCTTGGCTTTGCATGGGCTTTAGCAAATCCAGCAAGGCAAACTTGGCAAGACAAAATAGCAAGAACAGTGGTGGTAAATGCGTAAAATTTTATTTTTAATTCCAATTTTTGTTTTGAGCTTAAGTGCAGGTGTGCAAGATGTGCAGCTTTTGGCTGATGATGTGAAGCAAGATAAAGGCATCGTTACAGCTAATAAAAATGTTGTTGTCTACTCTCAAGATTATCTTGTGACAGCTGATTGTGCTGTGTATGATCAAAATAACTCAGTTATAGAGCTTTTTGGAAATGTCAATATGATGAAGGGTAAGAGTGAAGTCTCTCGCTCGAACTATGCAAAGCTAAATTTAAAAAATAACGACAGCACCTTTGAATCGCTTTTTATGATGAACAAGGATATGGAAGTGTGGATGAGAAGCGATGAGAGCAGCTCTGATAGTGAGTATTATAGAGTTAAAAAAGCGATGGTTTCAAGCTGCAATGTTCAAGATCCAGATTGGAGCATTACTTCAAGTACTGCCATGTTAAACAAAGAGAGCAAATTTTTACATCTTTTTAACCCAGTCTTTTACATAGCAAATGTGCCGGTTTTTTACTTACCATATTTTGGTTTTTCTACCGATACTACAAGAAGAACAGGTCTTTTACCACCTGATCTAGGATATAGTAAATCAGAGGGCTTTTATTATAGACAGCCAGTGTATTTTGCTCCTTATAATGAGTGGGACTTTGAGCTTGATCCGCAGATCAGAACGAGTAGGGGAGCTGGAATTTACGGATCGTTTAGATTTACTGAGTCACCAGATTCTAGAGGCCAGATCAGTTTTGGTACTTTTAGTGATAAGCAAAGATATCGTGACAAGCAGACAAGCAAGACTTCAAATAGTGCTGAGCTAAAAAATAAAGCTCATAAAGGTGTTGAACTAAAATACGAAAGAGATAAACTTATCAAATATCTAAGTGAGGCTGATTTGCAGGAGGGTCTGTGGATCGATGCTACAAAGCTAAATGATATAGATTATTTAAATTTAAAAGGCAGGGATGATGATTATGATTCGCTTGTCACTTCTAAATTTAACTACTTTATCGCAAATGACGATCACTACTTTGGTGCTTATGCAAAATATTACATAGACACCGAAAAGATTGGTTCAAAAAACGAGAACAAAGATACGCTTCAAGAGCTTCCATCGCTTCAGTATCATAAATTTACAAACGATCTATTTTTGCCAAATATTTTGTATTCGCTTGACCTTCAGTCACATAGATATGATAGAAAGATCGGCGTAAGAGCGACGCAGTACGAGTTTATATTACCAGCTTCGGTGCATGTGCCACTTTTTGATGATAGTTTGACATTTTCATTTTATGAGTATCTTTATGCATCAAGGATAAATTACGAAAATAAGATCAATGCCTTTGATGATAAAAGAGAAGATAAACATGCAAATTTTATAAATAACTATCACAGATTTACTCTTCACACTGATCTTGCAAAAGCTTATGAGAGTTTTTATCACACTCTAAATTTTGGTGCTGAATACTTGCTACCAGGATATAGAAAAGGGAATTTAGATGATGAGTTTATCTATGATAAAGATCTAAATGAGTATGAAAATTTCTTAGCTCAAGAGCAAAGCAAAGAGGAAGTTTCTGGTTATTTGACTCAGTATTTCTTCAATGCCAGTGGAAGAAAGATTATAAAACATACCATCTCTCAGGGTTACTATACAAAAGACGATACATATTCAAATTTAAAGAATGCAATCTATCTTTACCCGTTTGAAAATTTAACTTTTTATAATAAGCTCGAGTATTCGCACGAAAGCAAGGAACTTAAAAAGATACAAAGCGGACTTTCATACACAAATGATCTATTTTGGTTAAATATGCTTCACACGATGAAAAAAAGTGATAGCAAAGCAAAAAATAGTGGAACAAAAGATAGTTACTTTACAAGTAGTACCGGCATTAAACTACCACGCCAATATAGTTTGATTGGCGGTTGGCAATATGATATCGAACGAAGCTATACAAAAAGCTGGAGAGTGGGCTTGCTTCATCAAAGAAAATGCTGGAATTATGGGGTAATTTATCAACAAGATGTTGAGCCAACAACAACGACAAATGGATCGGCTTCAACTAGGAAAAACGGTATTTATTTTACAATCAATTTTTACCCAATGGGTGGTCTACACTATGACTTTTCGCAAAGCAGCACTACTTCAACAAGTAGTAAATAAAATGGCTAAGTAAATGACAATAGTTAAATTTAAAGATCAATTAGATGCTGCTAGTAAGCTAATTGAAATTTTGCCAAAAAAAGAGCTTGTAGATAAAAAAACTATAGTTGTCTGTATGTCGCTTGATTCAGTTATACTTACAGATGCAGTTTGTAGAAGTTTAAATTTAAGTTATGAGATGCTCTTTAGCGAGCCAATACCTGCACCAAATAACAGCGAGTGTGACGTTGCGATAGTCAGCGAAACTGAAGATATAGTTTTAAACGATGAACTTATAAAAGCTTTTGGTATAAGCTACGACTATATCTATGGTGAAGCACACAGAAAATATGAAGAGAAAATTTTAAAAAACGTTTATAAATACAGAAAAGGAAATTTGATAGGAGAGCTAAAAGATAAAAATATTTTACTAATCGATGAGGGGTGTGAGACTGGCATGACAGCACTCATTTGTATAAAGACATTGCTTGATGTGAAGGTGAAATCCATCTCATACGCAACACCAGTGATAGCCACTGATGTCTTTACAAATTTAAATGATATGGTTGATGAAATTTATACAATAAACAAGATTGTTGATTTTATCGATGTGGATTCGTATTACGAAAAAAAGATCGAAGCCGCTAGTGAGCGTATCATGTCAATATTAGAAGATAGCCCTTATTATTTACCGTTACAAAAACAACAAGGAGATAAAAATAATGCAATATAGTATAGAAGTCAATAATCAGGTTGAAATTTTCGACCTTAATAAAGTAGCAAAACAAGCTAGTGGATCGGTACTTTTAAGGGTAAAAAATACCGTCGTTTTAGCAACTGTAGCCAGAGAGGACACACAAGTTGAGGAGGATTTTTTACCTCTAACGGTGCAATACATCGAAAAAGCTTACGCGGCTGGTAAAATTCCAGGTGGATATGTTAAGCGTGAGACAAAGCCAGGTGACTTTGAAACGCTAACAGCTCGCATCATCGATAGATCTCTTAGGCCACTCTTTCCAAAAGGTTACGCATATCCAACTCAAATTGTTGTGATGGTGCTTTCGGCTGATCCTGAGGTTGATTTGCAAGTTGTTGGACTAAACGCGGCTTCAGTTGCTCTTTACCTTAGTGACATCCCAGTAAATCGTCCAGTTTGCGGCGTGAGAGTTGGCTACATAGATGAAAAATTTGTGATCAATCCAAGCAACTCTGAACTAAAACAAAGCGCGATAGATCTATACGTTGCTGGAACAAAAGATGAGCTTTTGATGATAGAAATGAGAAGCTTGCCTCAGCAAACCACACAGCTTATTCCAATGGTCGCGATTGAGCCGATGATAGATCCTAGCCTAAGTGATAGCATGGCTCAAAAACAACTAATGAACGAATTTAGTGAAGATATGATGGTTGAGGCGATTGATTTCGCTGGTAAGGCGATATTAAGAGCTAGCAACGCTTACGAGGAAGCATTTAAAGAGCATAAAAAAGAAGATGCTGCACTTGAGCTAAAACCAGAGATAGAAAATGAAAATATTGCTATCTATATAGATAAATTTTATAAAGCTGAAGTCAAAAATGCTATCAATCAAATGGCAAAAAGCGAGCGAGCGAGCGAACTTAGCAAAATCGCGAAACAAATTTCAAGCGATGAGGTCGCTCAAAAAGAGGGCTGGGATGAGGCTGTCATCACAAATGTCCTTGGCAAATATAAAAAGAAAATCGTAAGAGAGCAGATAATAAATGAAGGCGTTAGAGCCGATGGACGTGGTCTTGAAGAGGTTAGACCTATTAGTATCGAAACAAATGTGCTTCCAAATGCACATGGCTCATGCCTCTTTACAAGAGGACAGACTCAAGCTCTAGTCGTAGCTACCCTTGGTACTGACAGCGACGCTCAAATGTATGACATCCTCACTGAAAAAGTGCCTTTTGTGGAGAAGTTTATGTTTAACTACAATTTCCCAGGCTTTAGCGTGGGTGAGGCAAGTCCACTAAAAGCTCCCGGCAGACGTGAGCTAGGACATGGAAATTTAGCCAAACGTGCCCTTGCTCCAAGTATCGATTTGGCTTCTCCATATACGATAAGGGTTGTTTCGGAAATTTTAGAAAGCAACGGTTCAAGCTCTATGGCTAGCGTTTGCGGCGGCTCTCTCGCACTTAGAGCTGCTGGTGTAAATACGCAAAAACTTGTTGCTGGCGTGGCTATGGGACTAATATTTGAAGGCGATAAGCATGCGGTATTAACAGACATCATGGGTCTTGAAGATCACGATGGCGATATGGATTTTAAAGTAGCAGGTACAAGCGATGGTATAACAGCACTTCAGATGGATATTAAACTTGGCGGCATTAGTCTTGTGGTGCTAAAAGAGGCACTTTATCAAGCAAAACGCGGTAGAGAGCATATCTTATCTTTGATGACAGAAGCTGATAAAAATATAGAAATAAATGAGGATGTACTTCCAAAGCTTGAGCTATTTAGTGTTGATCCAAGCAAGATCGTAGATATCATCGGCCAAGCTGGAAAAACTATAAAAGAGATTATAGAAAAATTTGAAGTCTCAATCGATCTTGATAGAGAAAAAGGCGAAGTTAAAATTGCAGGCGGAGCTAAGAAAAATGTTGATGCTGCAAAAGACTATATCATCTCTATAACCTCAAGAGATAGTGGGCGTTCATTTGGTAAAAAGCCATTTAAACATGATAAGGAGCGAGCAAAGCCAAATTTCAATATCGGAGATGAGTTTGTAGGAACTGTAAAAAGTGTTGTTGATTTTGGCGTGTTTATTGAGCTAAAAGATGGCATTGACGGTCTTTTACATATCTCAAAGATCAAAAGCCCATTAAACGTAGGCGATCAGGTAAAAGTGTGTGTGAGCGAGCAAAAAGGTAACAAAATTTCGCTCTCTTTGGTTGAATAAATTTTTAAAGGATAGATGATGAAATATAAAAAGTTGCTTTTCCCAATAGGAGCAGGAGAAGATATAGAGCCAAGAATTTACGGTGCTTTGAAGGTTGCTCAATGGTTTAATACGCACATGGAAATTTTGACTTGTCAACTTGATCCAAGCGTAGTTTATAACATGAAAATGACGCTTCGTGGAGGAGTGCTTTTTGAAGAATTTCTAAAATCAGCCAAATCTGAGCTAGCTGTTGAACACGAAGAAAATGAGAAAATTTTTAATAAAATTTGTGCGGATCTTGGCATAAAGGTGACTAATGAGATCATTGAAGATGTCTGCACTGCAAATTTTACGATCCATAGCGGCAAAAGAAGTGTTATAGTGGAGCAAGAAAGTAAATTTTGCGATCTTGTTGTGGCTGCTGTACCACTTGATGGCAAGATCACTGGTACATTCGAGGCTGCTGTTTTAAAAAGTGGTAAAAATGCGATCGTAATCCCTAGAAAGATGCGTGACTTTAAGGCTGATAACATCCTTGTGAGCTGGACAGGTACTACTCAAAACGCAAGGGCTCTAACAGGAGCTATTGATCTTTTGAAAAAGGCAAAAAGTGTTCAGTGCATCACTTCAAAAGCGAGCCTTGGTGAAAATACCGAGATAAATTTTAGAAAGCTTGAAGAGTACTTTAAAATCCATGGTATATCTGCGACATTTGATGTCATAGCAACCACAACGATACCGGGTGAGGCACTATTAAAGGCGGCAAATGATAGAAATGCCGATCTAATCGTAGCTGGTAGATACGGCGAAAATGGTCTTATGGAGATGGTGCTTGGCGGTACATCTAGATTTTTCTTGGAACACACAAACATTCCAGTATTTTTATAAAAGATTGCGGCTTGGCCCGCGATCTTTCTCTTTTTAATCTTATAAATTTAATCCCTTAAATTTTGTCTCTTGCCCTTCTGATTCTTTTGCTTATTAAATCCTGCAAATTTATCAGTTATCTTATTAGTCGTTGTGCAGTTACTTTATATCATGATAGAGATATTTTTAAAGCTCGCGTTAAGTTTTCATCAAGCACCTTATTAGCCAAAATTTTGTAAAATCCTCTCATTAAAAAGGATAAAAAATGAGTGAAAATTCTGACTTTACACATCTTCATTTACACACCGAATACTCACTACTTGATGGAGCAAACAAGATAAAAGAGCTTGCTCACATGCTTCATGAGCGCGGAGATAAAGCAGCGGCGATTACCGATCACGGCAATATGTTTGGAGCGATTGATTTTTACAAAACGATGAAAAAAGAGGGTGTAAAGCCTCTAATTGGCATTGAAGCCTATGTGCATAATGGCGAAGAGCTTGATGACAAAAGCACCAAACAACGCTTTCACCTTATCTTGATTGCTAAAAATGAAATTGGCTATAAAAATTTGATGTATCTTAGCTCTATGAGTTACATCGAGGGTTTTTACTACTATCCTCGCATTAATAAAAAGATATTAAAAGAGCACAGCGAGGGACTAGTTTGTAGCTCTGCTTGCTTGCAGGGTGAGGTTAGCTGGCATTTAAATTTAAGCGATCGCAACGTGAAATTTGGGGCAAAGGGCTACGAGAGAGCAAAAGAGGTCGCACTTGAGTATAAAGAAATTTTTGGAGATGACTTTTATCTTGAGATCATGCGTCATGGTATCGGCGATCAAAGACGCATTGATGATGATATATTGCGGATCGCTAAAGAAACTGGCATAAAAGTCATAGCCACAAACGACACTCACTATACTTTTAAAGAAAGGGCTGACGCACACGAGGTTTTCATGTGTATCGCGATGAACAAAACACTTGATGATCCAAACCGCCTTCGCCACAGCGTCCATGAATTTTTTGTAAAGAGCAAAGAGCAGATGAATGAGCTCTTTTTAGATATCCCAGAAGTGATAGAAAATACCCAAGAGATCGTAAATAAGTGCAACCTTGAGATCAAGCTTGGCAATCCAACACCGCCAAATTTTAAATTCACGCTAGAGTACGCTAAGGAGAGAAATTTAACACTTCCAGAGCCAGAAAACAGATATAGCTTTAAAAATGACGCGTACTTTTTTGAGTATGAGTGTAGAAAAGGGCTTGATGAGAGGCTAAAATTTGTACCCGAAAATTTGCATGAAGAGTACAAAAAGCGCCTAGATATAGAGATAGATATCATAAATAGGATGAACTTTCCAGGCTATATGATGATAGTTTGGGATTTTATAAACGAAGCTAAGAGTAGGGGTGTGCCTGTTGGTCCAGGGCGTGGATCCGCGGCTGGTAGTTTGGTTGCATACTCACTAAAGATCACCGATCTTGATCCTATACCATACAACCTGCTTTTTGAGAGGTTTCTAAACCCAGAGCGTGTTAGCATGCCAGATATAGACGTGGACTTTTGCCAGAGTAGGCGCGGTGAGATCATCGACTATGTTACGCAAAAATACGGCAAATTTAACGTTGCTGGCGTTATTACATTTGGTAAATTACTTGCAAAAGGTGTCATTAGAGATGTTGCTAGGGTCTGCGATATGCCTTATGCTGAGGCTGATGCGATGGCAAAGCTTATCCCAGAAGAGCTTGGTATAACGCTAAAAGATGCTTATGAAAAAGAGCCAAAGATAGCTGAGCTCATCAATCAAAATCCAAAGGCAGCTAAAATTTGGAAATTTGCGCTTGATCTTGAGGGATTAAATAGAAACGCTGGTCAGCACGCAGCAGGTGTTGTTATCTCAAACGAAGAGCTTTGGAACAAAACTCCGCTATTTCGCCAACCAAATAGCCCAGAAGATCGCTACGTCACACAGTATAACCTAAAACACCTTGAGGACGTGGACCTTATAAAATTTGACTTCCTCGGCCTAAAAACGCTAACAGTTATCGACAATGCGATCAAGCTCGTAAAACAACGCACTGGCAAAGATATCATTTGGGAGCAGATCGACAAGAACGACTCTGGCGTTTATAAGATGATACAAAGCGGTCAAGCGATAGGAATTTTCCAGATAGAGGGTGAGGGCATGAGAAAGCTAGGAACTAGCTTGCGTCCAGACTGCTTCGAGGATATCGTAGCGATGCTAGCACTCTACCGCCCAGGACCGATGGAAAGTGGTATGCTTGATGACTTTGTTAAGAGAAAACATGGCGAAGCGGCGATCACATATGCATTTAAGGAGCTTGAGCCGATCCTTGCACCAACATATGGTGTCATCGTCTATCAAGAACAGGTTATGCAGATCGTGCAGGCTGTGGGTGGCTTTAGCCTAGGTGGTGCTGACCTTGTGCGCCGTGCGATGGGTAAAAAGATCAAAGAGGAGATGGATAGGCTAAAGGGCGAATTTGTAAAGGGTGCTGAAGCAAAGGGACTAGATGGACAAAAAGCAGATGATCTTTTCGAACTAATCGTTAAATTTGCAGGATATGGCTTTAACAAATCGCACTCCGCAGCATACGCCTATGTCACATTTCAGACGGCATATTTAAAGGCTTATTATCCAGCCGAATTTATGGCAGCACTTCTAACGAGCGAAGAGGGCAATGTCGATAAGATCGTTCGCTACATCGATGAGATAAAACGCATAAATATCGATATCTTGCCGCCATCTATCAATAAATCAAGCAAGGAATTTAGCGTCGTGAAAAATGAGGATCATGACGGCATTATTTTTGGTCTTGGTGCTATTAAAGGCGTTGGTGGAGCAGCGATCGAAAATATTATTGCCGAGAGAGAGGCAAAGGGCGATTTTAAAGATATGGATGACTTTGTTTCTAGAACTGATCCATTTAAAGTAAATAAAAAGGTCTTTGAAAGCCTTATAAAGGCCGGTTGCTTCGATGAATTTGGCCATAGCCGCAAGATGCTTATGCAAAATGTTGAAAACATCGTAGAAGCTTGCAAAAGTGCAGCTCAGATCCGCAAAAATGCGGTTGAGAGCCTGTTTGGCGAAGATGAGAGTATGAATGATGTGAAGATAAATTTTGTTGCGATAAATGATGAATTTGACGTCAAACAGATATTGAAATTTGAACAAGAGAGCGTTGGTATATATCTTTCAGGGCATCCGCTTGATGATTATAAAGAGGAGATAAATAAGATCAAATATACGATCAGTTCAGAGTTTGAGAGTTTGCCACAGAGTGCAGAAATTTTAGTTGTTGGTAAGATCGAAGACTTTATTACTAGGATAACAAAAAGTGGTAAGAAAATGGGTACGATAAACGTGCTTGACTTTCATGGAAATATTGAAATAGCCGTCTTTGAAAGGGAGCTTGGCAACATCGAAGATATCGTAAAAGATGAGGTAAAACGAGACTTGCCTTACGCATTTAGGATAAATATCTCTCGTGACGATCAATTTGTAAGGACAAATTTAAACGAAGTTTATACTCTGGAAGATGCCGGCAATCTAGACTTTAAGACCAGAAAACTAAAACAAAACTCTAAATTTAGTAAAAATGAAGAGACGAGTGCGCCTCAAAAAGTAAGAGAATACGCCGAGCTTGAAGTACTTTTGAGCCTTAGTGAGCTTAGCAGGCAAAAGCTTGAGAAAATTTATATGCTTGTCCACACTAAAAATGCTCCAAATAATCAAAAAAGGCTCATTTTGAAGATAAAAAATGATACAACAGGACAAATTTTCATCTACAAGACGGAGTTTATTGTCACTGATGAGGTTGGCGAGGAGATAGAAAAGCTGGCAGCTTCGGCTTAAATTTAAGGATGATATATGGTCGATTTTTTAGATGAACTAGGCATTGACAAAGGCAATTGGCACGAGCTTTTAAGCGCTTGCATCGGTAGATCAATGCTACTTCAAAAGAGAATATTAAGGCTTTTGGTGCAAGATAGCAAGTGGGATGCCGACTTTGATAGTGGTAAAATTTACTTTGATGGGCGTGCTTTTGACATGCAGTTTATCGGATCTGAAAGTTTTTCGTCAAACACTTGGCTTTGGGGTTATGAAAATATAAATGGCTTTGATGATCGGTTGCTCGAGCTTGCAAATAAAGCACGTGAGTTTGGCGAGAAATTTGGACTTAGTGCATTTGGCACGCCACAATTTGAGCTAGATGAAAATTTTAATGGCCACACGATTAGCATGGTTGCTTGCGCCGCTTTTGATGAGCAAAATTATTATAGGATAGAGTACGAGGGCGGAGCTGCGTATGTGGCTTTTAGATCAGACGCAGTCTTTGAAGAGCCAGTGCTAGCAAATGAGCTTTTGAGCGTAGTAAATGAGTGTTTAAGCACTTACGAACTAGATCACAAAATCCTTGTAAAAGGACTTTTGCTAAGCTGTGATATGAAATTTAGCGAAAGTCCTAATGAGATCGTAGCGAATAAAAACGAGCTTAGCTTTAAATTTGACGAGCTAAATAGGCTCATAAATATTTCAAGTAAGCTTTAAAATTTAATGCTCTTTACCACATCAGCACCTAGTGCTAGCTTCATATGAAGAGAGAACATCTCATGGTAAAAGTCGCCGTTATGTCCTGGTATATCGTATGTTTGTGTTAGATCAAATGGTACGATAACCCTTGCTTTTTTGTTGTATTCATTTGCTCGCAGCTTAAGATAGCTAACACATTGATAAACGCACATATCGGTGCAGTCTCCAGTGACTATAAATGTGTCTAGCTCCGGATGCTCTTCTAAAAATTTCTCAAATTCTTTATTGAACGCAATACTTAAAGAGTTTTTATAAAATGCTTTGATTTCTTTAAAAAAGCTTAGACTTTCTATCTCTTTTACGGTTTTTATCTCGTTTGTATCAAGCATTGCGTGTGGCAAAAAGGTCTCAAATTCTTTTGAATCACTGGTGTGCCTATCTTCTATAAGGATAAAATTTCTAAAGCCAAAATCTTTCCATGCTTTATCAAAAAGTGCCGCGATCCCTTTTGATAAGGCAGCTACCCTTTGACTAGAGAGTGCGCCGCTACCAGCAAAAGCCTCTATCATATCTATGCAAATAAATGCAACGTTTTTTGCTCCATCATTTGAAATTTCTCTCAGATCAAGTGTCTGAAGAGAATTTTTAAATGTCTCAAGCTCGTTTTGTATATCCATTTTCACTCCTTAATTGGTAAATTTATGCAAAATGTTTTTGGGTTTAGTGTGATCTCGATGCTGCCTTTGTGAGCCTGCACGATCTGCAAGCAAAGGTGCAAACCAAGGCCATTGCCTTTTAGTTTGCTACTTTTAAATGGCTCAAAAACTATGGCTTTGTCTTTGATGGGCTCACCGCTATCATAGACAATAAATTTATGCTCACTTAGTGTTTTTTCATAGCTTAAAATGATCTCTCCTTCGTCGTCTTCACTATCTTCGATGGCATCAATGGCGTTAAATAAAATATTTTGAAAGACAATGGCTAGTAGATCAAGGTCGCCCATATATTTGCCGTCTGGAAATTCTAGGTTAAATTTTATATCCTTTGAATAGTCGTAAAAATTTATAGCCTCTTCGCACTCTTTTTTAAGCTGCGAAAAGTCAAAAATTTGCGCATTTATATTAAGACCTTTTGTAAAAAGCAGTGTAGCTTTTATTATGCGTTCGACTCGCCATGTAGCTTTTTGTATTTGATTTACGATAGGCTGTATGCGCTCATCAGCTCTTTTAAGCAGTGTCGAAGCTAAAAGCGAGATAGAGCCTACTGGATTTCTGATCTCATGGGCTAAGTGAGCTGCTACTTGACCCATCGAGGCAAGACGCTCGGTGCGTTTTTCTACTGTTATGTTTGTTGCAGAGATTATTAGTTTATTGTCTTTAGAGCTTGTTTTAAAAAGATAAATCTGCCCATCTACATTTATCTCGCCCTCTTTTTTTGGTATCTCTTTAAAAATTTTACTAAGTCTTACTGCTTCTGAGTTTTGTAAAAAAATCTCATCATTTTCATCTAATACCCAGATAGCATTAGGCAAAATTTCTACAATATCTTTAATGAAATTTTGCAAGTTTGCGTAAGATGATGTTAAATTTTTATATTCGTTTTCTATAAGATAAGTCTGCTCTATCAGGCTTTTTAAGCCAGCTTGGATATCGTGTTCGTTCATTTTAAAAGTTCCTCAAAATCGCTAATTTCATAAAGCCTTAGTCTCTCATCCTTTAGATTTCTTAGCTCGCTACTAAATCCACTCTTTGAAAAAAGAGCAATAATATCTGGCCTAATGTTTAGTTTTTCACATTTTTTCAATAGTAAATTTAGCACGTTTTTACAAACTTTTCTCTCTTTGTATTTTGCCTCTCCGACTATTATTTTGCCACCTATATTTAATAGCATATCAAGCTCTATATTTTTGCTCCAAAAGCTACTTAAAAATATGCCATTAATCAGAAATTTTTTTGCCATAAGCTCACCGCATAAAATTTCAAATCCAAGGCTTGCATATTCGTCAAATTCTTTTTTTATGATGGCTAAAATTTCATCATTTTTGCCAGCTTTTAGTAAATTTAAATTTGGCTCAATAAATCTAAACCAAAACCTTGAAAAATGGCTATTAAAATGTATTTTATCCTCAACTTTATAGCCCCTTTCTTCTTTTTTTAGCATTTGATTTTTTGATCTTTTTGGAAGTACTTCTCTACTTTTTTCAACCAGTAAAAAATTCTTTTCAAAAAGTTTTGCATAGACTTTGCTAGCTAGGCTTTGAGGTAAAATTTTATGTACGTTGAATTTTTTTCTATCGCTTCGTGTAAGTTTTATGAGGGCAGATTTTATAGCATCGTTTGTGTCGGATTCGAAGTAAAATTTTGGCATCAAGGCTAAGAAGTTGTTTAAAATTTCAGCCTCAATTGCTTCAAAAACATCATAATATGAGTACTTTAAATCAAACTCATCAAAGACGAGATGAAATTTAATAAGTTCATTTATATCAAGGTGTTTCATTCGCTCAAATGTTGATTTTAAAGCTTTTATATTGGCTCCTTTATTTGGGCATTGTAGTATATTTTAGCTAAAGTAATCTATAATGATGCGCAAAAAACAAGGGTTGTGGTTTGGTAAATTTAGAGCATATTAGAGAAAATATAATTTTAAAAAATGGCATTTATTATTTTGACTTTACAGCTTCAGGGTTAGCTTATAGGCCTATCGAAGATGAGATGGCAAAAATACTTCAAACATATGCAAATACGCACTCTATAAGCTCGTCAAATGCTTATAAAACCGCTCAAATTTATGAAGATTCAAGACGTGAATTAAAAAGCCTGTTAGGACTTGATGAGAGCTTTTATCTTTTTACTTGTGGCAATGGAGCTACCGGTGCGATAAAGAAATTTCAAGAAATTTTGGGAATTTATGCACCGCCAGCATTAAAAAAAAGATATGCGTTAAAGCCAAATGAAAATTCTCCACTTGTAGTGCTTGGGCCTTATGAGCACCATTCAAATGAGATAAGCTTTAGGCAAGCACTTTGTGAGGTTGAACGTATCAGGCTTGATAAAAATGGAGGGATAGATTTTAATCACTTGGAGCAAATTTTAAGGATAAATGCCGGTCGTGAGATCATCGCAACTTTTAGTGTGGCTTCAAATGTGACAGGGGTTTTGAGTGATTATAGAAAAATTTATACTCTTATAAAATCTTATGGTGGCATTGTGGCATTTGATGCGGCAAGCTTTAGTGCTTATGGAAATATTGATTGCGACTATTTTGATGCTCTTTTTTTATCGCCACATAAATTACTGGGTGGAGTAGGAAGCTGTGGGCTTCTTGCTATAAAAAAGATACTTGCAAGCTCAGATGAGCCAACATTTGCTGGTGGTGGAACGGTAAGCTATGTCAGCAAAAACTATGCTATATTTGTAAAAGATAGCGAACAGCTAGAAGAGGCTGGCACACCGCCTATTTTAGGACTCATAAGAGCAAATTTGGCTTATAGACTCAGAAATGAGATAGGATTTGGGACAATATATGAAAATGAGAGCGAGCTTGGAGAGTATTTAGAGCAAAGACTAGCAGAAATTCCTGAGCTTACTTGCTATCATCCAAATAATGCAAAGCGTTTGCCAATATTTTCTTTTAACGTGACTGGTGTTTCGCCTTATGAACTAGCAAAAGTTTTAAGCAAAGAATATGGCATTCAAACGCGTGCAGGATGTTCTTGTGCTGGGCCATATGGACATGATTTGCTTCATTTAAAGGAAGACGCACTCTTTACTCGCAAGCCAGGCTGGGTCAGAGCTGGACTCCACTATACGCATACGTTAGAAGATGTGAATTATCTAGTGGACGCATTAAAAAATAGCATTAAGAAGTATTCAAGTAGTTGGAAGGTCGATGATCCTTTTAGCGTTGATAAAATTTCAGGTTGTATGGGAGATAGATGAAAAATATATTAATCATTGCAGGAAGTGACAGTGTCGGCGGTGCTGGCGTGCAGGCTGATATTAAGACATGCGAGGCATTTTCTTGCTACGTAGCGACGGCTACTACGGCTTTTACGGCACAAAATACAAATGGCGTTAGCAATATCTTTGCTACAAATGTTACAAATCTAAATGAGCAAATCAAAATGGTAGACGAGGAGCTAAATATAGATGCTATCAAGGTCGGTATGCTTTTTAATAAAGAGCTTATATCTTGCGTTGGTTCTTGGCTTGAAAAATTTCATAAGCAAGGCATTAAAATAGTAATAGACCCAGTTTGTGTAGCAAAATCAGGCTCAAAGCTACTTGAAGATGACGCGATAGCAAGCTTAAAAGAGCTTTTTAAATTTGCAGACATTATTACACCAAATATCGATGAAGCCAAAGTTTTGGAGCTTGATATTAAAAATTTGCCTTGCGATATGATCTTAAAGCGAAGCATGGTTGCAGAAATTTGCGAAGATACGCTTTTTAAAAAAAATGGTGATGTGCTGAAATTTAACGAACCTTTGATAAAGCCAGAGATCATGCATGGAGCTGGATGTAGCTTTGCAAGTGCGCTGGCCTGCTTACTGGCAAATGGACATACCAAAGAAGAGGCCATAAAACTAGCCAAAAAATACATTTTAAATGCTATTAAAAATGCAATTACGACAAAATTTGGCAAACGCCTACTAAATCATAAAGTCAGTATAAATGGCTGAAATTTATGCGATTAGTGACGATGTGCTGATGCCTGAAAATTTAGCCTTGCAATATACTAAAGAAATTTTAGAGTGTGGGGTTAAATTTTTCCAATTTCGCTCCAAAAAAATACCTAAAAATGAGAGACTGGCTAGTGAAATTTTAAATCTATGTGAGAAATTTGGGGCTAGATTTATCGTAAATGACGATGTTTTGTTTGCATCTCGTATAGGGGCGAAGTCTGTGCATTTAGGAAAAGATGATGCAGGTATAAAAGAGGCGTTTGAAATTTTAGGGGATGATGCTTACGTGGGCGTTAGCTGCTATGATAGCTTGGAGCTTGCCCTTAGGGCAAAACAAAATGGTGCTAGCTATGTGGCCTTTGGAGCGATGTTTAAAAGCCCTACAAAGCCAAATGCACCGCTTTGCAAGATCGAAACTATATTACAAGCAAAAAAAATGGGAATGAATGTTTGCGTAATAGGCGGCATAAACTCTAGCAACATTGCAAGTGTCGCTAGAGTAAAACCAGACATGATCGCCTTAATATCTACTATCTATAAAGATGGCACGATAAAGAAAAATATAGAAAATTTACAAAGAAATTTATTGCTTTAAGAAATATGCCTACTTTGCATATCAAATATTAACTCTAGCAACGTCTATTTCGTTTCTGATTACGTTTAAGCTTTTGCTTTATTTAAGCAATTTTTTATTACAATCCAAAATTAAATTTAGCTTTTTGGGCTATCATTTGTGAAAACTTCAAGGAACAAGATGGAACCAATTTACAAAACGCAAATTATAAAATTTAAAGGCGATCAAAAAGCTTTGGTCGATGATATTTTGGTGCGTGAGATAAAGCTTGAAATTTACATAAATGATAAGAAATTTGGTGCTGTTATGGCAACACCAACCGATCAAAAGGCTCTTGCAATTGGCTATTTAATCAGCGAAAATGTCATCACAAAGCCAGAAGATATAGCTGATGTGAGGCTCTCAAGCGACGAGCTAAGCGTCTATATAAACTCTAAAGTGAACGAAAAACGCCTAGAGCAGTTTGACGAGGAAAAGGTCATAATAAGTGGCTGCGGTAGAAGCTCCACAGCAAATATTGATCCGCAAGCGATGGCAGCAAGAGCTGTAAAAAGTGAGACTAAATTTAACAAAGATATGATCCTTGCTCAAATGAAAGAATTTTACACGCAGTGCGAGCTTTACGAGATGACTGGCTGCGTGCATACGGCAAAGCTTTTTGTGAGTGAAGATAAATTTTACATCGGCGAGGATATCGCTCAGCACAACACGATCGACAAAGCCGTTGGTAAGGCTGTGTTGGACGGAGCTGATCTTTCAAAGTCATTTTTGATGGTGAGTGGCAGACTAAGCTCAGAAATGGTCGCAAAGGCTGTCATGCACGGCGTGCCAGCACTCATTTCAAGGACGGCGCCAACGAGTCTTGGTGTGGTGATCGCTCGTAAATTTGAGCTAACGCTTTGTGGATTTGCAAGGGGTGAAAATATCAACGTTTATAGCGGCGAAGAGAGAATTTATGAGTAAAAATTTAGAAGAGTTGATAAAACAGACACTAAATAAAAGTGGCAAGCTTGACTGCGGAACGGCTTTTAAGATTGCGAGTAAGCTTGGCATCGAGGTTAGCGAAGTGAGCGACGAGGCCACTAGGCTCGGGATCAAGATAGACAACTGCGATCTTGGGCAGTTTGGTGGATTAGATAAAGACCGTGGAAAATTTACATTGTCGCTCAAACTAAAAGAAGTGAGCGACGAAAAGGGCAGAGTCTTTTGCAAAGATGCAAGGGATATGGCGGCAACTAGCGGCGGACTAAAGACGATGCGCTCTACGCTTAGAGATTACGGTTTTGATGTGAAGTATTGCCAGCTGGGCTGTTTTAAGGAAAAGAAAGGCAAAAAGATGAAAGTAAAGACAAAAACTTGGATAGAAAATGACGAGGGCGAGCTTATATTTGGTAAGGGTAAAACCGAGGTTTTAGACGTGATAGCCGAGGTTGGCTCGATATCAAAAGCCGCTGAAATTTTAGGTATGAACTATAAAAAATGCTGGACACATTTACAAATTTTGCAAAAAAATTTAAAAGAAGATCTTTTTACAACTAAGCAAGGTGGGGGAGATAGTGCTGGCACTACGCTAAATGATAGAGCCTATGAGCTCATAAACGCATATAAACAGCTTCAAAACGACATCGAAGACTATGCAAATAAGCGTTTTAAAGAGCTGTTTTTAAAACAAGACGAGAAGAAAAACGATAAAAAATAAACCAAATTTTTAAGGGAGAAAAACTATGTATGTAAAACTAAATGACAGGACTTATCTAAACAAAGATAAGATAACAAGAGTGAAGATTGATAGCGTTCAAGACGGTATTCGTATTCGTTTCTATGAGGGTGCAAACCAAGTTGCTAAGAGCCAAAGATTTGAGAGTGAAGCAAAAGCTAACGAGTGGTTGGAAAAACACTTCTTAAATAAATAACACGCACGAGTGGGCTCTTTGCCCGCTTGTAACCTCACTTTATACAAAATTTCACTATAATCGCGCTTTTAACCAAAGGGAAAAATCGTGCCAACCATAGATGAAGCAAGAAAAAATATCATTTTAAAAGACAAACTTTACTACTTTGACTACACGGCCTCTGGGCTTGCCTATGCACCTATTGAGGATGAAATTTTAAAATTTTTAAAAACCTACGCAAATACCCATTCTGATAGCAGCTCAAGTGCGGTGCTAACGCAAAAAAGATATGAAAACGCAAGAGCCGAGTTAAAAGAGCTTTTGGGGCTTGATGAGAGCTTTTATCTAATTGCAACAGGCCAGGGTGCAACGGCTGCGATAAAAAAATTTCAGGAGATAATGGGGATTTATCTACCTCCAGCTACGAGAAATTTGATCGGTGAAGGAAATTTAAGAAATTTAAACTTGCCATTGGTGATCGTGGGACCTTATGAGCATCACTCTGTTGAAGTTAGTTTAAGAGAAGGGCTTTGTGATTTGGTTCGCATTGGGCTTGATGAAAATGGCGAGATAGACTATGTAATGCTTGAGAGAGTATTGAAACTAAATGCAAAAAGAAAGATAATAGCTAGCTTTAGTGCTGCCTCAAACGTCACTGGTATAAAAACAGACTATAAAAAAATTTATTCACTAATCAAAAAATATAATGGTATTTTGGCTCTTGATGCAGCCGCTCTCAGTGCTTATGAAAATGTTGATTGCAGATATTTTGACGCACTGTTTCTCTCGCCTCACAAGCTACTTGGGGGAGTGGGGAGCTGTGGGCTTTTGGCTATTAAAAAAGAGCTTTGTAAAGATGTGCCTACTTTTGCAGCTGGTGGCACGGTGAAATATGTAAGCAGGACATCACACCTTTTTGTGAATGAATTTGAACATTTAGAAGAAGGCGGAACACCACCTATAATGCAGCTAATGCGTGCAAATTTGGCCTATAAACTAAGAAACGAGATCGGACTTAATAAGATAAAAGAGACTGAATGTGAGCTTGGTGCTCTCTTTTGCGAAGAGTTAAAAAATATAGATGAAGTGATAAATTACTGTCCTAAAAATTTAGATAGACTGCCTATCTTTGCTTTTAATATAAAAGATGTTTCGCCTTATGATTTTGCAGCTAGTCTAAGCAATGATTTTGGCATACAAACACGTGCAGGCTGTGACTGTGCTGGTCCATACGGACATGATCTACTTCATTTAAAAGACAATGCTATTTTTGAGACAAAACCCGGCTGGGTACGCGTCAGTATTCACTATACACACACTAAAGAAGATATCAAATACCTTGTAAATGCCATAAGATCTTGCATTAAGAAACACAAAGAGATTTGGGGCGAAGAAAAAGCGATGTATTCGATGTTTGGAGATAAATTTTAAATATTGATTTAGAAGCGAAATTTTACCAGACTATATGTTCTATCAAATCTAAATGTTAATAAATTTTGCAGTATCCCAAAAAGCACCATAAATGTAACAAAGCTACTTCCACCATAGCTAAAAAATGGTAGCGGCACACCAACAACTGGTGCAAAGCCGATCGTCATCGAGACATTTACCCCTACGTAAACAAAAATGAGTGCTGCTATGCCAGTGGCGGTCACCTGTGTGAAATAATCATTTTTAAGGCTATAATTTAGGCTAAGAAGATGCGTAATAAGCGTGCCATAAAGCCCAAGCAAAAGAAGAGCACCATAAAAGCCAAAACGCTCGATATTGTAGGCAAATATGAAGTCACTCGTGGCGATTGGCAAAAATTTAAAGTGCGTCTGAGTTGCCTCGTCTTTTGGCTTGCCCTTAAGCCCACCACTACCTATGGTAATGATGCTTTGTTTGACGTGATAGCTTGGCTCTTCAGCGATAAAATCGTGGATCCTTTTCTTTTGATAGTCATGTAAATTTTCATACAAAACCGGCGCCAAAAAGCCTATGGCAAGGATGATGGTGATCCAAATTTTCTTATTTACACCGATAACAAAAAGTATTGTGTAGCCAACTATTAAAAGTATGAGTGCGGTGCCAAGATCAGGCTCTTTCATAATGAGTGCAAATGGCAAAAGTATGTAAAAACTAAGTTTTAAAAAATCTTTTAATCCGTATCCATTAGCCTCTGGAGGACGCTGTTTGATGAGATAGGCTAGCATTAGTAAAAAGGCTGGCTTCATCAGTTCTGATGGTTGAAGTGTGAAGTGAACGAAAGGAATTTCTAACCAGCGTTTGGCTCCAAGCTTGCTAACGCCAAAGAGATCGACGCTTAAAAGTAGCACGATGCAGACCCAGTAAAACATCGGAATAATCCAATCTATACGCCTAATAGGCAACAAAAATGCGACACAAAATGAAATAAAACCAATGCCAAAATATACAAGCTGTTTGTTTGCTAAGACGTCGTTTGCTTCGGAAACTAGGATGTATGAGATGGCTATGATTGGGATTATTAAAGACGGCTGAATAAAATCAAAATGTGTTAAAATACGCCGATCTAGTTTTATCAAGAAGCAAACCTTAATTTTTGGGCTAGATTATATCACAAACAAGGCTTTGATTTTGGTTAAATTTAATGTTTTAAATAGCTCAAGACTCGACGTTGCAGTGGCACAAGAGCTTCAAATTTCACGCAATCAAGCTTTAAATTTGATAAAAGACTCTCTTGTAAGCGTAAATTTAAAACCAGTCTTAAAACCAAGCTTTGCTCTAAGCGAAAATGATGAAGTTTGCGTAAATTTTGCCCCAAAAAAAGAGGCGCAAAACGAGTACGAAGTAAATTTTGATATACCAATAATCTACGAAGATGATGATCTAATAGTGCTTAATAAACCACCTCAAATCGTCGTTCATCAAGCCCCAAGCGTCAAAGAGGCGACGCTCGTTGAGTGGCTAAATAAAAAAGGTTTTATGCTCTCAAATTTAAATGGCGACGTAAGAGCTGGCATAGTTCACCGCCTAGATAAAGGCACGAGTGGTGCTATAGTTGTTGCAAAAAATAACTTCGCCCACGCAAAACTTAGCGAGCAGCTAAGTGATAAAAGCATGGGACGAATTTATCTAGCGCTTACAGATCTTCCCTTAAAAGAGGACGTCATCATCGACAAGCCAATTGGTAGAAACCCAAACAATCGCCTAAAAAAAGCGATCGTCGCAGATGCTAAATTTGCAAAAAGTGCCTTTGTAAATTTACTAAGTGAAAATGGCATAAATTTAATAGCAGCAAAACTTTTTACAGGCAGGACTCATCAGATAAGAGTGCACCTATCTAGCATAAACCGCCATATTTTAGGCGATGATTTATACGGATTTAAGAGCCAAGGCGATAAAATAAGCAGAGTTATGCTTCACGCTTATATGCTTTATTTTATCCATCCACGAACTGGCAAAAGGGTGGAATTTATTGCAAAAACGTATGATGATTTTAACCAGATAATTTACAAAAAAATTCCCAAGGAGATTTTTGATGAAAAAATTTGCCCTACGCATATTGACACCGTTTTTAGCAGCTTTCTTAGCGGGATGCGGCTCTAGCGTACCGACTCAGCAAAGTATGTCATTGCCTACAATCACAAGTTTAAAAACTATTTCAGACATGACAGAAGTTGGTTTTGAATGGAATCCAGTGACTGATGAAAGTGTTGTTGGATACTATCTCTACCGCTCAAATCCAAATGATGCCAACTCAAAAATGCAGCTAGTTGCAGACATCAAAGACCGCTTTGCAACGCACTATGTAGACCGCAACCTAGCACCGGAGACCACATACTCATACCAGATGAGGACCTACTCAAGCAACGCCATCTCTCAACCAGGCACAATCGCAACTGCAACTACAAGGCCATTGCTTGACTCTGTACCGTTTTCGCAAGCCATCACAGGACTTCCTGGACGTGTAAAAATAGTGTGGAGGCCACATCCTGACAATACTGTAGCAAGCTATATCATCCAAAGAAGCGATGCAGGACGTAATAAATTTAGCCAAATAGCAGAGATAAGTGGCAGGCTAAATGCAGAGTATATCGATACTGACGTAAAAGCTGGAAGTTCTTATGAGTATAGAATTTTAGTAAAAACATCTTCAGGCGTTGTCTCAAAACCAAGTCAAAACATAAGTGCAACGACAAAGGAGTTACCCTAAATCAGTAACGAATCTTCAGGCAACAAAGAATGCACCAAAAAAGATAATCCTAACGTGGGATTATATGCCGGCTGAGGATTTTTCGTACTATAAAGTTTACAGAACGACAAGTAAATTTTTACCTTATACGTATCTAGCAAAAACTACTAGCAATACCTATGAAGATCTCATAAATACAAATGCGGCAACAAGGTATTATAGAGTTACAGCTGTCGATAAAGACGGCCTTGAGAGCTTAAAACAAGAAGAGCCAATCGTCGGTAGCACGCTTGGTGCACCAAAGACTCCAAATATTAGTGCGAAATATGATGGAAGTGGCGTAAATGTAAGCTGGAGCACAGTAGATCGAGCTAGTTCGTACACGGTTTATAGAAGCGGTGCAAGTGAGAAAATTTTTAGCGGTATAAGCGAAAATAGTTTACGTGATAATAGCGTGCAAGCAGGGGCAAACTACTCTTATAGCGTCATAGCCATCGATGAATACGGTATCGCTTCCGATAAGTCATCAAAAGCAGAAGTTAGCATAAAATAATGCCAAATTTTATAACTTCATCTTTAAAAGATATCTCATTTCCTTCTGGAAATGACAAGGTCAAATTTCTTTGGCAGGCAAATGGACGAAACGAGAGGCTTATCTATACAAAAAATGAAGAAGAGAGTTTTTTTCTAGTTGTAAAGCCTGGCAAAAATGGCATCGTCGTAAAGGGAGAAAAGCTTACAAAGCCAGCTAAAGTTGGCCTTTTACAAGAAGCGTTAGAACTTTTTAAGGAGCAAAATTGCAATGATGTAATCAGCCAAGCATTTGCCGTGAAAAAGACAAATTTGACTAAAAAAGTGAATGAAATTTTAAGTCTTGAAGAATTTGTCCCAGCATTTTGCGAGCTAAAAGATAAATTTGATCAAATTTTTATAGAGATCGGCTTTGGTTCCGGCAGACACTTGCTCTATCAAGCCAAAAATAATCCAAACGCCTTGGTTATAGGCATTGAAGTCTATAAACCAAGTATCGAGCAAGTAGCAAAGCTAGCCAAGGCAAATGACCTAGAAAACGTTCGTCTAATCAATACAGACGCAAGGCTTTTACTCTCTCTCGTTGGCTCAAATTTAGTTGATAGAGTCTTTTTGCATTTTCCAGTGCCATGGGATAAAGCAGAGCATAGACGTGTGGTCTCATCGGCATTTGCACTTGAGTGTGAGAGGATACTAAAAGTGGGCAGTAAATTTGAGCTAAGGACTGATAGCAAGGAGTATTGCGATTTTACTCTGAGTAAATTTTTAGAACCTAAAAACTCAAAAATAGAAGCCTATAAAAATAGAAATTTAGAAATTACTAGTAAATACGAAGATCGTTGGAGACGCCAAGATAAAGACATTTATGATGTTATTTATACTTGCGAAGTTGAAAGTGATGAAAGTGTTTTGGCTGGGGATTTTAGTTTTAAAGAAAAGACAAGCGTAAAAAATATTATTAAAAATTTTAAAAATTTTATCATCAAAAAAGAAGATTATTTTTTACACTTCGAAGAAATTTACATCATAAATGAAGATGAAATTTTGCTAAAAGTTGCTTTTGGAGCTTTTAATAAACCTGAGCAATGTTTTATTAAAATAAACGATGACAAAAGTGAATATTTTATAAAAAAACCAATCTTAATCCGTGAGAATTTGGCTGCACACGAGCTTTTGAAGGAGTATTTGGCTGATGCAAGAGATAATTAGTGCAAGAAATTTGAGCCTAGCTTATGAACGCGATGAAATCGTAATTAATAGCGTCAATTTAGATATTTATGCAAATGATTTTGTTTTTATAACAGGCAAGAGTGGAAGCGGAAAAAGCACGCTTTTAAAATCATTTTACGGAGAAATTTCACCCCTTGCTGGAGAGCTGAATGTCTGCATGACACAAATGGACGACATTGACGATAAAAGACTTTGTGAGCTTAGGCAGCGAGTTGGCATTATATTTCAAAATTATCGTTTGATAAATGAATGGAATGTTGAAAGAAACGTGATGTTACCCCTTATCATCAAAGGCATCAATCAAAATGTGAGTAAAAAGCAAGTGGCAAAGCTTTTAAAGCATGTAAATATGCTTCATAAAGCTGACAAATATCCAATGGAGCTAAGCGGCGGTGAACAGCAAAGAGTTGCGATGGCAAGGGCTCTAGCGCACAATCCAAATTTGCTTTTATGTGATGAACCAACAGGAAATTTAGACGAATACTCAAGTGATGTTATCTGGTCACTTTTAAAATCAGCTAGGGAATTTTTAGGCACAAGCGTCGTTGTGGTGACGCATCATATCCCATCAACGCTTCGTATCCCGTACCGTCACTTCGTCATAGAAAATGGAGGCGTGCATGAGATCGCTTAAGAATCATCTTGGATTCATCTTGCCGCTGATCGCGCTTTTGTTTTCCGTGCAGTTTAGCCTAACTGCTGATAAGGTTGTGAGAGATTATGAAAGACTCATGGGAAATGACTATAACATCGTCATAGTTTCAAGCAAAGAGTTAAGCGAGCCCGTGCTGAAGCCGATCGTGAGTAATCTAGCTAGCCTCGAGCCACTAAGTCCGCAAAAGATCATTGACCGCCTTTCAAATGACATCTCTGCTAAAAATTTATCCATACTGCAAAATGCACTACCTAAATTTTACTCACTAAAACTTAGCGAATTTCCGACACCGCAGTACATGGATGAGCTAAAGCAAAAACTTTTAAAATTTGATGGGATCACAAAGGTTGAGACATTTTCAAAGACACACGATAAGGTCTTTAAAATACTAAATTTAGCCAAAAGTATATCGTATGCTTTTATGGCGATACTTTGCGTAATAGGGCTTATGCTTATGCTAAAGCAGGCTAAAATTTGGCTATTTGAGCATAGAGAGCGTATTGAGATTATGACGCTTTTTGGAGCACCTTTTTGGTTAAAGTCAGCCATGCTTTATAAATCAGCCATGGTTGATAGTTTAGTTGCAACCATTGCCGTTAGTGCATTTTTCTTTTTCTTGCCGGGCATTGAAATTTTTAGAGAAAATGCCGCAAGTATTGATGTGGTATTGCCTAGTCTTGATCTTTCAATGGACATTTTTATACTATTTGGCGTGGCTATGTTTTTAAGCATTTTTGCTGTTAGTTTAGTGATGAGTAAGGCTAGAAAAAGCACGATATGAGAAAAGGAATTTTTATATTTTTGCTAGCTTTTAGTCTAGCTTTTGCGTCAAATACTAAAGAGAAGATCAAAGACTCTAAAAACTCATTAAGATCAAGTCAAGCGATGAGTGAGCAGCTTAGTAAAAAGCTTGATGATTTGGCTGGTGATATCGTAAGTGGCGAGAAAAAACTTCGAGGTATAAGTGGTGATATCACAAATTTAAAAGGTCAAATTTCTGTGCTTGAGACAAATGCTTCAAAGGCACTTATTGAGCTTGATGATCTGACTAAGCAAAACAAAGAGCTAGAACGCACGCAAAAAGAGCTTGAGCAAAACATGATAAGGATCATCGCAGAAGATTTGTCATTTGATCTTTTGATGTCTGCAACTGAGGGCAAGCAAAGCGAGGAGAGCATTATCTCGTCTCAAATTTTAACTAAGCTAAATGCCATCGCAAAAGAGGATTTTAAAAGACTTAGCCAAAACTATGAAGATACAATCGAGAAGATAAAAAGTAAATCAAATAAAATAAACGAGATAAACTCGAGCATAAAAAATTATAGACGCAAGCAAAGCGACTTGCAAAATTTAGAAAGTACACAAAAAAATACTATAAATGGGCTCAAGCGAGATAAGGAAATTTATAGTAAAAAGCTAGCCAAACTTCAAGCTCAGCAAGATGAGCTAAGAAAGACGCTAGAGCAGCTTGCTATCATGCAAAAGCAAGAAGATGAAGCTGCACGCGCTGCTAGAGAAAAACAAGAAAAAGCAGCTGCAAGCAAAGGTGGTAAAAAAGGCGCAAAAAGCCAACCAATGGGTGGAGGCTATCAAACAAGCTCGGTTAAAAAATATTCAGGTGCAAAGACAATCGCTCCTCTTGATAGCTACACTGTAAAGCAAAAATTTGGAAATTACGTAGATCCAATATATAACATAAAAATTTTTAACGAGTCAGTCACGCTTCGATCAACTACGCCAGATGCGAAGGTTAAAAGCGTATTAAACGGCAAAGTAGTCTTTGCAAAAGCGACACCAGTGCTTGAAAATGTAGTCATTATAGAAAATGAAAATGGTATACACACGATCTATGCTCACTTAAGCCAAATCGCACCAACTGTCAAAGTAGGCTCAGTCGTACAAAAAGGCTACGTCATAGGTAGAGTAAGAAACGATTTAACGTTTGAAGTAACGCAAAGAAACTACCACATCGATCCACTTGAAATGATCTCAAAATAGCCACTTTGTAAGCGTTATTAGCTAAATTTAAAGCCTTTTTGGCTAGAATGCGTGAATTTCAAGGAGCATGACAATGAGTAAAAGAAAACGCGTACTGGTTAAATTTTCAGGCGAGGCCTTGGCTGGGGAAAATGGTTTTGGTATAGATACGGCGGTGCTTAAATTTATAGCAAATGAGATAAAAGAGCTCATCGAAAATGGGATCGAGGTCGGTATCGTTATCGGCGGTGGTAATATAGTGCGCGGTGTGAGTGCTGCAAAAGACGGCATCATAAAACGAACGAGCGGCGATCACATGGGCATGCTCGCAACTGTAATAAACTCAATCGCGATGCGTGAAGCTTTAGAGCGAACTGGATTAGAAGTAAGAGTACAAAGTGCTATAAAAATGGAAGCGATCTGCGAAACTTTTATCGTTGGACGTGCTCAGCGTCATTTGGAAAAGGGCAGAGTTGTTATATTTGCTGCAGGTACTGGCAATCCTTTCTTTACAACCGATACAGCTGCAACTCTAAGAGCTATCGAGATTGGCTCAGATATGATCATAAAAGCTACAAAAGTTGATGGAGTTTATGATAAAGATCCTAAAAAATTCAAAGATGCAAAACTCTTAAAATCACTAAACTACGAAAAGGCGATGAGTGACGATATCAAGGTTATGGATGACACTGCCATAGCCTTGGCAAAAGACAACTCACTGCCGATTTTGGTTTGTAATATGTTTAAGGCTGGAAATTTATTAAAAATAATAAATGAAGAAGAAGCAGCCCTATACTCAGTAGTAAAATAAATTTTAAAAAGGATAAAAATGAGAACAGAACAAATAACAGCAAGAGCGTTAAAACAAGTTGGCGACGATAGGTATAAGCTTTCGCTTATAGTTGCAAAGCGCGCAGAAGCACTAGCAAATGGTGCCCAAACTCTTGTTAATGCTGATACTTCAAAGATGAAATTTGCAGACATCGCACTACTTGAAGTGGCTGAGGGTAAAATAGGCTTAGAGGCAATAGTTGAAGGAAAATAGTCTTTTTTTAGAGCAGCTGATCGAGCAAATTTTAGCTTGCAAAAATGTTTCAGAAGCTATAACGTTGCTCTTTTCTCTTTGTGAAAGAAGTGAAATTTTAGACAAAGCCGTAGATAGCTGTGTCACATCTCACGCTGGGCAATACCGAAAAAGTGGCGAACCATACGCTATCCATCCTATCTTAGTTGCGTCGATAGTAGCAAATATGGGCGGAGATGAAAGTATGGTCATAGCTGCACTTCTTCACGATGTGGTGGAGGATACCAACGTCACACTGAGTGAACTTCAAGCTGAATTTGGCGATGAGGTGGCAAAACTGGTTGAAGGGCTTACAAAGATAGTTGCCATTAGAGAAAATAAGCTAGCAAGTTCAGATAGTAATGAAAAGTTAGCAAGCTCGGCTTTAACATTTAGAAAGATGCTCTTAATCTCCATAGAAGACGTGAGAGTTCTTGTTGTAAAGCTTTGTGATAGACTTCATAATATGCTAACACTAGAAGCATTAAAACCAGAAAAGCAAAAACGTATCGCTGAAGAGACACTTATGGTCTATGCTCCGATCGCTCATAGGCTAGGAATTTCATCTATCAAAAATATGCTTGAAGATCTAAGTTTTAAGTATGCGATGCCAGAAGAGTATGCCAAGATAGATAGCTATCTAAATAAAAACAAGCAGCAGCTTAGTCTTAAACTAAATGCCTTTAATGAAAAAGTAAATCAAATTTTGCTCGAAAATGGCTTTATTGAAGGTACTTTTGAGATACAAAAACGTATAAAACACTATTACTCGATATATTTAAAGATGCAAAGAAAAGGTATTTCTATTGAAGAAGTACTTGATCTGCTCGCGATAAGAATTCTTGTAGAAAAACCACTTGATTGCTATCTTGCGCTTGGAAATTTGCATATAAATTTTAATCCCTTGATATCAAGATTTAAAGATTATATCGCTCTTCCAAAACAAAATGGCTATCAAACGATACATACAACCATCTTTGATAATAAAAGTATTTTTGAAGCACAAGTTCGTACTTATGATATGCATATGACTGCTGAGTACGGTGTTGCGGCCCACTGGAAATATAAAAATGGCGAGGGTAGCCTTTTAAATCCTAAGCTTGACTGGCTAAATGATATCACTATGCAAAACAATGAGGTCGAAAGCAATGTCGAGGAGCTTTATGAGTATGCAAAAGATAGCCTATACATCGAGGATATCGCTGTTTATTCACCAAAGGGTGAGGTATTTACGCTTCCACGCGGTGCTACAGCATTAGACTATGCTTATGAGATTCACACAGAGATTGGGCTTTACGCAAAAGAAGCTTATATAAATCGTGTTAGGATGTCACTTTTAACCGAGCTAAAAAATGGCGATATTGTAAGGATCGTAACTGGGGAAGAGGCTAAATTTCGCTGTTCGTGGATAAATAGTGTCCGAACTGGAAAAGCAAGAGCTACGATAAGATCATTTTGCAAGCAAAAGATAAAAGATATAAATTATAAGATTGCGATTGATATCCTAAAATCAGTTTTTGGCGTCTCAAAAGATAGAATTTTAGATTGGATAGAACGTGAAAATTTAAGCAAAAAAGTCTTCCGTGCCGCAACTGAGAGTGAGTATTTGCAGGAAGTTGCAAATATGCTTAAAAAATATATAAGAAAAGAGCGTCCTTTTATGATCGCTTTGGGTGACAAATATCAGATCAAAAAACAAAAATTTGAGAACATAGTCATTTACTCAAATCATAAAATTTCAAACGTTGAGTTTGATTATTGCTGTAATCCAAAAAGAGGCGATAGTATAGTTGGTTTTAAAAACGGACATACCGTGACAGTGCACCATAAGCTATGCGAGCGTGCTGGCAAACTAATGGACAATGGCGAAGAGATCATCTTTGTCAAATGGACCAGAAATGCTCCGCACAGATATAAAATTTTATTAAATTTAGAAAATAGAAAAGGTGCATTAGCTGAATTTTTAACATACCTTGCTAGGCTGGATGTAAATTTAGCTACAATCTCGCTTAATGAAGCGAATGATCTTAGTGGCGATACCTTTGAGATAAGTGTCGAGATAGCTGAAAATATCGACGTAAATGAGCTAAAAGAGAAGATTAAAGATAGATATAAGATTATTGATTTTGTTTCGCAAAGCGATCCATATCACAATTAGGAGAAAAAATAGTGCAAGAGATAGATAAAATTTTACAAGAGATAAAACGTGGTGTTGCCGAGATAATCGACTTTGAAAGAGTTGAGACTTTAGTAAAAAATTATTATGAAAAAGGTGAAAATTTCTATGTAAAGGCTGGCTTTGACCCAACTGCTCCAGATCTTCATTTAGGGCACACAGTCGTTTTAAGCAAGATGGCACTGCTTCAAAAGCATGGTGCGATTGTACAGTTTTTGATAGGTGATTTTACTGCTCAAATAGGCGATCCAACCGGTAAATCAGTAACTAGAAAAAAGTTAGATCAAGAGATAGTTTTAAAAAACGCAAAAACTTACGAGGAGCAAGTTTTTAAAATTTTAGATCCAAAAAAAACCGTGATCATGTTTAACTCAAAATGGTCAAATGAGCTAGGAGCTGCTGGAATGATAGAGCTAACTAGCACATTTTCAGTCGCTAGAATGCTAGAGCGCGACGACTTTGAAAAAAGGATAAAAGCCGGCAGTCCTATATCAATTTGTGAATTTATGTATCCACTTCTTCAAGGCTATGATAGTGTTGCGATGAAGTGCGACATCGAGATGGGCGGTACGGATCAGAAATTTAACCTTCTAATGGGCAGAACCTTGCAGCGAACATATAATATCGGCAAAGAGCAAGCTGTCATCATGATGCCACTTCTTGAGGGGCTTGATGGCGTAAATAAGATGAGTAAGAGCCTTGGCAACTACATCGGCGTTACTGAAAATGCAAATGATATGTTTGCAAAAACGCTTAGCATAAGTGATGAGCTTATGTGGCGCTGGTATGAGCTACTAAGTACAAAAAATCTTGGCGAGATAGAAGAGCTGATGAATGATGTAAATAGTGGTAAATATCATCCAAAAAAGGCAAAAGAGGATCTTGCATACGAGATAACAGCGAGGTATCACGGCGAGGAGGCGGCAAAGGCTGCTATGGCTGAATTTAACAGCGTGCACTCTCAAAATCAGCTTCCAACTGATATGAAAGAATTTAGCTTAAAAGCACCGATTTGGATAGTTGAAGCCTTGTCACAGTGTGGGCTAAGTGAGTCAAATTCTCAAGCAAGGCGAGATATAAAAGCAAACGCAGTTAGCGTCAATCAAGAAAAAATTAGTGATGAGCAGTTAAAATTAGGAGCAGGCGAGTATATCTTGCAGGTTGGAAAGCGTAAATTTGCAAAGATAAAGGTTGAATAAATGGAGTTAAAGCCGTTAAAAATAGGTAAATACGAGATAAAATACCCGATATTTCAAGGCGGTATGGGACTTGGCATCAGCTGGGATAAACTAGCTGGCAATGTGAGCTTAGAAGGCGGTCTTGGCATAATTAGCTCAGTTGGCACAGGCTACTATGAAAACCGCAAATTTATAGATAAAGAGCTAAACGCAAAGCCTTTTGGAAGTGAGAATTTCTACTCTACAAGAGGCCTTCGAGCTGTAATAGAAAATGCACGTAAAATTTGTGGCGACTTGCCACTTGGCGTAAATATAATGTATGCTGCAAACGACTACGCAAGAGTGGTTAAGGATGCTTGCGAGGCTGGTATAAACATCATTGTCTCAGGTGCAGGTTTGCCTACAAATTTACCTGAATTTACACAAAATTTTAAAGAGATAGCACTTGTGCCGATCGTCTCAAGCGCAAAAGCACTAAAGATCATCTGTAAGCGCTGGCTACAAAGATATGAGCGCTTGCCAGATGCTGTCGTGCTTGAAGGACCGCTAAGCGGTGGACACCAGGGATTTACATACGAGCAGTGCCTTGATCCTGAGTATTCACTATTTAATCTAATCCCACAAGTAAAAGCCGAGATAAAAGAATGGGGCGATTTTCCACTCATTGCAGCTGGTGGAATTTGGGATAAAAATGACATTGAAAAGGCTATATCCTTAGGTGCAGACGGCGTTCAAATGGGCACACGTTTCATAGGAACTCACGAGTGCGATGCAGAAATTGGCTTTAAAGAGGTCTTGTTGGCGGCCGAGGAAAAAGACATAGAGCTTATAAAAAGCCCAGTTGGCTATCCAGCTCGTGGCATAAGAACAAATTTGATAAATTTAGTCGATAAAAAGATGGGTCCAAAGATCCAGTGTATAAGCAACTGTGTGAGTCCTTGCCAAAGAGGCAAAGAGGCAAAACAGGTCGGATACTGCATAGCTGATAGACTATTTGACGCATATAGCGGCAAAAAAGAGAGCGGGCTATTTTTTACAGGAGCAAACGGCTACAAGCTAAAAGAGCTAATAAGCGTAAAAGAGCTAATGCACAAACTGGTACACGGTGAATGAAACGGGCGGTAATCCTCTTTTTCCTTACTATTAATTTTCTTTTTGCTACGACAAATTCGGAGATATTTGCAAAATTTGATAAAAATTTTGCCAGCTCAAGCAGAAGTGCAAAGATTAAATTTCACAACGATATAAAAGATATTTATGTCGATGCGATCATCAAAAATGACAAAAATATAAAAAAACAAGCACTCACAAGACTCATAACCAGCTCAAAATCGCTTGGTTTTGACTCAAGTGGGTATGTAAAAGATCTAAATGCACTAAATGGCGTAAAGAGTGTAGACACGCCTAGTGCTGCTACTTTGACACTACTTAGTGCTACAAAGGTAAATGACACTTTAGTGCTTAAGTTTAATACAAAAATTGATACTGCAAAATTAAAAACATCCTTTTTAAAGCAGCAAAATACACATAAAAACATTATGGACATTGATGGTAGATTAAATGGCAATCCGCTAACTTATAAAAATTTTATATCTGATTATATTCATATCTCACAGTATGATAAAAATACTGTTAGAGTTATTTTTTCTGATAAGATCCAAAAGACTATAAAAGCAAATGCAACAGGCGATCTGCTAATAATAAGTACACAAAATTTTATCTCAAACGAAAATGTAAAAGCACCACTTCATAAAACTAAAAATAAAAATGAAGAAGTGCCACACAAAGAGCCTGAGCCAAATTTAAAGCCACAATCAGCTAAAAGTGAGCCAGTGGCAGCACCTTTGCCACCAGTTGCAGCTAGTAAATTTTCACGCAACAAAACTATCGTCATCGATCCAGGTCATGGCGGTACTGATCCAGGTGCAGTAAATGGCAAGCTTCAAGAAAAAACCGCGGTTCTAGGCGTAGCCAAAAAACTTGGCGACATACTAAAAGCGCGTGGTTACAAGGTCTTTTTTACCAGGTCAACCGATGTCTTTATAAATTTAAGAACAAGAACAAAATTTGCAAATGATAAGATGGCTGATCTTTTTGTCTCTATCCATGCAAATGCCGCTCCAAACGCAGAAAAAGCAAAGAGCATGCACGGCATTGAGACATTTTTCTTATCGCCTGCAAGAAGCGAACGTAGTAAAAACGCAGCTGCGCTTGAGAATAAATCAGATATCGAAGAGATGAATTACTTTTCACAGCAGACATTTCTAAATGTACTAAATCGCGAGAAGATTATCGCGTCAAATAAGCTTGGCATCGATATCCAAAAAGAAATTTTAGCAAGTGCCAGAAAGGTCTATGCTGCAAGTGACGGCAGTGTGAGAGAGGCGCCGTTTTGGGTGCTTGTTGGTGCTCTTATGCCAGCAGTTCTTGTTGAGATCGGCTATATCACGCATCCAGTTGAGGGTGAAAAACTCTTTAATGATGCCTATCAAAATGCCCTTGCAAACGGCATAGCAAACGGAATAGACGGATATTTCGTAAAAAATAGATGAAAAACGCAAATTTAAGCTTTAAAGGGCAAATCCCATTTAACGAAGAGTTTGGTGACATCTACTTTAATACCGATAAACCTTGGCTTGAAAGTGAATTTGTCTTTGCAAGTGCGATTGATGAAATTTGGCAGAGTAAAGACAGCTTCATCGTCGCTGAGACTGGCTTTGGTGCTGGGCTAAATTTTTTCACACTTTGTAAGAAATTTAAAAATAGCTCTAAAAAACTTCACTTTGTTAGTATCGAAAAAACCCCTATTAAAAAAGATGATCTTTTAAAAATTTATGAAAATTTAGGCATTTTTAAAGCTTATGCCAAAAAGTTGGTTTCGCTCTATCCGCCACTTATTTCTGGCATACACCGTATAAATTTTGCTCCAAATATCACCCTTGATCTTTGCTACGGAGAGGCTAAAGAAATTTTACCTGAGCTTGATTTTAACGCTGACATCTGGTTTTTAGACGGCTTTGCTCCAAGTAAAAATGGCTCAATCTGGAGCGAAGAAATTTTTAGAGAGATTGCAAGACTAAGCATGGTTGGCACTATTGCTAGAACCTATTCATGCGCAAAAATAGTAAAAGACGGTCTAAAGGGTGCTGGCTTTTTGCTGAGCCTAAAAGAGGGCTATGCTAGAAAACGTCAGATGAGTAGTGCCGTGCTAGAAAAAAAGGATGAAAAATTAAAGGATGCTTGGTTTGCAAGATGTGAGCCACTTGCTGAGCCAAAAGGCAAAACAGCACTTATCATAGGGGCTGGCGTGGCTGGACTTGCAACAGCTGGCGAGCTAGCTAAAAACGGCTTTAAGGTTGTGATCGCTGAGGCAAAGAGCGAGGTGGCTACAAATGGCTCAGGCAATCACTGTGGTGCTTTGATGCCTTTAGTGACAAAGCCTGGTGTAAATTTAGGCCGCATGCACTTAAACGCATTTTTGCAAGCAGTGAGATTTTATAAGGCAACTTTGTTAAAAAGCCTTATCAAATTTAATGGCTGCATCGACTACGCATTTGATGATGAGTTAGTTAAGAGATATGGCTCGTGGCAGGATCAAGGCGCGGAGGAAATTTTTAAATTTGACAGTAGCCTAAAGCCATATCCTGGCATTTTTATAAAAGATGGTGCATATGCTAGACCAAGAGAAATTTGTAAATTTTTATCAGGCGGTTTTGAAATTTTATTAAATCACGAGTATGAGAGCAGAACACACCTGCAAAACGGCAAAATCGGCGTTAAATTTAAAAACGGTAAAAATTTAGAGACTGATATCTTAGTCTTTTGCACTGGCAGCAAGAGCAGTGAAATTTTTAATGGCTACGACATGCAAATAAGCAGTGTCAGGGGTCAAGTAACTCATTTAAAACCAGTGCTTAAAAATACTATGCCACTAAGTGCAAAAGGCTACATCTGCCCAGTCATTAAAGGTGTGCAAGTTATTGGAGCAACTTACGCTAGAAACGAAATTTGTGACACGCCTAAAGTTGAGGATAATACTAAAAATTTAAACGACGTAAGTGAGTTTTTTGATATCAAAAAGGCAACTATTATCGGTGCAAAAGTAGGCTACCGAAGTTATAGTGGAGATAGGTTTCCGATAATTGGCGCCTTGCATGACGAAGAATTTTACAAGCAAAACTACAAAGGGCTATTTTGGAGTAAAAATAAAGATAACAATCCAAAAGCAAGCTACGAAAAAAACATCTTTGTAAATTTTGCCCACGGCTCGCGAGGTCTTGGCACAGCGATACTTGGAGCAAATTTGGTAGCCGATCTTGTGCTTGATCGTCCGCTTTGCATAGAAAGGTCGCTATTTCACGAGCTTCATCCAGCTAGATTTTTGATAAGAAAACTGAAAAAGGGGTTAAAATTTTAAGGAGCAATGGGTAGAAATTCCCAGTGTAAAATACTAGGAATTTCTTATAAGTTTAGGCCTAAAGCCTTGTTTTCATCTTTTCAAATTCTTCTTGTATCACTTGCTCGTGTGGCTCACTTGTCATTTTATTTATCGCATCGCCCCAGATACTGACCATTATGATAGCTAGGCTTGAAGTCAAGATGCCTGGTAAAATTTCATAAACATAGGCATTTAGCCCTGATGTTATCCAAAATATTACAGTCGCACCTCCAGCTATCATACCAGCTAAAGCTCCAAGTGCACTCATGCGTTTCCAGTAAAGGCTAAATAGTAGCACCGGTCCAAAGCTGGCACCAAATCCAGCCCAAGCATTTCCAACGACGTTTAGGACGCTATCTGTAGAGATAAAAGCAAGTACTGTTGCTATTAATGCTACGACCACTACGGCATAGCGACTGATCGCTGTTTGTGTGCTTTGGCTCACCTCTTTTTTATAAAATGCAAATATAAAGTCTTTTGTGACTGAGCTAGATGTGACTAAAAGCTGGCTTGAGATGGTACTCATTATCGCTGAAAGCACGGCTGAGATGATGATACCTATAAAAAATGGTGGGAAAAGTAGCTCACCAAGCTTTAAAAATACGGTCTCAGGATCGCCTAGCCCACCTCTTTGGCTAAAGTAGACAAAGCCGATAAGTCCGCTCATGATAGCACCTAGCAAGCCAATCGTCATCCAGCCAATACCGATCCTTCTTGCCTTTGCAAGCTCTTTTGAATCGCGTATCGCCATAAATCTAACAATGATGTGTGGCTGACCAAAGTAGCCAAAGCCCCAAGCTAGAAGACCCAAAATGCCCCAGAAAGTCTGATCTCTAAATGGATTTAGGTGATTTGCATCAAGTCTGCTTATCTCTTTTATTAAATTTGTATCGCTTGGCAGGTCTAAATTTAGATATGCTACGACTGGGATCGAGACTAGGACACAAAACATCAAAAGACCCTGAAATGCGTCAGTTATGCTAACTGCCTTAAATCCGCCAAAAAATGTGTAAAAGACCACGATACAAAGCGTAAATATTGCGCCATATCTAAAGCCTATACCAAAAAAACTCTCAAATGTCTTGCCACCAGCGATGATGCCGCTACTCACGTAAAGCGTGAAAAATATCAAAATGATAAGGCCAGATACGATCCTTAAAATTTTCGTTCTATCTTTAAAGCGGTTTTCTAAAAAGTCTGGTATCGTGATACTATCGCTTGCAACCTCAGTATAGACTCTAAGTCTTTTTGCTAGAAATAGGTAATTACAGTAAGCACCTACAATAAGACCAGCTATCATCCAGATATTTGCTACACCAATTGCATACAATGCTCCGGGCACGCCAAGTAGCATCCAACCACTCATATCAGAAGCGCCAGCGCTAAGTGCTGTGACAACTGGACCCATTTGACGATTATCCAGTAGATATTGGTTCATGCTTGCATTTTTATCGTAAAAATATCGTCCGATAAAGAGCAAAAAGCCAAAATAGATGGCTATGGCTAAATAAGACCCAAAGCTCATAAAATTCCTTTCAAATAAAGTAGAGTGCTTATGTTATTACAAAAAAATTTAAATTTCAATGAGCAGACTTGTTCCTTAAAAAATTTTAAGCAAAATGATATATATTTTTTCGTATCATTTAAGGCTATATTTTAAAGAAAAGGACGAAGTTGAAGGCTCAAAATTTAGCTAAATTTCTGTTTTTTATAACAATCGTCTCATTGGGTGCATATTTTTTCTATCCAAGAGAGCTTAGCGAGGCTCAAGAGCTCGCATATATCAAGAGCTACGGAGTGACATTGGGACTTACTATCGGCGGCGTCGCCATAGGCATAACGCTTGGATTTATCTTGGCGTTTATTAAATTTTTAAACATCAAAGTGATAAATTTTATAATAGACGAATACATCGACATCTTGCGTGGAACGCCTGTAATACTTCAACTTCTTATATTTTCAGTGGTCATTTTCGCCACTTGGAGTGACAACTTCTACGTCGCTGTGATCGCACTTGGACTAAATAGCTCTGCATATGTTGCTGAGATTGTAAGAAGTGGTATAAATAGTGTTGATAAAGGTCAGATGGAGGCAGCTCGTGCGATGGGCCTAAACTACTACGTTTCGATGCGTGAGGTGGTTTTTCCGCAGGCTACTAAAAATATCTTGCCAGCACTTGCAAACGAATTTATCTCGCTTTTTAAAGAAACTTCGGTTGTTGGTTATATAAGTGTCGTTGATATCACGATGCAAAGTAAGAGCTTGCAGGCGGTGTTTTATAGCCCAGAGCCAGTCATTTTTACAGGTATCGTTTACTATGTGAGTGTTAAATTTTTCACCTTTTTGGTGAAGCTACTTGAGAGGAGACTAAATCGCCATGATTGAGATTAAAAATTTAAATAAAAGCTATGGCGACCTACTCGTTTTAAACGATATCAGCGTAAATATCAAAAAAGGTGAAGTTATAGCAATAATTGGCCCAAGTGGCGGCGGCAAAAGTACATTTTTGCGCTGCATAAACCGCCTAGAAGAGCCAGATAGCGGACATATCAAGATAAATGGCGAAGATATCTTGGATAAAAAATCAGACATAAATAAAATTCGCCAAAAAGTGAGTATGGTTTTTCAGCACTTTAACCTTTTTGCAAACAAAAACGTCTTGCAAAATTTAA
>NZ_JBQNCH010000020.1:0-30784 GCF_052169515.1 Campylobacter sp.
CAGTGAAAATCCTATAAGCGTGCCAGCAACCAAATAGAGCTCAATAGTCAAAAAAGAAAATCTAATTTGTAACACAAATATAAACTCAAGTAAACAAACAATATAAAAAAATATGCGAATTTTAGCAAGATATGGCGCGAAAAATGAAACCTTTTTGATAAAGCGTTTGTATGAGTATAAATTTGTAAGAACACTAAAAATAAAAGCTCCGATAATAATGCGCAAAAGTCCCAAAAAATCTCCTTAAAAAAAGGGAATTATATTTTAGATTATTAAATTTTCTCTCTAAATTTATCGGTTTGCGTTTGGCTAAATTTGATTGTTTAATTTAACTGTATAAATACAAGCAAAACGCTAAATGTTTAATGTTCAAGTAAAAATGTCAAATGCTTACTGCAAAAGCAAAAATCTTTTAAATTTGTTTTGAGTATTTTTTGTATGTTTTTTAAAAAAGGAATCTTAGTGATTTAAGAAAAAAGGTGGGAAAGCTCCCACCTTAAAAAGAATTAATTAACTTTACCTGTTTCAATTCTTTCTTTGTAAATTTTGCGAAGTTTTCTGATGTCGTTCTTAACTTCAAATACTCCATGCCAGTGTGAGTAGTCAGGACCACCCATTAAAGCACCTTGTCTCATACGACGACCTTCGTGGTGCCACATATGATAGTAAACATCTTGGAATTCATCTTCCCAAGCATCTGCAAGTAGTAAGTTTTTAGCTTTCAAGTCTTCAAGCATCTTAGTTGCTTCAGCATTGTAAACATTATAAAGCTCAACTTGCTTATCACCCATGATAAAGAAGTTATCTGTATGAGTTGCTGTGTGGCAAGCTTTACATACTTGTTTCATCTCAGCTCTTGCTGCTTCTGGTCCATTTGGATGACCTGCAAGTGGTGTTCCCACGTTTAACTTGCCAGTTTTTTCAAAAATAGCAACTGCTTGATCATCACCAGCTGTTCTTAGCTTACTGTTTATACCCCATAGATTCCATTTCAACCTTCTTGAAACGTTGTGAGTTGTTGTTGTCTCACCAATACCACTCATGTGGCAAGCCGCACAAGTTGGAGCCCTGAAATCTGGCACATCCCATGTATCAGGAGCTGAGTCATATTTCCATGTGTGACCTTCGCTATTAAAGATATGTCCGTGCATTGAGTTGTTAAAGATCTCAATATCTGGGTGATCAGGTCCAAGGTGGCAAGATGCACAAGCAGCTGGTTTTCTAGCCTCAGCTATGCTAAATGTGTGTGCACTGTGGCATGATTTACATCCGCCTACTCCACCATCAGGATAAACGTTAGCTATACCATAGTTAGGCCATGACTCTGGAAGTGGCTTGTGATCAGCATCTAGTTTGATAACTGTACCGTGGCATTGAGAGCAACCAGTAGCATCTGGAGCCATTTTGTATTCTGGATGGTCCATACCTTCGTAGTGATACATAAGTTTTACCATTGCAGGGTTAGCATACATTTGCATGCCGCCTCTTGCGTGACCACTCTTAGTAAATTCTTCAACCTCATTCTCGTGGCATTTTGCACAAGTTTTTGGGCTAACTAGCATTGAAACGTGATTGTTAGAATCTTTTGGATGCACCTTAACTGAAGCCATAGGATTATCTGCATTTACAGAGTGGCAATCCATACAACTTACACCAACGTGAGCGTGGCGACTATTTTTCCAATCGGCAACTATGCCAGGTGTCTTTTCAGCGTGGCATTCAACACAGCTTTTTGACAAATCTGACATTTTATGTGCAACTTTAATGTTTTTTACAACATTAAGTTTTAAAGCATCAGATTTATTTGTGTCTGCATTTGCGGCAAAGCCAAAAGACATTAGACAGGCTAATAAAATTAGCGACTTTTTAAACATCTCTCCTCCTTATTTGGTTTTATTATTTTCTTGTTTTTTTATTGCTTCAAATTTGTCTATATGAAGTCCTAAATTTTTGTGACCTACGTGATTATGACAATCAACGCACGATTTTTTATTAGGATTTCCAAGGACAAAATAATCTCTATGTGGTAAAAACGATTTACCAGATTGGATAACATTTTTAAGATTTGAGTGACAGGTTAAACAACCACTATCATAAACAAAGTGTGATGCATGATCACGTTTTTTACGCCAGTCAATCTTGTCGGTATCTGTAAAAAATGTCTTATAGCCGTCATTTATAGATACTTTAAGCTTTGTAAGTACATAGGTATAGGCACTTGTGTGGTCCAGGTGACAGGCTGAACATTCTGCTTTTACGCCAAGCTTGTTGTTGCCGCCATGCACATCTTCCTTATATGCAGCATTCATTGGATCCATCGTGTGACAAATGGTACAGATGTAGCCACTACCGGTTGCGTGAAGTGCGTCAGCTATCCCCATAGAGGCGATAAGGCCAATCACGATACCGATGATCACAGATGACCAAACAAAAAATTTCTTTTTAACTTCAGCCAAAGTTTTCCTCCTGAATTTATCAATATATCGTAAATTTTTACAAAATTTTTATTCAGAATGTTACCCAAAAATATATAAATTTTTTCTTTAAGTAAATAAAATATTTATTTGATGTTAACTTTCAATAAGTATAAATTTCTTGCAAGCCACTCACATCTTTTTCCAAGATTTGGTTCTTCTCGTCAACTTTAACCAAACCATTTGTTTTAAATTTATTTAAAATTCTTGAAAAAGTTTCTGGGGTCATATTAAGTATAGATGAAATTTTTGTATGTTTTAGTTCATTAAACAGATCCTCGTGATCTAAAATAAATCTAGCAACCTTCTCTTCAGAGCTTAAAATAAGTTCTTGATGAAGTAAATTTGTAGTAATCCTTATCTTTTGAGACATTGATTTTAAAAATTTCATGCAAATTTCTGGCTTTGTTAAAAATTGAGCTGCAAATTTTTCATAATTTATCTTTAAAACTTCACCTGAAATAGTAAAAATTGCACTTGCTGGATAGGGGATATTTTCAAAATTTACGACCTCAGCTACAAAATTCATAGGTGCTAACTGATGTATAAAAATTTCCTTGCCGTTTGCAGTAGTTTTATAAAGTTTAACCGAACCAGTTATCAAAAATGTAAGCCACTTTGGCTCCTCTCCCTCAATAAATAGAAATTCGCCTTTTTTGTATTTTTTAATGACGCTTATGGCTTCAAGCTTGGCCAAATCGGCAGCATCAAGGCCTTGGAAAGATGGGATTTGTTCTATCATGTTTTTACTCACTTTTTAAGATAAAAGGCATTTTAGCATAAAAATAAGACAAAATTTAACGGATTTTCAAAGGGAATTTTATCCCTTTGATTTTAAAAAGTTACTTTTTAAGAAGATCTCTAATCTCGGTTAGAAGTGCTATATCTGCTGGCGTTTCAGGCTCTGTCGCAGGTGCCTCTTCGACTGGTTTTTTCTTAAGTGAATTTAAGGCTTTAATGACACAAAAAATACAAAAAGCAATGATTAAGAAATCAACCATTGTTTGTATAAATGAGCCATAGTTTATCGTAACAGCAGGTGCACTATCTACTGCTTCTTTTAGCGTTAGCTTAAGATCTGTGAAATTTACACCACCTGTTATAACACCTACAACTGGCATGATAACATCACCAACTAGTGATGAAACGATCTTTCCAAACGCACCACCTATAACAACACCAACTGCCATATCTATGACATTTCCACGCATCGCAAATTCTTTAAATTCGCTTATAAAACTCATTGTTTCTCCTAAAAATGTTAAATTTTTGTTCGGATTTTATTCAAGAAATGCTTTGCTTCGGCTAAAAAAATCAAATTACATAACTTTAAATTTATCAAGCTGGTGCTATAATCCATACTTTAAATTTAACGCAAGGAAAGAGCTTATGTATCGTTTTGCACCCTCTCCAACAGGAGATATGCACATAGGAAATTTACGTGCTGCTATTTTCAACTATATTTGTTCTTTGCAAGATAAAAGTGGTTTTATTTTACGTATAGAAGATACAGACAAAGAGCGAAATATTGAAGGAAAAGAGAAAGATATCTTAGAAATTTTGAGCAAATTTGGCATAAAACCAGAGCAAATTTACATCCAAAGTGAAAATTTAAAATTCCACAGACAGCTAGCCTCAAAGCTCCTCATTGACAAAAAGGCATTTGCTTGCTTTTGCACCGAAGAAGAGCTCGAGGCAAAAAAACAAAAAGCAAAAGAGCAAGGTGTGGCATATAGATATGACGGCACCTGCGAGAGACTAAGCGACGCTGAAGTTTTAAACTGCGAAAAACCTTTTGTTATCCGCATGAAAAAACCAACACGCACGATGAGTTTTACAGACGCCATAAAAGGCGAGCTAAGCTTCGAGCCAGACGCGGTCGATAGCTTTGTCATCATGAGAGCAGATAAGACTCCAACTTATAACTTTGCCTGCGCAGTCGATGACATGCTTGAGGGCGTGACCTTTGTCATACGCGGTGAGGATCACGTGAGCAATACACCAAAGCAAGACCTCATACGCGAGGGCCTTGGCTACACTGGCAAGATGAACTACGCGCATTTGCCTATCCTTTTAAATATTGAGGGCAAAAAAATGAGCAAACGCGAGAACGAATCAAGCGTAAAATGGCTCTTTGAGCAGGGATTTTTACCTGAGGCGATCGCAAACTATTTGATACTTCTTGGCAACAAAACTCCAACTGAAATTTTTACCATCGAAGAGGCAGTGAAGTGGTTTGATATAACCAAAATTTCACGCTCACCTGCTAGATTTGACGTGAAAAAGCTTGAGCAAATCAATAGAGAGCACATAAAACTAGCTTCAAAAGAGCGTATAAAAGAAATTTTTGGCGTAGATGAAAATTTGGCTGAGTTAGTTAAATTTTACACTCAGGAAAGCTCACTAGTGCCTGAGATAAAGGCAAAAGTTGAAGCCATTTTTTCACCAAAAATAGCCCCAGATGAGTATAAAAACGAGTTTGAAATCGTCAAAAAAGCAGCTATTAATTTAAAGCCATGTGAGACTTTTGATGAGTTTAAAAAAGAGCTTATGAGCGCTACAATTTTAAAAGGTAAAAACTTTTTCATGCCGCTACGTGTGCTTCTTACAAACGACCTTCACGGCCCTGAGCTTAGCGAACTTTATCCGCTAATCAAAGATGATCTGGCTAAAATTTTAATCTAGGAGCAAAAATGATACTTTCCACCCTATTTTCAGCGATTGCAAACATTTTGCACCTTATTATCACGGTCTATACTTGGGTCATCATCGCAGCAGCACTCATTAGCTGGGTCAGACCTGATCCTAGCTCGCCGGTCGTGCAACTACTTTATAGGCTAACTGAACCGGTTTATAGTTTTATTAGACGCTATATAAAAACAAATTTTAGTGGTATTGACTTTACTCCGCTTATTGTGCTTTTAGCACTTCAATTTTTAGATCAATTTTTAATAAGGCTCTTATTTGGTTTTGCTGCGTCACTTTAGTATTCTCTCTCTTGTCTGTGTTGCTCTTTTAGCTAAAATTTATACCTACGAAGAGCTAAAAAACGAGCCAAAAAGCCTTGCAAAAGACTACTATATCAACCGTCTTATTAACGAGGGTAGTTACACAAAAGAGCAGATCGTAGACCTTTCGCGAGATGTATTTAGAAAAGCAGGCCTTGTTCAAAAATCAATCGATAAAATTTTACCTCCAAAAGCAGCTCCTAGTAAATGCCCTGGTATAAATGCAAAAAATATCACCCAGGCAAATCTAACCTGCCAAAATTTGCTAACGTCTATTGCCTTTAGCTTAAAACTTGATAATCACACTCGTGAAATTTTAGCGACCAATCTTGCAAAGACAAATCCAGAAAAATCAAAAATTTTACTCGCACTAAATGAGGCAAATCCGGCCCAGGCGTTTGTAAATCTAAACGATACAAAGAGCTTTTTAGAACTTTTTAACGCCTCTAGCTCACAAAATAAAAACACACTTTTTAGTGCAAATTTTGACGCAAATTTTATGACCAAGCTCTACTCTCAAAAAGGCTTTACAAATTTATTAAACGACCTTGTTTTTAACAAAAAATATGAAGGTTTTAGAAAAAATTTACTTAGCATAGATCCTGCCGTAACCGAAAAAAGTGATGCGTTTACGCTTGGATTAAATGCGATTTTACTAGCACAAGACGATATCGCTTTTAGCCTTTTTGCAAGAGCCAAGAGCACATTTGAAAGGGCATGGCAAAGAGATAATGCGACCTTTTGGCAGTATCAGATAAGCAAAAACGAAAGATTGTTAAAAGAGCTAAGTGCCAGCAAGGATGCAAATATCTACTCACTTTACGCAAGAGATGTGGTAGGTGGTGAGCCGCTTGAAGTCATCGTACCAAAACCTAGCAAGCAAAATATCGAAAATTTTGACGTGAGCGATCCATTTTTATGGAACAAAACTGTAGCCCTTGCAAAGGATATGAACGCCACACAAGCAAGCGAATTTGCGAAGAAATTTTATACAAACGAAAGTATCGGTGCCTATGCATACTTCATGCAAAAGGCACATGGCTGGGAAAAGCAGTACTTTTTAATGCCAACCTCACCAGAGCTTAATGGTATCAGCAACGAGAGAAAATCTATGATCTATGCCCTAGCTAGACAAGAGAGCCTCTTTATCCCAAGCGTTGTTTCTACTTCATACGCTCTAGGAATGATGCAGTTTATGCCGTTTCTTGCAAATGCTATTGGTAAAAAAGAGTTAAAAATTCCAAATTTTGATGAGGACGATCTTTTTAAAACAGATATTGCATTTAAATTTGCAAATCACCACCTAAACTACCTTGATAAATTTCTCTACCATCCGCTATTTACAGCCTACGCATATAATGGCGGTATCGGATTTACCAAAAAGCTTATCACAAGAGATGATATGTTTAAAGAGGGAAAATTTGAGCCATTTTTATCACTAGAATTTGTCCCCGTGGCAGAAACTAGAAACTACGGCAAAAAGGTACTTGCAAACTACGTGATTTATATGGCTCTTACTGGTTCCAATATAAAGATTTCGCAACTTTTCGAAAATTTAACAAAACCGGCTTTGACTGATAAATTTCGAAACTAAGCGATAGATTATCACTTTGTTTACTTGGTGCGGTGACTTCATAATAAACCGCCCAAGGCATAGAAAACCCGGTAAATTTTAGCATCTCGTCATTTTCATCAAGCAGCCTTGCATTTGTGGCATTTGAATCATTATTTACTTTTATGTTCTTTAAATTTTGTGCATATTCTTTTGGATTTATGGCCACCAAAAAATGCTCTTTACTCTGGTCTAAATTTGAATTGTAGATCGGATTTAAATAAGTAGCGATGATGAGCGTCCTGTCAGCACCATCAATAATCTCACTCTTGCTCGTGTAAGCTAGAAGCTCATTTTTTAATGGTTCATGTACAACTACCTTGTGCTCAGCACAACCAAACATCATCAAAATCAGTACAAAAAATGATATAAATTTACTCATAAGAACTCTTAAATTTTTAAAATTTCTTGCATTTTAGCATTTTAATTTTTAAATTTCACTCATAAATTTTAAAGCCAACATAAGCTATAATCGCAAGAAATTTTAATAAAAAAGGCTCTTATGAAAAGACTTGCTATCGCTTTTTCTGGCCCTTCAAATAGCGGAAAAACAACTCTTATTTTAAAAGTTGCAAAGAAATTTATAGACGATGGTTTAAAGGTTGCGATAGTAAAGCACGACCCTGGCGATAAGGCAAGATTTGATGTCGAGGGCAAAGATAGTTTTAAATTTTCACAAACTGGAGCCGACGTTGTCGTAATGAGTCCAACTAGAACAACTTATTTTTCACAAAACTCACAAGAAATTAGCGATGTTATTAAAATGCTCGGCGAGTTTGACATGCTCTTAGTCGAGGGGCTAAAGACTCTACCACTACCAAGACTAAGCGTTTTTAAAGGTGAGATCGACGAATCTTATCTTAGCTTTTCAGACGCGATCGCCACTTATAAAGAGCAAATTCCCTACGAAATAAAAAATCTCAATTTAGATGATACAAACGCCATTTGTGCGTGGATATTAGAAAATGCAAAGGCTGTATAATGCAAGAATTAAACCAAATTTTTAACACCATAAAAGAGATCGCAAAAGAGATAAGCGAAGTGATAAAATACTCCGATCTTGGCTACACAACCCACGAAAACGCAACTGGCGACACACAACTAAAACTTGATGTCAAAAGTGATGAGATCATAACGGCTAAATTTAGCGAGCTTGCTTGCGTAAAAGCGCTAATTAGCGAAGAAAAAGAGAATGCTCTTGAGATAAACAAAAATGCTAAATTTATCATCGCCTATGATCCGCTTGATGGCTCAAGCCTAGTTGATGTAAATTTTGCCGTTGGCTCGATCTTTGGCATTTATGAAAACGAAGTAAAGCCAGAAAATTTAATAGCCGCAGCTTACAGCATCTATGGCCCAAGACTTGAGCTTGTCATTGCTGAGAAAAAAGGTGCTTTACCTAATTTTTATAGGCTTGGCAAAGATGGCGAGTTTAAATTCATAAAAGAGCTTGAACTAAAAGAAAAAGGCAAGCTAAACGCCACTGGAGCTACACAAAAAGGCTGGAGCCAAACGCATAGAAATTTCATAAATGAGCTATTTAACGATGGTTACAGACTAAGATACTCAGGTGCTATGGTGAGCGACCTGCATCAAATTTTACTAAAAGGCGGCGGTCTTTTTAGCTATCCAGCAACGAGCGATCATCCAAATGGCAAGCTAAGGGTGGTCTTTGAGGTGCTACCCTTTGCCTTTATATATGAAAATGCAAATGGTGCAACGACAAACGGTAAAAACCAAACGCTTTTTGATATAAAAATAGAAAAAATTCACCAAACAACGCCATGCTTTTTTGGCTCACATGATGAAATTTCTATTTTGCATAAATTTTACGAGCAAAAATAATGCAAGAAAACGAGCAATTGGACGCATTTGAACTAGCCTTGAAGCAAAGGGCAAAGATCCTGCAAGAATGCCAAGAACAAAAAGGGCAAAAAAGCTGCTTTAACTGCGAAGTATTTTTTGACTGTGAGACAAGAAAAGAATATGTAAACAGTTGCTATAACTCGATGTCAAAAGGCAATACCGGCAGCGACGGCGGATTTGATTTCTAAAAATTTAAAGGATAAAAATATGAAAGAAAAAGCTTATATAACGACCCCAATATACTATGTAAACGACGTGCCACACATCGGTCATGCCTACACGACCATTATCGCCGATACACTTGCTAGATTTAATCGCTTACAAGGCAAAGATACATATTTTATGACAGGCACGGACGAGCATGGTCAAAAGATAGAGCAAGCCGCAAGCGCTAGAGGTAAAACTCCAAAAGAGTATGCTGATGAAATCAGTGCAAAATTTAGATCACTTTGGGATGAGTTTGAGATAAGCTACGACCATTTTATAAGGACAACTGACGAAGAGCACAAACAAACTGTGCAAAATATCTTTGAAAAAATGCAAGCAAACGGCGATATCTACAAGGGCGAATACGAGGGCTTTTACTGCGTTAGCTGCGAGACATTTTTCAATCAAAGAGATCTGCTAGAAAACAACTGCTGTCCAGACTGCGGCCGTGTGACATCCTTAGTTAAGGAAGAGAGCTACTTTTTTAAGCTTTCAAAATATGAAGATGCGCTTTTAAAATGGTACGAAAATGACGAGCTTTGCGTTATCCCAAAGGGAAAGAAAAACGAGGTAGTAAGCTTTGTAAAAGGCGGACTAAAAGATCTTTCGGTGACGAGAACGAGCTTTGACTGGGGTATAAAGCTACCAAAGAGCGCAAACGACGACAAGCACGTTATGTACGTATGGCTTGATGCGCTCATAAACTACCTAACAACACTAGGATATTCAAGAGATAACGCCAGAATGGACTTTTGGCCACATACAACGCACATAGTCGGCAAGGATATTTTGCGTTTTCATGCAGTTTATTGGCCGGCATTTTTGATGAGCCTTGGCTTGCCACTACCAAAACACGTCGCAGCTCACGGTTGGTGGACGATAGATGGCGAAAAGATGAGCAAAAGCAAGGGTAATGTTATAAACCCAAGAGAGGTCGCAAACGCTTATGGGCTTGAAAATTTCAGATACTTTTTACTTAGAGAAGTGCCGTTTGGACAAGATGGCGACTACAGCCAAAAAGCTTTGATCGAGCGCATAAACTCAGAACTTGGCAACGGCCTTGGTAACTTGCTAAGCCGAATAGTGGGTATGAGCGCAAAGTATAGCAACTATAAAATCGACTCAAAAGATGTCTTAAGACTTCACAGCGCCGAGCTTAATGAGGCAAAAGGTTATCTTGATGAGGCTATTAAAAATTTAGAAAATTTAGCTACAAATCGCTACTTAGAGGATCTTTGGAAGGTTGTAACACTAGCAAACGCAGCCGTTGCAAAATATGAGCCGTGGTCGCTTATAAAAGCTGGTAAAACCGACGAGGCAAACGCACTTGTAGCGCTTTGCGCGAATTTACTTGCAAAAGTGGCGATACTACTTAGTCCGGCCATGCCTAAAACTTGCGCAAAGATAGCTGACACACTTGGCTTTAGTGTAGACACAGCTTCTTACGAAAATCTTGTCTTAAAAAATAAAATTTCAGATTTTACAGCAAAAGCTACCGAGCCGCTTTTCCCAAGAATAGAAAAAGAGCTAATGGGCGAAACAGGTGAGCCAAAGGTAGAGATAAAAGCTGAGTCAAAAGAGGAGAAAAAAGAGAGTGATATCATTAGCATTGATGATTTTGCAAAGATAGTGATAAAAGTTGGCGAAGTGCTTGAGTGCGAAAAAGTCGAGGGAAGCGATAAACTGCTTAAATTTAAGATAGATCTTGGCGAGGAGCAGCCGCGTCAAATTTTATCTGGCATTGCCAAATACTACGAGCCTAGCTCGCTTATCGGCAAACAAGTGTGCGTTTTAGCAAATTTAAAAGAGCGAACTATGATGAAAAAATATGTCTCTCAAGGCATGATCCTGAGTGCATCTGATGGCTCATTAACACTTCTTGGCACACAGAGCAAGGTCAAAAACGGCGCGATCGTTGGCTAAATGACAATAGAAAACCTAACTCGCCTCATAAATGCCCAGGCTTTAAATGCACCAACAATAACTAGCGTAAGCGAGTTTGTTTTTGAGCTAAAACACGTAAGGCGCGGCTTTGCATATATTTGCTTAAACGCAAACGATAGCGATATAGAAACGGCGATCAAACAAGGTGCATACGCTATAATTAGCGAAGATAATGTTCCAATTATTGACAAAGAAATCGCTTTTTTGAAAGTTAGCAGTTTACAAACTGCCATGATAAAGCTTATGAGATTTGAGTCAACTCACAAAGATTTGAAATTTTGTGCTGTAAATCCTTATATAAATGACTTTTTGGAAAAATCAAAACTTGGTTCCAATGCACATGTCATGTCAAAAAACATAACTGATCTTTTTAATCAAATTTTTCATGCAAAGGTCTTTGATGTGTTTTTTGGCGATGACATAAGGACGCTCCAGCGCATATCACCTCTTTTTGAGACTATTTACACAGATACGACGATGCACGAGATAAATCCAAGCTCGATCTTTTTTACAAATACAGTTTTTAAGCAAACTTACTATCAAAACTTAAACATACCACGAGTTTTTGCCGGTATGTTTTATGGGCTTTTAAAATTTCTTGATAAAAATAAAATTTCATTTAAGCCATATGAGGGTAGGATTAATGGGCACTTTGATCCGATTTTCATAGATAAAAATTTTTCTCCAACAAGCTTTGGAAATAGCTTTAGAGCCATAATCACCGAAAGCGATGAAGATCTATTTGTAAGTCAAAGTATATTTTTAAATAAAAAATTTAGTCCAAACGAGATAAAAATTTGCTTGCCTGAAGGCTCTTTATTAAAAGTACAAAATGCTATTTATTTTAAAAATTTAAGCGAGATAAAAAAACTCAAAAACTTTGTTTATATATTAATTTTATGCCAAAAAGAAGAACTCCTAGAAGAGCTTCACAAAACCACCGAAGAAAATTCGCTATTTTAATTTAGCTCTTTTTTATTTATTAGATCAATAAGCCTAACATCCTCGCTTCTTACGATTAGGCTTTTAGGCAGCTCAAATTTATTGATAACCTCGCACTCTTTTTGCCTCATTTCTCCATCATCTTTTTCATGATCGTAGCCCAAGACGTGCAACAAGCCATGCGTAAAAAGTAGTGCAGTCTCAGCATCTTCGCTGTGATTTAGCTCGTTTGCTTTTTGTTTTACCATATCTTTATTTATGACGATTGAGCCAAGCGGTGCATGAATGACAAGCTCAAGTGGAAAACTTAAAACATCTGTAGTTTTATCGATACCTCGCTCGGATCTATTTAGCTCTCTCATTTCATCTTCATCTATGAACACCAGCTCAACTTCCCCTGGTGTCAAATATGAGCAAATTTCATCTAAAATTTCTGGATAACTCTCTTCGCAAAGTATCATTTTTGGCTTGTCCTTAGTAAAATTTTGTATAATTTTAGCAAATTTAAAAGGCAAAATATGAAAAAAGCAGTTTGTATAATGAGTGGCGGCATGGATAGCACGCTTTGTGCGGTTATGGCAAAAAAGGCTGGTTATGAGATAGTAGCACTTCATTTTGACTATGGCCAAAGGACGATGAGGCGTGAGAAACGTGCGTTTGACGAAATATGTGAGCGACTAGGGGTTGCCAAAAAGCTTAGCCTTAATGTTAGCTTTATAGCACAAATCGGTGGAAATTCGTTAACAGATACCAGCATGAAAATAAGAAAAGATGGGGTAGAAAAAGACGTGCCAAATACCTATGTACCTTTTAGAAATGGTATATTTATCTCGGTAGCTGCCGCACTTGCTGAAAAAGAGGGAGCAGAAGCTGTTTATATCGGTGTTGTAGAAGAAGACAGCTCCGGATACCCAGACTGCAAAGAGAGCTTCATAAAAAGAATGAATGAAGCTATAAATTTAGGCACATCAGACAGCTTTTCTTGCCAGATCGTCACGCCTCTTGTAAATTTAAGCAAGGCTGACATTGTATTAAAATCGCTAGAGCTTGACTCGCCGATAGAGCTAACCTGGAGCTGCTACGAGAGTGAAGATGAAGCATGTGGGCTTTGTGATAGTTGCAGGCTAAGGCTAAATGGCTTTAAAAAGGCAAACTCTAGCGATAAAATCAAATATAAAAATAAATTTTGATATACACACTTACTGCACAATGATATTTTGTGTAATTAGAAATTTATATTCCTAGACTTTATGCTTTTTTTAAATTGTATTAAACTAGCAAAACTATGTTTTTGTGAAAAACTCTGGCATATGATCAAAATATTTTTACAAATTTGATATCCAAAATCATAAAAACTTAAATTATAAAACTAATATTTAATCTTAATGTTTCTTGACTACCATCAATTAGAATAACACCATAGTAATGTAAAATCCGCTTAAATTTCTAAATTTATAAGGAGAAATATAGATGAAAGATATGAAGATGTTTTGCCATCAGTGCGAGATGAGTGCTGAGGATGGATGTGGCGCAAAGGGCCAACCTATGGGAACCTGTGGCAAGAGCGATACGCTAGCACTTTTGCAAGATACGATGGTTTTTGGATTAAAAGGCCTTAGTGCATATCGCCACCATGCACACGAGCTTGGCGCGGATACTAGCAATGTTGACCGCGTTATGGCTGATACGCTTTATTTCACACTTACAAACTCAAATTTTAACTTCGATGAGCATATAAAACAGCTTCTTGAAGTGGGCGGTGCTGGCGTTGAGGTAATGAACCTGCTAAGCGAAGCTCATACAGCCAAATTTGGCATCCCAACACCAGTTAGAGTGAACCAAAATAAAGTAGAAGGTAAGGCGATCTTAGTAAGCGGCCACAACCTACACGCTCTAAAAGCACTACTTGAGGCAACAAAAGATAAAGGCATCAACATCTACACTCACTCAGAGATGCTCACAGCTCACGGATACCCAGAACTACGCAAGTACAGCCACCTAAAAGGCAACGTCGGCAAAGCGTGGTTTGACCAAACTAAGCTATTTAACGAATTTAAAGGTGCGATTTTGATGACCACAAACTGCATCGTGCCACTACGCTCAAACTGTACATACGCTGATAGGCTATTTGGCTACTCAATCGCAGGCACAAACGGCGTAAAACACATCGAAAATGACGACTTCACACCACTTACCGAGTGCGCTTTAGCCTGTGGCGATGTTAGCGGCTTTGATAGCGACGAGAGCCTGATAACTGGCGGCCATTATAAGACTATCCTGACTTTAGCCCCACAAATTTTAGAGGCAATAAACACAGGCAAGATCCGCAGATTTTTCGTAATCGCTGGCTGTGACGCGCCTGGCAAGGGACGTGAGTATTATAGAGAGCTAGCTGCTAGCCTTCCAAAAGACTGCGTCATACTTACTTCAAGCTGTGGCAAATTTAGATTTAATGATATCGACTTTGGCAACGTCCCAGGCACAGAGCTACCACGCTACATCGACCTTGGCCAGTGCAACGACAGCAACGGCGCAGTTAAGATCGCCCTTGCACTAAGCGAGGCAACAGGCATCGCCGTAAACGACCTACCAGTTTCGATCGTACTGATGTGGATGGAGCAAAAAGCAGTCATCATCTTGCTAGCACTATTTAGCCTCGGCATCAAAAACATCAACGTCGGACCAAGTTTGCCTAAATTTTTCAATGAAGAGATCATAAATTTCTTAGTTGATAAATTTAATGTAAGACCGATCAGTGGCGACGCACAAGCTGATCTAAAATACTTCTTAGGTTAGTAAAAAATGTGCTAGTAGGTAGCTAGCACATTTTATTTTTTCTTATCTTGTTTCTTGTTTTGATCACTTTGTATTTTTTCTAAATTTATATATCCCATTTCAACGAGTTTATTATAAATTTGTGCGATCTTTGGTCCAGCAGCGCTACCCCCATGACCACCATGTTCGATAACCATTGTGATGACATATTGCGGATCTTCATAAGGTGCGTATGTAGTCATCCATGCATGAGATCTTTGCAAATAGGCCATGTCCTCTTCTTTCATACGCTTCTTTTCAGTTTGCGAGATGCCGACCACCTGAGCCGTTCCCGTCTTTGCAGCAACCTTTACAAGACTTCCTATAAAGTGTCTATTTGCGGTGCCTCTTGGGTGATTTGCCACTTCATACATAGCATGCCTTATAGCTGGAAGCTGTGACTTTTCAAATGGCGTAAAAGCATCATCGGTCGGTGTAAAATCAACATCTTCTCCATCAATGCTTTTTAAAAAATGCGGAACTACGTTTAGTCCAGTGGCAAGACCGGCAGTATATTTTGCAACTTGCATAGGTGTAACCAAGAAATTCCCCTGACCGATAGATGTAATAAGCGTCTCCCCTTGAAACCATGCCTTGCCATATTTTCGCATCTTCCACTCTCTGCTTGGCAAAGTTCCTACAAATTCATTTGGAAGATCCACGTCTGTTTTTCTACCAAAGCCCATACGCTCAAGTATTGGCACAAGTGCATCTATACCGATCTTTTGACTGCCTTTATAAAAATAATCATCACAACTTTCTCTAATGGCTACGTTCATATTAACATTTCCGTGTCCATGTGAGTTCCAGCAGCGAAATTTACGTCCACCAAGCTCATACGAACCGCTACAAAAATAGCTATCAAATTTATTCATGCCATTATCCAAAAATGCCAATGCCATGCCCATTTTTACAACCGAGCCAGGAGGATAAAGGCCGTTAATAAGCTTATTTGTAAAAGGATGATCGACGTTTTTTACAAGCTCCTCCCACTCAGACTGAGAAATTCCTAGCACAAATGGATTTAGATCATACTCCGGAAAGCTTCCAGCAGCGATGATCGCACCATCTTTTAGGCTCATCACGATGACACTTCCCGCATCTTTGCCAAACACATCAGAGACAAATTGCTGAAGCTCAAGATCGACTGCCAGTTTTATGTTTTGACTTTGTGGAGCTTGGTAATTTACCTGTTCAACCTCTTCATTTAAGGCATTTACCTTTATCTTTTTAAGGCCTTGTATTCCTTGCAAAATAGGATTATAAAACCGCTCAACGCCACTTCTACCAATGTAATTGGTCAGCTTTGTCAAAGGATCATTGTCTATATCTTTTTGATTTGCTCTACCGACATAGCCAATGATATGAGAAGCTAGGTCATTGTATGGGTAGTGGCGTTTTGAGGCGGGTTTTATCTCTAAATTTTCACGCATTAAAAGAGGTGCAAAAAATGGCAAAAATTTATCATAATCGACAAATTCGACTACATTTATAAAGTCTTGATTGTAGGCTGAGTCGTTTTTTATATACTCATTTCTAAGTTTTGTGGCATTTAGGTCGCCAAAAAGCGAGCCGATATAAGCAAGCTCTTCATCCAAAATTTTTATATTTTTACTAGCACTTAAATGAGGCTTAATAGATATTGAAAAACCAAGGCGATTGACCGCCATCGGTCTGTCATGTGCATCAAAAATAATACCTCTAACTGGCGGAATGTAAATGGTTTTTATCGCATTTTGTTCGGCTATCTCATTATAGTAGCTGTTAGAGTTTACACTTAGATGATAAATTCGCCCTAAAAGCATGATCCAAAAAAGAGCGATCACGCCAAAGACGATACGCATCCTCATAGTACTTTATCCCTAAAAAGCACAATGGCAAAAATACTTTCAAATGCTATAAAAAATAAATACTCGCGTGAAAACGATAAATTTGGCTCATTTAGCACGTAGGCAAATAAGTTATTTACAAGAAGCGTCAAAACGTAGCCAGCTGCAACAAAGATAACAAGCAGGCAGTTTCGCCACTTCATCGTAGTATAAAGCCAGTCTAGGATAAAGCTATAAAAAAGCAAAAAAGCGATGATTATTGAAAAAAGGTAAAAGCCATGAATCTGCTCAGCAAATATAAGAAATATAACCGCAAAATACCAAGAGTGCTTAAATTCATCATATTGTTTTTGTTTTCTTGAGTATTCCAAAATCATATACGTAAAAAATATACCAATAAGTGGCGGCAGAAAGCCAAACTGCGTAGTCACGATCTCATATGAAAGTAAAAAAATAGCCCAGCAAAATTCTTTGAAAATTTTAATATCCTGGCTACTTATGGTTTGCATTTTATCTACCAAGAGTGTGATTTATGATAGATTCTCTTGCCTTGTCAATGCCACTTTTATTAAGAGTTGAAACCAATATACCGCTTGGATTAAATTTCATTACCGCACTCTTTTGACTTTGATTTAGCTTATCGCTTTTTGTATATAAATTTAAAATCTTTTGATCTGCCCTTAAAAAACTTTTTAGATAAGCATCGACATTTACATCAATATCTAAATCAAAGTGCCTAGCGTCTATTAAGTGTACAAAAAGCCTAATGTCGCTTCTAAATTTCAAGAACTCGTCCAAATTTTTACGCCACTCATCGTGCTTTGACTTTGCCACTTTTGCATAACCAAAGCCCGGCAAATCAACCAAGATAACCTTAAATTTCTCTTTTTCATCTTGATCTACTTTTTGCTCGCAAAACTCTGCTTCGAAAAAATTTATAAGCTGTGTCTTGCCTGGAGTCGATGAGCTCTTGGCAAGATTTTTTTGATTAACAAGGGCATTGATAAGGCTACTTTTACCAACATTTGACCTACCCAAAAAGACAATCTCACTTGTTACAAAACTTGGAGCCTCTTTGATACTTGGACAAGATGTAATAAATTTAGCACCCAGTGTTCTTATCACTTGTTTTTATCCTCGATTTGAAAGATAAATTTGACAGGCTTTTTGTCGTCACTATTTACACTATATGTGCCATCTTTTTGATTTACAACGATCTTCTCGCCATAAACATTTTTATCAGTTTCTATCTCGTGTAAATAACCATTTCCAACAACCGTATAAGTCTGCTTTGCTGGCTCATACGTAAGTGTATTTCCCTTGCCTTCGTAGTGTTTATCTTTCATAAAAATTTTTGCCGTAGCATTACCTGTGGCTACATATTTTACAGGTTGGCGTTTTTTGTCAAAATGCACTACTACTTTATTTGCCTTTAGCTCATCATATAGGCCTTTCTTGATATTTACATTGCCTATAAATTCACTGATTTGTTTATTTTCATCTGCAAAAAAATCATTTGAAGTGATCTCAACCTGCTCTGCATTTAAAAATGTAAAACCCAAAATCACTGCTAAAATCGCTGCTTTTCTTCTACCCATGCTCTTAGCCCTTTTATCTGCGTTTGTTTTTTATTTAGATCGTAGCTTCCGCTCTCACCTAGTGCCTTATCGCCGTTTCTAGTGACTGTAAAATTTGCTTCTGATCTTACTATTTTTGTCTTAGTATTGTATATAACTTCATCGCTTATAAACTTTAAACTATCGTTATTTTCGTAATTTGCATTCTTTTGAAAAATGATTTCGTCATTTTGTGAGATTGCTTTGTCTGAGCTTAGAAAATGTTTCAGATTTCCTCTTAAAATTTTAGCCTTAAAGTCTAAAAACTCATCTTTATCATTGTATCTATTTAGCTCATCGGCCTCGTAGACTCCACTTATTTTAGTGGAATTTATCTCATAATCAACTACATCGTTTATCTGCATATTTGATATCTTTGTGTCAATTCTCAAAACATTTGCAAGATATGGATCTTGAGCCGCCAAAAATATCATCACGACACTAAAAATGGCCACGACGAAGTAGAAAATTTTTACAACCAACGCTTCGACCACTCATCATATAAATTTTCTGATTTTATAATAAGCTCGATCATCTCTCTAACCGCGCCATTGCCGCCTTTGTGTTTTAGCTTTGTCTTCACATCAAGCTCTTTTATCGCATCTTTTGGCTTAAAGCTCCAAGCAACTGCATCTAAAATTTTATAGTCATTATAGTCATCGCCGATAGCCGCTGCATTTTTAAAGCTAAGTCCTTCAAATTTCAAGATCTCACTCGCCACTGCAAATTTATCGCCAACGCCTTGATAGACGTGATTGATCTTTAGATCCTCAGCTCTTCGCTCAACGATAGCTGACTTTCTACCAGTGATAATAGCCACCTTTTTGCCAAGCTTTAGCCAGCTTTCTATTGCATAGCCATCTTTTACATCAAAAAATTTAAGCTCTTCGCCATTTGCATTGTAAATAATCTTGCCGTCAGTCAGGCAGCCGTCAACATCTAAAAATATAATCTCTATCATAAAACACCCTTTGTACTTGGTGTGCCAATCCTTGCGTTTTTAGCAAGTGCCCTGCGAAGCGCAACGGCAAATGATTTAAAAGTAGCTTCGATAATGTGATGAGTGTTTTTGCCACGAATTTGATTTAGATGAAGCGTGATACCAGAATTTATAGCAACTGCCCTAAAAAATTCCTCCACAAGCTCTGTGTCAAACTCTCCAACTTTAGCATTTTGGTTAAAATTTTCATATACAAGATAGGCTCTGTTACTAAGATCTAATGCGCAAAAAACAGCAGCCTCATCCATAACGACGCTCGCCTCGCCAAATCTCTCAACGCCACTTAAAGGATACAAGGCCTCTTTTAAAAGCTGACCCAAAACTATGCCGACATCCTCAACACTATGGTGAAAATCCACATGCGTATCGCCCTTGCATGAAATTTCGAGATCAAGCAATGAGTGCTTGGTAAATGCCTCAAGCATATGGTCAAAAAAGCCTATTCCAGTGCTTATTTTTGCAACTCCAGAGCCGTAAATTTTAAGCTTCATTGAAATTTGCGTCTCTTTTGTGTTTCTAGTTAGTTCTAAAATTTCTTCTCTCACGTCCTAACCTCTTACTATAAATGCGCCTTGGAATTTACCGCTTCTTGCGTAATCCCTAGCCTCATCCTCGCTTCTAAAGCCATGCAAAAATACCCTATAAATGGTCGAGCCGTCTATGGTAAATGTCCTGACTACCGACTTGTAGCCATCTATGCTTTGATGCTCCCTTTGATATCTGTTTGCGCCCTCAAGGTTTTTAAACGAACCGATTTGCACCATAAAATCTCCACCCACGACTCTCTGCTCTGATGAGATCACGATGCCTCCACTTGGGGCTGTTGGAGAGACTGGATTTGATGCTTTTATACCGGTACTTGTTGGTTTTGTTTGTGCACTTGCGACTACATTTATATCCTCGTTAAAGCCGATGACCTCCATGCTAACTGGTGCTGTGCCAGTACCGATAACATCAAGCTTCATTGCCGCAGCCTTTGAAAGATCTAAAACCCTATCGGCTACAAATGGACCACGATCGTTTATACGCACGATGACGCTTTTTTGGTTTCTTAAATTTGTAACTTTAAGGATCGTATTCATTGGCAAAGTTTTATGTGCTGCAGTCATGTTGTACATATTATAAATTTCGCCGTTTGAGGTTGTTTTACCGTGAAAATTTGGACCGTACCAGCTTGCCGTGCCACTCGCCTTGTCACCGACACTTACGACAGTTGGGTAGTATGTTTTGCCGTTTATTGTATAAGGCCTCATTGTCGCTTTTTGAACCGAGGCTGAGTTATTACCTTTTACATTAGTTGGGCCGCTTGGAGCAAATGGAGCTCCACTCCAAGAGCAACCAGTGATTATAAGAACAAAGCTTAAACCTAGATAGAAATTTAGACTTTTACGGTATGACAATATTTGCTCCAACATTTAGATTTGAGCTAGCAAAAGAATTTGCGTCTTTTAAATCTTTTTCGCTTACATTAAATTTCTTAGATAACGAAGCAATGGTATCACCAGCTTGAACTACGTAGTTATGAGATTTATTTTGAGCAGAAAATGGGATGATTAGTTTTTGATTATAACTTACCGCATTTGTACTAAGCTCATTATAATCTTTGATTGCCCTATGGCTAACGCCTGTCTTTTTAGATATAGAAAGCAAGGTTTCGCCCTTTTTTACAGTATAAGCATAAAAGTTGTTCTTGCCATTAAATGGTTTAAAATTTTCTGTAAAAAGCTGTTTTTTGTTTTCAGGGATATAAACATAATAATCTTTCAGAGTTGGCGGAGTAAATACATATCTCAAATGAGGATTGTTGTTTTTCATCTTTTTTGTGCTAAGGCCGATACTATCACCTATTTGAGCTAAATTTGTACCGCCCGGGACTTTTACTTTCGCAAGCTTAAGGCCACCATTTATATTTAGCAAAGATGAGTCTTTAGAGATCAAAATATCTGCATCTTTTGCAATATATGCTGCTCTTAAAATTTTAATTATAAAATTTCTAGTTTCAGCTGGAAGATATTTCTTTTCAGCATCAAGAAGCGTTACAAGATCGTCTGTTCCAGCTTTTTGTATGGCTCTTTTTAAGGCACCATCGCCACAGTTATAGGCCATAGCCGCCAGATACCATTTACCAAATTGATTTTTCAATGATCTTAGATAATTTGTAGCTGCAATAGTTGATTCAACTGGGTCTTTTCTCTCATCTACATATTGACCTACTTTTAAACCATGAAGCCTAGCCGTTTGCTCCATAAACTGCCACATGCCAGTAGCTTTTGCATTTGAAACGGTATGATTAGAAAATCCTGATTCTATCATTGCCAGGTAAAAAAATGACTCAGGTACACCTGATTTTTTGATCTGCTCTTTTACCATTGGTATATACATATAACCATTTTTTAAAGCATCTGTAAATGTTCTAAGCTGCGATTCTTTGATGCCCTGTCTCATCTTCGCATAGTGAGAAGTCTTCATAAAGCTAGCGTCAATATCTAGCTCTTTTAAAATTTTAACCTGAGTGTCATATGAGCTCTTTTCAGGTGCATTTGCTAGTAGCAAGGTACTACATGCAAACATCAAAAATATTTTAAGCATTGCTTTCATTTCTATCCTTTTTTCGTGTCAAAGCTTAATGATGCTAGCATCTTAAGCAAGTGCAATGCCCAATTTTCAGGCAAAACACTTAAATAACCTTTTGGCATTATTTGAAGTTTTTTCACAAACAACTTCAAATTCAAGGTTTAAAATTTCAGCTATCTTTTTAGCAACGAATGTTGTAAATGCCGGCTCATTTCTCTTGCCACGATTTGGTTCTGGCGTGAGATAAGGAGCGTCAGTTTCAATAACTATCCTATCAAATGGAATTTTTGGCAAAATTTCGACTAAATTTTTAGCATTTTTAAATGTTAAAACACCGCCTATACCAAAATAAAAATTCCCAAATTTACAAAGCTCCAAAAGAAGTGGCGAAGCATTATAGCAATGCAAAACCGCTCCAGCTTCAAGCTTTGGCGCATACTCTTTTAAGATATTAAAAGAGTCCTCATTAGCCTCCCTAATGTGAAGAATAACGGGTTTTTTTAACTCAACAGCCAAATCAAGTTGAGCTAAAAAAATACGTTTTTGTTCATCTTTTTCTTTTATCTTTTCATTTTCATCTTTTGGCAAACGGTAGTAATCAAGACCGCATTCGCCAATCGCCACGCATTTTTCATCTTTAGCAAATTCTCTCAAAATACTGACATTAAAACCCTCTTTATCGTATGGATGAACTCCGGCAGCAAAGAAAATATCACTTTTTTCGTGCGATATTTTAACTGCTTTTGGTAAATCATTGATATCAGCTCCAGGGATAATAAAGCCTTTTAGCCCTAAATTTCTGGCTTCATCTAAAATTTTATCAAGGTCAGGATCGTAAATTTTACTATCCAAATGACAATGCGTATCTATAATCATAAAGCTATTTCTACTCTATTTCTACCATTTTCTTTTGCGGTGTAAAGTGCTGAATCGCAAGCCTCAAGCATATCGTCTATCTCGCAATGCCCGTTGCCAAAAGATACACCTATAGATATGGTTACTCTTATTTTTTGTTTTTTTATAACTACTTCATTTTCAGCCACTTTGGCTCGTAAATTTACAAAAAATTTGACAGCTTCTTCTCTGCTTATCTTTTTAAGCACAACGCAAAACTCTTCGCCACCAAATCTAGCAACGATATCACTTCCTTTTGTATTGTCATTTAAAATTTTTGCAATTGATTTTAGTATCCTGTCTCCGCCATCATGGCCATACGTATCATTTATCTTCTTAAAATAATCAATATCAATCATTGCAAAAGCATAAGGCTCATTGGTCTCTTCGGCTGCTTGGACATACTCTTCCACGTCGGAATAAAAAAATCTTCTATTATAAACCCCGGTCAAGAAGTCACGATTTGCAAAATTTGCTATCTTATTTATATTTTCCATCGCCTCAATCGTATTATTAACACGACATATTAGCTCTTCTTTTGAAAATGGTTTTGCTATAAAGTCGCTCGCACCATTTTTTAAAAATATTGATGCGTCAGTCTTTTCGCTAGGAGATGTCATAACGATTACGCCAAGACTATTTTTATCTTTTTCTTTTCTAACCTCTTTTAAAACTTCAAGGCCATCTTTTACTGGCATTCTATAATCAGTTATTATAAGATTTATATCAGGATTATCTGCAAAATAACTCATTGCCTCTTCGCCGTGAGCAGCAGCCAAAACTTTAAACTGAAGGCTAGTTAATATCTTTTTTATCATATTTCTAAAAGGGAGCGAATCTTCAACAACTAAAACCTTGTATTGTCTATTTTTGCTCAGTCTATTTATCATTTGAAAGATATAGTTGATATCATCCATGTTTCCTTTATAAACATAATCAACAATATCTTTATTTATAAATTTTTCCCTTGTTTCATCATCAATACTACCTGTTAAAACAATAGCTGAAAGTCCTTTGGAAAGTGCATAATCAACGATCTCGCCATTTGGAGCATCTGGCAAATTTAAATCCAAAATAGTCATAAAATAATCTTTGTCATGCTCATTAATTAGCATTTGAGCCTCGGCAAAACTATATGCGACATCAATTGTCATCTCATCAATAGTCTTTTCCATTTGCATAACAATCAGCTTTGCTAACGCCTTATTATCATCAACTACAAGGATTCTTTCCATATTATTCCTACAAAAATTTTTATCAAATTAGTGGCGATTTTATCAAATAAATTTATTTATAAAGCTTAAATTAATAATTTAAATTAAGCTACTTTAAAAGCCCTTTCGCAAAATTTATTGCCTCTTCACTTATGTGTTCACCGCTTATCATACGTGCTAATTCGCTCACTCGTTCATCTTTATCAAGCTCTCTTACGACCGAGTTTTCTCCATGACGCTCTACTAAAAAGTGTGAATTTGCCTTTGAGCTAAGCTGCGGCTGATGTGAAATGGCAAAAATTTGATAAAAATTTGCAAGCTTAAGCAAAACATTTGCAATACTCATCGCCTCTTTTCCGCTTAAATTTGCATCTATTTCATCAAGTATGATAACATCACCGCCCGTTTTTGTGATCTCACTAGATGCGGCTATAAAAGCCAGTCTTAGGCGGTTTAGCTCGCCTGAACTTAAATTTTTAAGCGAAGTCTCATTTAAATTTAGACAAACCTCATCAAGTCCTAAAATATCAAGTCTTTTTTCTTCTATTTTTAGCGTAATATCTGGCATATAAAGCTCTTTTAAATATAAATTTATCATTGCTTCAAGCTCTTTTAAATTTACGCCCCTTGCCCTGCTTAAAGCGCTGGCTAGATCATTCGCCTTTTTGCTCAAAATTTCAAATTTCTTCTCAAGCTCGCTCTTTTCAAAGCTTAAATTTTCATATCTGGCAAGCTCTGTTTCCTTTTTATCAAGCGCCTCTAATGCCTCCTCCTCGCTGCCGTATCGCCTAATGATAGCATTAAGAGCCTCTATCCTATCAAGCACGCTCTCCACGTCGATATCGTCAAGCTCCTCCATATTTAGGCTATCGCGCGCAACCCTTAGCTCGTTCATCGCATCTTCAAAAAAGCCATTGTCAAGGTCGCTGATACTTAGCGCCTCATTTACGCTGTGCTCTAGCTCAAATATCCGATCAGCTCTAGCCCACGCTTCATTTATCTTATCCTTTTTACTAAGCCTTTTTTTAGTCTCCATAAGCTCTTCAAACTCGCCTTTTTTAGGGCCCACGCTTCTTATCTTCTCGATCTCAAAGCTAGCAAGCTCCTTTAGCTCCTCGACCTTTTTCTCTTCCTCTTTTATAGTGGCTAGCTCTTTTGAAATTTTAGAAAATTCCAAAAAGGCCTCTTCAAATTCCTGCTTTGTTTCTTTAAATTTCTCATTTTTCGAAATTTCTAGCCTATCAAGCAAATTTAGAAATTTCTCATTTTCAAACTCGTTTGCCTCTTTTGCCGAGAGATATTTGATATGCTCGCGCGCTACCTGGGCTAAATTTTTCTTTGAGATGGCTTGCTGATTTATAAAATATCTCGTGCTCTTATCTTTTAAAAGCTTGAAAATATTGACCTCTTCATTTTCTATGCCAAACTCATCAAGCTCAAATTTATGCTCCACGTCAGCTTCTATTAGCCTTGCCTCGCTATCTTTTAGCCCAAAAACAGCCATTATCGCGCTCATTAGCACAGACTTGCCAGCGCCACTAACGCCCGTAAATACACTAAGACCCTCTTTGAAATTTAGCTCAACATTTTTAAAATTTAGATAATCTTTAATCAAAATTCGATCAATCATTATAACCCCAGTGAAGTTTCTCTTTTAAAATTTGAAAATAATCCCTGCCAATATGGCGTATCAGCCTAGCATTTTTATCGCTAAGGCTCATGCTAACGGCTGAAATTTTACTCATATCGAAGCGGTCCTGGCCGTCTATTACCAAGATAGCATCGCTTTTTGTTTTAAATTTAACCGTATGATTTTTGGTAAGCACGACTGGACGCTGCGTGAGCGAGTGCGAGCAAATGGGAGTTAGTGCAAAGACCTCGCTTAAAGGATAGATGATAGGGCCATTTGCGCTCATATTATAAGCGGTAGTTCCTGCCGGAGTGGCTGCTATAACGCCGTCACCGTAATATGAATTAAAGTATTTTTCATTTAAAAACGCCTCAATATGCGTCATCGAGCCACCATTTTTACTAACGATGACAGCGTCGTTAAAAGCTATCTTTTGCTCGGTTTTGCCATCGCTTTTATGAAGCGTGACATCTAGCATAAAAGGTGTTTCTATCTCAAATTTATCATTAAAAAAGTCTTTAAAAAATTTCTCACTCTCATTTATCGTGATATCTGTCAAAAAGCCCAGCCTACCAGCGTGTATGCCAAGGACAAGCGGTGAGATATGAGCTAGTTTTCTACAAGTTGAGATTATGGTGCCATCACCACCAAGCGTGATTAAAAATTCACACTCTTTGGCTAGTTTTATAAGTTCAAAACCATCTTTTTCTATACGCTTAGCACAATTTTTCTCAAGTAGAATTCCTACACTATATTTTGATAAAATTTTTTCTAGCTTTTTTAAATCTTGCCTAAACAATGGATAATCTTTGGCAATAAGTCCCACTTTTTTTGTGCAAAAAGTATTAAATTTTTGTTCATTTTTCATGTAAATGATTGTAACATATTTTATTTTAACAAAGCTTTTCAAAAGAAAAAAGCGATTATAATTGCCTAAAAAACATTGCAAAGGAGCATTTTATGCGAAGTCATTATTGCACCGATCTTAGCAAAGCTGATATCGGCAAAGAAGTAATACTTTGTGGCTGGGCAAACACATATAGAGATCATGGAGGCGTCATTTTCATCGACTTAAGAGATGTTAGTGGGCTTATACAGTTAGTTTGTGACCCAGCTGACAGCAAAGAAGCACATGATATTGCTGCAAAAGTAAGAGATGAATATGTCTTAAAAGCAAAAGGAAAAGTAAGGGCTAGAGGCGAAGGACTAACTAATCCGAAGCTAAAAACTGGTGAGATAGAAGTGATAGTAAGCGAGCTAATCATTGAAAACCCAAGCGAAGCATTACCATTTATGATAGGCGATGAGAGCGTAAATGAGGACATCAGACTAAAATACCGCTTTCTAGATCTTAGAAGCGAGCGCTTGCAAAATATCTTTAAAATGCGTTCTCGTGCAGCGATCGCAGCTAGAAATAGCCTAGACAAAATGGGCTTTATCGAGTTTGAAACTCCAGTTTTAACACGTGCAACCCCAGAAGGTGCGAGAGACTACCTAGTGCCAAGCCGTGTATATCCGGGTCAGTTTTATGCGCTACCACAAAGCCCACAGCTATTTAAACAACTTTTGATGTGTTCTGGCTTTGATAAGTATTTTCAGATAGCAAAATGCTTCCGTGACGAGGACTTAAGGGCTGATCGCCAACCAGAATTTACTCAAATAGATATCGAAATGAGCTTTGTAGAGCAAGAAGATATCATAAATATGGCTGAAACGATGCTAAAAGACATCTTTAAAGCCTGCGGACACGACATCAAAACGCCATTTAGACGCATGAGCTACAAAGAGGCTACCGAGACCTACGGCTCAGACAAGCCAGACCTTAGATATGACCTCAAAATGGTCGATGTAATCGATATTTTCGAACGCTCAAGCAATGAAATTTTTAGCTCTATCGCAAAAGATAAGAAGAAAAACCGCATCAAAGCGCTAAAAGTGCCAAATGGTGACAACATCTTTAGTAAGCGCGAGATGAATAGATTTGAAGAATTTGTACGTAAATTTGGAGCACAAGGGCTTGGCTACTTCCAAATGAAAGAAGAAGGACTAAAAGGCCCACTTTGCAAATTTTTCGAGCAAAGCGATCTTGACGAGATCGTCTCAAGATGTGAACTAAAAGTTGGCGACGTTGTATTCTTTGGTGCTGGCAAGAAAAAAGTCGTGCTTGATTATATGGGAAGATTTAGAATTTTCCTAGCTGAGCAAATGAATATCATCGATCAAGACAAACTTGAGTTTTTATGGGTGCTTGACTTCCCAATGTTTGAGCAAAATGATGATGGCAGCTACTCTGCGATGCACCATCCATTCACAATGCCCAAAAATATAGATGAGCCTGATCTTGAGGACATTCTCTCTATCGCTCACGACGTCGTACTAAACGGCTTTGAGCTTGGTGGCGGAAGTATAAGAATTCACAAAAACGATATCCAACAAAAGGTCTTTAAACTTCTTGGCATAGACGAAGAGGAGCAGCGTGAGAAATTTGGCTTCTTGCTTGATGCCTTGACGTTTGGTGCGCCTCCACATGGTGGTATCGCGATCGGGTTTGACAGACTAAATATGCTTGTAAATAAAGCAGGCTCGATCCGTGATGTTATAGCCTTTCCTAAAACGCAGCGCGCTCAGTGCCCACTCACAAAGGCACCAAGCCACGCTAGCAACGAGCAGCTTAGAGAGCTGGGACTTAGGATAAGAGAAAAAGAGCAAAAGGCTTAAAAATTTTTGCAATAAATTTAGACTTTTTGGATGTCTAAATTTGAGTTATTTTATTTAAAGATTAGATTTTTGAGGTGAATTTGGATGTTGCATAGAAATTTTCAAACTCATTCAAAGACACTCAAAAAATACAAAAAAGGGAAAGAATGAAGAATTTATTTTTAATCGTAGGCGCTCCAGGTAGCGGAAAAACAACAGACGCATCACTTATCGCGCAGCAAGATGAAAAATTTGCGCACTTCTCAACTGGCGATCTTTTAAGAGCTGAGGTTGCTAGCGGTAGCGAGCTTGGTAAGCTAATAGATGGCTTTATCTCAAAAGGAAATTTGGTTCCGCTTGACGTTGTCGTAAATGCGATCGTATCAGCCATTAAAGGATCAGAAAAATCAAACATCATAATAGATGGATACCCAAGAAGCGTTGAGCAAATGACAGAGCTTGACAAGGTATTAAGTGAGCAAAAAGAAATTTCTCTTAAAGGCGTCATCGAAGTAGACGTTAGCGAAGATGTGGCAAGAACAAGAGTGCTCGGCCGTGCAAGAGGTGCTGATGACAACAACGAAGTATTTAACAACCGTATGAAAGTATATCTTGATCCAATTGTTTCTATCCGTGAATTTTACAGCAAAAAAGAGCTACTTCATGTAGTAAACGGTGAACGCGGTATAGACGAGATCGTAGCTGATATCAAAAATTTACTAGCTAAGCTTTTATAAGTTTACAGACCTTGCATCAAAAGGTGCAAGGTTCCAATCTACAATCCTAAGCTTATTTTAAAAAATATAAACAAAAGATGGAATTATGCATAAATTTAAATTTACGATACTACTTGCGATCATAGCCATTTTTGCTTTTACAGGATGTGCCAAAAAGCATATAGAGATGGTTGAAAAAGACACCACGTATAAGTACAGTAGCGCTAAAGCGGTTTGCGGAGAAACTGAGCTTGATAAAAAGCTAGAAAAATACATAAATGCCTTTTTAAAAAAGAGAGACCAGTGCGGCGATGACCTAATCATAAAATGCGATATACAAAGAACAAAAAATGGAGTTAGAATCCTTAGACACTTAACTCTAGGCATAGGTGGTGCTGGCAAATCTGAGACTCTCGCGGTCGTAAATTTAGTCGATCAAAGCGGCAAAGAGGTAGCCAAATTTAATGTTACGGTCGAGATCAGATATGGCTTTCTTGGCGGCAATGCAGATAGAGCACTGCCGATCACCGCTAAAAACATCTATAACATTGTTACAAAAGACTTTATGTAAAAACTTACTTTTCATTAACATCAAAAATGTAATATCCTTTTAAATTTTTACAACAAATTCTAAAAGGATAAAAATGAAAAAAATTATAATCGCTTCACTAGCTACTAGCATCGCAATGGCTGGAGGCTTCACATCAAAACACCAAAGTGAGACGATAAGCGTAAAAGAGGCTTTGAAACTAAAAGACGACGCTAAAGTCGTACTTGAGGGCAAAATAAAATCGCATATAAAATCAGACAAATATGAATTTATTGATCAAAATGGTGATGTCATTATTGTTGAGATCGATAACAAAAAATGGGGCAACATAACAGCCAACGAAGATACACCTTTAAGAATAAGAGGCGAAGTGGATAAAGACCTTATGAAAACGGAGATCGATGTCGATAGCGTAGAGGTTATAAAGTAGTTAAATTTTACGCGTATTTAATGCAAAAAATACTAAAATCACGAAAATTTCTAATAAAAAGGACGAATATATGGACGTTTCAAAGATTAAAGCTGGCTCAAACCCAGACAAAATCAATGCCGTAATCGAAATACCTTATGGCTCAAATATTAAATACGAGATCGACAAAGATAGCGGTGCGGTTGTAGTTGATCGTGTGCTCTACTCAGCTATGTTTTACCCGGCAAACTACGGCTTCGTGCCAAACACACTTGCAGCAGACGGCGATCCAGCTGATATTTTGGTACTAAACGAATATCCGCTCCAAGCTGGTAGTGTAATCCCTTGCCGTTTGATAGGCGTTTTAGTAATGGAAGATGAAGCAGGTATGGATGAGAAGCTTTTAGCTGTGCCAGTTACAAAGATCGATCCAAGATATGATGCGATAAAAAGCTATGAAGATCTGCCAGTTGCAACACTAAATAAGATCAAAAATTTCTTTGAAACTTATAAAATTCTTGAGCCAAACAAATGGGTAAAAGTAAAAGAATTTAAAGATGCAAATGCTGCAAAAGAGATTTTAGATAGCGCAATTAAAAATTATAAATGATTTTAAGCCCTATTTTTAGGGCTTTTCTTTTAAAAATTTCTATGTTTTATATGCTAGAAGAAAAGAATTATTTTTATATTTAGATAAGCTTTTTCTTGTATAATACAGTTTCATTTCAACTGTGGGTTCATAGCTCAGTTGGTTAGAGCATCCGGCTCATAACCGGATGGTCCCAGGT
>NZ_JBQNCH010000021.1:0-26192 GCF_052169515.1 Campylobacter sp.
GATGTGGTGAAATTGGCAGACACGCCAGACTTAGGATCTGGTGCCCCACGGCGTGGAGGTTCAAGTCCTCTCATCCGCACCATTCTTTTATTGTCTAATAGTCTAAATAGTTTTGTACCTGTATTCCATTTTATAAAAATTAATATGAGTTCCTTAATAATTTTTAAAATTAGGAAATTTGTTTATAATTAATGTAATTTTAAACACCCTTTCCTTGACATGTAATAATGTTTTTTGTATAATCTCAATTCTTTTTTAAATAAATGTCTTGCTAGCTCAGTCGGTAGAGCATCTCACTTTTAATGAGGGGGCCGTTGGTTCGAATCCAACGCAGGACACCATTTTTGGGTTTATGACCCTTTCGTCTAGTGGCTCAGGACTCTACTTTCTCTGTGTAGAAACAGAGGTTCAAATCCTCTAAGGGTCGCCAGATACTTAAATTTTTAGGTCGCTTAGCTCAGTTGGTAGAGCGCCACCCTTACAAGGTGGATGTCATAAGTTCGAGTCTTATAGCGACCACCATTACTTTTAGGTGCAGCGGTAGTTCAGTTGGTTAGAATGCCGCCCTGTCACGGCGGAGGTCGCGGGTTCGAGCCCCGTCCGCTGCGCCATATTTTATAATTCTAATTACTTTCTCGATTATTATTTCTACCCACATATTAGCTGATATTACGAAGTTATAGTTAAAATCACATCTTACTTAATTTCAACTTTACCAAAAAATTAATATAATTAAAAAAATTAATATAAGGAAAATTTATGGCATTTGAAAAAGTTATAAGAGCAATTGAAGATATAAGAAACGGCAAAATGATAGTGATGGTCGATGATGAAGATCGTGAAAACGAAGGAGATCTAGTTTTTTCTGCAAATAGTAGCGATATGCAAAAGGTAAATTTTGCTATCACTCATGCAAAAGGCGTACTTTGTCTTGCAATGGATGATGTAAACGCAAGAAGGCTCGATCTGCCATTAATGGTAGCTAAAAATACCTCAAGTCACGAAACGGCTTTTACAGTTACGATCGATGCAAAAGATGCGACGACAGGAGTGAGTGCTTATGAGCGTGATATGACGATTAGACTTGCTGCAAATGCCGACTCTAAGCCTGATGATTTTGTAAAGCCTGGCCATATATTTCCACTTATTGCGAAAAAAGGTGGCGTTCTTGTTCGCACTGGGCATACCGAGGGTTCTGTAGATCTTTGCAAGCTTGCTGGTGTTAGTCCAATGGCAGCAATTTGTGAAATCGTAAAAGAAGATGGAATGATGGCTAGGCGCGATTATTTGGAAGAATTTTGTAAAAAATTTGATCTAAATATGGTTAGCGTTTCTGACCTAGTAGAGTACAGATTAAGTCATGAAAGCTTGATAGACGTCTCACCTGCTAAAAGCGTAAAAATTTGTGGTTTTGAAACACAAAGATACGACATCAAAGATCATGAAAATAAAGAACATGTTGCTTATATTTTTGGAGATATAAAAACGCAAGTCAATGTAAAATTTCAAAAAATTAGCAAAGATCATGAGCTTTTAAATGGAGATAAATTTGAAAATTTATTAAAGGTATTGAATTTTTTAAACAAAAACAGTGGTATATTACTCTTTTTAGATAGTGACAAGAGTAGTACGAGCTCACAAAAAGATTATGGCATAGGGGCACAAATTTTAAAGCATTTTGGTGTAAAAGAAATCGAGCTTTTAAGCTCAAATAAAAATAAGGAATTTGTAAGCCTTGCAGGTTTTGACCTTGACATAAAAGGCTATAAAGAAATTTAAAGATAGCCTTTTGACGCTTTTTATTTAATGCGGATATAAATCATCCTAATAGCAAAATTCTTCACTTGGGAAAATTTTGCTTTTTACATCATTTGTGTAGGCTTGAACGCTCTTTCTTACAATATCCGCTCCATCAAGATAACGTTTTACAAATTTTGGTTTAAAATCCTCAAAAAATCCAAGCATATCGGACCATACAAGCACCTGTCCATCGACATTTACCCCAGATCCAATGCCAACAACTGGCACATGAACTTGCCTTGTTATTTCACTAGCCACACTACTCATCGTGCCTTCAAGCAATATACCAAATGCACCGGCTTGCTCAAACGCCAAAGCCTCTTCAACTAGTCTTTTTGCCTCTATCTCGCTTCTGCCTTTTATCTTATAGCCGCCTTCGAATTTATAAAACTGAGGCTTTAAGCCAATGTGAGCCATAACGTTTATACCCTCTTCACAAAGGCGCTTTACTAAATTTACTTGATGCATGCCAACTTCAAGCTTTACAGCATCAGTATTTGTTTGTTTGAAAAATTTCATCGCATTTTTTATAGCTTGCTTTTCATTTGTGTAGCTGCCAAATGGCATATCTGCTATGATAAAAGTATTTTTAGCCCCAGCACAAACGGCCTTTGTATGATAAAGCATAGTATTCATGTCCGCACTTATCGTACTTTCTTGCATATTAAAGCTCATATTTAAACTATCACCAACCAAAATAATATCAGCATAATCATCAAAAAGCTTAGCAAATAACGCATCATAGGCAGTTATCATCACAATGGGTTCAATGCCTTTTTTATTTTTTATGTCATTTATTGTTAGTTTTTTCTTCTGAATTTTTTCATTTTTCATTGCAAGCTCCAAGGAATTTACCTAAAAGGCTAACAATTTTATCAAATTTTTGCTACAATTACGCCAATTTCTTAAGGACATGAAAATGGGTATATTAAAAAGGCTTGAAGTTGATTATTCTTACGATATAGTTGAGGAATTTTTATCTCACTATGCTTTGATGTGTGACTTACTTGAGCCTTTAATAATAAATTTAGGAAGAGTCGATAAATATAAAGAGAGTATTTTAGAGCTTTCTAGGATCTTTCATAATATCAAATCGGCAGCAGGATTCATGCATCTTGATCCGATTTTAAAGCTTACAACTTTAGCCGAAGAAATCACACAAGAGGCAAGAAGCCTAAAAGGGCCAGCAAATGATAAATTTATAGATTGGTTGTTGCTTATTAGCGATCAGTTTAATAAATATAAAGATGACGTCGAGAACGATTTAGAGTATTTTAGCGTTCTTGAGCCAAAAATCATTGATGTGCCAGCAAAACTTGACTAAATAGATTCTACTAAATACCGTTTTGTTTTTGGGAGCGACTTGGCTTCGACAGGAGCAAAACGCATATGGTGGCACGCCGCTTTGAGCAAAGCGTAAAAAGCTCAAATTAAATTTAAACGCAAACAACGTTAATTTCGCTCCTGCTTACGCTAAAGCTGCGTAAGTTCAGTTGAGCCTTGCTTAGTCTAATTCTAGCTAGGATAAAAGCAAGTAATTTAGCTAGAGTAGGCTCGTAATATGACCGAGTGCGAGCTGAAATTTTGGTCTTAGTCTAAATTTTGGTTTTGGAAAGTGAGCCTTTTTAGACGAATCTTTCACTTTTGCTAAGCGTGTAGAGGCTGTATGTATTTTGTTTTTGGACAGGGGTTCGATCCCCCTCGCTTCCACCATTCTTTTTTATTTATACTACAAACACAAAAATTTATCAGATAAATCGAATCTAAAAAAGCTCTTCTGATTCAAAATAATTTTGCGAGATATTTCGCTCTTTTTCATTTGTATTTACATGAAGCACGTAGTAACCTATCTGTGTATTGCTAGCATCTATTAGCGGTACCACGCAAAAGTAATGAGTTTTATAGACGTAAAAATCATATTTTTTAAAATCAATATCGCGTAAAAAGCCTACTATATTTAAATTTGCACTACTTAAATTTTCAATATAGTAATCATTTAAAATTTGATCGCTTGGCACGCTTTTGTGTGGCGGTATCTTATCTTTTGCTAATAGCACAAATAGATCTATCCCTTGCTTTTTAAAATAGTTTCCAAGTGAGTCAAAATTTAGCAAAACTTCAATATTTCCAATATTTTTGCCATCATGTACGATATTTGAGACGGCTCTTATATGCAGCCCAGCATACCATGCTTCGATGCCTACCATTGGTTTATTTTGTCGTCTTGACTCTTGTATCAAAAACCTAAATGTAGCTGTCATGTCACCATATCTATTTAGATCCCAGCTTCTTACATAGCTTTTCAAATCCTTATCATAAAGATGGAGCTTAATATTATTATACATCGACGCTGCACCAAGGGTTTTGGTCAAATTTTCTATATTTTTTACACACTCTTCTCGGCTTTGACCAAGAAAGCAGTTTTGCACCGACTCATTTTGAGCAAGCAAAATCGAGATCGCTATAGATGAAAATTTCGCATCATCGATGCTTTTATTTAGCTGTTTCATGTGATGATCAAAAAAAACACGCATGTTGTTTTGATTTTTTTCAGCCATATATGAGTTATAAAGAAAATAAAAAAGCCCACCAAGCACTGCAATAACAATAAAAACAATATAAAGATTAATATATTTTCTATATTTATTCAAAACTAGCCCTTAGTTGTTCTTCTAGAAATTTAGCAAATTCATCAAATTCAGGCAACGTTAGCTCACTTTTTCTCTTTGGGCTAGCCCATACACTATCTGGGAAGAATGCGTCATCGCTAAATCTTGCAATAACATGGATATGCACGTGTGGCACGTAGTTGCCAAAGCTTGCGATGTTTATTTTGATTGGTTTATAAAACTTGAGCATAGCTTTTTCGGCTACCAGCATAGCTTCAAAAAGTCTAGCCCTGCTCTTTTCATCGCAATCGCTTAACTCACGAAATGGCTTAACTGTAAAAATTTTTATCCATGGAAGCTCATTTTCTTCACGCTCAACTTTTATAAATTTATCTTCATAAATCATTTGTCTTCCTAAATATTTTTATACAAAATTTCTCTCTCTTAAAAGCGTATAAAGCTTAATAGTCGAGATAAAAAATGTTACGATCGCTGGTCCAAGGATCACACCCCAAAAACCAAATGTCGTAATACCTGCAAGCATCGCAAAGAAAATAAGAAGCTCATTTATCTTTGTTGGTATTTTAACCAGCTTTGAGTTTATAAATTTAATAACAAGTGGCTTTAGGAGTGTGTCGGCGGCAAAAGATATCACTACAATAGTATAAAGTGCGATAGTAATGGCTGCTGCTATATTGCCATTTGCAAATTCATAAATACTGATAGGGCCCCACGCTAAAATACCACCAATAACAGGAATCAGCGAAGCAAAGCTAAAAAATATACCAGTTAGCACGCCATTATATCCGTAAAAACTAGTAACAATGGCAAATAAAAAACCTTGGATTATCATGTTGGCAATAGTTGAGTAAAACACTACACTCATCACATTACCAACCTCGCTCAATATAGACTCAGTATCATCTTGTTTTAGCGGAAGTGCCTCTTTTAGATACTTTATTAACTCATTTCCATAAAGGTTACAAAAGAAGAAAAAGACCAGGATGATTATCATATCAATGCCAAATTTAAGGCTTAGCTTGCCTAAATTTGCGAGATTTGTAGCGAGCTGAGAAAATAGCATCTTAATATCAAGCCCACCTATAAATTCTTTTATCTTTGGCTCTAAAAAATTTATCGATTCTGGTAGGCTAAAATCATAATTTTTGATAAATTCAATAGTCTTTGTGACGTTGTTTATATCAAATCCAGCTGCATACTTCGCGATCTCGATCACTGCGTAAAGAAGCGGAGCTATAAATAGACACAAAAGTACAAATGTTGTAAGGGCAGAAGAGAGTGTTTTGCGGTTTTTAGTAAGCGATAAAAATGCGATCTGAACGTTAGAAACGGCCACCGCTAGCAGCGCTGCGATAAAAATATCAAGCAAATATGGTTTAAAAAGATAGACCACCAAAGCTAAAGCACAAAATGCAAAAATTCCAAAAAATAGTCTGTTGTTCATCTTGCTCCCTTAAAATGGGATTATTATAGCAAATTTATCAAAGCTGCTCATTTGCTTCCCAAATTTGCTCAAACTCTTTGCCATCAAGCTTGCAAAGCTAGCAAGTGTGGCTAGACTTTGGGCATTTAGCATGCCACCGTTATTTAAAATTTGAGCAACAAAATAAAGCTCATTTCTTTTTGGTTTTACAGTGAAGATATCACCTATTTTTAGAGCTATGTGCATTGAAAATTTGCTCCGACGACCTCGCACTCATCACAAATTTGCATATATATAATGCCCTCGCCATCTATCAAGCCACCAAGGGAAATTTGTGCTAGATATCTCATGCTTTTACCGCATTTTGGGCAGTGCAAGTACTCCGAGTCTTGCTCCCACTGCGGATATCCGCCAAGCAAAATTTCACCATCGATCATAGCCGCATAGTGCATACAGACCTCGTTTGCTAACTCGAATTTTTGCCCATCAAGCGTTGCCACAGCGTCTCTTACATAGTCTTCAATCTCGCCCTCGCCCACTACCTCTGTTTGCACGCTATTGCCGTCATTTTGGCAAAAGTACTGCACCAAGCCCACGCATGTAGGGCAAAATTTAAGCACAGCATCGTTTTTAAGCTCTAACCCAAGTCGCTTTAGACTCTCTTTTTTGATGATGAGCTCTAGCATCTCGCCGCTACAAAATTTACATTTTTCATCATTTGTGGCTTTAAATTTAATACCTGCGTCTGCGTTTTGACTTGGCTTGCAGGCAAAACACTTATCAAAAACTAGACTTCTTCTCTTGCCACTGCTATCAAAGCTCCAGCCAGCAGTCTGCGAGTACCCATCAGTATCGGCATAAAGCTTCGTCTTCCAAGGCTTTGGCGCACCATAAAGCTTAAAAAATAGCTCCCTTACCACCTCATCGCCCTGCCATGCAAGCGCCGAGAGGATGTGATTTAGCTTAACTATATTTTCTTCGCTTGAAAGCTTCTTTATAAGCTCATCTCTGATCTTTGTTGAAGCCTTTTTTGTAAATTTCAGGTGGGTAGTACTCGCCTTTTTTTGTCAATTCTTCGATGATCTGCTCATCACAAATGTCATGCAGATAAAAAATATATGTGAGGTCGCTGTAAATTTCATCAAATTTATCTAGCTCGTCAATGTGCGCAAGGATATTTTTCTGCCTCTTTTTGATCTCGTCCTCGCTTAAGCCTTCATAAAACTCCAGCTTCTCTTTTTGCCTGCACCAGTAGCAGATCCCGTCGAAGTAAATCGTCCTTTGCTTGCACTTAGGACAAAGATGTGGCTCGCCCATTTTTGCTCCAAATTTAAATTTCGCTACTCAAAAAGCCCTTTTTCGATGTCGATCTTGACGTTAAAGGTCTCAAAACACTTCGCACTTGCGATCCTGCCCTTTGCGGTGCGCTCGATAAAGCCATTTGCAAGCAGATATGGCTCGATGACGTCTTCAACCGTGCCCTCGTCCTCGCTAAGTGCAGCAGCGATCGTGCTAAGCCCCATAGGACGGCGCCTTGCTTGCATCAAAATTTCTAAATACCTAATATCCATCTCGTCAAATCCAAGCGAATTTACACCAAGGGCATTAAGTCCCTCTTTTGCACGATCGTGGCTGATGATTTGCTCGTCATTTACCTCAGCAAAGTCGCGAATTCGCTTTAGCAGTCTAAGAGCGATCCTTGGCGTGGCACGTGAGCGTTTGGCGATCTCAAGCGAGGCGTTTTTGTCGCACTCTTTGCCAAGTTTGGCAGAGGCTATCTGCACGATACGACTTAGCTCGCTACTTGTATAAAACTGCAGCCTAAAGTCCATCCCAAAGCGATCTCTTAAAGGCGCTGAGATCATACCAGCACGAGTGGTCGCGCCGATAAGCGTAAATTTTGGCAAGTCTATCTTGATAGTCTGAGCTGCAGGCCCTGAGCCAATTATAATATCAAGCCTAAAGTCCTCCATCGCAGGGTAAAGCACCTCTTCGATAGCTGGGCTTAGACGGTGTATCTCGTCGATAAAAAGTACGTCGCCCTCTTGTAAATTTGTAAGGATCGCCGCTAGGTCGCCACTCTTTTCTATCATCGGCGCTGCGGTCATTTTGATACTAACACCCATCTCGTTTGCTATGATGTGAGCAAGTGTGGTTTTACCAAGTCCTGGAGGGCCGTAAAATAGCACGTGATCTAGGCACTCGTTTCGCTTTTTGGCTGCTTTTATAAAGACGTCTAAATTTTGTTTTATCTTTTCTTGGCCGATGTAGTCTTCAAATTTTGTCGGTCTAAGCGAGACTTCAAAGTCGTTTTCAAAGCTTACTTTTTCGATTTCAACGATTCTATCCAAAGTTTTTCCTTCTAAATTTAAGGCTTCATTTTACGCTTTTATGCTTAATCTAAGCTCGTTTAAATTTGTAGTAAAAGGTGCTGCCCTCGCCATAAACGCTATCAACGCCGTATAAAATTTCATGTTTTTGGCAAATTTCACTGACGATATTTAGCCCAAGACCAAAACCGCCCTGAATTTCATCCTCTCTGACGTATCTTTTCCAGACCTTTTTAACGTCCTTTATCCCCTTGCCAAAGTCTTGTACACTAAGCTTTATCCGGTCATTTTCAAAGCATAAATTTATTAGTATTTCGCTCTCTTTTTGGCTGTATTTTATAGCATTTGTAATCGTATTATCAATGATACGCTGTGCCTCTACTTTGCTTAGTGTGATATAGGCATCATCTACCAAATTTGTATTTATAGCTATGTGCTTGACATCTGCCACACTTTGTAAAAATTTTACCCTTTCACTCACGTACTCGCCTAAATTTAGCCGCTCATTTGGGAATTTGATGTAGCCACGCTTTATGAAGTACTCAACATCTTCATAAGTTATTTGCATCTGTTTTAGAGCGTTTTTGATGCGGGTTATATACTTGTTTTCAAGCCCCAGCATCTCAAGATTCATGCCAGCTACGCCAAGTGGAGTCTTTAGCTCATGCATAGCATCATTAAAGAAGTTGTTCATATACTTTTGAAACTCTTTATAAGGCTTAACGCTGCTTAGATATAAAAAATAGACTATAAAAAGAACTGCGACCAGTATAACAAGCAACATAATGGCTGTTAAAAATACACTCTTTTTATTGTCAAGTTCATTTTCCACCACGACATAGTAAGGAGTCTTATCTTTTATAAAAAAGCTTTTGTAGAACAAATATCCATCCTCTTCAAGTGTTACAAATTTAAAGCTACTTGGCTGTTTTGTGAGAGTTGAGATAATTGGTTTAAAATTTACATCATAGATTGCAAATTTATATTTTAAAGAAATAGCTATGTTTTCGTTTTTTAGAAATGAATTTTTGATGATGTTTTCATGTTTCATAGCACCAAAAAGAGCTTTTGAAGTGCTGTTTTTTTGGCTTAAATTTAGGATCACAAAGCTTTGAAAGCAAAATAGCGACATTATCACAAATGTCGCTATGATCTGGATCTTAAAGCTCTTGTGCATCTATTTTATAGCCTATGCGCCTCTTTGAGATGATAAAGTCATTTGTCGTTTTGTTTCTTATCTTTAAAACGTGCATTCTTATATCAGCGCCCTCTATATCTTTATCGTTCCAGACAAGATCTCTAAGCTCTTCCATGCTGACGTAAGAATTTAGGTGAGTCACCAAGCACTCGACCAAAGCGACCTCTTTTGCACTAAGATCAACCATTTTGCCGTTTTTATATAGCACTCGCTTATTTAGATTAAAGCTAAATTCTTCATTTATCTTGACTATGTTTTTATCGTCAGTGCCGTAGTACTTTCGCATAAGCTCAGCTACTCTAAATTTAAGCTCAGCAAGCTCAAATGGCTTTTTTAGGTATTCATTACAGCCAAGCTCGTAGCCAATCGCCATATCACCTATGTCAACTAAAGATGTTGTTATCATGATGGGGGCACTTGGATTTAGACTTCTTATATACTTGATAACCTCATGACCGTTTACACCAGGTACTTTTATATCAAGTATAAAAAGATGATAGAAATTTTTCTCTATCAGATCACAAGCTTCTTGTCCATCGCTTACCGCACAAACCTCATAACCTAGCGTCTGCAAAAACTCGCAGACGCTCTCTTGAAACCCTAAGTCATCTTCTAAAAGCAAAATCTTCAAAACGCTCTCCTAAAAAATAAACTTTAATAAGAATTGTATCTATTTTAATACTTAATAGGTAAATTCCAAATTAAAATTCTTTTTTAAGTATTAAATAAAATTTGACCTGCGTAAACTATGTAACATCTTAATAAAAAGACGCCGCAGATAACAAAAATAGCGTTTAGAACTGCGATCTCACGTTTGAAATCATGTGCTTTTAAAACGCTTAAATCCAAAATGATAGGCAATGCCATACCAAAACCAATAACACCTACATAAAACATCAAACCAAGAGAATTTGCACTGAGTGCACTAGCAACTGTATTTGCGCCGCTTGCACTTGCATTTGAAACAAGTACGAAAAGTGCAACTATAAGTAAAAACTCAACTATAATCGCAAAAAAGTCAAATTTTAATAAATAGTGTGCAGCATCGTTATGTTTTTTCTCTTTATCTTTTAGTACACCAATTAATAGTGTAAATGCACCAGCACAGCTTAAGCCAGAGACTAAGAATAATACTGGTAGAACTGGCGTGTTCCAAAGTGTTATCTTATGAGCTGCGCTTAGTAAGAAGCCTGTATATGCACCAACGCCAATGCCAAGGACGAAGAGTAAAATTCCGATCAATCCTGAAAGCTTATCAGCCAAATTTGCAACCGCGTCACAAATAGAAATTTTAAGTGATGCAATCTCATTTTTAAATGCACCAACTGCGTATACAACGCTTAGTGGAGTATAAACTAGAAGCAAAGCAACACCTATTGACATAACTGAGTCAAAGTTATAAAGCAACAAGATCCAGTAAAAGCTTAGTGGCTTACCAAGATCAACTACCAAAAGCGCAAGACCAAAGATGATCGCTACTGGAGCGATAAGAGCAGCTGCTTTGAAGTAATAGTTATCTTTGCCGTATTTGCCAGCTAAAAGCACTGCAACGATGCTAGCACCAGCACTAAGTCCTGCTAAAAATAGATAAAATGCTATTGGCCAGCCCCAGTAAATTTCTGTATACTGAGCTAGACTTCCTGACATGCTATTCATTGTGTGCTCCTTTTGTATTTGCGATCATTGCAAGCAGAGGTTTTGTTTTTAACTCCTCTTTTGGCAAGTAGTATTTTGACTCTTTTAGTAGTTTTGATACTTTAGAGTTTTCGTCATTTATGTCACCAAAAGTTAGTGCATTTGTAGGGCATACACTAACACATGCTGGCTCTTTACCCTCTTCTAGCCTGCTCTCATAGCAGAATGTACATTTTCCTATCTCACCATCAGGCAAAACAAAACGTGCATCGTATGGACAAGCTAGAATGCAGTATTTACAGCTAACGCAAGTCCTATGATCTACTAATGTCACACCATCTTTTGTCTTAAAGCTAGCTCCTGTTGGACAAACCTCAACACAAGGCGCATCTTCACACATAACGCAGCTTTGACGTAGGAAGTCAGTTTTTAGCTTTGGAAAAGTTCCGCTCATCTTTGCATGTACTTGCAAGCGGTAAACGCCCATTGGTACATTATTTGTAGTTCTACACGCTACCGAACAGCCTTGGCAGCCGATGCATAAATTTTCATCATGTATCATCATATATTTTTTCATTTTCTAATCCTTACGCTTTAGTTATACTAACGCCAACGTTTGTGACCATAGTTGCAGCTACTGGGCCCTCTGCTGGGTCAAGAAGTACGCTTGTATTTAAGCCAACGTGGTTGATAGTTTTTAGGCCTGGGGTAATGTGTCCGAAACCGTGGTAAATAAAAAGTGTATCTTCTCTAATACCCTCTGTTAGCATTAGATGACCTTTTTGCTCGCCAAATTTGTTTTTAACAAGGACTGTGTCACCATCTTTTAAATTTTTCTTTTTCGCTGTATTTGGATGTATCCAAATCGGACTATCGCTCATAAGGTCGTTTAGATAAGGAACAGCTTGCGTATGGCCGTTAGTGTGGATAGGTGTTTTACCACAAGTTAAGCAAAGATCGTGACCATCATATGTATCCATATCTTTATCGTTTAGCGCACCATATCCTGCAAACTGCTCTTCAACATCCGGCAAGAATAGCTCTATCTTTCCGCTTTTTGTTTTAAGCTTAGCCATTTGATCCATTAGGCCATTTTCACCTATAAATTTTGTTGCATTTGGATATTTCGCAACAAATTTATCAATCATAGCTTTTTCTCTAAATAAAATGCCTGGCTCATCCCATGTGATATAGCCATCTTTTTCTAGTGCGGCAAGTAAATTCGCATCTCCGCCAGCTTGTTGCATTCTAAATTCGCGCATATCGTTCCATGTGTAAAGCTCGTCTACCTTCAAGCGACGTGCTAGCTCTCTAAAGATAAATGCAGCATCTTTTGTGTCGCCAACTGGATCAACCACCTTATTTCTTATCATATAAGCTGGTTTTAGACCTGATTTATCCTCGATGCCCTCATCACGCTCTAGATAGCTACTCTCAGGCAAAATAACGTCTGCAAATGTAGCCATATCATTTAGATAAACATCACTTACTACGATAAAGTCAAGCTTTTTAAGTGCTTCAACGCTCTTCATCGTTCCAGCCACGTTCATAAGGTGGTTAAATCTTATATTAAACCAGCCCTTTATCTCATATGGTTTAGCACTCAAGATGGCTTCATTGATATCCATTAATACGCCGTGTTTTCTATTTACAAATTTATGTTTGCCAGCCTCTCCAGCGAAATCTAGTCTGGTAATTTTTGGTACTTTAAATTTATCATCTGGGTTTTTAAGCACAGGGAATTTATCTTCGCCGACTAATTTGTTAAAAGTTTTTGCATTTTTGCCACCAAAAAGACCACCTTTTACTTCCCAGTTACCCATCATCGCATTTGCAACCATGATGGCCTTTGTTCTCATATACTCGGCTCTTGTAGTAGTCGTTTTGTGACCAAAGTCAATGATGACTTTTGGAGCAGCTTTGTAAATTTCATCAGCAATGCGTCTAACATCGCTTGCTTTGATTCCTGTTATGCTTTCTTGCCATTCAGGTGTTTTACCCTCGACACTTTTTACGATCTCATCAAAGCCGATAGTGAAATTTGCAATAAATTCTTTATCGTAAGTACCGTTTTGTATCCATGTATTGATAAGCGCTAAAACAAACGCAAGGTCAGTTCCTGGTTTAACTGGCAACCATTCATCGGCCTTCGAAGCTACAACGCTAAATCTTGGCTCAAGCACAAGTAACTTTGTATCTTTTTTAGCTGCAAATTTAGCAAGCTTTTTAGCGTCAGCTATAACTATACCTTCAAATAAGTTGTGACCAAAGTTTACAACGTATTTTGCATTTGCAAAGTCTCTTTTTAGCTTAGCTATGCCATACATCTGCTCGCACACCATCTGATAAGTGATCGGACAGCATGAAAAGTGTGAAAAGCAGTTTGGCGAGCCGTAAGATGAAGCAAAATTTACCATTAGCTTGTGAGTTTGTGAGCTTTTACAGGTAAAAATAAAGCTCTCAGGACCGTACTTTTGCTTGATTTCAAGCATTTTTGAAGCTACAAGGTCAAGTGCCTCGTCCCAGCTAGCCTCACGCCACTTGTTTTCGCCTCTTTCTCCAACTCTAATTAGTGGTTTTTTGATTCTATTTGCATCATAAAGCTGACTAAGGCCTGAACCACCTCTTGCACAAAGCGATGTTCCTGTACCACCAGCCTTTGGGTTACCGCTTATAAATCTTATCTTGCCATCTACAACCTTTGCCTCAATAGGACATCTTGTCGAACACATCTCGCAAAAGCTATGAACATGTTTTTCACTCTTTTCCAAAGCATCGCCTAAAGCACCACTTGGAAGAGAGGATGCAACAACACCAACTCCCGCACCGAATTTTAAAAATTCCCGTCTATTAAAGCTCATCTTTCTCCCTTTAAAAGAAATTTTACTTTTGTTATTTTATTATTTAAAGATAAAACTAAAATTAAATTTTATTTAATAATTATTCTTAGTATATATTTTTTAAAAAACTTAAGATTAGTTATCAAAATATATATATTTTAAAAAAAAATAAACTAATTAAATAAAAATACAAATGGCTAAATTTTAGGAATATAAAACAAATTTGATAAATTAAAAATATAGCTTTTTATTTTAAGAAAAGCAAATAGAAATTTTAAAATCGAAATAAATTTAAAAAGCCGAGAGAGATCTCGGCTTAAGTCTTATAAAAGAACTGGAGCTACAATAAATCCTAGGATAACAGATAATGCAACCATTATCGTTCCAGGAATAAAGAATGAGTGGTTAAATACAAATTTACCAACTTTTGTAGTTCCAGTATCGTCCATTGCAATAGCACCTAGTGTTGTAGGGTATGTTGGTAGAACAAATAGACCAGAAACTGCAGCAAATGAAGCTACAAGTATCCAAATTTGACCTGAGTTTTCAGGGCTAGTCATACCAAGAGCGGCAGCAACAGCTGGCATCATAACCTTTGTTGTGGCAGCTTGAGAGTATAACAAGCAGCTTAGGAAATATAAAGCAACAGCTAAGATAAATGGATACTGAGTAACAAAGTTTTTCGCAACCTCTTTAATAGAATCAAGGTGGCCATTAACAAATGTTGTACCAAGCCATGCGATACCGATAACGCAGATGCACGCATTCATACCGCTTTGGAAAGTACTAGTTGAAAGAAGCTTACCAGTATCTACTTTACAAGTTACTGCTATTGTAAAACCAATTGTTAGCATAAAGCTAATAATAGCCGCATCTCTTGAAAGAATAGGTTTTTCTACAAGACCCAAACTCTTTGATATAAAGAGTGCATAGCATACAACTATCAAAACACCGACTGCAAAGATTGCAACTGATCTTTTTGCATAAGGTTTTGGCTCATGATACTCTGCAGCTTTAACTTCTTCAACCAAGCCTCTTGCAAGTCTATCTTTATAAATAGGATCTTTTGAAAGGTCAAGATCATAGAATTTATTAACTATAAATGCAGTAATAACCATTGCAACAAATGTAGTTGATATACAAATAAATAGCAACACTGGATAGCTAACACCTAGCTTTTCGCATAGACCACTCATCGCAACAAATGCAGCCGAGATAGGGCTTGCTGTGATCGCTACTTGAGATGAAACAACTGAAAGTGCAAGTGGGGCTGAAGGTTTAATGTTTTGAGTCTTTGCAACCTCAACAATAACAGGAATCATAGAAAACGCTGTGTGTCCAGTACCTGCTAGTATAGTTAAAAGATAAGTAACTATAGGAGCAAGAAAGTTAATTTGCTTTGGATTTTTGCGTAAAATTTTAGTTGCCACTTGAACTAAATAATCAAGTCCGCCAGCAACTTGTAAAGCTGTGATCGCTGAAATAACTGAAGCGATAATTAAGATAACATCCATTGGGATGTCTTTCATATCGACTTTCATACCAAGCAATGCAAGCACTATAACACCAAGGCCACCTGCGTAGCCAACGCCCATACCACCTAATTTGACACCAAGATAGATGCCGCCAAATAGGACTATAATCTGTAAAATCAGCATTATATCCATTGAAAACTCCTTTATTAAATTTTATTACTAAAATTTCTGCTTAAGCGTGTCAGAATTTTGACACGCTTTTGATAATACTTTGCTTAAATTTCTACTTAACCATGCTTGGATTTAGCATATTTTTTGGCTCTAGGATCTTATCGATCTCTTCTTTGCTTAAATAGCCTCTCTCTAGGCAGATGTCACCAACTGCTTTACCAGTTTGTAGAGCTTCTTTGGCGATACTTGCAGATTTTTCATAGCCAATGTATGGGTTAAATGCTGTTACGATACCAACTGAGCCAAGTACTGATTTTAAGCAAGCTTCAGGATTTGCTGTTAGTTTTCTTACAGCTTTTTCAGCTAGAGTTTTCATTGCATTTTCAAGGATAAATATAGAGTTAAATAACGCATAAGCGATGCCTGGTTCAAATGCATTTAGCTCAAATTCGCCTCTTTCAGAGCAAAGCATGATAGTTACGTCATTACCCATTACTTCATAGCAAGCTTCGCCTACAACTTCTGCAATAACTGGATTTACTTTACCTGGCATAATTGAGCTACCTGGTTGCATTTGTGGTAAATTTATTTCACCTAGTCCGCATCTTGGGCCTGAGTTCATTAGGCGAAGGTCGTTTGCAATTTTTGAAAGTCTAACAGCTGCGGTTTTTAACGCACCACTTACGTGTACAAAGTCTGCAGTGTCTTGAGTAGCTGCTATAAAATCATCAGCCTTTTTAAAATCAACACCGGTAATTTCTTTTAGCTTTTTAACAACTACATTTTTATAATCAGGGTGGCAGTTAATACCTGTACCAATCGCAGTTGCACCCATGTTTAGATATGTCATTGATTCGCGTGCAGCTGTGATCTTTTCGATGTCGCTTTTGATGTAGCTTGCAAAAGCGTTAAATGTATTTCCAAGTGTTGTAGGAACTGCATCTTCAAGCTCAGTTCTACCCATTTTGATGATATCTTTAAATTCTTTTGCTTTTTTCTCAAGCTCATCTTTTAGTAAATTCATAGCAGCAAGCAAATCAGTAAGTTTTGCATAAGTTGCTACTTTTATTGAACTTGGATAAGTGTCATTTGTGCTTTGTCCAAGGTTTGTATGATCGTTTGGATGGATGTATTGATACTCGCCTTTTTTGTGTCCAAGGCTTTCAAGTGCAACGTTTGTGATAACTTCGTTTGAGTTCATATTTGTACTAGTTCCAGCACCACCTTGAACCATATCAACAACAAATTGATCTAAAAATTCGCCAGCTATTACTCTATCAGAAGCTTTTGCTAATGCATCAGCAATCTTAGGATCTAAAACGCCAACCTCTTTATTAGCAAGTGCTGCTGCTTTTTTGATTTGTGCAAATGCTTTTACAAAGTATGGATATTCTTTTAAAGTTCTGCCACTCATGTGAAAGTTTTCGGTAGCCCTAAATGTTTGAATACCATAGTAAAAATCGTCAGAGATCTCTAACTCACCAATAAAATCGTGTTCTTTTCTGGTTGCCATAACCATTCTCCTTATAAAAAATTGTATTGATGAAATTATATAAGCATTTGAGATTTTAAATATTAATGACTACTTCTTTTTTTTAAGTTTTTATTTTTTAGCTTGATAAAACGACTTTCTAGCGAAAATAGTTTGTAAATTTTAAACAAAGTTTTAGAATTTTACTTAGATAAATTGTTATTTTACTAATAATATCACTATTTTATTATACAAAAAGGCTATAAATAACTCGAATTTATTCTATTTTTTAAGGTTAAAACATCTTTTTATATAAAATTAATACAAAATAAATATATATTTACAATTTTTCTTACCAAAAAACTAAAATTTTTAAGTTAAATTTTATTTATAATGTTATTTCGTGTAGTATAAATATGACAAAAACTATTTTGACAAATTGCTTTTATTAAAATTTAAAAATGTTACTCAAATTTGCAATATACAAGATTGCTCTATAAATTTTTAATATTTAGTTTTATCATTTACTTAAAATATTATTGATATAGATTAGCTCCTAGCGGGCTAGGAGCTAATGAGGCAAATTAGCCTTCAAGGCCTAAATTTGCTCTGTATTCTTCGTATGTTCCTTTGAAGTCAACGATCTCGCCATTACCTTTTAGGTGTAAAATTCTATTTGCAAAGGCGTCTATTAGCTCCCTGTCATGACTCACACAGATAACTGAGCCACTAAAGTTGTAAAACGCCTCGCCAAGCGCAATGATAGCCTCAAGATCAAGGTGGTTATTTGGCTCGTCCATGACAAGTAAATTTGGACGATGAAGCATAAGTTGAGCTAGCCTTACACGGTGCTTTTCGCCACCACTTAGCGCGCCGACTGCCTTTTCTTGCTCAGCACCGCTAAAGAGCATCCTACCAAGACACTTTCTGATCTCGTCGATGTCTTTGTTTTTGGCATCTTGGAGGTACTCATAAAGCTTTAGCTCGCCCTCTATCTTATTTACTGTATCTTGCGCAAAATACCCTGGCTCTATGGTCGCACCTATATGTACCTCGCCCACGTCAGGCTTTAGCTCGCCCATTATAATCTTACAAAGTGTACTTTTACCAACGCCATTGTGACCGATGATAGCTAGCTTGTCGCCCTTTTCGAGCTTGAAATTTAACCCGTCAAATATCACTTTATCATCAAATTTCTTACTTACGTTTTTAAGCTCTATTAGCTCATTGCCTATCTCACGGTTTGCACGAAATAGTATGCTAGGATCGCGTCTGCTTGATACTGCGATCTCGGCAATATCGAGCTTTTCAAGCTGTTTTGCGCGAGAGGTTGCTTGCCTTGCCTTGCTCGCATTTGCTGAAAATCTCGCGATAAATTTCTCCAGCTCCTCTTTCTCTTTTAGCTTCTTATCACGCTCCATCTCATGCTGCTTTGCGATCAGATTTGCAGCCATATACCAGTCGTCGTAGTTGCCTGAAAACTCACGAATTTTCTTAAAATCCACATCCAAAATGTTTGTGCAAACTCTATTTAAAAAGTGTCTGTCGTGGCTGATAACCACAAGTGTACCCTCGTGGCGGTTTAGCTCGTTTTCTAGCCACGCGATCGCGTCTATATCAAGGTTGTTTGTTGGCTCGTCTAAAAACAAGATGTCTGGCTTTGGAAATAGCACCTGTGCTAGCAAAACTTTAACTTTATCTGAGTTTTCGACCTCACTCATGAGCTTGTCAAATTCATTTAGCCCTAACGAGCTTAAAATTTTCTCTATCCTAGTCTCATACTCATAGCTTGGATCCTCCTCGGCGCTTATCATCTCAAGTTCGCTTAAGCGCTCATTTATCTCATCTGTAAATTCCTCGCTCATATAGAGCTTTTCTTTCTCTTTAACAGCATCATATAGGCATTTGTTACCATAAAGCACTGCATCTTTTAGCGTGAAATTTTCAAACGCAAACTGATCTTGCCCAAGCACGCCAACCTTTAGTCCATTTTCTATGACGATCTCGCCGCTAGTTGGCTCGATGGCTCCGCTTAAAATTTTTAAAAATGTCGATTTTCCAGCGCCATTTGCACCGATTAGTCCGTATCTGTTGTGGCGATTTAGCTTTAAATTTACATCCTCAAATAGCAAACTGCTTGCAAATCTCTGAGTAAGTCCCCTAACTTCTAACATTATTTTTCCTTGTGATTATTTTTTTGCGATTTTGCCCAAAATTTGATTAAAAAGCCATTTTGCTACTTTAGCCTAAAATGCCCCGTGATCTTGTAGCCATAAAGTATGTTTTCTTCTTGCACGCCAGAGCCGATATTGTGGATAACTAGCGGTGTTTTGGCGTAAAATTTATCTGAGATCACACCGATGTGAGGCAAATTTCCTGGTAGCATCCACGTGACGATATCGCCTGGTAAAAATTTATCATCACTCACCTCAAAACCTTTTCTTTTTAGATAGGTAGCGATGTTTAAAACACGCCTGTGATCGATGTTTTTATCAGCCTTTTTAAGCCCCCATTTTTTAGGATAAACTGAAAAATTTTTACTCATATCTTCAAAAATGAGCCTTTGCAGATCGATATCTTGATGCCGCAAAGCCCTTACTACAACGTCCGTGCAAACGCCCTTTTTGATATCTACGTCGCCCATAGGATAGGCGAGCCGCTCATAGCCTGGATCATAACTTAGCGTCACACCGATCTGCGACCTAGCGTCATTTACAAATTTACTCGCCGAAAAGGCAAAAATTTGCATGGCAAAAAGAGCTAAAAGTAGAAATTTCTTCATTTTCTACTTTAAAAGCATGGTTTTTAGGATACGTTTTCCTATCTCAACGCCTGGCTGATCGTAGGTGTTGATGCCTAGCATGATACCAGTAGCCGAGGTTAGTAGCTCGTAGTAAAAGATGAGCCAGCCAGCGTGAAACTCATCAAGCCTCTCAAGCGTGATCGTATCGACACTTATGCCCTCTTGCACGAGCGCCATAGCCGTCGCGTCGCACTGTAAATTTATAAGCTCATTTAGGCTAAGCCCTGCTACAAAATCGCACTCCTCAAGCCCTTTTAGGCTCAAATTTGGGATAGTTTTGTCGCTTACGTGATCTTTTATCTTTATAAATGTCACGCTCTTATCTTTTACGCCGTCCATGATAAGCTGCAAAAAGCTGTGCTGATCGCGGCTACCAACAAGTCCAACTGGCGTAAGGCCGACCCTTTTATAGCCTCGTTTTTTGCCAAGACTCTCAGCCCAAAGCTGCACATACCAGTCGTTAAATTCAAAAAATCTATCGCAGTAGCTAAATATGACATTTATGCTAGCGTTTCTATTAGTAGCGTAGTGGTAGGCTTTAGCGACGATAGAGTTATCTTTTTGCTCGATGTATTGCTTCTTACAAGCAAGCGCGCCATCCAAAAGTGCCTTTATATCGTAGCCACAGATACCAAGAGGCACAAGGCCAATCGCACTTAGCACGCTAAATCTACCGCCAACATTTTTTGGAATATTAAAAAATTTAATCCCATTTTCTTTGGCAAAATTTTCTAAATTTGTTCCAGGATCGGTGATGATGAGGAAATTTTTGCCTAAATTTTGAGGTTTAAAGTCATCAAGCAAACACTTAAAAATAGTGATCGTCTCGATCGTGTTGCCTGATTTTGAGCTTATTACAAAAAGCGTCTCGTCAAATTTAACACCATCAAGCGTGCTTTTGTAACTGCAAGGATCGACGTTATCTAAAAATAAAAGCTCTCTTTTTATCCCCTGTGTGCCATCAAGCATTGATTTTAGCGCCTTTACACCAAGACTGCTGCCCCCAATGCCAACAAGTACTACATTTTTGATATGAGCTAGCCCTTTTTCGTACTCCTCGATCTCGCCAAGCAAATTTTGCCCAAGAGCTGGCAGGTGGTAGTAGCCTATCTCGCCGCTTTCGTACTCGTCGTTTATGCGCTTGGCGTAAGAGTCGATGACTTCGCTGCTTGCAAAGTTAAATTTAAAACAAGTCTCTATCATTTACTGCGCTCGTAAAAGAAATTTGTAGCCTCTACAAAACCATCGATGCTACCACAGTCAAATCTCTTGCCTTTAAATTTATAAGCTAGCACCATGCCATCTTTTGCCTGCGCTTTTAATGCGTCCGTGATCTGGATTTCGCCGTTTTTACCTGGCTTTGTTCGCTCTAAAATGTTAAAAATATCTGGCGTTAGAATGTAGCGACCAATGATGGCTAAATTTGTTGGAGCTTCGGCAGGATCAGGCTTTTCAACCATGTCATCAACCATTATCAGATCATCTTCTATAAACCTGCCACTTACGACGCCATAAGACTTGGTCTGCTCTTTTGGCACTTCCATCACAGCTACTACGCTGCAGCGGTACTTTTCATAAATTTTAACCATCTGAGAAAGTACGCCCTCGCCGTTTTCATTTATACATAGATCATCTGCCAAAATGACGCCAAATGCTTCATCCCGAACTAGCGTTTTGCCCGTATAAATAGCGTGTCCAAGTCCTTTCATCTCGTTTTGTCTAGTAAATGAGAATGTACATGAGTTCATCAAATTTCTTATCTCACTAAGAAGCGACTCTTTTGAGCTACCTGCGATCTCTTTTTCTAGCTCGTAGCTGATGTCAAAATAGTCCTCAAGTGCCCTTTTTCCGCGTCCTGTAACAAAGGCCATATTATCCATGCCAGCTTCAAGCGCCTCATCAACGCCGTAGTGAATGAGCGGTTTTGTAAGGATCGGCAACATCTCTTTTGGAAGCGATTTTGTAGCTGGCAAAAACCTCGTTCCATATCCAGCTGCTGGAAATAGGCAAGTTTGTATCATTTTAGTCCTTCGTGAAAAATTGCAAAATTCTACTATTTTTTCCTTAATAATATAAATTTGTTTAAATTTACAAGGCTTTAATTAGCAAATTGATAAGATTTTTAAAATTTAAAGAAAAGAGCAAATTTGCAGACAATTGATAGGATTTTTAAAGCTCAAATCGACATAAAAAAGTCAAATTTTTTAGCATTTTTATGCCCGATAAGCTCATTTAAAAGCTTGCACGAGAGCCTAAAAGAGGAGCATTTTAAGGCTGTTCACGTAGTTTGGGCGACAAGAGAGCTAAACAAATACGGCCAAATTGTCGAAAATCAAAGCGATGATGGCGAGCCAAAGGGCACTAGCGGCCAGCCGAGCCTAAATGCGCTAAGGGGCGCCCAGCTCATAAACGTTGGTGTCTTAATTGTCAGGTATTTTGGCGGGATAAAGCTTGGCACTGGAGGGCTAGTCAGAGCCTACTCAGGGGCTGTGAATGAAGTGATAAATGAAGCCATAAAAGATGGTGGTGTGATGAAATTTGAGATAAAAGATGAGATCAAATTTTTTACACCATTTTCATTAATGAGCCGCTTTGAACACTATTTTGCCACTAAAAATTTAAGCGAGTTTGAAAGAGAATTTAATGACCTTGGAGCGATCTGGAGCGTAAATTTAAATGAGGTTGAGTTTGCTGAGCTATTTAAATTTTGCAAAGAATTTGAAGCAAGCGAGTTTAAATTTCTAGCCTTGCCACTTGGCAGCAAAGCACTGTTTACTCATTAAAGCTAAATCATTGTAAAATCGCACAAATTTAAAAAGAAAGTAAAAAATGGAAATTTGGAACAACGTTTATAATCATTTCGACCCAGTTGCCTTTAGTCTTTTTGGCTTTAGTGTGCATTGGTATGGGCTCATGTACATCTTTGCCCTTGTTTCGGCACTGGTCATTGCAAAATACCTAGTCAAAAAAGATAAAATTTCTATCTCAGACCAGCTTTTAGACAACTACTTTTTTTGGGTCGAGATCGGCGTTATTTTGGGTGCTAGACTTGGCTGGGTTTTGGTATATTCGGGTGAAGCAAGCTACTATTTAACGCAGCCTTGGCAAATTTTTAACCCATTTCACAATGGCGAATTTGTAGGAATTCGTGGCATGAGTTACCATGGAGCTGTAGTTGGGTTTTTACTTGCGACTTATTTATTTTGTAAAAGGTATAAGCAAAATTTATGGCAACTGCTTGATCTTTGCGCCGTTTGCATACCTTTTGGATATACCTTTGGAAGGATCGGAAATTTTTTAAATCAAGAGCTTTTTGGGCGAGTTACAGATGTGCCTTGGGCGATAAATGTCTTTGGTCAACCAAGACACCCTAGTCAACTTTATGAAGCGTTTTTGGAAGGTTTAGTTATTTTTATTATTTTATTTTTATATAGAAAATTTAAGAAATTTGATGGTGAACTTATCGCACTTTATGCCATTTTTTACACCTTTGCAAGATTTGTTTGTGAGTTCTTTAGAGAGCCTGATTCTGGGCTTGGTTTCATTGTTTTTGATCTTTCAATGGGACAAATTTTATCGCTTATTATGTGTAGCTTTGGAATTTTTGTTTATATTGTGCTTTTTAATAGATTTACGAAAATTTAATGTAAACGTTTAAAAAACATTAAAGTAAATTTCTGATACGATTAGCTTTATCAATTAATGCTGATATTTAAATTAGTATTAAGAAATGATAACTTATTTCAAATTTCTTAGGAGGGCTCATGACCGGGCTTATAGAAGGTTTTTTGGGAAAACGGTCGGACGGTAAAAAAAGCCGCACACCAGCCGCTTGGGATAGATGGCAAAGTATTACAGGTTTTATTTTAGCCTGTTTTATATTGTGCCATATGGTTTTTACTTCTACTATACTACTTGGCAAAGATGCATTTAATGCCGTTGTAGGATTTGCGGAGGCAAAATTTTTATTTGGCGAAGCTACTTGGTGGATTACAAACGTAATCGCTGCCGTTATATTTGTAGTTTTTGTCACTCATGCTTTCTTAGCTATGAGAAAATTCCCTGCAAATTTTAGACAGTATCTAATGTTTAGAGGCCATAAAGACCGCATGAAGCACCTTGATACTACTCTTTGGTGGTTTCAGTTTTTGACAGGCTTTGCTCTATTTTTTGCAGCAAGCGCCCACCTTATAGACATTATCTTTGGTGGACATATAACAGCTGACAAATCAGCACTTGCTTTCCATAAACTAGAAATTTTCTACTTCGCACTACTTGTTTTCATGGTAGTTCATGCTGGAGTTGGCATGTACCGCTTATATGTTAAATGGGTAAGCATCGATGGCGTAAACAAACACGAAATGCTCACAAAAAGAAACAAAGCAAAAACTGTTGTATTTGCTGTTTACGGAGCACTTGCCGTGATCGCATTGATCGCCGATTTCGTATGGATCAGCCACTAAAAAGGAGCTAGAAAATGAATGTAAAATATTATGACGCATTAGTAATTGGTGGTGGTCTTGCTGGTCTTAGGGCTGCTGTTGCTGCCGGAGAAAAGGGCTTGAGCACAGTTGTTTTAAGCTTGATCCCTGTAAAGCGCTCTCACTCAGCTGCTGCACAAGGTGGTATGCAAGCAAGCCTTGGCAACTCTAAAATGAGTGAAGGCGACAACGAAGATGTTCACTTTGCTGATACAGTAAAAGGTAGTGACTGGGGCTGCGATCAAGAGGTTGCACGTATGTTTTGCCAAACAGCGCCTAAGGCTATTCGTGAGCTTGCAGCTTGGGGTGTGCCTTGGACTCGTATAACAAAAGGCGAGAGAAGTGCTATCATCAATGCTCAAAAAACTACTATCGTTGAAAAAGAAGAGGTTCATGGTCTTATCCACTCACGTGACTTTGGTGGTACAAAAAAATGGAGAACCTGCTATACAGCTGACGCAACTGGTCACACAATGCTTTTTGCTGTTGCAAATGAAGCCTTAAAACACAATGTAGAAATTCATGACCGCAAAGAAGCAATCGCACTAATCCACCAAAATAACCGCTGTTATGGTGCGATCGTCCGCGATCTAGTTAATGGCGAGATCACAGCTTACGTTGCAAAAGGTACATTAATCGCTACTGGCGGCTACGGTAGGGTTTATAAACACACTACAAACGCCGTAGTTTGCGAAGGTATCGGAGCGGCCATCGCACTTGAGACTGGCGTAGCTCAGCTTGGTAATATGGAAGCGGTACAGTTCCACCCAACTCCGATCGTTCCATCAGGCATTCTTTTAACAGAAGGTTGCCGCGGTGATGGCGGAATTTTACGTGACGTTGATGGATATCGTTTTATGCCAGACTATGAGCCTGAGAAAAAAGAGCTTGCTAGCCGTGACGTCGTAAGTCGCCGTATTATGGAGCATATCCGCGCTGGTAAAGGCGTACCTAGTCCATACGGATATCACGTTTGGCTAGATATATCAATTCTTGGACGCGAGCACATCGAGAAAAACCTACGCGACGTTCAAGAAATTTGCGAAATCTTTAACGGCATCGATCCAGCTGATACTGAAGTGTATACTGATGAAAATGGACGCCAACGTGGCAAAGGCTGGGCTCCAATCCTGCCTATGCAGCACTACTCAATGGGTGGCATCAAGACTAAACCTACAGGCGAGAGCCCGACACTAGCTGGTCTATTTAGTGCCGGCGAGGCAGCATGCTGGGATATGCACGGATTTAACCGCCTTGGTGGTAACTCAGTTTCTGAAACTGTTGTAGCTGGTATGATCGTTGGTGATTATTTTGCTGATTATTGTGCTAGTCACGAGATAGAGATAAATACAGCTGATATCGAGAAATTTGTAAAAAAACAAGAAGACTACCTAAATAGCCTTGTTAGCAAAGAGGGTAAATTTAATGTCTTTGATATCAAAAACAAAATGAAAGATATCATGTGGGAACACGTTGCGATCTTTAGAACAGGAAAAGGCCTAGAAATTGCGGTTAAAGAGCTTGAAGAGCTTTACAAAGAATCACTTGATGTCAAAGTAAGCAACAAAGCACTATTTGGCAACCCTGAGCTTGAAGAAGCTTACCGCGTGCCAAAGATGCTAAAACTAGCTCTTTGTATCGCAAAAGGTGCACTTGATCGTACAGAGAGCCGTGGAGCGCACTGCCGTGAAGACTATCCAAAACGCGACGACCTAAACTGGCTAAATAGAACTCTAACTAGCTGGAAAGAAGGCGATACGCTACCAACTATCGTGTATGAGCCACTTGACATCATGAAGATGGAAATTCCGCCGGCATTCCGCGGATATGGAGCTAAGGGTAACATCATCGAGCACCCGGACAGCGCTGTACGCCAAGCACAGGTCGATGAGATCCGCGCCAAAATGGAAGCCGAAGGCAAAGGCAGATACGAGA
>NZ_JBQNCH010000022.1:0-25509 GCF_052169515.1 Campylobacter sp.
CCCTCTTCGTTTACTTGCACGAGCAGGATCGCCGCCTTTTCGTTCTCGTTTTTAAACTCGTCTATCGTGGCCTTTATGTCGCCGCCGTCAATCACCGCGACGCAAAGCTTTGTCTCGTTTACGTTCACTACCGCCAGCGCGTGTGCGTCTTTGGCCTGCTTGCTTTTATCTTTTAGGTTTTTTATCTCGGCTTTTAGTTTTTTCACCGCATTCATAGGCTCGGCGCTCTTTAGCTCGGTTTTTAGCTCCTCGATCTCGCTGCGCCAAGCTTTTGCTAGATTTAGCGCAGCTTTAGAGCACACGGCCTCGATCCTGCGCACGCCCGCGCTCACGCCACCTTCTTTAGTGATGAAAAACGCGCCGATCTGGCTTAAATTTGCTACGTGCGTACCGCCGCAAAGCTCCTTGCTGACCTCGCCAAAGCTTAGCACGCGCACTTTATCGGCGTATTTTTCGCCAAAAAGAGCGATCGCGCCGCTATTTTTAGCTTCCTCGACGTCCATTATCTCTGTTTTTGCTTCTATATTTTCGCTAATCGCGGCATTGACGAAATTTTCGATCTTTGTTAGTTCCTCCGCCGTTACAGCCTTTGGATGCGAGAAGTCAAACCTGAGTCTGTTTGCCTCGACGCTAGATCCGGCCTGCGCGATATGCGTTCCCAGCACGCTTCTAAGCGCAGCGTGAAGCAGATGCGTGGCGCTGTGGTGGCGCGCGATCTCGGCTCTTTGTTCGCTTACTTTTAGCTTCACGGAGTCGCCGATTTTAAGCTCTTTTTTAACCGCGACGTTTGATAAATTTAGCCCAAAAAACTTCTGCGTATCTAGTACGTCGGCCGCGCCCGCGATCTCGCCGCTATCGCCCGCCTGGCCGCCGCTTTGCGCGTAAAAAGGCGTCACGTCAAACATCGCCCAGCCTTGCTCGCCTGCTTTTAAAATTTGAGTTTCTTTAAAATCCTCGTCAAGTAGCGCCAAAACCTTGCTCGTGCGCTCAAGCTCCTCGTAACCGCTAAATTTGTTTTCACCGAATTTTTCTAAAAGCGCCTTAAAATCGCCCTTCGCGCTCTTGTCGCCGCTGCCTTTCCAAGCAGCCTTAGCGCGCGCTTTTTGCTCGCTCATCAAAGCTTCAAACATCTCTATGTCTAACTTTATATTTTTTTTGTATTTATTATTGTAGTCTCTAAGCATATCTTCTGTTAAATCTAGCGGAAAACCGTAAGTATCATATAGTCTAAAAGCAATATCTCCACCAAATTTATCTTTTTTTGGTGGATAAACTGGCAAATCCAAATTCTTTGCAAGTTCGCTCTTCTCAGATGGCTGCAAAATTTCTCCTATTAAAAGTCTATATTCATGATCGAATAACTTTAAACCATTTTCTATTGTTGCTAAAAATCTCTCTTCTTCGAGCCTGATTTGCTCTTTTACAGCCGCTTTTTTCTCGTTTAGGTAGGCGTAGTGGCCGCCCATTAGCTCGCAGACTTTATCGACGAGGCGGTACATAAATGGCTCTTTTATACCTAGTAGATATCCGTGTCTGATCGCGCGGCGAAGGATACGGCGAAGTACGTAGCCGCGGCCCTCTTTGTCAAACGTCGTGCCCTGAGCTAGCAGGAAGGTCACCGAGCGGATATGATCGCTGATGACGCGGTAGCTAGCGCCGCTCTCATACGCGTACGGCTTACCGCAAAGCGCGGCTACTTCGTTTATAAGCGGCATAAAAAGCGAGCTGTCGTAGTTGCTAAATTTGCCTTCCATTATCGCCGTGACGCGCTCAAGACCCATGCCGGTGTCGATGCTAGGCTTTGGTAGTGGAGTTAGCTTGCCGTCGCTACTGCGCTCGTACTGCATGAAAACCAGGTTCCAAATTTCAAGAAATCTGTCGCCGTCGCCGCCCATGTAGTCCTCAGGCGTGTTAAAATGCTCGCCGCCTTGGTCGTAGAAAATCTCGCTGCACGGTCCGCACGGTCCCGTATCGCCCATCTGCCAGAAGTTATCGTGATCGCCGAATCTATAAATGCGCTCCTTTGCTATGTGCTGCTCCCATAGCGCAAACGCCTCGTCGTCGCTCTCATGAACGGTCACGTATAGGCGGTCTTTTGGTAGTTTTAACACCTGCGTGACGAACTCCCACGCGTATGCGATCGCGTCTTTTTTAAAGTACTCGCCGAAGCTAAAATTTCCCAGCATCTCAAAAAACGTGTGGTGGCGCGCGGTGTAGCCGACGTTGTCTAGGTCGTTGTGCTTGCCGCCTGCGCGGATGCAGGTCTGACAGCTCGTGCGGATAGGCGGGGTAGGGCGCGGTACTTCGCCGGTGAAAATGCTCTTAAACGGCACCATGCCGGCGTTTGTAAAAAGTAGCGTAGCGTCGTTTGGCACTAGCGGCGCAGACGGGATGATCTCATGACCTTTGCTTGCGAAAAAATCAAGATATGCCTTTCTTATATCTAAACTTTGCATTGTTTCCTCATTAATCTTAAAATTTTGCTTGATTTTAGCCAAAAATCGTTTGTAAATTTATAAAAAAATACAAAATTAATTTTCACTTAAGATATTTGATAAATTTATTTGTTTAAAAGCGATTTGCAACTAAAATAGCCCAAAAAATAGAACTAAAAGGCTTTTGGTGAAACTTAAAATTGGTATTGTTGGATACAATCTAGTTGGCAAAAGGCACTATATGGAACTTAGACGTTCCGACAAATTTGAAGTTTGTGGAGTTTTTGATAAAGAAAATAGGGATGAATCTTGCAGAGCTCCATTTTTTGATGAATTTAAGAAATTTATCGAAGTTGCTCAGCCACAAGCCATTGTACTTTGTTTGCCACAACACGAGATTGTAGAGGCATTTTGTCAGTGTGCAAAATATTGTCAAAATATATTGATTTCAAGGCCTATATTTAAAAGTGTAAGTGAGTTAAAAGAGATCAAATATGCCTCAGTTGTAAATAAAGTAAGAGTTTGTACTGGTGTTGATGAGCGTTTTAATCCAACTATTGTTTCGCTAAAAAAGGCGCTTTTAAAAGAAGAAGAAATTTATAGTATTTCAATCGCACATTTTAAACCGCTTTGCGAGGGAAATATTATAAATGAGCTTTCGCTTTGTGATATAGATCTTGCTAAAAATTTAGTAGGTAGCGAAGTCTGCAACTTCTTTTATACTCAGGCAAAGAAAACCAATACTAAAATATGCGATAATGTTGGAATTAACATTAAAATGAAAAATCAAATTTTAGTAAATATTACCGATTCGTTTTGTGGCTCTTTGGAGCGTTTCAAAATAGAAGTAAATGCCAAAGAAGGTGTTTATTTTGGCGATCTTATTGATTACAAACTTCACAGAGTAAATGAAAATGGTCAGATGAATTTAAAAACCGATCCTTTAAACAATGAAATAAAAGCCCAATATGATGCCTTTTATGACCTTTGTCAAAGCGGCGAAAACATCGAACTTTCAAACATTGATGATGCGATAAAAATTAAGGAGTTGTTTTGATGAAAAAGGCACTTTTGCTTTTAAATATGGGTGGTGCAAATAACCTTGATGATGTAGAAATTTTTTTAAAAAATATGTTTGATGATCCATATATTTTGGGCATAAAAAATAAATTTTTAAGAAAACTTGTAGCTTTTATGATAGTAAAAGGTAGACTAAAGGCCGTACAGCACAACTATAAACAAATCGGTGGCAAGTCGCCTATTTGTGAGCTTACAAAAAAGCTTTGTGATAAAATTTCAAGCTTTGAAAATGAGTTTAGTGCGATTGATTTTGCGATGAACTATACTTCGCCTTTTACAAAAGAGGTGCTGAAAAAATATGAAAATTTTGACGAGATAGTGCTTTTGCCACTTTATCCTCATCACTCCAAAACTACGATATCTTCTAGTTTGGATGATTTTAAAAAAGCAAAAGACGAACTGGGGGTTAAGGCTAGAATTTTACTTTGTGATACCTTTTATGACGATGAGAACTATAATAAAATCATAATCTCGCACATAAATGAAACCATAAGCGGTATAGACACAAGTGATATAAGCTTAATTTTTTCAGCTCATTCACTGCCTCAAAGTCATATTAAAAAAGGCGATATCTACGAAAAACACATAAATGAACATGTGCAAATTTTAAGTAAAATGATAAAAGAGCAAGGGTTAAATTTTAAAGATATAAGTCTGGCTTATCAATCACGCCTTGGTCCGGTAAAGTGGCTAGAGCCGTCACTAAATGAAGTTTTAGCTAAGTGTGATAATAAAAAAGCTCTTGTATATCCGCTCTCTTTTTGTATAGACAACTCTGAGACCATTTTTGAGCTTGTTATTGAGTATGCTAAGGTGGCTAGTGATTTAGATTTTAGCTTTTACAAGGTTGTTACTTGTCCAAATTTTAGTGATGAATTTGCTAGATTTATCTTGCAAAAAGCAAAAACAGCTAAAGAGATTAACTTTTAGGAATAAATCTTGCTTATAAAATATATCTCAATCTAATTAAAGGAGATATATGAGAGTACAAAATAATGATATCATTGATTATTTGTTGCAGGCAGAGCCCAATAAAACAAAAGATAAAAATAAAAATAGTTTTGATGAAATTTTAAATCTTGCTCTAGACAAAATCGCGAGCGAGACAAAAATTTCAGATAAGCTTGAGCAGTTTAAAAAAAGGCTAACAGAAGTTGGAGCTGCTGGCTTTATCAGCGAGCTAAATTCTAATAAAATAGAAGAAAAAATAGCCCAAAAGAAAAAAGAGCTAATGGAGCTTCTAGGCATAAATGATCCTACAAAAACGCAAGATCAAAAAAACGAGTTGCTTAAAATAATGGATAAAATTTTAAGTGACTACCGCAAAGAGCTAAATGTCGCACTTACTAGCCAAACTCTACTTGAAAAGCAAAAGAATCTTAGTAAAAACACAAATAATACAGTAAATTTAAACTCTGTTTTAAACGAGCTTGGGCTTGTTTAAATTTTAGATTTTGCATAGATTTAAATTTAAATCTATGCAACTTTGCTTTTGAGAAGCAATGTATCTTTATTATGGTAAAGTTATACCAAATTTTATAGCAGCCCCATATATTATCGCACTGATTATTCCAGCAAAAAAACCAGCTACCATATCATCGCCCATTACACCAAGCCCGCCTTTTATGTTGCGGTCGATCCTTCCGATGATGGATGGTTTTTTGATATCAAGCACTCTAAAAAGCGCAAGTGAAAGAATAAGCTGAGAAAGTGTAGCCCCGCTAATCGCAATAGCAAGCCAAACTCCAGCAACTTCATCTATAACAATAAAGCTTTCATCGTGAGAATTTACCTTCTTTTCAAAATCATCGATGACACTAATACTTACCAAAAATAGCAAAATGCTAGCTAATAAAAGTGTGGTTGAAGATAAAAAATAAAGTACAAAATAAGCTACCACTGTGCCGGCAATAGAGCCCCAAGTGCCAGGTGCTTTTGGCAAAAGTCCAAATCCAAAAAATGTTAAAAATAGTTTTTGCATAAATTTCCTTAGGTGAGTGATGACGTTTGATAAAGCTTCATAAGCTCTTCATAAAAATCGCGATCAGTCTTGTTTTCAAGCAGTCCTGAATTTACAAAAAGATCATCACAAAGCTTTTGTACATCTTTGAAACGATTTGTAAAGAGTTTGCTTAAAACTATTGCAGAAATTTCTGGTCGTACGAGAATAGCTGGTGGCATGATACCATTAAACAGTAGCTCCTTTATAACATCTGGATGGTACTTGATCTGGTGATGTTGTCCATGCGGGCAACTTTTGGTGCTAACTAGCGTTTTGCATTTGTTGCAATAAACTAGCTCTGGCAGTACTATTACCTCTAAATTTAGATCGTTTTTATAAATATCAAGAATCGTGTGTGCTTCGTTGTGATCAAAAAACATGCCTATGCCAGAATGGTTTTGCCCAATCACTAGCTTGTTTGCCCCAAGCCTTGAAGCGGCGATGCACTCGAGCGTTGGATTGGCGTGCGAGGTAAAAAGTGTTGTATTTTCTAGCGCAAAGACAAAGACTTTTTTTGTCGGCAAGTAGTTTTGCACAAAATAGTCTAATACTTGTTTTCTAATCTCATAATCCACATGCTTTTCTTCCCTTGTTCGTATTAGAAAAACGATTACCAGATCGGCTTTGTCTATGGTCATTCTAACAAGGCGTTCATGAGCTCTATTGAATGGATCGGCTGTTAAAAATACAGCTGTTATCTTTTTTGCACCATCCTCTTTTATCAGATCATTTAGTGTATTTTTACATATTTGCATGCTTTCATCATAAAGCTCAAATTTCCCACTGACGCCGTACTTGCCTAAATTTAGCTCTTTATCGTTGCTGGCTTCATTTGCTAAAAATATATTTTTAGCCCTCATACTCTCATCAAATTTAAATACCTTAGCCACCTCTATGTGACCGACAATCTTGCCATCTAGATTTAGATTTACTTTTTGTCCAGGAGAAAGCTTGCTAGTAATGTTTTGATTTATCTCACCAAATGGAGCAAATCCAAATGAATAAGGCATTGGCTCGCCGTTAAAATAGCCTTTTTCACTTACCTCTTTTATCTGCTCATCATCCATAAGCGAGTCGTAGTCTGATACTATTTTATTTTTTATAAGCTCTAAAGCACCAAAGACCTCGGTATTTATAGAAATTTCACTATTTTTTCTTGCTGACATCGTATTTCTTTCTCTTTTCCCAAAGTGATTTTCTAGAAATTCCAAGCTTTTTACTAAGTTCGGTATCTGGGAATTTGTCTTGATAATTAACGATTATGTATTTGATATATTCATCGATAGTGACGATCTCATCTATACTGAAATCTTTATTGGCAAGTGAAAGTTCAAGCTCATCAAATGGAGCTTTTTGCGTAAAGTCGCTAGTTGATATCGCTACTTTTTTCTTTTTGCAAAGTTCTAAAATTTTCTCTTTTTCCTCTTGTTTTAGGTCTTCTAAATTTGTGATATAAATTAGCTCTTCGCTGTTTTTAGCTAGGACTTTTTCAAGCTCGCTAAAACAGGCTTTGCCCAAAAATAAAAATGGTGTCTTGCTTGCTTTTACATAGTTAAATATAAATTTATCGCTGTATCCGCCTTTGCTTGATTTTAGAAGGAGTGGAAATTTAATCTTTTTTGCTTCCGGGCTAGAAATTTCATACTCATTTAATGTGTAGTTTATGTAGGCCTCGTAGTTTTTGATCTTGCTTTTGAAATTTCTAAACTCTTCAAAATGCCTTATTTTTCTAACCAACTCTTCTATCATAAATGGCTTTTGAATGTAATCAACCGCCCCCGCTTGAATGGGTTTTAACACAGTGTCGCTGTTGATGTAGGCGATTAGCAAGATGATGATAGAGCTTTTAAATTTTTCTATAACAGGGTAAAAATCTTGCCCTGGAAGTGTAGTGGAAAGTAACACCACGTCAAAATTTTCAAACTTTAACGCCTCTTTTACGCTCTTGGCGATCTCGCAGTCGTAGCCAAAATCAGCCAACTTGCTAGCCATTGAGCCAGCTAAATAAATTTCATTTTCTACTATTAAAATTTTCATAGTTGATTCCAGTTGTAAAATTTCAAGCTAGCACTTGCCATAACAGCGATACCTTCACATCTGCCAACAAAACCAAGCCCCTCGGTAGTTGTCGCCTTTACATTTATACGGCTCTGGCTTATATTTAGGGCTTCTGCAATGTTTGCTTCCATTTTTGATTTTAGCTTTGAAAGTTTTGGTTGCTGAGCCATGATCGTGATATCAGCGTTTGTTAGCACAAAACCTACGCTTTGCACCCTTTTGTAAGCTTCTTTTAACAAGTAAATAGAGCTAATATCCTTAAATTTGGCATCCGTATCAGGGAAGAGCTCGCCTATGTCGCCAAGTCCAGCAGCCCCTAAGATGGCATCTGTGAGTGCGTGAAGTGCCACATCGCCATCGCTATGAGCTTTTAGACCAAACTCGTAGTCGATCTTTTCACCGCAAAGAATTAAAGGGCGACCCTTTTCAAACTCATGAACGTCAAAGCCATTTCCTATAAAAATTTCATTTTCAGGAGGTCTTAGAGCTGAAATTTTGGCAAGATCTTCTTTGTAAGTGATCTTTCTTGCCATTTCATCGCCCAAAATGTGCCAAACGCTAGCACCTATGGCTCTCATAGCCGAACTATCATCTGTGTAAATTTCTCCACTACTAAGGGCTTTTTTTAGAAGTGATGTGCGAGAAAGCTGTGGTGTTTGGATAAGTTTTACCTTTTCTCTATCGATCGCATTTTCTCCAAGATATGCAGTGTCAGCTATCTTTAGTGCAGGAACTACACAATCAGCTTGAGCTGCCGCCTCTATGATCTTATGAAAGAGTTCGCTTGATATGCAAGGGCGAGCGATGTCACTAACTAAGACAAATTCGCTATTAATTAGCTCAAGTGCCTTTTTTAGGCTATCTTGTCTTGTCTCTCCACCCTCGACAAATTTGAAATTTGGAGCAAATTTAGACATATATTTACACTCTTTGCTAACGACAACAATCTCTTTAAATGTGTAAAAGTTACTCAAATTTTTAGTAGCAAATAACCAAAGAGGATCACTTCCTATTTGAAGCCATTGCTTCTTTACTGGTAGCTCAAAACGGCTAGAATTTCCAGCTCCAAGCATTATAAGTGATATATCAAGCAAGGTAGCTCCTTTTAAAAATTGTTACAGAATTATACATCTCAAAACTTCAAAATTTCTTTTTAAAAAAGAAACTTTTAGCCACCATTTAGTTAGTTTAAATCAAAAAAGGACTAAAATGGTGCTTTTATAAAATTTGTAAAAGGCATTATATGAGAGAAAAGACGCAGATGTATTATGCTAGGCGTGGTGAGATAACGCAGGAGATGAGCTATGTGGCAAAGCGTGAGGGCATTAGTGAAAATTTACTGATGGATGAGGTGGCAAATGGCAGGATCATCATCCCAGCAAACGTAAATCACATAAATTTAAAACCAATGGGTATAGGTAGAAAGCTAAAGACAAAAGTCAATGCAAATATTGGCAACTCAAGCCTAAGTAGTGACATTTGCGCAGAGCTAAGAAAGCTTGAGATTTGTTTGGAGTTTGGAGCTGATACGGTCATGGATCTAAGCACGGACGGCGATTTGGATGCTATTAGAAGTGCGATTATTGAGCATTCAAGCGTTCCGATAGGCACGGTGCCGATGTATGAAATTTTAAAAGAGGCAAAAGAGGTTACAAATATCACAAATGAGCTTATTTTGGATATTTTAGAGAAGCAAGCAAAACAAGGGGTGAGTTACTTTACGATACACGCTGGCTTTTTGCGTGAGTTTTTGCCACTTGTTAAAAAGAGAAAAATGGGCATAGTAAGTCGTGGTGGTAGCCTTAGTGCAAGCTATATGTCAAAGCTAAATAGGCAAAATCCTTTCTATGAAATTTTTGATGAAATTTTAGAAATTTGTGCAAGATATGATGTATCTCTGTCGCTTGGTGACGGACTTCGCCCAGGATGCCTTTACGACGCAACGGATGAGGCACAACTTAGCGAGCTAAATGTGCTTGGGGAACTAACGCTTCGAGCATGGAAAAAAGATGTGCAAGTGATGATAGAGGGCCCTGGTCATGTGCCATTAAATCAAATTGAGTATAATATGAAAATCGAACAAGAGCTCTGCCATGACGCCCCATTTTACGTGCTTGGGCCGCTTGTCTCAGACATAGGTGCAGGATACGATCATATCACGTCAGCCATCGGTGGTACGATGGCAGCATATCACGGTGCTAGCATGCTTTGCTACGTGACGCAAAAAGAGCACCTTGGCTTGCCAAATGAAAATGACGTAAGAGAGGGAATCGTAGCTCACAAGATAGCAGCTCACGCCGCTGACATCGCACTTGGTAAGGCGGGAGCGATCGAAAAAGATCACGAAATGAGCGATGCTAGATATGCATTTGACTGGAACAAGCAGTTTGAGCTAAGCTTTGATCCAAAAAAAGCAAAAGAGCTTCATGATGAGAGTTTGCCAGAAGAGGCGTTTAAGAGTGCTCATTTTTGTTCGATGTGCGGACCAAAATTTTGTGCATATAAAATTTCAAAAGATCTAGAAAAAGGAGAAAAATGTTAAATAAAGAAGAGGTCTTAAATAGACTAAAAGGTGTTATTTATCCTGGTTTTGAAAAAGATATAGTTAGCTTTGGCTTTGTAAAAAATGTTGAAATAGGTGAGAAAATTTTGATCGATGTCGAGATAGTTAGCTCAAGCTCTGATGTGGCAAACGAGCTAAAAACTGATATCAAACGTGTCATGGGCTCAAACGAGTATGTGCTAAATTTGATCCAGCCAAAGATGCCTGAGGAGAAAAGTAACACTCAAAGTGGCAAAAATATTGCACCGCAAGTTAAAAATTTTGTAATGGTAAGCTCTGGTAAAGGCGGCGTTGGTAAATCAACCACAACGCTAAATTTAGCCATCTCAATGGCAAAACTTGGCAAAAAAGTGGGCGTTTTGGACGCTGATATCTACGGACCAAACATCCCAAGAATGCTTGGTGAGGTAAACACTCAGCCACAAGTAGTAGGCAATAAACTAAAACCAATCCTTAGTCACGGTGTCGAGATGATGAGTATGGGCGTTTTGATGGAAGAGGGCATGAGCCTTATTTGGCGTGGCTCAATGATCATGAAAGCGATCGAGCAGTTGCTAAGAGACGTGCTTTGGAGCGAGCTTGACGTGCTATTTCTTGATATGCCTCCGGGAACGGGCGATGCACAGCTAACCCTTGCTCAAAGCGTGCCAGTAACAGCAGGTGTCTGCGTCACAACGCCACAAGTAGTAGCTCTTGATGACAGCAAACGTGCTCTTGATATGTTTGAGAAGCTTCACATACCAATCGCAGGAGTGGTTGAAAATATGAGTGGCTTTATCTGCCCAGACAACGGCAAAGAGTACGATATCTTTGGTAAAGGTACGACTGAAGAGGTAGCAAAAGCTTATAATACGCAAATTTTAGCCGAAATTCCTATCGAGCCAGCTGTGCGTGTTGGTGGTGATAGCGGTAAACCAGTGAGCTTTTATGAGCCAAACTCAGTCACAGCAAAACGCTACGAAGGTGCAGCTGCTAGGCTTTGGGAGATAATAGAAAATATAAATAATGGTGGTGGGGCTGATAATTCTGCTATCCAGCCAGTAAATGACGGCAAGAGCGCTTGCTCTAAGTAATCTCTAAAATAGGGGATTTGATCTATAAATTTGCACGTATAAAATAAAAGTACGTGCAAATTTAGCTTTTAAAAGAAATTTAACAGGAGAAAAAGATGAAAGCAATCGTAACCGTAGTCGGAAAAGATAGAGTTGGCATCGTTGCTGGCGTCTCAGCAAAGCTTAGTGAGCTAGGGCTAAACATAGATGACATAAGCCAGACTATTTTGAGTGACTTTTTCACGATGATGGCGGTGGTTTCTAGTGATGAAAAGCAAGATTTTACGGTCCTAAGAGAAGAGCTTAATAAACTTGGGGAGAGCCTTAAAGTCAAGATTAACATCCAAAGCTCTGCCATCTTTGATGCGATGCATACAATTTAAGGACAAATGATGGATATCAAAAACGTAACCGAAACGATCTCAATGATCGAGGAGCAAAATTTTGACATCAGAACGATCACAATGGGCATTAGTTTGCTTGACTGCATTGATTCTGACATCAACAAAGCCTGCGACAAAATTTATGCAAAAATCACCACTAAAGCCAAAGACCTAGTTCGTGTGGGTAATGAAATTTCTGCTGAGCTTGGTATACCAATCGTCAATAAAAGAGTGAGCGTAACGCCTATCTCGATAATCGGAGCGGCAACCGATGCAAGCGACTATGTGATGATCGCAAAGACGCTTGATAAGGCTGCAATTGAGGTTGGCATTGATTTTATAGGTGGTTTTTCGGCTCTTGTGCAAAAGGGCTATCAAAAAGGCGATAAAATTTTGATAGATTCTATCCCGCAAGCACTAGCTCAGACTACAAAAGTGTGTGCAAGCGTCAATGTCGGCTCAACAAAGACTGGCATAAATATGAGTGCAGTGCGTGATATGGGGCACATCATAAAAGAGACGGCAGCAACTTCTCAAATGGGTTGTGCTAAGCTTGTGGTTTTTGCAAACGCAGTTGAGGATAATCCTTTCATGGCTGGTGCATTTCACGGCGTGGGCGAGGCTGATGTGGTGATAAACGTTGGCGTTTCAGGCCCAGGAGTGGTAAAAAGAGCACTTGAAAAGGTACGCGGTGAGAGTTTTGACGTAGTGGCTGAGACTGTGAAAAAGACGGCATTTAAGATCACTCGCATCGGCCAGCTTGTGGGTCAGATGGCAAGCGAAAGGCTTGGCGTGAAATTTGGCATCGTTGATCTTTCTCTTGCTCCAACACCAGCCGTGGGTGACTCTGTAGCTCGTGTGCTTGAGGAGATGGGGCTGGAGGCTGTTGGCACACACGGAACAACTGCGGCACTTGCCTTGCTAAATGATGCAGTTAAAAAAGGCGGTGTCATGGCATGCAATCAAGTGGGCGGATTAAGCGGTGCATTTATCCCAGTCTCAGAAGATGAGGGCATGATAGCGGCCGTTCAAGCTGGATCGCTAAACTTAGAAAAATTAGAGGCTATGACTGCGATTTGCTCGGTGGGGCTTGACATGATAGCTATACCTGCGGACACGCTAAGCGAGAGTATAGCTGCTATGATCGCTGATGAGGCGGCTATTGGTGTTATAAATCAAAAAACAACGGCTGTTCGTATTATACCGCTAGGCAAAGAGGGTGATATGATCGAGTTTGGTGGACTTCTTGGCAGAGCTCCTGTTATGAGGATAAATAGAGCCTCTTCGGCTAGTTTCATCTCTCGTGGCGGGCAAATTCCAGCACCTATTCATAGTTTTAAAAACTAAATTTTACAAAGTCCGCCTCAAATTTGCGGACTTTGCTACTCAAATTTTATAGACAACATTTAAATATCTTTTAGTTAAAATAATTGTAGATTTCACACATCAAAGGATTTAAATGAAATTTTTAAAATTTTTGATGACACTTTGCCTTGGCATAGGTAGTGCAGCCGCAAACGACGGTAAGGTGAGGAGTATTGATATTTACGTAACGCCGTACTACTCGGCAAATGCTGGCAAAGCCGAGTATGTAAAGGTTTATGATAAGATCGATAACTTGCTCTTAAGTGGTAAAGTAGAAGACTTTAAAAAAGCAGAAAAGATCGTGGAGGACGCTCCGCAGATGGTCTCTCCGATAACTCTCTTTGTTCTCTCAGCTCGCGCTTATGATCTAGGACTTCGCGATGAGGCGGTGTTTTGGTTTTACAACGCTAAAAACCGTGCAATTTTGCTAAGAGGAGTTATAAATTTGGATGACGATAGATTTTTTGAGGTCAAAAGTGCGATAGGAGCGTTTATAAAGCTAGTAGGTGACGTGGTAAATCCATACGCATTTTGCGACATTAAAAAACAGCAAGATATCGTAGCAAAGTCGCTTGAATGGAGCAAGGCAAACGTCTATGAAGCTATGTTTTTGCCAGAATTTCCGTCACTCCATGAGGATAGAAAAGTAGCACTTGCAAAAGGCATAGAAGCTCTAGAAGCACGCAATAAAAAAGAAAAAGAGCACTTTGAGGATGAGACAAATTTGGAAACTTTTAAAGCCTTACGTAAGGCAAATAACATTGATGAGAAATTTTGTTTTTAAGTGGTGAGATAAATTTAGTCGCTGTTTAGAGTTTAGTGCCCAAAAGAGCAAACTTTAAGGCGGCTTGTAGAACAGATATAGTTTGTAAATGTGGGACATGAGAATTTCTTATTTTAGCTACGACAAATTTATTTAGAATTTCATCAGCGTTTGCATAAGTGGCTAGCAAAAACACAAAATGGAAATAAGATATAAAAATGACTTTGAAATTTGGTGAACTTGAAAAAATCGCGACGGATGAGGGATTTATTTGGTATGCGGAGCTGAAACTAAAAAGCGAAATTTTCGGCCAGGTGCTCTTTTGCCTTGTTTCGGCAGATAGGGCAGATGTGGACGATGAGACGATTTTGCTTGCGCAGCGTATCGCTAGGGATATCGATCAGTACGTAAAAGACGCGCTTGTCTTTTTGAGAGATGAGCTTAGGCGTGAGTGCTCTTTGGGCAAGGATGAGCTTAAACTGCTTGATGTGTCAGTTTATGACCTGCCTTTTGAATCCCCGCAGTGCACATTTTATGCGCGCGATAAGCAGTGGCTTATGAGATTTACCGAGGGTGCGCTTGATATTTGCGATCCTTTTGGTGTTGGGGTGATTTTTGAGGGCGAAAAACCGCTACGTTTAGAAAATTTAGAGCTTAGCCAGGAGTGTTAAACGCTGATAAATTTTTAAATTTAGCGGTGGCTTTAATTTTACACATCAAAAACTAGATAAATAAAGCTAACAAAAAAATCTGCTGTTTTAGGTTTTTGCTCAACAGAAATTTATGCCTATACGTTTCAGTAGCAACAATCGCTGGGATCTTTTTTTTCTTTGTGATCCTGGCTCTTAGGTCGTGGCAAATGATTTCTATGGACCAAACCATACCATATGGCCTATAAATTCAGATACGTGCTCATACCAAGGAAGTGTACAAAGCGGCGGAGTAAGGCCTAGTACAGGCGGTGATATTACGTGTACTACGATATTTTGCCAAAAGGCCAGCCATCACGCCTTGCCACATCGTGATCTTTGGAAATTTCTCAGCTACGATACAGTAGCCAACAGCAAAGACTACCGAAAAAAATGATGTGTGTAAGCATCACGTAGTTAAACGTATGCCCTGCAAATTCGTAGATCGCGGCATTTGGATCAGCGATACCTATGTAATCTCTTAAAAATATACAAGGTGGATTTAAGAAATTCCTCGAGCAGTCGATCGCGTCAGCTGCTCTGATCGCGCTTTCTGGCCCACAAGCGGCATTAAACATATCCATAGGACTTCTTGGTGGAAGTGGAAATTCTGCTCACCACTTAACAAAAGCTGAGACCACTCCGGCGATTAGACCAATGGTGGCAGCTAGGGCAAATCTGGGTTTTGTGGCTAAATTTAACATTTTAACTCCTTGTAAATTTTTGTAATTTTATTTCTATTTTTATTTATAATAAAACTAATTATTATTAAAAATGTAAAAATTTATGAAGTTTCAAAACCTCAAAATCATAATTTTTTTAGTCATTTTTGGCTAAACTTAAAACAAAATTTAAAAGGGAATAGGTGTCTAAAGAGTTTAAATATATAAACGAATTTAAAGAATTTTTGAAGAATTTAGAAAGAAAGATAGCTACAAAAATCCATGCACATGAACTTGATGACTTAAATGGACTTCATTTTGGGCAAAATAGTCAAAGTAGGCAGATCACCGCAAGTGCGAGCAAAAAGGGTGATCAAGCCAGATGAGGCACTTTATTAAAAAAGGAGCTAGCATGAAAGTTGGCATTTTGATGTTTGATAAGTTAAATTTGTTAAACTTTGCCAAAATTTATGATTTTTTACATAAATTTGAAGGTTTTAGTATCAAGACCTATGCTTTAAAGCCTGAAATAGTCGATGAATTTGGCATTAGACTTCATCCTGAAATTTACGCCGAGAGCCTTTATGGCGTGGATATCTTGGTCGTGCCAGACGGAGTTGGGGCCCTTGGGTTAAGATATGATGAGATATTTTTAAGCTGGGTAAAAAGCTCGGCGAGCGCTAAAATTAAGATCGGCTTTGATCTTGGCGTGCTCATCCTTGGTGGGGCCGGATTTTTGGAAGACAGAGAGGCTTGCATAAGAGGCGGATACAAAAATGCACTTAGTGACTACTGCGAGATAAATGATGCTAAGATGTGTGAGAGCAGGGGTATTGTAAGTATCAGCGAATTTGATGAGAGCATCAAAGAACAGCTGGCAAAAATACTAAGTACAGATAAGATTTAAGGGTCATGGTACTTTTATAAATTTTTCTCTTGTTTTTAATGGTATGATGCCTTTAAGCTCATAATATCTATGTTTCTGCTTAGTTCATTAAGTTTTTTGACTATATATTAAAACAATATCTATCTTTTTTAATCTAGAGCTAGATAAATTTTAGTTGGATTATATTCTCAAGGAAAGAATATTTTGCTAGAGGATAAAATTAATACAAAATATCGACTCAGATTTAATTAGCCAGCGTTTGCCAGCTAATTAAATTTATTCTACTGTTACGCTTTTTGCGAGGTTTCTTGGCATATCTACATTGTTGCCAAGTCTAACCGAGATTTCAAGTGCTAGAAGCTGAAGCACAAGCATCATCTCAAAAAATTCGCTCATATAGTGATCTTGTACGCTTGTCTTTACATAGTCATCACTTAGGTCAAACTCTAGTGGACTTATAGCTAAAATATAGGCATCACGAGCCGCAAGTTCTTCGACATTACTTTTAGTTTTTTCATAAAGTAGATTTTGCGGCATTAGAGCGATTGTAAATAGCTTCTCGTCCGCAAGTGCGATAGGGCCATGCTTCATCTCGCCTGATGGGTAGCCCTCGGCGTGAAGATATGAAATTTCTTTTAGTTTTAATGCCCCTTCAAGTGCCAATGGATAGAAAATATCTCTACCGATAAAGAAAAAGCCATGTCCATGCAAGTAGTGTTTGCTTAGGCGGTGTAGCTTCTCTTGAAGTGAGTTGTTTATATTTAAAATTTGCGGTATGTGTAAAAGTGTTTTTACTTCGTGATCTAGCTCTTTTTTACTGATGGAATCTTTTGCTGCTGCCATTTGAAGCACAAGCATCCAAAGTACAACTATTTGCGTTGCAAAGGCTTTTGTACTTGCCACGCCCTTTTCGATACCAGCACGCGTTAGAAGTGTATTGTCAGCTAGTCTAACGATAGATGAGTTATCAACGTTGCAAATAGCAAGTGTACTAAGACCGGCTTCTTTAGCGATCCTTAAGGCTTCTAGGGTGTCTGCTGTTTCACCACTTTGAGATATAACGATAAAAAGCGAGTTTTTATTTAGATAAGGCTTTCTATATCTAAATTCGCTAGCAACTTCGACTTTTGTTCTAACTTTTGCCAGTCTTTCAAACAAATAACTTGCGACAAGTGCAGCATGATAGCTAGTTCCACATGCACAAAGCACTATATCATCGATACTTTTTAGATATTCATCGTCTAAATTTTCAAGTGTTACTTTATGATTTTTGACCCTGCCCATGATGGTCTCAGATACGACAGCGCCCTGCTCATAAATTTCTTTCTCCATAAAAAATGTATACCCCTCTTTTTGGGCATAGCTTTTATCTTTTGGAAGTGCGTTAAAGGTTATATTGGCTTTTTTACCATCTTTGAAGACCGCGATTTCGTCCAAGCTTACATAGCCATAGTTGTTATCATCTAAGTAGGCTACTTCTGTTGCGTTGCCAATTAAAGGTGCGTCAGATGAAGCAAAATATAGCTCTTTTTCATGGCTCTTTCCTATCGCCATAGGGGCGGCGTCTTTTGCGAAAAATATCTTACCAGGTGCAGTTTTTGTTATAAGAAGCGTTGCGTATGCACCTTTTAGTTTTGAAATAGTTGCCTCATAGGCCTTAAAAGGATCTTTTTTTTCTTTTAAAATTTCTTCAAAAAGATGCACTATCACTTCAGTATCAGTCTGGCTCACAAATTTCACGCCCTTTGCCTCAAGTTCATCTTTAAGTTCTTTGTAGTTTTCGATGATACCGTTATGCACGACAAATGAGTGCTCGCCAAGGTGTGGGTGAGCGTTTATTTCGGTTGGTTTGCCGTGAGTCGCCCAGCGTGTGTGACCTATCGCCACGCCAAAGCCCTCAGATGTAAAGTCCTTTGTCTTTATGGCTAAATTTTCAAGTTTGCCAACTGCTTTAAAAAAGTCGATCTTGTTGTCACTCATTACAGCCATACCAGCACTGTCGTATCCGCGGTATTCTAGCTCTTTAAGTCCACCCAGTATGATCTCTTTTTTCTCTTTATTCCCGATGTATCCTACGATTCCACACATTTTTTACTCACTTATTAATAAATTTAATATCTCATCACCCTTGCTCTCAAGACGCTCGTTTTTCTCGATCAAAAATAGGTTTCTCGTTCTATTTTTAACCGTTTGAATTCTCGCGCTCGTGATTTGAAAGCTTAGTCTATCAAAAACACCCATCACATACGCCATAAGCCCACGCTGATCTTTTGCATTGATGCTAAGCTTGGCATAATCTTTTGAATGATTTAGCTCAAAGTTTATCTCATCTTTGTTAATATTTGGTTTCAAAGGCTCTCTTAAAGTCTCTCTATTTAGAGATATTAGAGCCAAGTTTTTAGTAATTTCAAGCTCCTCTTTTTTCACATTTTGGTTAAAATCAAGCCTAATGTAAAATTTCTTCTCAAATAGCTCAAAAATCTCCATGTATGCAAGATCAAATTTGGCAAATTTATAGAGCAGGGCACTTAAATTTAGGCTCTTTTTCGTATAAATTTGTATGCTTAAATTTTTAGAGTTGTTTATAAAAATTTCTGTCGTATTTAGACTATCTGCCACCTTGCTTAAATTTATGATCTCGCTCGCACTATATTTTGCAAAAACTAGATTTGATGTGATCTTAAAAATTTTATCTTGCAAACTTGACTCAAGCGCTAAAAACTCACTATTTCTTTTTATAGATTGCTCTTTTTTTACACGCCTTGTTGCTTCATCAAGCAAATTTTCGTCGCTAAACGCAGTCAGTGAAATTTCATAAAGCTCTCTTAAAAGCTTTGCTGTGTAGGCGTTATAAAGCTTCTCGTTTGTCGCGTTTATCACGCAGTAGCTAAGGATGTAAAGTAGCTTTAAGACCTGCTTGTCGCCCAGCTTTGAGATAAAGGCAAAAATAACGCGTTGCGAGTAGATGTCCTCTCTGTTTGAGACATTGCTCATTAGAGTGTGGTATTTTACGAGTGTAACGCCGATATTTACGGCCTTTTGGCTTAAATTTAGCTTGTTTGCATAGGCTCTAAAGATATTTGCTCCAATATTTGCATGATCCTTGCCAAGCCCCTTGCCAACGTCGTGCATAAGAGTTACGATCTTTAGCATCGTTTTACCTTCCATGCAAAGCTCGGTGTAGAGATTTTTTATGAATTTATCTTTTATATTTTCAAGAAATTTCACACTCAAGACGCTATGTTCATCGACCGTAAATTCGTGATAGCCGTCATACTGAGCTAGCTGGCTGATGTGCTCCATGGGTTTTATCAAAATTTGTATCATCTGCGCATCGAGTAAGGATTTTAAAATAGCGTAGGAATTTTCTCTTAAAAATATCTTCTTAAACTCGCTTATAGCGCGCTCTAAGCCACTTTTTGTGATGATGGCTCGCTTGATGTAAAAGATCGCACTTATGTCAAATTTATAGTCCACATCTTTTAGCTCCAAAAGCTCGGATATTAGCTTTTCTATGAGTGCTGGCTTTTTATGTAAAGGTACGTAGATGACGCCATTTGCTTCGTAAAAGCCATTTTTTAACCTAGCAAATTTTCTCTGCTCAAAACTTAGCTCGCTTTTGAAAAATGGCCTGCAAAGAGAAGCGACGATAAACCTTGAATAAATGGCGACATTGTTCATTGAGCTTAGCATTTTTTGACTGATAACACTCTCATTGTCTTGGAGTTTTTTGGACTTTGTTTGCATAAAATTTGTCGTGATTTCAACACTTGAAGCGCTGAAAGTATCGGTGTTTTGGGTTAAATTTAAAGCACTTAGCAAGCTTAACAAAAAGTCTACATTTAGGTTAAAGCTAGCGATCTCTTTTTCATTCATCACTTTTAGGGCTTGAGACCTAACAGAAACGTCGCTATCTAGGCAGTTTAGTATGCAGTTTAGGTGATAAATTTCATCTATTCCGCCAAAGCCACTTTTTAAATTTGGTTCTTGTGCCAAGTAGCTTATGCTAGAAAATGGCAGAAATGCCTTTAAATGGTAGTTTAAAAAGGCTTTTTTATCAAATTCTTTTATCTTTACGATCTCGCTTTTTACTAAGCGGTAAAGGCTTTTTGAGCCACAGATATAGCGAACCTGCGAGGTTTCACTCTTAAATTTCAAGTCATCTTTAAAATTTGGAAAAATTTCATCTATCTCAGCACTTTTTATGGTAAAGTTGATGCCAGAGCTGCTTAAAATTTCTGTAAATTCTTTTAAGAAATTTTTTGTGTTGTAGCCCTTTAAATTTTTATAAACTAGTAAAATTTCTAGCTCACTATTCGCACTTATTAGCGTCTGAGCATACTTTCCAGTGGCTAAAACGCTAAAAGCAAAGCTATCATTTTGCGGAATAAAGTCATCGAAAAATTCCCGCATAGTTTCATTTAAATAAGATTTTATAAAATCATCATATTCTTTGGCTAAGAAATTTGCAAAATTTCTGCCTTGATTTTTTTGAAAGTTTTTTGGCAAATTTGCCTTAAAATCAAGAAATTTTTCGTTGATCTTGCTGAAATTCTCTTTGTATTTGGCGCTTTTATCAACTGGCATTGGTGTTCCATTTTTAAAAAATATCTTGGCAAATGGTACTTAATTTTTGCAAAAACAAAGCTTTATTTGCTTATAATAAAGCCTTAAGTTCAGCTTTAGGACGATACAAATAATGAATCTATTACAAAAACTAGAAAGTGGCGAGAGATTAAGCAAACAGGAAGCTTTTTCGCTTTACGATCTTGATCTTTTTACTTTGGCTAAATTTGCTGACGCAAAGCGTAAAAAGCTGCACGGCAAAAAGGTCTTTTTTAACGTAAATCGCCATATCAATCCAACAAATATCTGTGCTGACATCTGTAAATTTTGCGCATTTTCAGCCCACAGAAAAAACCCAAATCCATATCTAATGAGCCACGAGGAAATTTTAAAGATCGTTGATGAGAGCGTGAGTCACGGAGTAAAAGAGATACACATCGTATCAGCTCACAACGCACAAAGTGGCTGGCAGTGGTATTTAGAAATTTTTAAAAAGATAAAGACAGCCCATCCGGACCTTCACGTAAAGGCAATGACAGCAGCTGAGATCGATTTTTTATCAAGGCATTATGGTTTAAGCTACGATGAGGTCATAGAAAAGATGCTCGAATACGGCGTCGATAGCATGCCAGGCGGTGGGGCTGAAATTTTTGATGAAGAGATTAGGGCTAAAATTTGCAAAGGAAAAGTAAGCAGCCAAAACTGGCTAAAAATTCACAAAATGTGGCATGATAAAGGCAGACAAAGCAACGCGACAATGCTTTTTGGACACATAGAAAGCCGAGAAAACAGAATAGATCATATGCTTAGGATCAGAGATTTACAAGATGAAACTGGTGGTTTTAACGCATTTATCCCACTTGTTTATCAAAGAGAAAATAACTACTTGAAAGATGTGAAATTTCTAGGATCAGCTGAAATTTTAAAGACTATGGCGATTTCAAGGCTAGTGCTTGATAATGTCCCACATATCAAGGCTTACTGGGCTACTTCGACACTAAATTTAGCCATGATAGCTCAGGAATTTGGAGCTGACGATCTTGATGGAACGATAGAAAAAGAAAGTATTCAAAGTGCAGCTGGTGCAAATAGTATGAACGGCGTTACTTTAAAGACATTTTGCGATATCATAAAAACATCTGGTTTTACGCCAGTTGAACGTGATAGTTTGTATAACGAATTAAAAATTTACTAAAGGAGCTTGGGGTGAAATTTTTCGACTTAGCACAAAACAAAACGAGTGTGAAGCAGGAATTTGGTGCAGGTCTTACGACGTTTTTGTCGATGATGTATATCGTGCCGGTAAATGCGATCATTATGAGCAAAACTGGCATGCCTTATGAGGCATTAATAACAGCGACCGCTCTTATTACCATTTTCTCAACCATCTTAAATGGTCTTTGGGCAAATACGCCAGTTGCGATGAGTGTTGGCATGGGGCTTAATGCTTATTTTACATTTGGTCTTTGTATCGGCATGAAAGTGCCTTGGCAGACGGGTCTTGGCGTGGTTTTCTTGAGTGGTTTGATATTTTTAGTGCTTTCGTTTACAAATTTTAGGATGTGGATCATCAGGTCGATTCCGCTTGATCTAAGAAGAGCGATAAGTGCTGGTATTGGTACATTTATAAGCTTTGTCGCATTTCAACAAATGGGCTTTATCGTAAATAATGATGCCGTTTTGGTTGGTATCGGAAATTTTAAAGATACAAATGTCTTGCTTGGTGTTTTGGGGTTAATTTTTGTTATTTGCTTTTGGGCATGGAAGATAAAAGGTGCGTTTATTTTGGCTGTACTTGTTACTTCAGTGGTCGCTTGGATACTTGGTATCGCTCCTCATCCAACAGAAATTTTCTCAACTCCAGCTTCTATTTCGCCAATATTTTTAGAGCTTGATATAAAAGGCGCATTTAGCCTAGCCTTGCTTCCTGTTGTCATTACATTTTTTGTAACTGATCTTTTTGACTCAATAGGCACACTAGCTGGCGTTGGTACAAGAGCCGGTATATTTGATGAGAGTAAAAAAGATGGTGTTGTTAAGCTTGAAAAGACACTTGAGGCAGATGCAGTTGCAACAGTTGCTGGTTCGCTAGTTGGTGTGAGTACGACTACGTCTTTTGTAGAGAGTGCGAGCGGCGTAGAAGAGGGCGGTAGGACTGGTCTAACGGCTGTCTTTTGTGGGCTTTTGTTTATACTTACACTATTTATGTTGCCGCTCTTTAAAGCAATCCCTGGTAATGCCATATATCCTATCCTTGTAATGGTCGGTGTGCTTATGTTTGCTGAGCTTGCTAGTATAAATTTTAGAGATTCAGCTATTGCTGTTGCAACATTTTTTATAGTCGTTTTGATACCGCTTACATACTCGATTACAAATGGTCTTGCTTTTGGCTTTATGTCATACTTGGTCGTCAAGCTCATAAAAAGAGAATTTTCAGATATAAATTTAGGTGTGATCGTGTTGGCACTTATTAGTTTTATTATATTTTTAGTGCATTGATTAAGGAACGAAGATGATATTTTATAGTTATGATGAATTTGCCACTGACGTGAAGAAGATGGCAAAGGAGATAAAAGATGAGTTTAATCCAGAAGTGATCCTGGCTATCGCAAGAGGCGGACTAACGCTCGGCCACTCGCTTGCGGTTGCTCTTGAAAATAGAAATTTATTTACCCTAAATTCTATTCACTACGAAGATACAAACAAACTTGATACTATCAATATCTTTAATGTACCAGATCTTAGCGGCTACAAGAAAATTTTACTTGTCGATGATATCATCGATAGTGGCGAGAGTATGGTTGAGATAAAAAGAGAGTTGCTTAGAAGCTATCCAGATTTGGAGATAAAAATAGCAACTGTTTTTTATAAGCAAAAAGCTCTGCTTTTGCCAGAATTTAAGGTGAAAGAGGCTCATGATTGGGTCGAGTTTTTCTGGGATATACACATTTAAGGGTAAGATTTGTTAGAAAAAGTTAGGGAATTTGTCGGCAGGCACATCGCTTTTAGCGTATTTTTAATATGTTTGGTTGATTGTGTTTTTTTGTTTTATGTGGCAAATTCTCTAAGCATTAGCTATAACGAGGCTGAAATTTTTTTTAACAAACAAAATTTTCTTAGTTATATTTTAAACTTAAGTGCTCAAATTTTTGGTCAAAATGATCTTGCCCTAAGATCGGTGATGATCTTTTTTCATGTCATCAGCGTTGTTTTGATGTATAAGGTAAGTAAATTTTACATCAAACTCGAGTTTGATAGACTCGTTGCGGTATTGCTTTTTATATTGCTTCCAGGAACGCTAGTTTCAGCCATTATTATAAATAATGCTGGTCTTTGCATTATGCTAGCGCTTTTATGCATATATTTATTTCATATTAAAAATAAGATTTTGTTTGTAGCTTTTTTTAGTATGGCATTTTTTATAGATGGCGATTTTTTAATATTTTACGTAAGTTTTTTTATATTTGCACTGTATAAGAGAAAGCCGCCACTTGCTTGGTTGAGTGCTATTTTATTTTTGCTGACACTTTGTTTTTTTGGTTTTGATACAAATGGGCGACCTAGCGGACATTTTATTGACACTTTTGGTATATTTGCTGCTGTTTTTTCGCCGTTTATCTTTATGTTTTTTGTCTATACTGTTTATAGAATTTGGATAAAAGAGAAAAAAGATATTTTGTGGTTTATTGCCATTTGCTCATTTTGTTTTTGTATGATATTTTCTGTACGCCAAAGGTTAGAACTTGAGCAGTTTTTGCCATTTTGTGTGATTGCAACACCGCTGATGGTAAGGGTTTTTTTTAACTCATATCGCGTAAGACTGCCAAAATTTAGAAAAGGTTATAAAATTTTTACGATTTTAGCAATGCTACTTTTGGCTCTAAACTGGACAATAATCGTGTTTAATCAAATATTTTATATATTCTTAAATGATCCAACTAAACATTTTGTCTATAAATTTGATATCGCAAAAGAGCTCGCTAACAAATTAAAAGAAGCTGGAATAGAAGATATATATACTTATGATAAAAGACTTGGACTAAGACTCGAATTTTATGGTTTAAAAGTAAAAAACGACTCTAAAAATTTATTGACAAGCGTCGATTTAAATAAAAATTCAAGGTTTTGTGTAAAAAAAATGGGAAAAATAATTGCAAATTTTGATATAAGAGGCAACTAGAGTGGATAAAAATAAGGGTTTTACTGCCATAGAACTTATTTTTGTAATTATTGTTGCAGGCATACTTGCCGCGATGGTTATACCAAGACTGGAATTAAATGGGGCGAGAGAAGCCGCTGCGCAGATATTGACTCATATAAGGTATACTCAGCACCTTGCCATGCAAGATGATAAATTTGTATTTTCAAAAGATGAGAAACTCTGGTTTAAAATGAGATGGGGGATGACAATTAATAATACTAATTTACAAGAATGCTCAATAGACGAGCCAGGAATTAAAACTTGGAAATATAGTGTTTTTTATGATAAAAGAGGTAGTGGCAATAAATTTAGTGGTAATTTAAATTCAAAAGATGAGGCCGCTATTGATACACAAAAATCTAATAAATTTTTAAGTGCAGGCTGGAGCGGTATTCCACAGTCCTACTGTGATAAAATCAACAGGGACTTAAATATCGAAAAAAATACGGCATAAAATCAGTTAAATTTATTGGTGGTTGTGGAAAAAATAGAGCACAAACTATCGATTTTGATGAACTAGGTCGACCTATGAGGGTGGTAAGTATAACTGGTAATAAGGGTGCAAAAAGGCCTTATTCAAGGTTGTTGAAGGATGATTGCAAAATAGTATTAACGGATAAAAATAATAATGTAGCTTCTATAAATATAGAAAAGAGAAGCGGATATGCATATATTGATTGAAATTTATACATATATAATAAGGTATTTTAATCCCACCTCCCCCCAAAAAAAATATTTTATAACCCCACAATATTTCAACTTTTTTTAAGCATCACTCATATATAATTCCAGCTCACGAAACGA
>NZ_JBQNCH010000023.1:0-23128 GCF_052169515.1 Campylobacter sp.
GGTAGAGGGCGAGAGCATGACGCCGATGCTAAGGAGCGGGGATTGGGTTATTTTTTGCGAGGACGGCGCATTTACCGGAGACGGGCTCTACGTGGTAAATTTTAGCGATCAGCTCATGGTAAAGATCCTGCACTCACGCCATACGGCATGCTTAAAATCGTTTCGTCAATCCGGATTTTCAAAGCTACGAGGTCGATCTAAACGAAACCCAGGAGCATTTTAAAATCGTGGGTAAGGTAGTAAAGAGTATAGTTTAAATTTTATGACATAAACGCGAAAAGCGGTTATATTATGATATAATTTCATAAAATTATATATAGGGATTGAAAATGATAGCCAGTTTTGAAGTTTGCGGATATGCATCCATATCTCAAAACATTAAGATAGACTTCACTGCAAAACAAAATCAAAGACTAAAAAATACAAAATACGAAAGTAATTACTTTTCGGATACTAGATTAGCTAAAAGCGCGGTTTTATTCGGCAAGAACGCTACAGGCAAAACGAATATATTAAAAGCCTTAGAAAGCATACTTCGCATAATAGAAAACGGATTAAACATAGAAAAAGAATCTCAGTTTATAAATTCCGACATAGGTTATACCGAATACAAGATAACTATTACGGACAATAAAAAAGACAGTTACGTGTATGAGATTAAGTTTGATAAAGAGCGGATAATAAGCGAAAATTTAACAAAAAACGAAGTTTTGATTTATCGATTCAATAAGGACAGTTTAACATTTCCGATAGCTACCGAATATGAAAAGATACTATCCGTCGTTTCGCGAGATACCGTCTTAAACAAAATAAAAGACAACAACGTCAAAGAACTACGCGGTTTTCAGGGTGCAGTAAAGGTATATGGATATAATAAAAATATAAACACGTTCGATATTATGGCTAGTCAAGATAGGGTGATTCCTTTTGATCTATTTGATAAAGATTTTTTTACAGAACATAAAGATACCGTATTAAATATATTAGAGATCGTAGACGATAGCATTACTGATTTTGATTTTATAGATATAAAAGACGATAGATTTTCTTTGATTTTAAAAAGAGATCATAAAAGCTTCGCGTTTGAAAAAGAGAGCTCGGGCGTAAAAAAAATAATAGAGCTTATGGTGGGGCTGGTATATGCGATAGATAGCGCAGACTCCGTGCCAGAGTCGGTTATGATAATAGACGAGCTAGATAGCTCTATTAGCACCATCTCTCTAATTAGGCTATTAAACGGGGTAATTAACTCATCGTCAAATACTAAAGGACAATTTATATTAAGCTCTCATAATCCGCTAATCTTTGATACCGATATGCTTGCTCCGTCTCAAATTTACATAGTAGGCAAAGAAAATACCGCCACAATGTTAAAAGCGTTAAGCGAATTTGAGCTAAGAAATGATAAGAAAAAAGCATACATGGACTATTTAAGAGGCGATTATGAATAAACGAAAGATAGTTATAAAATTCATAGTCGAAGGTCAAACGGAGGAGCATTATTTAAAACATTTTAGAAGCGAGCACTTAGGCGACGAGTTCGTTTTTAACATAACAAACGTTAAAAATGGAAACTATAAGAGTTTTATAAAAATAATAGAGCAATATAGGGGAACTCCTATTCCTATTTTTGTAGTAGCCGATTTAGACAGAGCCACCGACGATAAAACAGAGTTAGGGCATTTAAAAAAGCTATGCACTAGCCTTAGCTATGTAAATAAATATAGCAATATATTTTTAACATATAAGAATTTTGAGACATTTTTATCGGCTCATTTTAAAAATAACGCTGATGTATGTAGTGTTTTAGGCGTCAATAGATGCAATATAAAAAATAATCAAAATATATACGAATCCATAAAAAACAAAGGCGGCTCATATGAAAATACGACCACAAATTTAAGCAAAAACAATATTTGCTACCACAAATCAAATTTTATATTTCCAAAAGAACTAGATACTGCTAAAATTGATGCTAAACAATCGTCTTTAATATGTTTAAAAGAATATTGCGAATTCATAAAAAAACATAGATAATTACCGTAAATATTATTAAACACACCAATCCCCAAAACTATACCCATTATCGCTCACAGCCTGCGCCACGGCTTGCGGAGTAGCTTGCGATCCGTATAAATTTATGTCGATCTTTTTATTATCGGTTATTTGATTTTGGCTCGTTTGTGCCCTCATTTCGCGGCGATCCTGCGCGATTTTATCCACAGATCCGGCCATAGCTTGTTCGCCTATAGCACGGGAGCTGTTTTTTTGCCTACACTTAAGCCCGTTTTTCGCTTATCCATTTTCTTGGCTTAGAGTCGACTATGAAATTAGATATATCTTTTATCGCGTCTATTATCCACTGAAGTGGCTTAGTTACGAAATCTATAATCACCGCAAGGCCCTTACTACAGTCCGACCGGTATCGGCAAAACCTGTCAAGCCCTCCTTAGTAGCTTCACTTTTGGAGAAAAACGAGCTAAAACAATCAACCATTTATGCTTACATATTAATCCGACCTCGGGCACCATTCATTACACTTAAACAATTTTAAATTTATCCGATATTAGCTCTAACGTCTTTAAAAAAAGGATTTAAAATGAACGTTATCTCTTTCAGTAACAATTTTATAGGTACACAATATCAAGAGACTAAAACTCAAGATGTCTCAAAAACAAGCAATGCAAGGACCATTCATGTCAGTGAGGCAGAGCTTAAAGAGTATAATAAAAAGCAAATAACAGCAAAAATAGAAGAAATTTTAAAAGACTACTCAAAAAATATCATTTCCAATAATAAAATTTTTACCCAAGAGCTTTCCCAAAACAATCATTTCAACAAAGATGCGTACTTTAAAAATATAAAAGCTTCAGATAGCAGCAGCATGCTATCTACACTAAAAAGTGGATACTTAGAAAATACAAAATTTAAAAATTTAAACAATTACGCTTATTCAAACACTCTAAAAACAAAATATGGAGATGTAGAAGTATTTTTAGATATTTACGGCGATAACGATAAACTTGGCACTGCAAAATTAGAAAATAATAGCTATCTTTTTAGCTTTGATAGCAATAATGACGGTGTACTAGACCAAAAAGACATACTCTTTGATAAGCTAAAAGTAAGGGGTTATGACAAAGACGGAAATGAAAAAATAGCAAATTTAAGCGATGTGATGCCAAGGGTTGATCTTAGACAGTTTATCAGCACAAATGTCATAAATCACAACCAAATAGAAAGAGAAGAGTTAAATCGTAAAGCAATGATCACAAATAATCCCGATCTTTATGTGGATACAAAAGATATTGATTATAGGCACTCTTACTACGCCTCAGATCCAAATACTTTGTTCGCTGTAGAAAACAGATATGAAAAGATAGAGAAAAATGATATAAATAATTTCTTTAAAAAATATGCCAAAAATGACGGCTGGGTCGATCTAAGACACAATAATATCTTTGGCAAAGATAGCTCTTTTAAAAATTTTGCCTATCTTAAAGTGGGTTTTGATGACACTGCAAGACTAAGCGAGTTTAATCCGATCATTGAGCCGAGCAAAGATTACAAAAAAGATGAAAATTTCTCATATACAAAATTTCAAAAAGATAGTTTTATGAAATTTTACAAAGATTATAACGCTGAGTTTGACGCATATAACAAGATGATAGAAAATCTTGGCGATAGTTTAAAGAAATTTGAAGAAAATGCAGACGCTTATATATCAAAGCTTGAGAAGACAAAATCAGCCAAAATGATCGCGATGGAAAATGAATTTAAGCAAGCAACTGGGCTTGAGTTTAGTATCTCAAATTTAAAAAAGGTAAAAAAGGCTTTTATAACAAATGAAGCCACAGCTGCCGCATCTTTGCAAGATAGCGATAGCGTCATAGCTATGAAGCTAAACAAAGATGGCACCATAAGGCTAAAATTTGATAGTGGTAGAGAGATAGACGTAAAAGAGCTTTATAACGATACTGGCAAGCTAAATACATCAAGTGAGCTAAAAACTAGCATAAATTTAGAGGCAAAAGAGATGAATAATGTGCAGCTAAATAGTTTGGATTTTAAAGATGTTGGCTTCATGCAAGGTGATAAAATCGTAAGCCTAAAAGATGCTGGAGCAATCGCTATTGCCAACCTATCTAATAAATTTGAGAGTAAATTTTTAATCAGTCTAAGTAATGCAAAAAGTATAACAACGAGCGAAATTTATAATATCAGCTATCTTGAAAATGATTTAAATAGTAAAGAAAAGATAGACGAGAGAGATAAATTTTATAAAAAGGTTGATATTAAGGCATAAATTTTGAGAGCAAATTTTAAAAAAGGTTTATTGTAATTTAATCTTATGGGTCCTATAATCAATTTTCCGTAAAAAATTTAGATTTAAAAGAGAATGCTATGAATTTCACTCCACTTTTTGCAATTTTTTTCATAATCGCAACTGGTTTTTTTGCTAAAAAAGTCGGCATTGTTGAGCAAAAGCACTCGATCCCATTTGTGGATTTTGTCCTTTGTTTTGCAATGCCTGCGCTAATCTTTGACAAAATTTATCACGTAAACGTCGATGTTTCGCTTATAAATACAATTTTAATTGGCTTTGGCTCAACAGCTATCAGCGCTGTCATGGCATTGGTGCTTGGTAAGATTTTTAAATTTACTAAAGTAACAACTGTTAGTATGGTCATGCTAAGCCTTTTTGGTAATACCCTATTTGTCGGTATGCCTGTCATTCAGGGATTCTTTGGCGATGCGATGGTAAATGAGGTCATCTTTTACGATCAAATAGCCACTGGTATCCCACTTTCGATCCTTGGGCCACTTATCCTCTCTTTTGCTGCACCAGAAAAGGTTTCGCTATTTCAAAATACGATGAAAATTTTAAAATTTCCGCCATTTATCGCGCTTATTATGGCTCTTATCTTAAAAGAAGTCCCTTTGCCTGAGTTTATCTTTGCTCCACTTAGGATGTTTGAAGGTAGCGTTACTCCAGTGGCACTTTTTGCGATTGGTGTTGGACTTAACTTTAGCAGTATCACAAGCTCCTATAAAGGCGTTAGCGTTGTGCTTTTGTGTAAGATGATCTTGCCAGCTATCGTATTTTTCATCATATTAAAATTTTCAGGTATCCAGATGAACAAAACTTGGGTCGTTGGCCTCTTTCAGTGCGCGATGCCAACATCAGCCCTTGCAAGTGCGATGGTTATAAAAGCTGGACTTGATAGCTCTCTGGCCATATCCTCAGTAGCTATCGGTGTGCTATTTTCATTTATCACGCTTCCAGTTATATATTTTGTATTTGCGTAAATTCACACTCACTTAACACTAAAGAGATAGTATTTCATCATATTTCATTTAAAGGAGACGTTATGAAGAAGTTACTACTAGTTGCACTTGGTGCTATGTTTATGCTTGGTGGTCTTGCAAATGCTACTGAAATGATGAAAAAAGATGACATGGGCAAAGACGAGATGATGAAGAAAGAGCAGATGATGAAAGATGACATGGCTAAAAAACCCATGGTAAAAAAAGATGAGATGAAAAAAGACGACATGGGCATGAAAGACGAAATGAAAAAAGACGACATGGGTATGAAAAAAGACGAAATGAAAAAAGGTATGTAAAGGTGCTTGATGGTTAGAATTTTGCTCGTTGAAGATGATGAAATTTTACTTGATCTCATCAGTGAGTATCTAGTCGAAAATGGCTATGAGGTAACCACTTCAGATAACGCCAAAGAAGCGCTTGATCTCGCCTACGAGCAAAATTTCGACCTGCTTATACTTGACGTCAAACTCCCGCAAGGAGATGGCTTTTCACTTCTTTCTTCCTTAAGAGAGCTAGGTGTTAGCGCACCTAGCATCTTTACCACCTCGCTAAATACCATAGACGATCTTGAAAAAGGCTACAAAAGTGGCTGCGACGACTATCTAAAAAAGCCATTTGAGCTAAAAGAACTACTCATACGTATACAAGCACTTCTAAAGAGAAATTTCTCACATCACAGTGGAGATGCGATCAAAATTTCAAGCGAATTTAGCTTTCATCCACAGAGCAAAACACTAAGCAAAGATGGTAAAAATGTAAATATCTCTAGTAAAGAGAGCGACCTACTCGCCCTATTTTTGCAAAACAAAGGCAAAATTTTAACCAAAGATGAAATTTTTAATAAAATTTGGAAATTTGACGAGGAGCCAAGCGAGCTTAGCCTTCGTGTCTATATCAAAAATTTACGTCAAATTTTAGGCAAAGATGCCATTTTAAATAGGCGTGGGGACGGCTATGTCTATGTCTGAAAAGACGCAAATTTTATTTAAAATTTTATCCCTTTATCTTGTTAGCTCTGTGCTATTTTTAGGATATTTTTTCATACATGACTATAAAAACAAAAAAGAAACGCTCATTTTAAACGAGGTGAAGTCTTTAAAAGAGATAAAAATGGGCATTTACATGAAAGCTAGGATGAATGGACTTGGCTCAATTTCAAGTCTAACAAAAGAAAAAGGCGTGCATGCTTGCATCGTGCTAAAAAATGGTGAGAAAATTTATAAAGATTTTGACTGTCAAAAGATCGATAAAAGCAAAAATGTAAATTTGATCAGCGGCAAGGTCGCGATATTTGAAAAGATCCAATACATGGAGGACAACACCACAGACGAGCTCTCACACGCAGATATTTTTCTAGTTGGCAAAGATATCAACGGCGAAATTTTATCCTTGCAAATTTCGACCACACTAAAGGCACTCTTTTTCTTTTTTGCCCTGCTCTTTGTCGCCTTTTACCTAGCAAAACTAAGCCTAAGACCGCTTTATGAAAAGATAGATACGCTAAACCGCTTTATAAAAGACTCAACACACGAGATAAACACACCTCTAAGCGTCATCTCGATGAGCATAGAAACGGCCGATCTTGACAACCTAAATGAGCGAAATTTAAAGCGTTTTAACAACATTAGCCTTGCCGCAAAGAGCCTAAATAACATCTATGACGCACTCGTTCATCTAAGCTTTAACCTAGATAAGCCTGGCAAAAAAGAGCTCATAGACCTAAATTTACTAACCAAACAAAGGCTAAACTACTTCTCGCCATTTTTTGCCAAACGTGGACTTAAGATAGATGCCAGCCTAAAGCCCAGCTTCATAAACGCAGACCTTGAGGATATGAGCAAAATTTTAGATAATCTCCTAAGTAATGCCGCAAAATACGCAGCGCAAAATTCAGAAGTACGCATCGTTTTAGAGCCAAATTTCTTTAGCATAAGCAATCTTGGGCACGGTATCAGCAAAAAACAGCAACTGCAAATTTTTGATCGCTACACGAGATTTAACGAAGATCAGGGTGGTTTTGGCATAGGCTTAAGCTTAGTTAAGAGCTGCTGTATAAAAAATGGTATCGAAGTAAAGTGCCAAAGCGAACTTGGCAAAGAAACTACTTTTTCACTTTCTTGGAAAGACTAAAGTCAAAAATTCTGATATTAGATAATAAATTTTATTAAAAAAGATAATTTATAGCAAAAATTTATTTTTGATAAATTTTATTAATATTATAATCCTTTTACAAAATCTTAATCGAGGAGAAAAGTATGAAGTTACTAGAAAAATATGGGCTTTTCATAAATGGTGAGTGGCGTGACGCAAAAGACGGCGCTACCCTTGATGCAAAAAATCCAGCAAACGGCGAGCACCTTGCAAAGATCGCTGACGCTACCGAAGAAGATGTAAATGACGCTGTACGTGCTGCACGTGAGGCTTTTAAGAAATTTAAACACACCACAATTGGCGAGCGTGCAAAACTGCTAAACAAGATCGCTGACATCATCGATGAAAATAAAGAGCATTTAGCAAAAGTTGAGAGCATGGATAACGGCAAGCCGATCCGCGAGACGCTAAATGTTGATATCCCTTTTGCAGCCGAGCATTTTAGGTACTTTGCTGGCGTTATCATGGGCGAAGAAGGCAGCGCAAACGTGCTTGACGAGAAACAACTCTCTATCGTTTTACGCGAGCCGCTAGGAGTTGTGGGGCAGATCGTACCTTGGAATTTTCCGTTTTTAATGGCAGCTTGGAAGCTAGCTCCAGTGATCGCAGCAGGCGATGCGAGCGTGTTTAAACCTTCAAGCGAGACAAGTCTAAGCGTGCTTGAGCTATTTAGGCTGATAGATAAAATTTTACCAAAAGGTTTAATAAACATCGTAACTGGCAAAGGTAGCAAGAGCGGCGAGTGGATCAAAAACCACCCAGGCCTTGATAAGCTAGCGTTTACTGGCTCAACCGAGATCGGCCGCGATATCGCCATAGCTGCTGCTCGCCGTATCATCCCAGCTACACTTGAGCTTGGCGGCAAGAGCGCAAATATCTTCTTTAGCGACGCAAATTTAGACAAAGCGCTTGACGGCCTTCAGCTTGGCATTTTGTTTAACCAAGGTCAAGTTTGCTGCGCAGGTTCAAGAATTTTCGTAGAAGAGAGCTTTTATGATAAATTTATAGAGGCTGCGGCTAAGAAATTTAGCACCATAAAAGTTGGCGATCCGTTAGATCCTAGCACTCAAATGGGCTCACAAATCAATAAAAAACAAGCTGAGCAAATTTTAAACTACATCGAGATCGGCAAAAAAGAAGGCGCAAAAGTGGCAGTCGGTGGCAAAGCCTACACAGCAAATGGTTGCGACAAGGGCGCATTTGTCGAGCCAACGTTGCTAGTTGATGTGACAAATGATATGAGAGTGGCTCAGGAAGAAATTTTTGGACCAGTTGGCGTTGTCATAAAATTTAAAGATGAAGCCGAGCTTATCAAAATGGTAAATGACAGCGAATATGGCCTAGGTGGCGGTATTTTCACGCAAGACATCACAAAAGCACTTCGCGTTGCAAGGTCTATGGAGACTGGTAGAGTCTGGATCAACACCTATAACCAAATCCCAGCAGGCAGCCCATTTGGCGGATATAAAAACTCAGGTATCGGCCGCGAAACACACAAGATCATCCTTGAGCACTACACTCAAATGAAAAACATCATGATCGACCTAACCGGCAAGGTCAGCGGCTTTTACGCACAATGATTTTAGGGAGCTTAGGCTCCCTTCTACTTTAAATTTCTAATTTTTGCTTTAAAAAATTCTACTGAAATTTCAACTTATCACTTTATAACGATTTTCACTTCATTTTTAGGCTTAATAGACTAAAATTTGATGCAAAGGAGAAAATTTGAGCGAGCAAATTTATATTATTGGCGATGTACACGGCTGTTTTAATACACTCTTAAAGCTTATAGACCAGTTTCCAAACAAAGAAAAATCACAAATTTGCTTTGTAGGAGATGTGATAGATAGAGGGCCTTGTAGCTGCGAGACAGTCGAGCTAATCATACAAAATAACTATAAAATGGTCATGGGAAATCACGAGCGCAGGCTGCTAAGCAACAAAGATTTCTTTTTAAAAAATAAAATACCATTTGATACAAGTTGGTTTTACAATAATGGCGGCGAAGAGACATACAGATCATATCTAATTCAAAGCATAAATTTCAGAGAAAAACACATAGAATTTTTAGAGAGCATTCCAGTATATTTAGAGTTTAAAGATCACAAAAATCAAAACGGCGAGCATTTGGTTGTTTCGCACTCGGCGGTTGGTAAGTTTTGGGATAAGAGAAACGATGATAGTTTGAAAGAGGAATTTAAAAAACACGTACTCTCAGGTAGAGGCGATACAATGCAAGTAGAGGACATCTTTAATGTATACGGTCATACCCCGGTTTTTGAAGCTAAATTTTACTCAAACAGCGCTAATATCGACACTGGTTGCGTTTATAATCAAGAAGGATATGATAAGCTTTGTGCTTTAGAATTTCCGTCGATGAAAATTTATGCACAAAAAAATGTTGAAAATTTTAACAAAAAGGATAAAGATGTGGTTTTCTAAAAAGAGCTCTAGCTTTGCAAGCAGAGTTGATAAATTTTGGAGCGAATTTGGCAAAAATTTAGACGCCATCAAACAAAATTTAGAAAATAAAAATTTTGAAGCTGCAAGTAAAATGACCGAAGAGGCGCTAAATTTATGCCTTGTTGATCCGACATTTATGATAGGACTTATAGACGACAAGATCGATCTAGTCCTTACGCCAGAGGGGATGAAATACAGGCTTTTGTGGCTTAAATTTATAAAGTCGCGTATGCCAAAAGAGTTAGAAGCAAAGCTTACTTGCACACTTGGCAAGCCACGTGTACCACGCAATGTCGCTACTATACAAATGTATGGCGTAAGCGTTGATGCAAATGATATCATGGTCTATGCAAATTTCAATGACAAAAGTGTAGATATGTGTCTCTACAACGAAACCCTAAGCAAGCTTAAAAGCGAAGATGAGAATAAGGCTTATACACTATCGCTCATACTTTGTGACAACGTAGTTGGTGAGATGATCATGATAAATATGCTTGGAGAGTTTGAGATCGTGGACGAGCCAAGAGAAAAAGGCGTGCCGCTGATCGACTTTGCCGATCTTATAGATGATAAATTTGGTAAAGAGGCCTCAAACGAGCCGCTTAAGAATTTTATGGTCTATGAGCTAGAGCCTCTTTCAAATGAACTGCGTGACGATGTTTTTACAGGATATACATCTCTTAGCGAGCTACTAAACGAGTACTACGACGGCATAAGCGATACTTATAACGAAGCTTTTGAACTTGGCATAAATTTTTGCTTTTTAGCCCTATCTCACGGTGGCGACATACAGTTTGGCGTTGATAGCAAAAACAAAATATCAGACGCGCTACATGAGAGTGAAATTTGCGAGGTCATAGGTGAAGCAAATGGAGAGATGCGATCCTACATAGATCTTATCTGTTTTGACAAAGATGAACTAGCCAAGACTGTTAGCAAATTCAGCAAAGAGCTTGGTATAAAGATAGAAATTTGCGAGTTTAAACGCTGATCCACATAAAATTTTACATAAAATAATACACACGCTAGCTGGTAAATTTATAAAGATATCCAGCTAGCGAAATATCAAATTTATCTTTTAAATTTTAAGCTATTTGAAAGATAAGCACAAAGTTTTAGCCCATATAAAAAGATGATCCACGAGATGTAGATCCAGACAAAGAAGAAAAGCACAGCCGAAAACGAGCCATAAACGCTTAGATAGGTTTTGTTATAAAGTACATAATAGACAAAGGCTGACTTTCCAAGATACCAGACAAGAGAGGCTGCAAATGAGCTAAAAAGCGCGCTTTTAAATTTTATCTCGTCATTTACTGAGATGAGATATGTGATACAAAATATCGCCCAGATGATGAGATACGGAAAGATACTTAAGAAATTTATCGAGTTTGTAAATTCGTTAGAATTTAGCATATCTTGTATGAAGCTTGAGAGATAAAAACTACCAGCAAGACCAAGTGGCGCAAGCGTGATAAGCGTCCAATATGAACTAAGCGCCGACCAAAAACCTCTAGCCTTATTTGCACGTGTCACTTTCAAAACCACATACTCGTAGTCGCTAAAAAACATCGCTGATGTAAATATCATCGCTACAAAGCCAACTATACCTAAATTTCCGCTATTTTGTAAGAAATTTTGCAAATAGTTTGAGATGATCTCTTGGTTGCTTGGCAAAAGAGCTGAAAATATAAAATCTTGAATCTTGGCATAATATTCCTCAAAGCTAGGTAGTTTTGTAAATATAGAAAATGATATGAGAAGTATCGGAATAATCGATAAGATTGTGTGAAAACTAAGGCTTGAGGCATAGTGAAAGAGCTCTTTATCCTTAAGCGTTGGAAGCAAATTTAAAAGCTCCTTTAAATTTTGCTTACTTAAGGACAAACGGCTCATTTATCAGTTGTCTTCTTCAAAAAGTTTTTCGTAGTGAGCGTCGTAGTTGTTTATGTGCTCGCTATTTAGCTTCCAAAACACAGTGTCTATATCGCTAACTCTTGTATAAAATGGAAGTTGATAGTACTCAACCTCGCCACTTTTAAATTCTTTTAGGACATTAAAACTTTGGCAATCAGCAAAAACACTTCTGCCGTCCATTGCTATAAAAATTAAGCCAGCTGCACTTTGAGCACACATCTTTCTAAAGTCATCTCTACTTGGATTTGGCTTGTACTCGTAGCTTAGATATGCTCCAATAAGGTCTGGATGGATAAATATCATATTTGGAAACGCAGATGTGATCTCTTCATAAATTTCTTTATTTGGCACGACGATTAATGAGCGATTGTAAAGATAGTTTAGCACGACCATATCGCCACTTGCAGGTGCAATGCCCGGAAGTGGAAGTGCCTTTTGCTCCAGTAGATCAAACACTTCAAATCTAATCTTAGCAAAGCCGGCATTTTTTGATACAACACTAACTCTTGCGATGATAGAGCTATCAGTATCAAATTTATGAAGCACAATACCACTTGAGCCGATTAAAATTTCTGGACTATCAGCTATCGTCGCTGTGCCATCGCTATCAACGCTAATTATAGGGGTTCTATACTCATTTAAAGAAAAATTAGCTCCAAAAGCAAAGCCAAAAAATAGCGATAAAATCATGATTATACGTTTCAAAAATATCTCCTAGGAATAAATTTTTCAAGCGATTATAGCCTAAAATACTTTACTTTTGCAAAATTAAAGCAAGTTTTAGTTAAAATCCCACCAGCTTTTTAAAAGGACATTAATGCCTCGTATTTTTATAATTTTTGCAATATTATCTATAAATTTATACGCTATAAAACCAAGTGTCGAAGAGCTCAACTGGCCAAATGGAAGTAACTTTTTAAATTTCTTAGAGACAAACAAAATCCCACTTTCACTTTATTACAACTTAGCAACCGAGGATCAAGAGCTAACAGAAGAGATCATCGCTGGCACAAAGTATCAAATTTATAAAGACGATAACGGCAATACCAAACAAGTACTAATCCCTGTTAGCGACGAACTTCAAATGCATATTTTTAGAGATGACAATGATAAATTTAAGCTCGAATTTCTTCCCATCTCTTATCAAAGCGAGGATAAATTTTTAGCTTTAAAGGTTGATAAGTCAGTTTCTGAAGACATTTTTGACTATACAGGCTCTGGCATGTTAGCTCTTGGCTTTAAAGAAATTTTTAAAGGAAGTGGTATTGATTTTAAAAAGATAAATAAAGGCGATACGATTGCTATCGTTTATAATCAAAAAATACGCATGGGCCGCTCTTTTGGCACTCCAGAAATTTATGCTGCGATGATAGAGACCAAAAATAAACGATACATCATGTATAAATTTGAAGATAAATTTTATGATAAAAACGGCAAGAAAAATGATAAATTTTTACTAGTTCGCCCTCTTTCAAACGCTAGAATCACATCAGCTTTTACCCTAAAAAGATGGCACCCTATTCTCCAAAGATATAGAGCACACCTTGGCGTTGACTACGGTGCTCCAAAAGGCACACCAATCAAAGCTGCAGGCGATGGCACAGTAAAATTTGCCGGACAAAAAAGCGGATATGGCAGAACCGTCATCATCTCTCACGCTGGTGGTTATGAGACTCTTTACGCTCACCTAAATGGCTTTGCTAAAGGTATGAAAGGTGGTTTAAAAATCAAGCAAGGTACACTTATAGCATACGTTGGCACAAGTGGTATGAGCACAGGACCACACCTTCATTTTGGTCTTTATAGAGACAATAAGCCTATCAATCCAGAAAGTGCAATAAAGGTTGTTAAAAGCCTAGAAGACAAGAAAGAATCAGCTAAATTTAAAGCAGTTGTTAGCAAAAATGACGAGCTAATAAAAAATGCTTTAAATAATGAAAAAGAGTACCACAAAGTGGAATTTTTTCCTAATGTAATAGAATTTTAAGGGTAAAACTTGAGCCAAGAACTAGAAGAAGCAAAAGAGCTGATAGATCAGCATTTAGATGAAAATTTAGAAGATAACGAACTCTCACCTTATGAGCTAGCCCAACACCTAAAAACACTTAAAAAGCACGACGAAGAGCTTTTTGCTCACTATCTTGAGAAACTAGACCCTGAAATTTTAGGTGATGTTGCTATCGAGCTACCTGATCACATGCTAAAAGATGTGATCGAACAACTTCCAGCTGAAAAGATCGTAGAAGCACTTGAGGAGCTAGAGAGTGATGATGCGACTGACTTGCTTCAATACATCGAGGATATCGACGAAGATAAAGCTAGAGAACTCTTTAACGAGCTTGACAGAGAAAACCAAAATGAAATTTTAAGACTTAGAAGCTACGAAGAAGATAGAGCTGGTGCTCACATGCAAACAGAGCTTTTTTCGGCTCACCTTGAAGAAAAGCTTGGCAATGCAGTAGCAAGACTTAGACGAGAAAAGCAAGAAGGCAAGCTAGAAAATATCTCACAGCTTTTTATTATCGATAAAAATGGCGTTTTACAATACGCTATTCCGCTTGAAGATCTTATACTTTTTGATTTTACAAAGACGCTAAAGCAAAATATCGAGTCAGCACAGATCGATCACTACAAGCCACACGTTGCAAATGATATGGACCTTATGCAAAATGTCGCTGATATGTTTCAAGAGTACGATTTAAACGTTATTGCAGTTACTAGTAGCACTGGAATTTTGCTTGGTCGTATCACGTCTGATGACATCCACGACTACATTCAAGAGAGTGCAACTGAGCAAATTTATAACCTAGCCGGCGTTGATGACGAGTCAGAAGAGGACGATACACTTTTTAAGGCTGGTCGTGGTCGTGCGGTTTGGCTTGGTGTAAATTTACTAACAGCTCTTTTTAGCTCGTCTATAATTGGCCTTTTTGATGATACGATCGCGGCTTATGTCGCTCTCGCTGTACTTATGCCAATAGTCGCCTCAATGGGTGGAAACACTGGTACGCAGGCGCTTGCGGTTACTGTTCGTCGTTTAGCACTTGGAGAGATTGAGTTTAAAGATGCAAAGAGTGTTTTAAAACGCGAAGTCAGCATCTCACTCATAAATGGACTGATCTTTGGTGTGGTAATGGGTATAATCGCCGCTGTTTGGTTTGACAAAGGCATGCTTGGTGTTGTTATTGGGCTTAGTATGGTTACAAATTTATTCTTTGCTGGTTTTTTTGGCACGATCATACCTCTTACACTAAGACGTTTTAATATCGATCCTGCCGTTGGCTCAGCTGTCATTCTTACTACTTTTACAGATGCGATAGGATTTTTTAGCTTTTTAGGACTTGCAAAATGGATACTGCTATAACAAATTTAGAAATTTTACCTCTAGGCGAATCAAAATATCTAAAACCATTTAAAATGAGATTTGAGCAAAATGGTATAAAAAGAGACTGGGACTGTGTAAAAGTGATGAATAGTGTTAGTATCTTGTTATACCACGAAGAAAAAGATGCATTTTTATTTGTCAAGCAATTTCGTCCTGCAGTTTGGTACTCGCAAGAAAAAGAAAATTTAAAAACAAACGAGCAAGGCTTTACTTACGAACTTTGTGCGGGTCTTATGGATAAGGGACTAAGCGAAGAGCAAACAGCTAGAGAAGAGGCGGTCGAAGAAGTGGGCTATAAACTAAAAGAGATAGAGCGTATAACTATGACGTACGGTGCTTTTGGCTTTGGAGGCAACACACAAACTATGTTTTATGCAAAGATAAATGAGAACATGAAGGTAAATTCTGGCGGCGGTATCGACGGAGAGGATATCGAGCTTGTCTTTATAAAACGAGAAGATATGATGAAATTTGCCTTTGACGAGAGCAAGGTCAAAGGCTTTGGGCTCATCTTTGCTTATTTGTGGTGGGAAAAGTTTAAAGGTTAAAATGAAATTTTTTTAATAAGTGCAAAAACAATAACTGCCACCAAAAAAATACCAACCAATATCACATAATCTGACATCACTAGCCTTTAAATTTAAATTTTGACTTATTGTAACTAAAATTTTAAATAAAGTAAGAACTTTATAACCGCATATATCATAAAATAACCAAAAACACACAAGGAGAAAAGATGAGCGAAAAGGAAACTCTTTTTATAAACCGAGAATTAAGCTGGCTACGCTTTAATTCAAGGGTACTCGCTCAATGTGAAAAGGAAATTCCTTTACTTGAAAAGCTAAAATTTTTAGCGATCTATATGACAAATTTAGACGAGTTTTATATGATCAGAGTTGCTGGTTTAAAGCAACTTTTTGCAGCTGGAGCTACTACAAGCAGTGGCGATGGTATGAGTCCACTTGATCAACTAAGAGAGATCAGAAAATATTTACAAAATGAGCAGATTTTAGTTGAAAATCACTATAAAAACACCGTAAATGCCCTTAAAAAAGAGGGGCTTTTTATAAAAAATTATGACGAGCTTGATGATAGCTTGAAGCAAAAGTGCGACGAATACTTTTTTTCAAACATCCTGCCAGTCATCGTGCCTATCGCTGTCGATGCAACTCATCCATTTCCACACCTAAACAACCTTAGCTTTTCACTTGCCGTAAAACTTGCTGATATCGAACATCCAGGAATTTTAAAATACGGCATGATAAGAATTTCAAGAGTCTTACCACGATTTACACAGCCAAGTAGCAATGTTTTTGTACCTATTGAAACGATCGTGCATCGCCATGCAGAAGAAATTTTTCCAGGATATAAGCTACTTAGCTCGGCTGCTTTTAGGGTGACAAGAAACGCTGATATCGTCATCGAAGAAGAAGAAGCGGATGATTTTATGATGATACTTGAGCAAGGGCTAAAGCTTCGTAGAAAAGGGGCTTTTGTTCGTATGCAGATAGATCAAAATGCAGACGCTGATATATTAGAGTTTTTAAATTTTCATATGAAAATTTTCCACAAAGATATCTATTTTTCAAGCACTCCACTAACTCTTAGCTCACTTTGGGAGATAGCTGGAAGTAAAAATTTTACCCATCTAGCAAATGCACCTTATGTTCCAAAGACACTTCCACCATTTGGTAATGGCATCTCGGTATTTGACGCCATAGATAAAGAAGATGTGCTGCTAGTGCATCCATTTGAGAGCTTTGATCCGATTGTAAGCTTTATAAAAGAGGCCAGCAAAGATCCAAAGGTGATATCGATACGCATGACACTTTATAGAGTTGATAAAAACTCACCAATAATTCAAAGCCTAATAGACGCCGCAAGTGACGGCAAGCAAGTAACCGTGATGGTTGAGCTAAAAGCAAGGTTTGACGAGGAGAATAACCTGCACTGGGCAAAGGCGCTAGAAGATGCCGGTGCGCACGTGATATACGGTATCACGGGCTTTAAGGTCCACGCAAAAGTTAGCCAAGTCATCCGCCAGATCGGCGATAAGCTTAAATTTTATATGCACTTTGGCACAGGCAATTACAATGGCAGTTCGGCAAAAATTTATACTGATATTAGTCTATTTACAAGCAAGGAGGAATTTAGCCAAGATACAACCTCATTTTTTCACATCCTCTCAGGTTACAACAAAAACCGCCGCCTAAACGCTCTTAGCATGTCGCCTTTTCAGATAAAAGAGCGCATTATAGAAAAGATAAGAGTGGAGGCAAGCAAAGGAAGCGAAGGTAGAATCATCGCCAAAATGAACGCCCTAATCGATGAAGACGTGATAAATGAGCTTAGCAATGCCTCAAATGCAGGTGTAAAAATCGATCTAATAGTTCGTGGCGTATGCGGACTAAGGCCAGGCGTAAAAGGTAAAAGCGAAAACATCAAAGTTCGCTCGATCATCGGCAAATACTTAGAACACGCTAGAATTTTATACTTTAAACATGCTCAGCCAAAAATTTATATCTCAAGTGCTGACTGGATGCCGCGAAATCTAGAGCGTCGCTTGGAGCTTATGACACCTATTTTTGAACCAAGACTTCAAGAGAGGTTACTTGAAATTTTAGAGCTTCAGCTAAGCGATAACGACCTAGCTTTTGAGCTACAAAACAACGGAGAATACACGAAAGTTACTAGAAAAGAAGGTGAAAAGGCGATCTCTTGCCATAAAATTTTAGAAAATTATATCTCTAAAATTTATAAATCGGTAAAAAAAGATACCGACAAAGCAAAAGCTGATATGCTTGCTAGTAAACTTTTAAAAGAGAGCTAAAAAATAAATGGCTTTTAAATTTATACTTTAAGTTTGAAAGCCATTTTTCTATAAAATTTCATTTATAATCATAAATTTCTAATAATAAAATTTATCACCTCTACCTCTGCAACCACCTAAAATGTATAAATTTAGTAAGAAAAGTTACAATCATCTAAGTATTTTTAGATTTTAAATATCGCCTAAGCTTTTGAACTATATATTTAAACAAAAGCTAAATAATTTTCATTAAAGGAGGCTTTATGAGCAACAGTGGTGATAGTAAAAAACTTATCATCGGTACGATTACACTTGTAATTGCGATCGTTTTCTTTGGCGGTTTTTTACAAAACGTATATGGGGGGATATTTGACTTTGGCAAATTAGCTGGTCATTTTCCTGATTGGTTTAAAACAGGAAGCGGCACTAGCGCAAAAGGCGGCTTTTTATTTGCCCTTAGCCTAGCTCCAGCCGTCATGCTCGCACTTGGTTTTGTCGCTATTTTTGAGAAATACCATGCGCTTTACGCAGCTTCTAGACTGCTAACGCCTGTACTAAAGCCACTTATTGGCATACCAGGATGCTGTTCTATTTCTTTGATAGCAAGCACACAAAGCACCGACGCAGGTAGCTCTACTGCTAAATTTTTGCGCCAAGACGGCCTCATCACACACAAAGAGTTACTTATCTTTGCAGCGTTTCAGTTTAGCGCAGGCGCGATGATCACAAACTTCCTAGCTTCATTTGCGCCAGTTTTACTTGTAACTGACAAAGCTGGTAACACGGCACCAGTTAGCATAGCTTTGGTGCTTGGCATAGTCTTTGTATTTAAAGTTTTTGGGGCAAATTTAATGAGACTTTATGTCAAAAAATTTGTCAAAGACAATGAGGAGTAAGAGATGAGCCAAACTGAAAATAAACTAATAACCGACGTCTTTGTAGAGGGCGCTAGAAAAGGCTGGGACATCGCCGTAAAAAATACTATACCAAACGTCCTTATGGCCTTTGTCATTATACACATCTTAAAAGTATCTGGCGCGCTTAGCGTAATAGGCAAATTTCTAGGCTTCATCATGGTGCCACTTGGTCTTCCAGGCGAATCCATAGCTGTTTTTATGGCTGCCTTTTTGAGCTGGGGCGGCTCAGCAGGCGTGCTCGTAGCGCTTGTTGGAGATGGCACGCTAAACGCAAACGATATCGCTGTTTTGCTCCCTGGCATGGCGCTAGTTGGCTCGACTGTGCAGTACATGGGGCGAGTTTTAGGCGTGCTTGAAGTACCGGGCAAGCACTATCTCGTACTTTTTGGAATTTGCATCCTAAATGCTTATTTGGCGATGTTTGTGATGAGCTTGCTCGTATAAGGATCAAAGATGAAAGATAGCGAAATAAATGAATATTTGGCTGATCTAAAAGAACTAACCGACATCGAAAGCCCAACTTCGAGCATCGATGGCGTAAACGAAGTGGCAGCTTGGTTTAAAAAACGAGCTGAAATTTTAGGCTTAAAAAGCAGGAGTATAGACCTTGGCACCGACAAGGTTGCTCCCTGCCTTTTCATCTCAAACAACCTTGATGCTACAAACTACGACTTTTTATTCATCGGTCACATGGACACTGTCTTTCCTGTGGGTACAAAGGCCGAGGTGCCATTTAAAAAGATAGATGATCGCATAAACGCACTTGGTGTGATCGACGATAAAGGTGGTAGCCTACTCTCGCTTTATGTCATCAAAGAGCTTGATCTTAGCAGGCTAAAGATCGGCCTCTTTTTAAACTCACATGAAGAGATTGGTTCAAATTTTGCCAAAGATGTGATCAAGGAATTTGCTAAAAAGTCTCGCTATGCTCTAGTTGTAGAGCCCGCAAGAGAGGATGGCTCTATGGTCGCTACAAGAAAAGGAGTGGTCTCTTATGTGCTAAATTTCCGTGGCGTTAGTGCGCACGCTGGCAACCACCCAGAACGCGGCCGTTCAGCCGTCGCAGAGGCTGCAAATTTCATCGTTGAGCTTTCAAAACTCACTGATTTTAAAGCAGGCCATACATTTAACAGTATAATGACAAAAGGCGGCGACGCCCAAAACGTCGTGCCTGATTTTGCCAGCGTGACATTTGAGATGAGATATCGCCACGCTAACTCGGTGGAGTTTTTACATAAGAAAATGGACGAAATTTTATCTCATCCACTCGTGCCTGAAGTGAGCTGTGAGCGCATGCTCATAAACGAAGAAGGCCCGATGATAGATGAGGCAAATTTACCAAATATGAAGAAAGTCTTCGACGAGGCTGCGGAGGCTATCGGTACAAAGGTTACTTGGGTCGATGCTGGCGGACTAAGCGATGGCAACATCAGCGCATCAGCTGGCTGTCCTACGATAGATGGCCTTGGTCCAACTGGTGGCAACATGCACACGAAAAACGAATATCTAGAGATAAACTCGGTCGTCAAAAAGTGCAACTTAATAGTCGAAGCAATCAAAAGGCTTTCATAATTAGCATAGGCAAGCGATTCTGCTTGCCTAAATATTTTTAAATTTTATCCGAAAATCTCAAATTTACTAAACAGCTCGGGCTCATCTTTTACTATGCCGCGCTTAACCAGATCAGCTACGACTTCGCGGTCGCAGTCGGTTTGCAGAGGCCATCCACGAGTATAGCCATCGGCCTCGCCTTTTGCCGTGGCGTCAATACAGATCGCGCCCTCACGCACGTAGATATCGCGCAGAGCGTCTATGTTGTTCGTCACGCGCCAAAGCAGCATATATGGATTTTCCAGGCGGTTTTCGGGTCCAACGAAAACGAGTAGTTTAAAGTGCTCTTTAAATTTCAAAAGCCCATCAAAAACCTCTTTTACTAGGCGGTTTTTATCAAATTTAATGACACAAATCGGCGTTTTGGTGTTTGTTTTAAACTGCACGAGCTGCGTTAAATTCGGCTCTATTTCTTTAAATTTAGCCAGTAGCGCGGCGTCATCCAAAAGCACCGGCGCAGGCGTTGAAAAGTCCTGCGTCGCGTCGATGCCCAGCTTACCACCAAAGCACGAGTTTGGGCTCGCGTGATCGAGCTGATCACACACACCCTCGCTGATTAGCAGGCTTTTATCGCCGAAGCGGTTTAAAATAGACTCCGCAAGCGCGTCGTAATCGCTCAAATCAGGTGCATCATCGCCCACAAAAACCGCGTGTTTGACGAAGCTCATCTGCCCCACGCCCCAAAACGCGTGCATCGCCTGCTTGGCGTGCGCCGGATAAAGGGCGTTAAGTTTAGCTAGAATCAGGTTGTGAAAGACGCCGTTTTCAGGCATGTTGTAATCCAGAAGCTCCGGCACCGTCGTACGCAAAAGCGGCAGGAAAATGCGCTCGGTCGCCCAGCCCATGTACTTATCCTCAAGCGGCGGTTTGCCGACTACGGTCGCGTGAAACACGGGCTCACGCTTGCTCGTGATCGCCGTGACCTCCATCACCGGAAACGGCCCCACTGGCGTATAAAAGCCCGTATGATCGCCAAACGGCCCCTCGAGCTCAAATTTATCCGTATCCACAAAGCCCTCGATCACGTAGTCCGCGTCGTGCGGGACGTAAATTTGATTCGTCAGCGACTTTACGAGCTTGGCGGGCTCTTTGCGGATAAATCCGTAAAGCAGTAGCTCAAACACGCCCTTTGGCAGCGGCGCCTGACCGCACCAGATGTAGAGCGGATCGCCGCCGATCGCTACTGAAACCGGCATTTTTTTACCTGCGCGCTTGTATTCGTTAAAGAAATTCGCGCCGTCTTTGTGGATCTGCCAGTGCATGCCGAGGCGATTTTTACCATAAATTTGCAGTCGGTACATGCCGACGTTTTGCAGTTCGCCGTCCAGACTCTGCGTGTAAACCTGCCCCATCGTAATAAAGGCTCCGCCGTCAAGCGGCCATGTTTTTAGCACGGGAAGCGAGAGTAGATCGACGTCATCGCCCGTAAATTTCACCTGCTGGCACTCGCCCCCGCCTTTTAATTTTTTCGTGAAAATTTTTCTCATCTCAAACAAATACGCGGCAAAATTTAGCTTTTCGCCAAAGCTCTTAGGCTTTTTTGGTTTTAAAAGCCGCTCGATCTCGCTCGCGATCTCGTCCGGATCTCGTCCGAAAATAAGCTCTAAAGCGCGCTTTGAGCCGTAGATGTTTGTTAGCACTGGAGCAAATTTACGCCCCGTTTTTTTGCAGATAGGATTTGTAAAAAGTAGCGCCTGCGAGTTTTCGCGCTTGACCTCGATATAGCTTGCGTGCGCGATCTCCAGATCGATATCCGCGGGCCCATCTATGACGCGCAGTAGGTCGTTGTCTTTTAGAAGCTTGATGTAGTCCATATTTAGCCTTTTTGATTTTTGGGCGATTCTAGCCAAAAATAGCTGAAAAAGGCGAAGCAAAGCTGGGAGTTGTTATTTATCGCATGCGCCGATAGCTCGCAAGATGGCGATCATTCCCTCGGCCACCACGTCGTTCATGATCTTGCCGGCGTCGTTAAAATAGTAAAAATTCATCACCCTAGCGCTAAATTTACGCCCAGTCGCCGCAACGCCAGCAAAAGTCGTACTCGTGCGTACCGTGATACTTACATCTTTATTAAAGCAAGTTCATTGCAGTTTTATTTTGCTAAGTTAATGCACCAGACGGCGTAGTAGCCCCGAAAATAGCGGCAAATTTATTAAATTTAAAACCTACTCCGGCACGCTAAGCTTTAGCACCTCGCCAAATACTTCTTTGCAGTATTTCATAAAGCGTTCATTTAGCCTCACGCCTTCTATATTGGCGCTGATGACGCTATCCTTCACTTCAAAAACTATGGTTTTATCAGTGATAGTTACGCATTTGCAAGCATTATAGCAAACGTCGCCGTTACACTCCGCATATAGGCCGTTTATATCGGCGTTTTCGTCATCATCTTTTTTGAGTTTGATCGGTCTTTGAAAGATTATGTAGTTTTTGTAGTTATATTTGTCATCTGCAAGACCGATCATATAGTAGTTGTCTTTGCTATTTTTAGTAGCGGTTACGGCTTTTGCTTTAAAATTTAGCTCAAACACGCCTCTACGCCATCTC
>NZ_JBQNCH010000024.1:0-22281 GCF_052169515.1 Campylobacter sp.
TGTGGCATTTAGCTGCTAGATCGTTGTCGTGGGTGATTAGGATGAGGGCGGCGTTGAAATTTTTATATAGCAATCCCATATCTTTGACTACACGACGATAAATCATTACTTACATAAACCATGATCTAAAAATCTTTCAAATGATAAACAAGAATAGAAAATCTTAGCGTATAGGAGATAAAACCATCTCCTATATTTTATACGCTGGTTTTAATTGCAGTTTATAAATTTACTTAAAACTCGTTTTCTTTAATGATTTAGATCATGACTCTAATCGAGTCCTTTAATCATTTACCCACTTTTCTACAGCAATCTTTTCTTAGTCCATTGCTTTTTTCACAACATCTTGCGTAAGCTTGCTTTGATAGTGCAGCATCCTTTTTCACTCGCTGAGCAGTTGCACCACCTCTGCCATATTCATATATCTCACCGAGCTCTTTACACGAAGCTGTGTCATTTTCGCTGTAGCAACCTTTTATGAAAATCTGCTCGGCAGTAGCCCACTGACCTTTAGAAACAGCCTGCATTCCATCGCCGTGACTCTTTCCGGCTTGTGCCGAGGATAGCGCTAAAGATGCTAAAAAGATCACTAAAATCAACTTTTTCATGACGACTCCTTTGTGTGGATTTGTAAGATGATTATACCACCAAAAAGGCTTTAATGTTTAAAAAATATTTACGAAATAATTTTGTAGAAATTTATAGCAAGAGCTGGTGCATCACACCAACTCTCTTATACTTTTTGTAAGCTCCAAACTTGCTTCGATCTCAGCACGTTTTGCCATGACGCTTTCTATGTTGATACTTAAATTTAGTCCGTTTTTATCACCAAATTTCTTTAGCTCGCACCAAATTTCTTTAATAATATTGCAGCTCTCAGCCAGGTAGTCTGAGCTTAAATTTAGCCTCTCTTCGACCGAATTTGGCACGCTAACTCCGAGCCACTTAATAAATTCAAGCGTTTTTGGATTGCCAGCTGTGCTAAATGTAAGAAATATCGGCTCGCTTATCTTAGCAGCCGCGCAGTCCTCTAAAAATTTACGCGTCATATCCGTGTCAAAAATCGCTTGTGAGATGAAAAATTTAGCCCCAGCTGCGATCTTTTCACGCATCCTTTGCGGCTCATCGCCCTTTTTAGCGTGCCTCTCAGCGATACAGACACCACCAACAGCCAAGTCCTCAAACTCCCTAGTGATCTCATAAGCGCGAGCTAAATTTAGTCTCACCTTTTGCGAGCTAGAAGTTGCTCCAACTAGCACGTTTAAATTTGAGCTTTGAGCCTTAAGTGCTGCGCGAAATTCATCCTCGCCGTATCCGCTAGCCACCCTGTAAAATATGCTAGGAGTGGCGACGTTTAGATACTTTTTATAGTAAATTTCAGAGCTTAGCGTGCCGCTAAACTCAAATGTCCGCTCGCTATCATTTCGCTCGCTCTCATCTTGCACCTCATAAAGCACGAGTCCGTCGGCGTTTATGCTCTCTATCCTGCCCGTCCAGCGATCCGAGATGTCGCGCAGCTTAGCCTCGTCAAATTCGGCCTTTGGCGGCGTTAGTCCGTAGAGCACGAGCCCTTTTTCTTTGTTTAAAATTTTTTCTTTTAGCATTTTCTCACTTTTGAACTAGATCAGCCCTCATCACCACTCCAACAGAATTTCTTGACGACATGCAGACAAACTCGTCTTTTAGATATTTTGCGTCGGCTCGCCAAAAGCTTACTATATTTGCCACGTCGGCATTTTGCTTTTTAGCAGCTATCATATATCTTTTTATGACAGCAACAAAAGCCTCTTGGCAATAGCCCTTTATATCTCCGCTATCAGTGATAAATCTTTGAACCTTGAAATTTGCCTTTATGACGCTTTTATTTTGGTCGTTTGAGCCGAATTCAAGCCTCACATTTTCAAAGCCTGCTAGCTCTTTTTTGGCAGCTTCTAAATTTAAAGTCTCGCTGATACTATAGATATTTGTTTGCTTATACGCACCTTTGTTGAGTGGTATAGAGTGGCGTCCAGAACTACATCCGGACGCAAAGATAACTAATACTACAAATAGAAAAATCCTTTTCATTTTCAAATCCTTTTTAATTAAATTTTATAGACCTCTTACGATCTTGACGGCCTCTACCATGTTTTTAAGGCTTGGCTCGACCTCTTCCCATTTTCTAGTTTTTAGGCCACAATCTGGGTTGATCCAGAGCTGCTCTTTTGGTAGCACCTCAAGCAGAGCTTTGATCTGAGCGACGATCTCCTCGACACTTGGCACGCGTGGGCTGTGGATGTCGTAAACGCCAGGGCCGACCTCTTGTTTGTAGCCAACAGCTTTGAAAATTTTAAGTAGCTCGTTGCCACTTCTTGCAGTCTCGATACTGATAACATCAGCATCCATAGCTTCTATGGTCTTAATAATATCGTTAAATTCAGAGTAGCACATATGCGTGTGGATCTGAGTTTTCGCCTCGGCTGAGCTTACTGAAAGCTTGAAGCAATCAACCGCAAATTTCTCATAAGCTGGGATGTTTTTAGCTCTTAGCGGATAACCCTCTTTAAACGCTGCCTCATCGACTTGGATCACTCTGATGCCCGCATTTTGAAGGTCTTCGATCTCGTCATAGATACAAAGTGCAAGCTGTTTTGCCACCTCGCTTCTTGGCAAGTCATCACGCACAAAGCTCCAGTTTAGCATCGTTACAGGTCCAGTTAACATTCCCTTCATTACGTGTTTTGTGATGCTTTGAGCGTATTTCATCCACTTAACAGTCATTGGCTCTGGGCGGCTTACGTCACCAAAGAGAAGTGGTGGCTTGACGCAGCGGCTGCCGTAGCTTTGTACCCAGCCATTTTGGCTAAATGCATATCCGCTGATCTGCTCACCAAAGTACTCAACCATGTCATTTCTCTCTGGCTCGCCGTGTACTAGCACGTCTAGGCCGATATCTTCTTGAAATTTCACGCAGTGATCGATATATTTTTTGATGCCTGCTTCATAAGCGGCCACGTCGATCTCGCCTTTTTTGAAATTTTGGCGAAGTACGCGAAGATCAACCGTTTGAGGGAAGCTGCCTATCGTTGTTGTTGGCAAGATGCCGTATTTTAGCGTTTCACGTTGAATTTTGATGCGATCTTCAAATTTCTCATCACGCTCAAATTTAGTTAAATTTTTGATGCGGTTTTGAACGCTATCTGAGTGGATGAGCTTTGAAGTAGCGCGAGTTTTAACAGCATTTTTGTTCTCTTCGTAAATTTTTGTTTCGCTCTCATCAAGCTTCTCGCCGTTTGCTAGTTTTGTGATGATCTTGATCTCATCAAGCTTCTCAACCGCAAAGCTTAGCCAGCTTTTGATCTCTGGGCTTAAATTCTCTTCATATTTTAGGGTGTATGGTACGTGTAGAAGTGAGCATGAAGTACCTATATAAAAGTCTTTGCCACCTATTTTCTCTGAAATTTCACCTACAAGTTTTACCTTCTCATCTATGTTGCTTTTCCAGATATTTCTGCCGTCAATCACACCTGCAAATAGCGTCAAATGGCTATTTTTGATAGTCTCAAGGACTTCAAAATTTCTCTTGCCGTGGATGAAGTCAAGCGCAATGCCGTAAATTTTAGTTTTAGCCACTTCGCTAACTGCCTTGATCGCATGCTCAAAATATGTCGCAAATACTATTTTAACGTTGTTTGCAACGCCTGTTAGCTCGTTATAAACCTTTGTGATAAGTGGCAAAAGTAGCTCTTCGTTTTTATCTGTTACAAAGATCGGCTCGTCAAACTGCACTAAAATTTCATCATCAAGCTTAGAAATTTGCTCAAGTAGCTTTTTGTACTCGCCTACAAGCGCATCAAGGTGCTTAAATGGGCAGCTGCCGTCAGTCGTCTTTGAAAGAGCCAAAAATGTGATAGGACCGATCAAATTTACCTTGCCTTTTACGCCATTTGCCTTTGCCTCTTTGTACTCAGCCAAAATTTTGTCCGCTTTTAGGCTAAATTTGCTCTCGCTGCTAAGCTCTGGCACGATGTAGTGGTAATTTGTGTTAAACCACTTTGTCATCTCCATAGCAACGCCGTTTTTGTTGCCTCTTGAGCAAGCGAAATATTGCTCTGAACCACTTAAATTTGCAAATCTTGGAGGTGTGGCACCAAAAGCGATGATGTTATCAAGCATTAGGTCGTAAAATGAAAAATCATTAACGCTAATAGCCCAAATGCCAGCATCTTGTTGATATTTCCAGTGTCTTTGGCGAAGCGTCTTTGCAGTCTCTTGCAAATTCTCTTCGCTAAAGCCCTCTTTACCAGCCCAAAAGCCCTCTAACGCACGCTTTAACTCTCTTTTTTCTCCGATTCTTGGAAAACCTAAAACATAACTTTTTATCATTTTTATCCTTTTTAAATTTTTTAATTAAACCTGTGCAAAGCACAGCAACCTTGAATATTTTTATGCAGGTACAAGGGGGCTAGAATTACGAAACCGCCCCTTTATCCCTACGACCCAAACCCCCAGCACGTTCAATGTTGTTGCGCTGTGCACAAGTTTAGGTCACACCACTCGTGGTGGATGACACCCGCTTCTTCTTAAGCTAAAGTAAAATTTATAAAAAACCCTACTAAAAAGATCCTTACCAAATTTTAAACACTGCTTTGTTTTATTTTTAAAAATGCAGTTACAATGCAGCGGACCTGCTAGCAAAAATGGATTTATATCGATGTGAAAAAATGTAAAATTGTTTAAAAATTTGCGTGATTTTTGAAAATCGCTGATATGTTTTTTGCCGAGATTAACGAGCTTTATGCATGGGACAAGGCATCAGCGTTTTTCCTTTGAGATAAAATTTGTCCGGCATTATAGACGCTCTTTGCCAAATTTTTGTTTAAATTTGGGCGCTACTAAATTTCACGCCCAAAACTTTTAGTCTTTTTTGCCTTTATTTAAAGATTTTAGCTTAGCATCCATATCAGCTGTAAGCATAGTAAAGACTTTGTTTGTAAGCTGCTGAGTTAAGTCTTTAGCCTCTTGCATAGTCTTTTGGCTAAAGTCATTTAGGAGTTTGTTGGCCTTTTTCTTATCTTTTTTATAAAGCTTTACGTACTCATCTTCAAATTTAGCCTGCTTTACCGCCAACTCTTTTTCAAATTTAGCGTAGGCCTCTTTAACCACCAGTGAATACTTCTCATAGTCAGTCATCACAAGAGTTTGAAGCTTTCTATAAACCCAGTATATCGAAGTATCATCAGCATCGTATGAGCCATCTGAATAGCCTTTTATAAAGCCATCAAGCCCCTCGTAATACGGCAAATAAACGCTAAGATCAGCCATACCAAGAGCTACGTAGGTCACGCGGCCAATCTCTTTTGGTAGCCATGGGCGCACCTGCATGACGTGAGACTCGTATGTTCTAAAGACGCTTATAGCGCGGTAGATGTTTTTCTTATCTTCATCTTTGCTGGCGTAGTTATCAAACGCAGTACCGTTGTAGTGGGCTCTCATAGCAGCTTTTAGGTCTTCAACACTTAGTTTTTTCTCTGGTTTTAAAAATACTGGAAATTTCTGACCATCGGCGAAGTCTTGTTTTAGACTTGGGTTAAACATGCTTTGCACCCAGCAAACACGTGGATAGTTGTAGGTCATATCCCTCTCATCATCCCTTGTGTAGGCTTTTGTAAAGTTAAATTCGCCATCTTTTGCAGGGTCATAAGTCTTGTTATCGATCGCAAATTTGATCACATCTTTTGCGCCCATGAAATTTAGATCGTTCTCTTTATAGTTTTGAAGACGGCCTTGGTTTGCAGTGACGAAATACTCATCTGGAGCGATCTTTGTGGCGATCCACTTGTGGCCTGTGCCTGTCTCAAAGTACCAAAGTTCGTTTGCGTCGATAAATACCACGCCAAAGCCCTCGCCAGCGCCCTTTGTCTCTACTATCTCGCCAAGAAGCTTAACGCCCTCTTTTGCGCTCTTCATACGTGGCAAAAGCACGTCTGGGATGTCATCTTCGGTGATGCCAGTCTCTTCATTATATGGGTCGATCTTTAAAAGCTCGTCTTTTGCGTAGATAGTCTCGGTGCCGCTTAGTCCAACGCCAGCCTCGTTGTAGCCGACTGCTCCGTGAAGTTTTGTGTGCGAATTTGCAACAGTTGTATATCTCATACCATCTTTTGGAAGTGGGTATGTAAAATCATTTGCACCGTCGTGAGCCTTTGAGCTGTGCATGCCAGTTTGATTTTTCTTTGCTGGATGGATTAAAAAGACCTGTGCCTTTACAGCCTTGCTGTCTGCGCTCCTGGCGACTAACATAGAGCCATCGTTTGAAGCTTTATCTCCTACTAAAATAGTAGTGCATGCCAAGCTACTTGTGCCTAAAATCGCACTTATAGCGACGATTGATGCAAGAATTTTGCCTTTCATTTTTACTCCTTTAGTAAAATAAAATTTCTTTATGTGATTATACGCCAAATTTAATAAATTAGTTCCATATTTTAAAAATTTTTTAAGTTAAATGTAAATTTATTGCAAATTTTGTCTAAGTAAAATTTAAATTTTCTAAAGGATTTTTCGCTATAATCCAAAACTTACGCAATTGCGTATAAAATTTCAAAAAGGATTAGCATGCCAAAGATGAAAACCGTTCGCGGTGCTGCTAAGCGCTTTAAAGTAGGTAAAAATAAGATAAAAAGAGGCTCTGCATTTAGAAGCCATATCTTAACAAAAAAGCCTAGTAAGCGCATGAGAGATTTGCGTGGCCCACAATATGTGGACAGCACAAATGTCCCAGCCGTTCGCAAAATGCTCGGCGTATAAGCAGCTGTAGATTTAAGTTTTTGACAAAAAGTCATTCAAACTCCCCCAAATTTAGGGGCAAGACTCACTTCGTGAGCGCCAATTTGTAAAAGGATAAATATGGCAAGAGTAAAAACAGGCGTAGTTAGAAGAAGACGCCATAAGAAAGTTTTAAAGCTAGCACGTGGCTTTTTCAGTGCTAGACATAAACACTTTAGAAAAGCTAAAGAGCAACTAGAGAGAAGTTTAGTTTACGCATACCGCGACAGACGCCAGAAAAAACGTGATTTCAGACGTTTATGGATCGTTCGTATCAACGCAGCTTGCAGACTAAACGACATTAGCTATTCAAGATTTATCAACGGCCTAAACAAAGCTAACATAGAACTTGATAGAAAAATTTTAGCTGATCTAGCTATGAATGACGCGAAGGCATTTGCGGCACTTGCAAAACAAGCAAAAGATGCTTTGAAATAACACCTTTTCTCCGCTTCGGCGGAGATTCTTTTTTATATTTAAATCTAATTACAAAAAATAGTTTTAAAATCTTTTCTCTATTCAAGTTTGAACTAAAATTTAAATTTGTCGCATATGAGCCGTTTCCACATATCGTAGCGTAAAATCCGTCACCATTACAAAATCCTATTCATGCTCTTTTATAAGACAAAATCATTGCCACTATCGTTATGCTTTGATACTTACAAAATCATCCTTTTATTTTTTAAAATTGAGATAGAATTATTGGTAAAATTTGAAAGCGATCTATTGTGGATAATTACATTTTAAATTTAGAAAGAGAATTTTCTCTAATAGAAAATGGTTTTAAGGTGCAAGAAAAAAGAGCTTTGGCTGACTATAAAACAAAAGGCGATGAGTATTGCAAAAAGCTGGCAGAGCTAGCATATAGCTCAAAGGTCTATCAGGTCAGGATGTACGCTATCTTTCTCTTTGGGTATCTATCTGATAGCAAAGAAATTTTGGCATTTATGAGAGATGAAATTTCCAAAGATAAAAAATGGCGAGTTCAGGAAATTTTAGCAAAGGCATTTGATGAGTTTTGCAAAAAAAGAGGCTACGAGCAAGCACTACCAACCATTGATGATTGGCTAAAAAGCGCTAATGCAAACGCAAGAAGAGCTGTTAGCGAGGGCTTAAGGATTTGGACAAGCAGACCATATTTTAAAGACAACCCAAATGATGCCATTTGGCGACTTGCTAGCTTAAAGGACGATATGAGCGAGTATGTGAGAAAATCAGCCGGCAATGCCTTAAAAGATATAAGCAAAAAATTTCCAAATTTAATAACAACCGAGCTAAAAAGCTGGGATTTACAAAGCAAAGAGGTCGCTCAAACATATAAATTTGCAAGTAAATTTATCAACAAGTAGTAGCGCCGATCTGCTCTAGAAATTTCTCTAGTTCCTGCTCTAAATTTTCTTTATCAACGCTGTTGTCTATAACAAAATTTGCCTTTTCTCGCTTTTGCTCTATATCCATCTGAAGCTCCACTCTAGCTTTTGCTACTTCTAAATTTAGAGCGTTTCGGCTCATTAGGCGGTTTATTAGCAGCTCTTTTGGCGCATAGATCACAGCTATATTTTTAAACTCGGTGTATCGATCTTGCTTTTCAAAAAATAAAGGGATATCCACAAAATAAACCTGCCCTAAAGCCTCAAGCTGCGATGCTCGAGATAAAATTTCAGCTTTTATTCTTGGGTGTAAAATTTGCTCTAAAATTTTTAACTTTTTTGGATCATTAAAAACAATGGTGCCAAGTTTTTGCCGATCGATTTTGCCAGCTTCACCTAAAATTTTCTCTCCAAAAACTTCCACTATCTCACATTTACAAATTTCAAGCTGCTCATGAGCGATCGCGTCAGCATCAATCACGCTAAAACCTCGTTCTTTTAGTAAATTTGAAACAGTGCTTTTGCCACTAGCAATAGAGCCAGTGATGACATAAGCGTTTGGAAATTTCTGCAAACTTGCTCCATTTTTGAAAATTGATAACAATTTTAGCAACTTTTAGCTAAAGTTTTAAAAAATAACCAAAAGGGTAAAAATGATAAGCTATAAAGATGCTGGAGTGGATATAGATGCTGGAAATAGCTTTGTTGAGGCGATCAAGCCTTTTGTAAAATCTACACAAACGTCAAACGTTATAGGCGGCATTGGGTCATTTTCGGGAGCAGTTAGGCTACCGAGCGGATATAAAAATCCTGCCATCTTAGGTGCGACTGATGGCGTCGGCACAAAGCTTCGCCTAGCTATCGACGCTAAGAAATTTGACGGCGTTGGCGAGGATCTAGTCGCAATGTGCGTAAACGACCTCATCTGTAACTTCGCTACACCACTATTTTTCCTAGATTACTACGCAACAGCAAAACTTGAGATAGAGAGTGCCAAAGAGGTGGTGAAAAGTATAGCAAATGGCTGCAAAAAAGCACAGTGTGCACTTATTGGCGGTGAGACAGCCGAGATGCCATCGATGTATGAAAAAGGCGACTTCGACCTTGCTGGATTTGCCGTGGGTATCGCCGAGGCCGACGAGATCGATAGAAGCAAATTTGTAAAAGCAGGTGACGTTTTAGTCGCGCTTCCTAGTAGTGGCCTGCACTCAAATGGCTTTTCACTAGCAAGAAAAGTAGTTAGCGAGCTTGGACTAAAATTTGATGAAAAAGTAGGTGATAGAACGCTCATTGACGTGCTTCTTGAGCCAACAAGAATTTACGTTAGTGACTTTTTAAATTTAAAAGATAAGATCACAGCAATGGCTCACATCACTGGTGGTGGCATAGTTGAGAACTTACCTCGCGTCTTTCCTGCTGGACTTGGCGCAAAAGTGCAAAAAAGCGCTATAAAAACGCCTGAAATTTTTAAAATTCTTGCCCAAAAAGTAGAAGATAGCGAGATGATGAGAACCTTTAACATGGGTGTTGGCATGATCCTAGTTGTGCCAAAACAAAACGTCGATGCTGTGCTAGCTAATAGTGATGGCTACGTGATAGGCGAAGTTATAAACGGTAAAGGCGTAGAACTAGTTTAATGCACTCAAATAGTATAAAACGTCTGCAAAAGACTGACAAGAAAAGTTTTTTTGGTATTAGTGTTTATGAATTTCGTGGTATTTTTGGTGTACTAGAAAGTGATATAAAAAAGCTTGCTTTTTATGATCATTGGGACAATGTCTCACGTGGCTCAACCATAATGCTTGTAATGGAAGATAATGGCGAAGATGGCGATACTCATGATGAAAGTTGCAAGGTAGTTGATCACTTTATCTACCTATACGACTGGGAGAAATTTAGCCGTATCTACATAAACACGGGAAATTGAGTTGGCAAAGCAAAAGGCAAAAATCGCACCTATTTGGGCTAGAGCAAAGGCTTTTATCATCGACCTTTTTATCATCGGTATGCCGATATTTTATGCGACGACCTACCTTTTACTTGACGGCAAAGAGGCATTTTTGCACAACCAATTAGCCATCTTTGGTGCCAATAGCCTAATTTCGCTCATCATTTGCCTGTTTTTTAGTTACAAAGCACAAACTCCAGGTTACAAAGCACAAGAAATTTATCTCGTAAATTTAAAGACTGGCAAAAAACTAGGTTTTTTTCACGTGGTATTACGTCAAATTTGCTTTGTATTTGCCGGTTTTAGTATACTTGGACTTTGCCTTTGTTTCTTTAGAAAAGACAAGCTAAATCTGCACGACATCATCACTCACTCAGCTGCCGTGCAAAGACTAGAAAGATAAATCTTACTTCGCCCCATGCCAAAGTAGGCGGTTTTTGCCTAGCTTTGTATCGATACTATCTTTTATAATAGAGCAAATGTACTCTTTTGAAAGTTGTATGGACTCCTCTAAGCTCTTGCCCTTTGCTAAAAAGCAAGCAAGTGCAGTAGAGAAACTACATCCTGTTCCGCTCATTATCAATGGATCTATAAGCGGGGTTTTAAAAATTTGTAGCAAACCATCTTTTCTGTAAAGTGTATCTATACTGCTACCCTCACTCACACGTTTTTTTACTATGATGTCACAAGGAAGCTCTTTGAAGTTTCCTTCAAAAAGGACATTTGCCTCATCTAAATTTGGTGTAGCTATTGTAGCCAAGCTCATTAGCTCTTTTAGCTTTGATACTGCGCTATCTTTTATGAGTTTATGTCCGCTCTTTGAGACACATACTGGGTCAAGCACTACTTTAGTATTTTGATTTAGCAAAAATTCATGTACCACTTCCATGATCTCTTCGCTAAATAGCATGCCGATTTTTATCGCATCAAAACTAAACTCTTCTGCAAGCGTATTTAGCTGGTCTTTGACAAAGCTGGGCTCAAGGCAAACTACACTTTTTATCGCATCTGTGGTCTCAGCAACCAACGAAGTCACTGCTGTAGCGCTGTAACAATTAAGCTTAGCACAAGTTTTTATATCAGCTTGAAGTCCTGCTGTACCGCTATTACAAGATCCTGCGATGATTAGAATTTTTTTCATCGTTTTCCTTTGAAATTTTTGGCTGTATTATAAAAAATATTATATAAATTTGAGTTTTTTGGTTAGTAGAAATTTGAGCTAGAAGCTCAAATTTTATGAAAGTTTATTTAGATCGTTGTCAATCTCAATATATATCGTAGTTGCATCAAAATTTCCAGACTCAAAACTAGAGTATGTTTGCTTGGCACCATTTTCTTTATGCTCATTCATTTTAGCCAAAAGATCATCCTGCTCATTTATAAATTCTGGATTTATTTCATTTGAGCTAATGCTTATGTCGATATTTTTGTCATCTTTGCTGTCCATGACCAAATTATCATTTGCATTTTCTTGCTCGTCATTAGCCTCATTAAACATATCATCTACTTTTTTGTTTATATGATCTAAAATCGATACATAATCCTCACCAAGAAGTGCTTTAAATAAAGCATCTGTATCTACGCTAGCCTCACCGATCTCATCGCTCACTACACTACTATCTAGCCAAAGGGTATCATATCCTTTTAGAGATATATCCTGTCCGTCATTTGCCATAATTGTGATACTTGAGTTTTCGCTCTCGCCTTTTATTGCCTCTCCGATATAAACTTCATCATTTACGTTTAAAACTCTTACATGGTCATTTTGGTCTATTGCTACAACATTTGATGAAACGCTTTTTACTATACCAGCTACTGCTGCCATTATTGTTCCTTATCTTTATTTTGACTGTATTTTAGTGTATTTTGTTAATTTTGCATATTGTACTATGGTACTAAAAAGGACAATTGTCCTAACTTTTTATAGATAATTTTAAAAATTTTTACCAAACTGCTTTTAATTATGCTGACTTCGCAACCAAAATATATCCACTTTCGCTAATATTTTTAAATTTCACTCCAAGCTCACGCTTTAGCCGAAGTATGATATTTTGTATAGCTGCCTTGCTAACATCACTGCTCTCATAGACAAATTCCTCAATCATCTCGTAAGTAACTAGTTTATTTAGATTATAAGCAAAGAGCCAAAATACCTTATTTTGTAAAAAGCTCAGATAAATTTCACTGCCGTTTTTATAAATTTTCTCTCTTTTTAAATTTATGCTCACCTCATCGCTTAAATGCACAAGTTTCTCATCTCGCTCGAAGCTTAGGCTTATTAGCATTGACCGTAGCTCTTTTATGTCTATTGGCTTTTTTAAAAAGAGCGTCGCGCCTTGCTCCATACTTTTTATCAAATTTTCATCGTTATCATACGAGGTAAAGACGATAAATTTCTGATGTGGTTTTAGCCTTTTTATCTCATTCATCATCTCAAAGCCATTTAGCACCGGCATATGAATGTCGCTTATCACGATGTCAAAGCCTTGTTTTTTAAATTTCTCCACTCCCTCTTGCCCGTTGCTAGCGCCAACTACTAGCTCACAATATGGCTTTAGTCCACTTACTATAAGCTCTCTTGCCATCTCATCATCTTCTACAACCAAAATGGATATCTTTTTTAAAATTTCTAAAGCTTCTTGCATGTTTTAGTCCTTTAGATTTGTTTCAAAACTTAGCTCAAATACCGTGGGCTTTGCGTTATTTATGAGTTTTACGTCGCCATTTAGTTTTTCTCGAGCTAGCTTTTTAGCAAAATAAAGCCCTATGCCATTTCCTTGTTTTTTGGTGGTATTTAGCCAGGTAAAAATTTTCTCGCTCATCTGCTGGCTTACGCCATTACCATTATCGTAAACACCGATGTAGGATTTGTTTTCAAAGCTTCTAAATCTTATCTCTATGATGCGTTTTAGTGGCTCGTCTTTATAACTTTCTACCAATGAATCCTTTGCATTATGGATAAGGATAAGCAAAATTTGCTGTATGATATTTTCTATTTGGTAGGCTTTTTGTCCGTTAAAGCCTCTTAGATTTACACTCACATTTACGCGGCTAAGCTCAGTGTGCATAAGGGTTAGGAGATTTTTCACGCTAGTTTGGATATCAAATTCACTCACGTTTTCGGCACTTTTGTAAAAATTTCTAAAAATTTCAATGGTACTTGAGAGAAGCTCAACCGATCTTTGCCCCTTTTCAAGTAAATTTATAAGCTCATCATCGCTTAACTTTTTATCTTTTTTTAGCATAATTGCTGAGCTTAGCATTAGCTTTAGAGAATTTACGGGCTGGATAAATTGATGATTGATACCACTTACGAGCTCACCAGCTTCGCCCATCTTGGCTCTATGAGCCAGTAAAGTCTCATACTCATATTGCATCTTTTTTATCTTGTTATACATAAAGTTGTGAAGTATGTTTGCCAAAAATGTAAGTGCTACAAAGGCAAAGAGCAAAGTCAAAGCGTTTTTTAGAATTTCTCTTGTTAGGGCTGAAATTTCATCTTCGTTATTTGTGCCAGCTCCGATGAACCAGTTTATCATTGGTATTTCGGCTATTTGGATTAGATTTTGCCCTATTTTTATACACGTGAAATCCTCATCTTTTAAAAATAACTCTTTAAAATTTTCCTCGATCTCCTTTTTAAGCATAAGATCTGGTAATGGCGTCAGTATCTCACCGCTATGAGTTACCAAAAAAGCATAAGAATTTGGAGTAAGATTAAAATTTTTGATGCTGTTAAAGATATTTTCTATCCTTACAATGCCACAAAGTGCGGCCTTAAAGCCATCATTTTGTTCGACTGGAACACATAAATTTAGAGTTGGGCTATTTAAAATTTTGTGGTTTTTCATGAAATTTACGCTTGGGGCATTTGTATTTTTAGTCTCCAGATACCAGATAAGCCCTACTCTCTCTTGCTTAGACATCACATCTTCTGATATCTTTTGCCCGTTTACAAAAATTTCTCCATCATCTCTTAAAACCTGTATCAGATCAAACTCTTTTTCATTTTGTTTAAAGAGCCTAATAAAACCGGCAATCTTATCATCATCACCTACAATATCAGCATTTTGTATAAATTTTGAGGCTCGAACTAGAGAATTTATACGTTCATTAAGCCAAACTTGAAAGTTATTTACGATATTTTTGCTGACTGCGATGTTGTTTTTATCAGATAGTTCGATGATCTTTTCTTTTGCATTGTTGTAGCTATTTAGCCCAAGAAGTATGACAAAAAGGCTTGCGAGCAAAATGATCGCATAAATTTTAATATTTTGTGATTTGAGGTTAATACGCATAAACGGCAGTATATCTAAAGTTGACCCAAATTTGGGCCAACTAGAATTTTAAATATGTCAAAAGTTTTGAGATAAACATGATTGCAAGCACTGTAAAGCAAACGCCAAATCCAAGCAGCGTACAATCAGCCATCGACATAAATTTAGTTGATGGCACGAGATACCAGCCATCTTGATAAAGCTCTATTATGCTCCTTTGAAGATCACTTAGTACTGCACCATCTGGTACGATTGGGTTATCATATCCGCAGTCGCCTGTTGGCATAAACCAGTCGGGTGCCCACTTCTCAAGCGGTAAGCCAAATGGATAGTGTGGCTCTGTTGAGCAGCCTTGCACGCCAAAGGGATCATCGCCATGCACTGCTTCGTGGATCTTAGTAAGCTTTACGCTATACATTATACCTTGCACTGCTCCCCAAAAGGCAAAAACGTAGCCGATTAAAGCAAAGAGTAAATTTTTAGGATTTATCATAGCTATCACGCCACCAAGTGCCATGCATAAAAAAGCAAAACGTATATAGACGCACTGCTCGCAAGGAGGCATATAAGCATAGTTTTGAAAGAGTGAGTGTGCCAAAACGACAAGTGCAACGCTTACAAAGACTAGGATCGACCAAGACAAGCGTGAGTCTTGAAATTTAGCCAAATTCTGTATAAATCTCATTTAGTTGCCTTATTTTCTCAAAAGCTCTTCAATGAGTGCTGCCATACTATCAAGCGAGGTTATTGATTTTGTCATTATAAGATATTTGCCATTTACGACAAACGCTGGTACGCCTTGAATTTTGGCCACGTCATAGCTATCGTCCCAGTTTTTTAAAAGCTCAACCACTTTTGGATTTGCAAGTTCTTTTTCATAATCCACTTTGCTAATTCCAGCTGCGTCAAGTCCGGTCTTTAAAAAAACATCAGCATCTTTGCCATCACTCCAACGCTCTTTTTTGTCATGATAAGCTTTATAATAAGCAAATTTGGCCTTTTTAAATAGCGAATTTTCATCAAATAAACTCACGCCTTTTGCTTCGTCCATAACGATAAGAACAGCAAAAATTTTGCTTCCGAGCTCGCCGTATTCGCCTTTTGTCTTGAGATGAAATGGCTCGTATTTTAAACCAGGAATTTTATCAACCACCTTTGGAGTGACGCTTTTGTCATACTTGTAGCAAAACGGACAAGCATAGTTAAATATCTTAACAAGCGTATTTTGCCCCACATTTAGTGGCTTTTCGAGCTTGACATAGTCCTCTCCCTCGCTAAACGCGCTCGCACTGATCGCTCCAGCCAGCGCAACAGTAAACAAAGCCTTACTAAATTTAGAAAGAAAACCCATAACAATCTCCTTTTTAGATGATTTTACTTTGAATTATTCTACAACCAATTTCAACCACAAATTTAACACTAAAATAAATTCTTGCTGAAATTTATAAGATATTGCACCAACTAAAAATTTAATTTTTACTAGAGCTTATCTCATTTATCGCAGCCAAAGCATTTAACGCACTTGGATAGCCTATAAATGGTATAAGTGTTGTAACTACGCTTATTAGCTTGGCTCTATCATTACCGATGCCAAAATTTGCCGCAATGTGTCCTAAAAGCTGTGGCTTTGCAAAACCAAGAGTTACGATATAAACAAAAGTCAAAAGCTCTCTAAGCTCCAGACTAAGCACACCTCTTGCATAAAAATCACCAAAGCAGTTTTGCGATAAAAATTCCATTATATGCCTTTGGTCATTTGGCGTTGAGGCGATAAATTTATCAACCGCTGGGAAGAGTTTTCTTTGTATTTCAAGGCCTCGTTCACCTCTGCCTTCTCTTGATTTTTTAGGCATATTTTCAAGCTTTATGCAACGCTCATTAAAAATCTCATCAGCTAAAAATATCTGATCTTCTACCCTGCCAAGCCCAGCATAAGGGACTGCTTGATATAAAATTTCTTTGATATCTCCTGCTGATATGCCTACGTTTAAAGCAGCTTTAACAAAGCTTTTAAATGAGCTTTTTGCACCTCCACTCACGCAAAGAGAGGCGACGATAACCAAAAGTCTTGTTTGTTCGTCGATGTTTATCTTATCGCCGATATCACCTAAAAAATTTAAATAATCCTCCAGAAAATCGCTACTATCTGACTCGAGCTGTGAGCTTGAGTTAAACCAAGTTTCATAAATTTTCTTTGCGTTATTAGTTAATTTCATGAGGTCTGCTCCATTGTTTAGGGCAGATTATAAGTACTAAAGCGTAAATGCCAGCTTAAGCACTTTGACACGCCTATTTTTGCCCTCAAATTAAATATATTTTTAAATTTTAAGTTACTATAAAGCTTGTTGTGATTTTTATGTTATAAAGTTTTATTACAATTACAAAGGAGACAATTATTTTTTATTACTCCTTTTACCTGATTTAAGCCTTGGGCGTTCCAAGGCTTTACTAAATTTTATAAGTTCTATGGATAGAATTTATAAAATTTATTTAAAGGAGATGTTATGAAAAATACTTTGAGTTGTCTTGCACTAGCCTCTGTGCTTTATTCATCGGCCTTTGCCATAGGTGGTCCAAGCGGAGCCAAGCTTGACTATGCTATCACTGGTCAAATCGGCGAAGTAGTAGTAAATCCTTACGACACTGCTCCACTTACCGCAGTTATCAAAAATGGAGGCTACACACTAAGCAACGCCAAAGTAACCATCGTGCCAAAACAAGGCGGTCAAGTAATAAGTTATAAAGTGGCCGACAAACATCTTCGCACACATGGCGGCATCCCGGTTTTTGGCATGTACCCTGACTATCAAAACACCGTTGAGGTCGAATACGATAAGATTTACAAGGGCAAAAGCGAGCACGTAAAAGAGAGCTATAAAATTTACGCTCCAGCTATCTACTTAGAGAGTGCTGGCACACCAAACCAAAAGGGTGCGCTATTTGACAAGATCGAGGTTACTAAGCCTGCGAGTGCTAAATTTGCAAACCGCCTCTACTACGTAAATAACTTCGTAAATAAAACAGGCAAGGGCACAAAAGTCGTTTGGAACAACCCAGCTGGCGGTGCGATCGAGTGGAACTACAGCCCAAATAACTTCATCCTTGATACAAAAGGTGAGGTTAGATGGTATCTTGAACCAAGCAAAATTTATGACCTAAAACAGCCATTTCATGCTGGCGTAATGATGGGCTTTAAGCAAAATGACGACGGCGCTATGACTTGGGGCTATGGCCAAAGATACGCAAAATACGACATCATGGGTAGAGAAATTTTCAACCGCGAGCTACCAGCTAGCTACAACGACTTCTCTCACTCGATGGACGTAGCACAAAATGGACACTATTTCTTGCGCGTGGCAAATGCTGACTACAAAAGAGCTGATGGCAAAAACGTAAGAACAGTGCGCGACGTGATCGTTGAGCTTGACCGCGACGGCAACGTAGTTGATGACTTTAGGCTTTATGAAATTCTTGATCCTTATCGCGACATCGTGCTAAAAACACTTGATCAAGGTGCGGTTTGCCTAAACATAGACGCTAAAAAAGCAGGTCACACAGCAAGCTCCGATGAACTTCAGTCTATGGATACTCACGATAAGTGGGGCGACATCGTAGGCGCAGGTCCGGGACGTAACTGGGCGCATGTAAATAGCGTGGATTATGACCCAAGCGATGATAGCATCATCATCTCAAGCCGCCACCAAGATGCAGTTATAAAGATCGGCCGTGATAAACAAGTAAAATGGATAATGGGTGCTCATAAAGGCTGGAGCGATAAATTTAAAGATAAACTTCTTCAACCAGTCGATGCCAAAGGCAGTAAAATCGTCTGCGAAGATGAGTACTCAAAATGTCCAGGATACGAGAGCGACAATGGCGGATTTGACTGGCAGTGGACGCAGCACACGGCATTTAGGATAGACAGCAAGTCCAAAAAAGGTCTTGTCTATCTCACTGTCTTTGACAACGGCGATACAAGAGGCATGGAGCAACCCGCAATGGCAGGAATGAAATACTCTCGTGCAGTTGTTTATAAAATAGATGAAAATAAAAAGACAGTCGAGCAAATCTGGGAATACGGCAAAGAGCGTGGCAAAGAGTGGTATAGCTCAGTCACCAGCCTTACACAATATCAAGACGACCTTGATAGTATCATGGTATATTCAGCCGTTGCTGGTATGCAGTTTGACATCGCCAAAGGCCGTCCAGTAGGACTTCCTAGCCCACATATAGATGAGTTTGAGTGGGGCGCAAAAGAGCCTAGCATCGAGATAAAAATGACAAATGCGATGGGCTATCAGGCATTTCCATTTAGCTTGCAAAAAGCTTTTGAGAAATAAGCAATTTAACTCTTACATAAATTTCCCCTCCATCTTGTATGGAGAGGGAAATCTTTCTTATAAATTTTAAAAATTTAGCCATTCTTATATCCGATAAAGTTCTTAAATTATAAAAATATATTATTCATAAATTGCATATTAAGGTAGTAATATATATTATTTGTAATCTAAATATAAAGATATATATTTCATAAAAAGGAAGAAAATGAGAAAAATTTTCACTGCCTTAGTGGCGTTGATGGCTGCTTTTAGTATAAATGCGGCTGAGTTTAGAGAGGTTAAAGACATATCTGGCGACATCGTCAAAGTCCCTGTAAATGTAGAAAAGATCGCTACGCTTTGGTATGCAAATAACCAAATCGTCTTGATGCTAGGTGGTGCTGACAAAATAGTCGCAACAACCGATCTTATAAAAAATAACAAATGGTTTGCACATATATACCCTAGAATTTCAAGCATTCCAAATGGCGTAAACGGCAAGAGTCTGCAAGTAGAAGAGCTAGTCAAACTAAGCCCTGATATCGTGATAGCCGCAGATAAAAAGAACAAAGAAGAGCTAACTAAAAATGGCTTTAACGTCCTTTATCCCTCATTTACAAACCATGCCGACATGAAAAAGAGCGTAGCTATTATGGCTGATACCATAGGAGGAGATGCCCCAAAGATAGCTCAAAAATTTAATGACTATTTTGATCAAAATCTCCAAAAAGTACTAAGCAAAACTAGTAAGATAGCTCAAAACGAGAGACCAAAAGTGCTTCACATAGCAGATGGTAAAAATTTATTCAAAGTAGATGGCTCAAATACAATAATCGATGAGTGGATAAGTGTCGCAGGTGGCATAAATGCAGTACAAGCAAAGGGCAATATGCTAGAAATCAATGCGGAAGAGATACCAAATATAAATCCAGACGTGATCATCATAGGTAGAGCCAAATCGCCAGACGCTATAGAAAAGATATATAAAAACAAAGTCTATGCTGGCACAAATGCTGTCAAAAACAAAAAAGTCTTCGTAAATCCAGCAGGTGTTTTTAGCTGGGATAGATACGGAGCCGAGGGAGCTTTGCAAATTTTATGGGCGGCTAAGACCTTACATCCTGAAATCTTTAAAGATCTGGACATAACAGCTGAAACAAAGAAATTTTATAAAGAATTTCTGCACTATGAGCTAAGCGATGATGAAATAAATTACATCTTAAATGGTCTAGATCCAACTGGAAAATAATTTATCCTTACGGCGGTAAATTTATCTACATTTACCGCCAAATTTTAATCCATTTTAAGCCTTTGTTTATCATCCAGACTTACTGATTAAATAACTAAAATTTTGTAGATTTGATGCTAGTTAAAAATATAAACAATTATAAAAATTTAATGATAGAAAAGAGATACCCCAATGGATAAACCTTGGGGTATTTAATCTTTTTGTTAATAAAGCGTAAGCTTAGAACGTTATATTAGTTATATCGTTTTTAATTTCTATCGTAACGGTTCCGTCAGTACTAGTGTATTCCGTATAGTCCGAATCTACGGGCCTAGCGGAGCTTTGGTTAAAGCCGCTTAAATTTAACTTATCGTTACCATCACCATCTATTCTTAGCTTGTTGTTATTATCAGTCATATCTAAAACATCTTTAGCTGATAGCGTTACAACGTTTGTATCAGCCGAAGTTTTATTAACGTCTGTTATATCTAGCGTTTCGATATTTTTAACATGACTAAAATCAATACTACTATCGGCAATTTTTAACGTATCATTGCCAGCTCCACCATCAATCTTAGATGTATCTTGGATGTTAGCGTTTTTACCGATAGATATAAAATCGTCCCCGTCTCTAGTATCAATAATAGAATTACTAATTTTGGTACCGCTAATCGTTACATTATCGGAATGCTCGGATGTATAAAATTTAGAACTCTTAATGACTCCGCCCGTAATATTCATATTGATAATATCCTCTTTAGAAGAGTAAGTCTCGTTTGTTATTGGATCCGGGGCATTGAAATAAAAATTATTGATTTCACCGCCTTTAATATTAAGGGTTTTTGTATCTACTCTATCATCATGCAATTCACTATAAAATGCACTTCCTCCGACTACAAGTGAACCCGCCTCGATATTGATTACATCATCGCCCTCTCCTAAATTTATATGCGAGCCAAAAATCGCCCCAGATTTAATATTTACGATATCATCTCCACCGCCTCCCATAATAGAATTTCTGGTAACTACATGAGATCCTTTATCAAAATTAAATATAGTGGCGTCTTGACCGTGTTGTCCGTATCCAGTCAAATGAGTATCTTCTACAGTCGAGTTTTTAATCGTAATCTCATTATGACCGTCTTGCATAGCTATTCTAGAATTACCACCTTTAAGTGTGGCACCGTTTATCAAAACCTTATCATCTCCTCCGCCAAGATACATTTGAACATTATCTACTATGCCTCCATCGGTTATATTTATTTTGTCTCCCCCATTTCCTGTATTGATAGTGCTTAAATTACTTGTATCTGTACTTTTTAAGTGCCCTTTGATATTTACAGTACTTCCGCTTGAAGCATAATAATTTACTTGAAAATTATCTGCTGTCGAGCCACTTTCAAAGTTTATCTCCCCACTACCTCTACCGCTTATATTTGCCTTATTTATAGAAGCACCTTTTTTAATGTTTACGATATCTAAATCATTTGCATTACCGGTATTAATAAGACTAGGGGTATTCGTAGTGCCGTATAAATTGCCGTATAAATTTACAACGTCGTCATCGTCTCCGGAATTCACTTGAGAACCGTTTTTAATCTCTCCATATAGGTTAATAATGTCGTTACCTATCTTGGTATCTATTGTTTTTCCATCTAAGCCCTTAGTAAATGATACTTCATCGTCCGTATCAGTAATAGTGCCAGTATTGCTTGACGAAGCTATTTGAGAATTATCGCTAGTCACATTTACAGTAGCTTTTCTTTCATAAACGCCTTGAACTGCTCCGTCTATACTACTAAAACGAGAATCATCTCCTACACGTTCTCCTTGATTTTGGATAGAGTTGTTTGTTAGCTGCGCTATTCTAACCTCTAGATTTTCTATATCTCTAGGATCATTTACGGTAAGTTTATTACCATACATTGGAACCCAATCACCATCAGCATCTTTGTATTCAAAGACATAATTGCCATCTGGAGTTTCTATCTCCTTATAGTCTACACCTTTTTCTACACCACTTAGGCTAAAAGCATATGTAGTTGGTCTAGTTGCTAATCTATTTACGCCACTTGTAGCTAGATCGCCTAGAGAGAATTTATACTCTGGGCCATTCCAATCTTGCCCCTCTGTCACATTTGTTGAACCTAGAGCTGTAATTGTAGCAATAGGAGGTATAACAGGAGTTGCTCCAGCTCCAGCTCCAACAGCACTTCCTCCACTTACACCAAAGCTATTATCTCCACCTGCTGCTAGAGATAAAGCATCTATAGTTCCTACATTAGCATATATGTTACTAATGTGGCCTCCTTCTGCAAAGCTAGCAGAAGATAAG
>NZ_JBQNCH010000025.1:0-20917 GCF_052169515.1 Campylobacter sp.
ATGGTTTTTCAGCACTTTAACCTTTTTGCAAACAAAAACGTCTTGCAAAATTTAACCCTAGCTCCTATAAAAGCTGGGATTTTGGATAAAGAGAGTGCTGAAAAAAGAGCCGACGAGCTACTAAAAAGCGTGGGTCTAAGCGATAAAAAATACGCCTTCCCACACAAGCTCTCGGGTGGTCAAAAGCAGCGTATAGCAATCGCTAGAAGCCTTGCGATGAATCCTGAGGTTATACTCTTTGACGAGCCAACAAGTGCGCTGGATCCTGAGATGATAGGTGAGGTGCTTGACATTATGAAAGATGTCGCAGCAAAGGGTATAACGATGCTTGTGGTAACTCACGAGATGGGCTTTGCAAGGAATGTAGCAAATAGAATTTTCTTTATGGATAAAGGCAAGATAGCAGTCGATGACACGCCAAAAAATGTCTTTACAAATCCACAGCACGAGCGTCTACAAGAGTTTTTAGGTAAAATTTTAAATCACTAATAAAGGATAAAAAATGAAAAATTTTTTAAAAGTTCTAGCGTTAGGCTTGGTTTTATTTTTTATGGGTTGTGGTGATAACACTAACAAAAAAAGTGCAGCAAATGCGCCAGAGGCTAGCAAAGAGGTGGTTTATAAAGTCGGATCAAGTGCTGATTATCCTCCGTTTGAATATCTTGATGAAAAAAACCAAATCGTTGGTTTCGAGATAGATTTATTAAAAGAGATCACCAAAAAAACTGGGATCAAATTTGATGTTGCAAATATGAATTTTGACGGCCTTATCTTGGCCTTGAAAACAGGCAAGATCGATATCGCAATAAGCGGTATGAGCGCTACTAATGAGAGAAGAAAGTCGGTTGATTTTACTAAACCATATTATTTTTCAGAGAATTTATTTATCCGCAAAAAAGGCTCAGATGTAAATAAAGACAACCTTAAAGATAAGAAAATTTCAGCTCAAGTTGGCACACTTCAAGAAGAGGCAGCTAAAAGCATAACAACTAAGTCAGTACCAGCTGAAAACGTAGCAGCCGCTATCATGTCACTAAACGCTGGTAAGATCGATGTTGTGCTAACCGATAGTCCAATAGGGATTGAATATTTAAAACAAAATCCAGACTTAGAGGAATTTTTAAGAGTTCCTGATGGCACAGAGGGTTTTGCAATGGCGTTTGATAAAGGCAAACACACTGAGCTTATCAAAAAGATAGATGGTGCGATTGATGAGTTGAAAAAATCTGGCGAATTTGACAAAATGCTAGATAAATACGGTTTAAAGAAATAAATTTTTAAGTAGAAATTTGCAGAGAACAAAGAGTTTTCTGCAAAAAACTTATGAATTTCTAGTTTTTAAATTTTAATAATATTTAAAGTAAAGTTAATAAAATAGGCGAATTATTTTAAGGAGAAAAAATGAAGCTTCTCAGGATGAGAACAGCATTTATTTTAAATGATATGCTTTTTATTTTTAGTAGTTTTGCTAAAAATTTTTACACTAATGCAACTAAGAAAAAATTTCTACTTTTTATCGACAAAATTGAATATAAAATAAAATTTTACATTGATTTATTGATTAATGCCTTGTTTCAAATGGTGCAAAATAACTCTTTGGCTAACTCTACAGATATGTCAAAAAGGTTATTGTTTGCTTGCTATAAAAAATTTAAGCACAATAAAAGCTTTACTGCTTAAAAATATAAAATATTTTATTGAGCTAGTATTAAAATAGAAAAAGATAATAGAAAAGGAGAATAGAATGAATAATCTAGGTATTAAATTTAAGATTATGGCAATAGTTGTCGTCAGTCTTATTGGATTTGGCATAATGAGTGCGTATATGCTAAATGGCATAATGAAAACTCGTGCAAAAGCTGAGTATAGTGAGAAGATAGTAGATACGATAATAAATCAAAGCACTTTTATTCATGAGATGCAAAAAGAGCGCGGATTTAGCTCAGGCATACTAGCTGGAGGAGACAATACAAAGCTTATAGCTCAACGAAAAAATGTAGATGAAGCACTTGAAAAGCTTGACGAAAAAAATGAAATAACTCCAGAATTAAATAGTATTCGCTCAGGCGTAGATCAAAAGAGCGGTGATAATCCAATCGGACGTATAACAAAAATTCTAAGAAAAGAGGTTGTTACTATAAATAGCTATAGTGATAAGCTTGAGCCTAGTCTTGTAGATGATTTGAACCGCGCTATCATCATTGGCGAGATAAAAGAGTCTTTTGGTATTTTACGTGCTACTCTAAATGGTGTTTTTACTAAAAAAAGCATAAGTAAAGAGGACTATAACAAGGTAGTTGCACTAAATAGCGTTATAAATAAATTTATGCAGGATTTTGACGAATACAATCCAAAAGAATTTAGTACGGAATTTGATAATATCGCTAGAAAAAAATCAGACTTTACTGATGCTATGAATATCATCAAAAACGTAGTTGCTACCGAAGATGCATCTTATGATGCACCAAGCTGGTTTTCAAAGATAAGTGTTTCGATAGATGCGATGAGGGAGCTTGAGCTTAAGCTGCTTGATAATATGCAAAAAGATGCAAAGCAAATTAAAGGCGAGGCGGATACACAGCTTATTATCAGCGCTACCGTGATTGCTATTTGTATTATACTCATGCTGCTAGTATCTACATTGATAGGTAAAAATTTGATCTCAGGCATAGATCAGACTAAAAATGGATTAGTTAGATTTTTTGACTTTTTAAATAATAAAACTAATAAAGCAGAGCTTCTAAATCGTAACGGTAGTGACGAGATCGGACAGATGAGCAAACTGATAAATGAAAATATTAAACAAATTGAGGCAAATTTATCTGAGCAAAATAATTTCATCAAAGAGGCTAATACATTTGTAAATCAAATCGGTAAAGGCAACTACGTAGCTCAACTCAATGCAGACACTTCAAATCCTGCGCTTAGCCAACTAAAACAGACATTTAAAGATTTGCAGATTGCACTTAAAAATGCTATCGCAGCAAATGGCGACGATGTGCTAAATTTACTAGAAAGCTTCAAAAAGCAAGACTTTACCAAAAGGCTTGAGGATGATGGCAAGATGGCCGTTGGCATTAATGCTCTAGGTGAGAAAATAGCAAATATGTTAAAGGCTAATTTAGAGCAAGCACATACATTGGAAGAAAAAGCTGAGTTCTTAACTCAATCTATGAGAGAACTAACAACAGGTGCAAATGTACAAGCAAGCTCACTTCAAGAATCTGCAGCTGCAGTAGAGCAAATGTCAAGCTCGATGAATGCAATATCTCAAAAGACATCAGATGTCATTAGGCAAAGTGATGAGATCAAAAATATCATAACTATCATTAGAGATATAGCCGATCAGACAAACCTACTAGCTCTAAACGCAGCAATAGAAGCAGCACGCGCAGGAGAACACGGTAGAGGCTTTGCGGTAGTTGCAGATGAGGTTAGAAAACTAGCTGAAAGAACTCAAAAATCTCTAACAGAGATAGAGGCAAATACAAATGTATTGGCCCAATCAATCAATGAAATGAGCGAATCTATAAAAGAGCAAAGTGAAGGAATCAACATGATAAATCAATCAGTTGCTCAAATAGATACTCTCACAAAAGACAATGTAACAATTGTCAATAAAGCAAATGAAGTAACATCTGATGTTGATAGCATGGCTAAGACAATAGTAGGTGAAGTTAGAAAAAGCAAATTTTAATCCTTGCAATATCTCTTATCAATCATTTAACCCTCGAGATAGCTTGAGGGTTAAATCTCTCTTTTAAGTTTTTAAATTTTTATCTGATTTGGTAAATTTTGTTTTTTGCATTAGTAGATATAAAAAATATCATCTTGGGGTAGTTTAAATCTGATGACTAAAATCATACAATATAGAGTAAGGGTGCGGCACTTTGATATCTTGATATGGTTTTTATCTTTTTGTTTCTAGCATCTTTCTTTTGTCATTAATTTAAACGAATTTTAATAGATAAATTCTGATAATTAGCCCACTAAATCACTTTAAAGGATACGACATGAAAAAAATCTTTGCTCTTTTGATTACGGCTTTTGTTGCTCTTTGTGCAAATGAGCTAAAATTTGGTACAGCGGCGAATTATCCACCATTTGAATATATTGATGAAAGCAATAAAATAACAGGCTTTGACATCGATCTGATAGACGAAATTTCAAAGCGTGCAGGTTTTTCGTATAAGATAGTAAACATGAGCTTTGATGGCCTTATCCCTGCGCTGAAGGCCGGTAAGATAAATGGCATCATAAGTGCTATGAGCGCTACCGCAGATAGATTAAAGTCGATTGATTTTACAAAGCCATACTATTTAACTGAAAACATCTATCTAAAGAAAAAAGGAAATGATGCTCTAAAAGCAAAAGAAGAGCTAGCTGGTAAGAGAATAGGCGTACAACAAGGCACAATTCAAGAGCTAGCCGCAAACGCGATAAGTGGAGCAAAAGTAGTACCTGCAGAGGATACTGTGCCACTTGTTATGGGGCTAAAAGTTGGTAAATTTGACGCAGTTATCCTTGATAGCTCTATTGGATATGGATTTATTAAAAAGAATCCTGAGATTGAGGAATTTTTTAAAGAAGTTGATGGCAGTGAGGGCTTTTCTATAGCATTTGATAAGAGCAAAGAAACTGCACTAATAGAAAAAATAAATCAAATTTTAGATGAGATGAAAAAAGACGGAAGCTACGAAGCTTTACTTAAAAAATACGATCTAAAATAATACTTCCTAATTAGCCTGTAAATTTCTACAGGCTATCCTTTATTTTACATTTTCAAATTTCTACTAAAATCCCCCTTTTTACCTAGAAATTTAAAGGAGAAAAAATGAGAAAATTTTTAGTGCTTTTGTGCCTAGCACTTAGCCTAAATGCTTTGCAAAACGACAAAGATATGCTAAGTGGTGAGCTTAAAAATGGACTGAAATACTATATAAAAGAGAATAAATTTCCACAAAAGACAGCCATTTTTTACTTAGTTATAAACTCAGGCTCAACTGATGAAAAAGAGAATGAAAAAGGACTTGCTCACTTTTTGGAGCATATGGCGTTTAATGGCAGTCGTGACTTTAGTAAAAATGAGCTAATCAAGCAACTTGAAAGCCTTGGTGTAAAATTTGGAGCTGATCTAAACGCACAAACTAGCTATGATCAGACCAGCTACACGCTAAGCATAAATGTAAATGAGAAAAATTTAAAAGATGTTTTTAAAGTCTTTTCAAACTGGGTTGATGGCGTAAGGGTTGATGCCAAGGAGCTTGATAAGGAAAGAGGCGTCATAATGGAGGAGGAGCGTCAGCGAAACACGCCAGCTTATAGGCTTTATAAAGCACAGACAAAGGAGCTTTTTGGTGGCTCTATCTACTACGATAGATCGCCAATCGGCGACATGAAAGTGATCAAAAGTGTGAGTGCACCAGAGCTTCAAAAATTTTACGAGAGGCTTTATCAGCCAAGGTTTATGAGCTTTGTAGCAGTTGGTGACTTTGATAAAAATGAGATCAAAAATTTAGTCCAAAATAGTTTTAATGGAGCAAAAAATACAAACAACTACGTTCATCCAGCTAAAGATATTGCCTTTAAAGATGGGCTAAATGTCTTCAACTACGACGCAAACGAGACTGGCATAGAAGCGGTTAGGCTTAGTTTTTTTACAAAATATGAGCCAAGACTAAATGAAGCTGATGCGAAGAGAAATTTAGAAGATAGCTTTATCTCAAGTCTTTTAAATATGCTTTACGAGCAAAAAAATGCAAGCAATTCATCAAATTTAAATGCTAATTTTTCTATGCAGGTGCTTCAGGCAAAGCAAAAAATTTATAGCTTTGATACAAACGTACTTGGAGGTGACTTTAACGCAAGCCTAAAAGATATGCTGGGCGTCATAAAGGGCGTGGAGAAATTTGGCTTTAATGCGGGCGATTTTGAAGATATGAAAAAGGCATACGTTGCAAATGCAAATGCTAAATTTAAGCGCTCAAAGAGCAAAAAATCAAGCTCGTATGCGAGTGAAATTTTAAATATGATAGAAAATGGTGGCTTTGTGCTTAGCGATGAGGATAGCAGAGATCTTAGTCTAAAGCTTTTATCGCAGATCACTCTTGATGATGTTAATGCTAGATTTAAGCAAATTTTAGCCACTCCTGATGAGCGTGTGAGAGTCTTTAGTAAAGATGGCTATAAGCTTAGCAAAGAAGAGTTTTTAAAGCTTCTAAGCGAGGCTGTGCCTTATGATACAAATTTAGTAAATCAAAATAAAGACAAGAGTCTAGGTAACGAAGATATAATACCCAAAAAGATCATCTCAAAAAGCTTTGATCAAAAGCATGGAATTTATACATATAAGAGTGAAAATGGCTCGCTTATCATCTTTAAGCCTCTTTTGACTAAAAAAGATAGTGTCTCTTTTGCAGCCGTGAGCAAGGGCGGTACGTCAAATTTGGCCGATCCAAAGCTTGGAAGCTTTGCTGTAACGCTTTCAAATGAAAGTGGCGTTGGTAAATTTAACAACTATGAGTTATCAAAAATTTTAAATGGCAAGATCGTAAGCTATCAAAAGAATATCGAAGGTCTTACGCAAGGCTTTTACGGCTCATCAAGCACAAATGACCTTGACTCGCTGCTAGCTGTAATAAATTTAGAGTTTAATGCTCCAAAAGCCGATGCTCACGTGCTAGAGCGTATCAAGCAAAGAGCAAAGGACAACCTTGCTAAAGAGCAAAATTTGCCAAATTATAAATTTAGCACTGAGTTTAGCAAGTTCTTTTATGAGAATAATAAACGTGTAGCGCCACTTGAGATGGCTGACATCGACTCTTTAAATCTAGAAGAGCTTACAAAAATAGTAAAAGATAAATTTACAAATGCAGCTTCATATATCTTTGTCATTGTTGGCGATACTGATGAGGCGAAGCTTTTGCCATTGGTTGAAAAGTATATCGCTACGCTACCAGCTGGGCAGGGCGAGGAGAATTTTAAAGATGATGGCGTAAGAAGTATCAAGGGTCAGCATACATTTAAAAGAGAGTATCAGACCTCAAAAAGAAGTGACGTGGGCGTGGATATTGTAAATTTCGATGCAAAATATAGCTATGAAAGTGCGATAAAAATAAGGGCATTAAGCTCAGTTTTAAAAACGGCACTTCGCGAGCAGATTAGGGAAGAGAAGGGGCAGACATACGGCTTTAGCCTAGCTATGAAGCTCTCACAGTATCCATATGAGCATTCAAATACCCTAATTGGCTTCACATGCGATCCTGCTAATACAGACAAGATCATCGCTGAGATAAAAGAGCTGATCGCTCGCATTAAGCAAGGGGGTGCGATCTCGCCAAAACACCTAGAAGACTATAAGGCACAAAGTAAAATTTCTATAAAGAAAGAATTTGAAAAGTCCGACTTTTGGCTAAGAACCATCGTTTCAAATAAAATTTATAACACGCCACTTTATACTCCTGATGAGTATATAAAGGCTGTAGAGGCCGTCACAAATGACGATATCAAGGCGGCAGCTAGGCTATATCTTGATGAAAAAAATATGGTGATAAGTATAAATAATCCAAAGGAATAGTGAGAAATTTACAAGAAAATCAACCAGTCTTGAAATTTAAAGCTACTGAGTCAAAAATTTTAGCTTATGCTAGGATATTTTTTGACTCTAGCTTATTTAGTTTTTGCACTAGATCGTCAAAACTTGTGCCATTTTTAAGTTCACGTCTAATAAATTCCTCAAAAAACTCACGTTTTATATCTTTGTTGGTATAAGTCACGCTCTTTTTGGTAACTTGCATTGGTTTAAATTTCTCTTCTTCTATATCTTCATCACCGTTCTCATTAACTGGCGTAAGGGCGATATTTTGAAGCACATCAGCGATGCTTTCGCCTTTCTCAAAACTTTCTTTGAGAAATTTTAAAAACTCATCTTTGCTATTTTTATCAGCGTAGCTAACACGATATTGGAGTGGTTGATCTAAAAATTCTATCCGCTTTTTAGCAGAGTTTTGCTCGTAGTGAAGTGCACCATCCTTAAAAGAAATTTTTACATTCGCATGCTCCCCAAGTATCTTCTCAGTAGTGTACTCTAGCCATTTGTCTTTAAACTCATCTGCGCTTAAACTAGAGTCAAGTAAGCTCTGAGCCTCATGCCTTAGATAAAGACCGCCCAAGGCATGATTGCCCATGCCATCATTGAAATTCATTTTATATTTTTTGATAAATTCATCGACACTAAAGCCATTTTTATCACTAGTGATGATGGAGTTTGGTTGCCAAAGCTTCGTGCTATCTACAAAATTTTTAAGACTAGATATTTCGTCTTTGCTCATGCTACTATCAAGTCCATTTATCTTACCCCAGATAGAAATTTTGCCATCATTTGTGTAGCCAGAGAGTGGTGGACGTCTAAAATCCGCTGTTTTGTTAGAAATTTCTACTTCGTTTAAATTTGAATTAGCGACTTTTGGTTGTTTGCTAAAAGTATCTTGGTAGCTAAAAGTTTGGCTAAATCCATTCAGTGCATTTATCATGTCAAATCCTTTTAACACTATATCGGCAAGCGAATAGAAATTTTAAGTCGGACTATCTTTTGTTGCGGTACTTTTCAAAAATTTGAATTATTTGGTGTGAATCTTGTGAAATTTTGAGCTTATTTGGATTTTTACTAAGCAGCTCTTCTCTTAGAGAATCAATGATCTCTTTATCCTTTTTGCAGGCCTCAAAGCTTACTTTTCCTCTAAGTACGGCCATAAATATAATATCAGCAGTCGCATTTATCATCTCAAGCATTTTTTCTTCACTCATTTTTTATCTGTTTTTATCTTTTTAAAGCAAATATCATTCCTCTACGTGTATAAAATTTATGATCTTTACCTCTTGGCTATCTTTGCAAGACTCTAAAGCAGTGGCATTTTTTATCATGTGAACACTTTTCATGTGAGCTTCTTGGCTTGCTAGAGTATCCCAAATTTCCATAAAACAGTACTCACTCTGTGTCCCAGCGACCTTGCCACACTCGTAGTTTAGGCAGCCTTTGTCTTTTCTTGAAGCTGGCACGATCTCTTTTAAAATTTCTTCAAATTTTGCTTCAAAACCAGCTTTAATTTTTAAGTTTACATAAAACCCAATCATCTATCTATCCTTTAAAATTTTATTTTATATACCAAATTTGCAAACGCTAAATTCTAATTTTACCTCACATCAGTATTAACGAATTTTTACGAAGCTTTTCTAGCTTTAAAATTTGCTCTTTTGGTCTAGTTTCTAAGCTCTCAAGCATGGCGATTTTTGAGGAGTGGATTTTATTAAAATCTCTCTTTATATCAAGTATGACTTTGTTTAAAAATGAGGTATTTGAACACATTAAAGCTTCAAATTCATAAAGGCTAAATGAGTTAAGCATCCGCTCATAGACATCTTTTGCACTTGGTATATAAAGTGGTGTACCCATTTGCAAATACGAGCTTAGCGAGTTTTCTATCTTTTGCTTTAGAAAATGAACAGCAAGTTTTAGTGCATTTTCATAGTTTGATGCGACCTTTATATCGAGTTTTTCAAAAAAGAGTGAAATTTTTTGTGTCGCTATAATTTTAGCTCTCTCATAGTCTCTTAGGAAATTTTCATAGCTTTGTCCGGCATATGTATTTATTGATGTTATCTCGTAGCTTGAGCTAAGGTCATCAAAGGTATTAAAATTTTCATAGTGGGATTTGTAGATTAAAATTTCATTTTCAAGCTCTTTGTAAAGATTATCAAATGCAGTAATTATCGCATTTTCAAGCTCTTTTAGACTCTTTTTGTAGCCTTTAAAAAACTTGCTAAAAACCACATCATCATAGATAAGCTTTGAAAATACTTCATCTGTATCAAGGCTTATCATTTCAAATTTTTCTCGTTTGTATATTTCTTTATTGAGTAGCGTTTTTGTAGCTACAAATTTTTCTCTAGAAAATGGCTTAAGTAGTTTAAATATCTCATCTGATGCAAACTTTACAACCTCGTTTATGTCGCTATATCTAAGGGATATTTGCGGCTTAAACTCGTTTAAAATTTTCTCCAAATTTGAGTCTAAATTTTTATTAAAAAGATATAGAATTTTCTTTGCCTCGTTATAAATTCTTAGCCTATTTTCTTGCTCGCTTATTAAAAAATTTAGAATTTTTGTAGCTCTTGCTTTTATAAAATTTTCTTTAAAACTACTGTCTAAAAAAGTCTTTTTGATGGACTCTAGCGCTACGCTAAAATTTGAAATTTCAAGTAAGTCTTTATCGTCATTTGTGATGCCAAGTAGTGCTTGCTTTGACGAAATGGCTACACAATCAGCAAAAAGCTCACCATAAGTTTGCTTTGCGTGTGCTAGCAAGGCTTCAAGCTCGCTTGGACTTAGTTTGTCTTTTTGATTGATTAGGCATATTGCTCTTAGATCGTTAGCTTTTAAAATTTCTTTGATACTCTCAAGCTCGCTTGCCTTTGCAGCGTTATTTGAAAGGCTTAGCCAGATCACACCGCAAACTTTTCTTAAAGTATTTTTTGTCTCTTTTGTATCAGCATCTCTTAGTGAATTTAATCCTGGTGTGTCGATAAAATTTATCTCTTTTAAAATTTCACTTGGTGAGTAAAGTGTCATATTTTTGGTTTTCTCGCTCACGCTATTTAGCTCGGCTAACTCGCTACTTGCTAGCAAGCTCTCGCCGCCATCTATAAATTTCACGCTTAAAAGCGGTAACTTTGAAAATTTTAGCCTTACAGACTTAGCTGTGACTGGGGTAAGGCCTGATGGCAGCACGTTTGAGCCTAGAAGTGCATTTAAAAATGTTGATTTGCCACTTGAAAACTGGCCGATGACCGCGATTAACGGTGGTTCGTTTAGTGTGTTGATTAGTAGATTTAGGCTCTCTTTTATCTCTTTACTCGCATGCAAGCTGGGCTCGCTTAGCTCATTTGCAAATTTTGCTAGCTCGCCTTTAAAGTCATTTGTAAAAACTTTAAAATATCTCGCTTTATAGGCGTTTATAAACTCATTAAACATTTTCAAGCTCCATTAGAAGTGAGCTAATTTCATCTTGCACGGCGGAGGCTTTTTTGAGTTCTAAGATCTTATTTTTATTTTGTGTACTTAGTTCATTGAGCTTTTTATCAAGCTCATTTAGCCTTTTTTCAAGCATCTTTTTTTGCTCCATCTCATAGCTTTTTACTTTGCTTTGTAGCTGCTCTTTTTCATGCTGAGCTAATATTCCACAAAAATGTGAAATATCCTTATCTTTTAAAAGATCCTCTCTTAAGCCAAGGAGTGCCTCATCTGGCTCATTTTTGCTTGAAATTTTGGTCTTAAAGCTATCAAGAAGTTCGCCAAATTCGAGCCTGACGCCCATTTGCTCCAAAAAGTCATTTATGCTAAAAATTTCTTCTTTGCTTATCTTAAAGCCATCAAAGTTTAAAGCAATGTTTTGCTCACTTGATCTAATCTGCACCAAAGTTTCATTTCTAGCCTCTCTCATTAGTGCCATAACTCCGTCTTTTAGCGTAGTTTTTGCTATTTGCACAAGACGTCCAATATCTAGGCTTTGTTTTTTATTTTTACAGTAAGATATTTCGCTTTTAATCTTTTCAGTGATATTTTGTAAAAGCGTTTCAAGCCCCATTTTATAGATGCTCTCTATATTTTTATTCTCTAATTTTTCTAGCTCATTTTGTACTAAATTTGCAAGTCTTGTGAAATTTTCATTAAGAGAATTTTTGATATTTGCTTGCTCATTTTGCAAGGCTTCAAGCTCCAAAGCAGTAGCTTGAAGAGCTAAAATTTTAGCTTTTGTAGTTTCTAGCTTTTTTTGTAAGATATTTTGTATCTCTTTTTGGTATGAGCTTAAAATCATCGCTGATTTTTTAGAGTTTTTGCCAAAAAGTACCTCGTAAAGATACTCTTTAAACTCCTCCACGCCACTATTTGGATCACCATCAAGATAAGCTTTCGCACTAAGTACGAAATAATCAACCTCCACGTCATTTATCTGCTCGCAGATAGCCTTTTTTGTGTAGTTAAGTGTCTCGTTAAGCTCCTTTACATCAAGCTCATCAGCATGTGTCAGTACGATAGCAAGCCTTACGATGTGTGAGTTTTTTAGGCAGTTTTTTAAAAACAATACATCTTTTTGTGTGGCACTTTGTGAGGCATTCATGAGATGTGCTAAGAGATCACACTCTTTCATAAAATTTGTAGTTATTTCTTCTCTTAAGATAACGGCGTCATCTATGCCTGGCGTATCTATGATGCAGACATTATCCCTTAAAAGCTCCAAATCATCATAAAGCTCTACGCTTTTTACTAGATTTGCTGTTTTTGAGCTTGAGGATGTGTAGTTTTTGATCTCATCTAGGCTGATCTCTACGCTACTTGCAGGTAAATTTTCGCTTGTGAGTCCAAGCTTTACCAACTCATCAGGGCTATAAAAATTTACCTTTGCATGGCTGTTTGTAGCGTGCTTTAAGATGGTTAAATTTATAGTCTCAGGTATATTTGAAGCGCCAAGAACACGTTTGTTTAAAAGGGCATTTAAAAGGGTTGATTTGCCAGAGTTTATGACGCCACTTACTGCGATGTTAAAAAGCGTTTCGTTTGATTTTTTCTTGGCATTTTCTAAAGCTAATAAAAATTCTTTATCTTCATCAAGTGAGCTTGCCCTTTGATTTACCTCGTTTAGAAAATCTAAATTTTTATGAAAATAATCTTTTGATTTTTTGATAGAAACTTTGGCTTCTTCTTTATTGGCATTTTTGCTTAAAAGCTGGGACAAAAAGGTAAATTTTTCATCAGCAATAATCTCTTCATCACGCAGTTTTTCTAGGTAAAAAACTAGCTCTTCACTTGAAATTTTTTGCTTTTTTGCCTCTTTTAAAATAGCTAGCTGAGCACTTTGTATGCTAAATATATCAAGTCCTACGTTGAGTTTTTTTAAGATATGTCTAAACTCATCAAGCACCATAAACTCATCTAAATTTTTCTCATCGCAAGCCAAAAGAAGTGCCAGCAGGTCCGGATGAAATGGTACGCTCATATCGGCACTGGTATAAATTTTGTTTGCACGCCAAGCGTGATTTAAAAACTCGTCCATTAAAGATTCTTTTTCTTAAAAATTTTTAGATTTTATTATATTTTTACTTATGAAGTTATCAAATATTAAGTATATAAATTTCATTCTTTTTCTAAGAAAAATTTAAATTTATAGTACAAATTTTTTAAAGCTAATTCTTGGGTTTATGCTTAGTTCGTTATGCTTTATAAACTCGCCTTTTAGGTATTTTTCGCGTCCTGCTCTTGCTATCATTAAGGCATTATCAGAGCAAAACTCAAGTGGAGCCAGCAGAAGTTCACACTCATTTTTTTGGCAAAGTATCTCAAGTCTTTTTCGTAAATTTAGATTTGCGCTTGCACCGCCAACTACGCCAAAACGCTTAAAATTTCTTAATTTAAAGACCTTTTCAAGCTTATTTAAAATGTGTTCACAGGCTGTATTTTCGAAAGCGTAACAAATATCGGCAATATCTTTTTGAGTAATTTTTTCTAGCTTAGAAATTTCAACTCTGACTTGGTTTTTAAGTCCTGAAAAACTATATTCAAGGCGTTTATCATGAAGAAGCGGAATAGTAAAATGAAACCTCTCTTTGTCTTTGCAAAGCAAGGCGTTTTGCTGTACTACGGTACCTCCTGGATAGCCAAGATCAAGCATCTTTGCCACTTTGTCAAAGCTCTCGCCAAAACTATCATCGCCAGTGCTTGCTAGCTCTAAAATTTCACCATTTTCGTTTATTTCTAAGATCATTGTATGTCCGCCGCTTACTAGCAGTACACCAAGTGGAAAGGTAGCTTCACGCTCCAAAAATAGCGAGTATATATGACCCACTAGATGATTTACGGCGATTAGTGGGATATTTAGAGCTACGCTTAATGCTTTTGCCATGCTGACACCGCCTATCAAGCTCACACTAAGGCCCGGCTCATTTGTCACAGCGACCGCTTTTATATCTTTAAAATTTGGCAAGATACCCTCTAAAAGTGCTGGCAGCGCCTTTGTGTGAAGTCTTGCTGCAAGCTCTGGAACGACGCCACCAAAAATAGCGTGCTCTTCTTCTTGAGAAATTTTTTTATAATAAATCTGCTTTAAATCGTGCTCATCAATGAGTGCAACCGAGCTGTCATCACAGCTGCTTTCGATGCCAAGTATCATTTAAACTCCGCTAATATCATACCAGCAAATTTCTCTTTACTACTTTCGTTTGTATAAAATTCAACTCTATAAATTTTGCCGTCTTTATCTATGCTATAGCTTTTGTTTATGCTTTTTTTGGTCACTTCTTGCTCGCTTTCGTCCACGCTTTTTGTGCCATATCCTATGACATTTACACGTACATTTTTGAGTGATTTTATCTTAAAGCTATTTTTTACGCCAAATTTATCGCCACTTTTTAATGTAAGCTCCTTGCCATCGCTTATTAGTGAAATTTTATCAAGTGGCTTTGCAAACTCAAAATATTGCGGCTTTAATCTCGTAACAAAGCGGTTGCCATAATGTACTTTGAAGCTGTCATTTTCTTTTATTACAGCGATTAGTGGGTTTGGCGAACTGTAACTAATCTCACCTTTTTTAAATGGAACAAAATTTATCACTGGCCTTAGATTTTTAAGGCTTAGCACATAAGTATCAAATAGCTCAAGCCTGATCTCTTTTTCGATTGCTTTTTTTACGCTTTTTACATCAAGCGAAAACGGTCTTGTAAAGCTAATGCCAGCCTTTTTCATATACTCTTCGATCGCGATTAGATGATAATATGTCCTTTGCTCGGCATTTAAATTTTTACTAGCTTCGTTTGCAAAGGCTGATTTATTTTGCGTGATCGCATAGTATGTGAGGCTCTTTAGCATCTCTTGATCACCAAGTGCAGTATGGGTATTTTTAACATGATACTGATGTTTTTGCTCTAACAAATGCTTGTTTAAGACATCTTTTACGCTTGTTGCAATTTCTTCAAGCTCTGGGTATTTTGAGCCAGGAAGCGTACTTTGATCTATGATGCAAGTATTGCCCCATTTGTCCGGATTTTCATCTTTATTTATAAATTTATCTCTATAGTATCCGCTACCATCGTGCAAATTTAAGATGAGTGTAACGTTTTTATCAGTGATGACATCTTTTATCCGCATGACTGAGTTGTAGTCTGGATCATTTTTTTCGACGTGAGCGAATTTTCTATTCATATCACCTTTTGTGCCACGACTTCGCTCGATAATGCTTGGAAAATTTAAATTTGGCACAACCCAAAGAGAGCCCTTTGTGATGTTATAGTCGGTGGCCACGATTGAGGCTGCTAAAAATCCACCAGGCTCATCACCTTGAATGCCACCAAGTAGCAGCATTGTATTTTCACTTGGTTCGCCTTTTTTGATGAGTGCGTAGTCTAGAGTATTTGCACTGGTAAGACTAGTAGCGACAATAGCTACAAAAAAAAGTGAAAATTTACGCATTAATATCCCTCATAATGCTTGGTCTTTGGTAAAAGTAAATTTAAAACTATACCAGTAACCGCCCCAAGCCCTATACCTGAAAATTTAACCGCACCAAAATCAAGCACCATGCCACCGATGGCAAAGATAAAGATGAGAGCTACGATTATCATATTTCTAGGATCTGCAAGATCTACTTTATTTTTTATAAGAGTCTCCATACCGACACTTGCGATGATGCCAAAAAGCAGTAGCATGATACCGCCAATGACCGGAGCTGGAATAGTCGAAAGCATGGCTCCAAGCTTACCTACAAAAGCTAAAATGATAGCGGTAAGTGCCGCAAAGGTCATGATCGCTGGGTTATAAGCCTTTGTGAGACTAACCGCGCCTGTAACTTCTGAGTAGGTAGTATTTGGTGGACCACCAAAAAAAGCAGCAAGCGAAGTGGCAAGGCCGTCTCCAAGAAGCGTATTTTTAAGTCCTGGATTTTTTAAAAAATCCTCTTTTGTTACATTTGAAATAGCAAGCATATCTCCTATGTGCTCAATCGCTGGAGCGATAGCAATAGGTATCATATAAATGATCGCTTCAAACTCAAATTTTGGTGTAGTGAAATTTGGTATCCTAAACCAAGGTGCATTAAATATAGGGCTAAAATCGACCATACCAAAGCTGTAGGCCATGATATAGCCTGTAATGATACCAAGTAAAATAGGGATCAATCTAAACATCCCACGTCCTAGCATCATGACTAGGATTGTGGCTATTAGCGAGCCAGCTGCGACTATCATAGCATCATTTTGAGTATAAATTTCAGTGGCTGAAGTAGCCATTTTTACAGCATTTGGAGCAAGTATTAGACCTATTGTCATAATGACAGGTCCAACAACAACAGGAGGTAAAATTTTATGTAAAATTTTCTCACCACCAAAGCGAACCACAAGGCTTAATGCGACATAGAATAGACCTGCAAATATTATACCGCCCATAGTGACTGCTATGCCCCATTTTTCGATGCCGTACTGAAGCGGTGCGATGAAGGCAAAGGAACTTGCTAGAAAAATAGGTGGAACATTTTTTCTAGTAATTATCTGAAAAAGTAGCGTGCCAAGACCGGCCGTAAAGAGCGCGACGTTTGCGTCAAGTCCTGTGAGTATGGGCACTAGCACCAGTGCACCAAAAGCAACAAACAAAAATTGAACACCAATTAAGCTTTGTTTGGGATCAAATTTATAACCCTCATACCTTTGCATTTAACATCCTTTTTGCGTAATTTCTAACTTCTTTATCAACTTCAAAAATTTCATCTTGAGTGGTGATCTTTAAATTTCTAAATTTTTTCACTGAGCCTAAAATCAGCCTTGAGATATCTAAAAACGAGCATTTTTGCTCCAAAAAGTTAAATACTCCAACCTCGTTTGCAGCGTTTATTACTACGCCTAGATCAGGGCTTGCTAGAACTTCATCTTTTAGCGAAAAAACTGGGTATTTTTTATGACTGATTTTATGAAATTTAATGTTTTTAAGATCAAGTAAATTTGCGTGCGGAACGATATTTTCACTAATATTTTCAAACATAGCATGAGCGATAGCTAGCTTCATATCAGGGCGTGAGAGGTGCATCGTACTTGAGCCATCGATAAATTCAACTACGGCGTGTATTGCAGAAGTTGGCTCTATCACCGCTTCGATATCTTTGATACCATAAAGCCAGTAAGCCTCCATCACCTCAAAAAGCTTATTTGTCATCGTTGCACTGTCGATAGTGATCTTTGCCCCCATGTCCCAGTTTGGATGCTTTAGCGCATCACTTGGCGAGGCGTCTTTTAAAAATTTGATCGGTTTTTTGTAAAACGCACCGCCGCTTGCTGTGATGATAAGTTTTTTTGGTGCAGTTTTATTTTCAAGTAGAAATTTAAGTCCAAAATGCTCACTATCTATCGGTAAAATTTCTCTTGTTTTTAAAAATTTGCCACCAACTACCAGGCTCTCTTTATTTGCCAAAGCAAGTTTTTTATCAAGAGCTTGTGTCTTTAGGCTAGGAGCAAGGCCAGCAAAGCCAACAAGGGCATTGATGACCTTTTTTGAGCTTGAGTTTTCAAGCATTTGTAGTAAACCAGCTTCACCAAAAAATACATTTTTACTCTCAATATTTTTTACATTTTTAGCTAGCTTTTCATCACCTACGCAGACAAATTTTGGTTTAAATTTTAAAATTTGCTCATTTAGTAAATTTACATTTTTAGCGCAGCTTAACGCTTCAACCTTAACGCCAAATTTCTCGCAAAGGCTAAGAGTATTTTTGCCGATTGAGCCAGTTGAGCCAAGTATTACCACGAGAGCGACCAAAGTAGGGCTACTACGCCAAATAAATAGCCATCTATCCTATCAAGCATGCCACCGTGTCCTGGGAAAAGCGTGCCGCTGTCTTTTACGCCACAAAGTCTTTTTAAATAGCTCTCAAACAGATCTCCCCAAACTGCAAACACGCAGACTAAAAAGCTTGAAAATAAAATTTGGAAAAATCCTTCAGTTACAAAATTCCCAACAATGCAACCAATCACTGTGCCTATTACTACGCCACCTGCTGCACCTTCTATGGTTTTATTTGGCGAGCTTGGACTAAATGGATGTTTGCCAAACATTTTGCCAACAAAAAATGCACCGCTGTCGCTTGCAACTACGCTTAAAATAAGCCACACGAGATAGCCTATGCCATACTCTGAGTAAAGCATCCACATCATAAAGATAGGTGTGGTTGGGTATATAAAAGGTGCAACCAGCTTTAAATTTTCACTTTTTATGTGAGCCAGTATCGAAGCTACTAGCATAATAGCAAGGATCGCTATAAAAATTGGATTTGTAAAATATGTCAGTACATAAAACGCAAGAGCTGCAAAGACTAGCTGTTTGTGATCGATGTCGTAAAGCTTTAGTGACTCGTTGAATGCAAGATAAAGCACAGCACCGAGCAAGATAAAATTTAAAATATAATTATTAATAAAAAACACTATCAAAATAGCAACAAACATCAAAACGCCAGTGATTATGCGTGACTGCATACTCTCTCCTTAAAATCGTTATTTTGCCGTAATTATAACACTTAAAATTTAGACGGCGTTTATAAGAGTGAAATTTGGTTTAAAAAGTGTTTTGGGCTGGTAAAATTGGACTATTTTTATAGCAGAGCAAAGTTAAATTTTGTTTAAACTCATAAATAAAGTAAGGTCAAAATCAGACTATGTGGCCACCAGTAATATATGTGCAACAGTGATTTGTGGATTATTTTCTAAAAGTTATTTTCCTCAAAAAAATCAGTGTCGATTTTGCAAATTTCATAGGTTTGACTTGATTGAACTCCGACTTTGTACTTTATCATTAGCTCAGCCAATCTATCACCATCTATTAAGACTACGCTAAAATTTTGGTTGTTTTTGGCAAATTCTTCGGCATTTTTTGTAAATTTTGCTGTTGTTATAAAGACACCCTTTTTGGTATTTTTGTTTGATATAGCACCAATGAATTGCTGAATTTCTTGACTGTCTATGTTGCTTCCATCTTTATACCTCTTTGCTTGGATGTAAATTTTAGAAAGCCCAAGTTCATCTTCGTCTATGATGCCGTCTATTCCGCCATCTGGCCCCTTGTTTGTAAGACTACCGGTGCCATAGCTCATACTTTCTAAAAGCTCTGTTACTAGATGCTCGAAAAATCTCGGTTCTTTCTCTAAAATAATGGACAAAATTTCATTTTTAAGTTCTTCTTTGATTTTTTCGTACGCTTCTTTTAAGTTGTCATCTGGTGTGTTTTCTGTCACTTCCTTCTCTTCTTGTTTTATCTCTTGTTTATAAATTTCATTATACCAAGATAAAAATTTGCCCTCTTTATCTTTATTTTTTATTAGTTTCTTTCCAAAATTTGTTATAGAAAAGAGGCTTTTGCCAATTTTTTCAAGAGGCTTCATCTCTGGTTTTGATTTTATTTGTGCTGTGGTGGCCAGATATGTTAGGGCCCAGTCGGCACGATTTATATAAGTTAGTGTTCCTCTTTTTATCCTTTGAGAAAAGTCTTCATCGTTTAGTTTAAAATAATTTATTATAAATTTATGAATTTCGCTTCTGCTCATTTTGTCATTTTGTGCGATAAATTCTAAAATAGGCAACATCATATCTTTATAGCTTGGTATCATTTTATATCCTTAAATGAAGTAGGTTGGTTGCCAAATTATATAAATTTTTACCAAAAAACTCTCTTGCTTTTTACATTTTTGTAGCTATAATCACCGCATGAAGTATACAAGTTTGACAGATTTTCTTTTTGAAAATATCAGCTCTTTTTTTGAATGTGATCGCTTTGTTATTTGCGATATCTTTTTGCTTTAACGTTGGATTTGGTATTTTATTTTTAATTATGTTACCACTTGGGTATGTAATGGGCATAGTTTTATTGGTTCCGCTTTTAATATTTGTATTTTTCTTGTTTGCGGTGCTGGATATTTGTGTCTGTATCTTGGCTTCTATTTGTAGTATTAAAAATTGATAGTAAATTTAGGGGCTTTTACAGCCCCTTTTTTACTTTATTACAGCCATCTTTCTGCGCATATACGCAATCCTGCTTTGTAGCGGGAGGTGTTTAGGGCAGTTATCCTCGCAGCCTAGCAAAGTCATACAGCCAAATACGCCGTCATCATCGCCGATAAGCTCGTAAAAGTCCTCGTCGGTTCGTTTATCAAGCGCATCGATTTTAAATCTAGCTACGCGGTTAAGTCCGACCGCACCGATGAAATCAGGCCTCATGATAGCCGTGCCGCATGAAGCCACGCAGATACCGCACTCGATGCAGCGGTCAAGCTCAAATACTTCTTGAGCAACATCTGGCTCAACTTTTTCCTCAAGCTTAGAGATATCTGTCTCGTGATCTGTATGTATCCAGCTCTCCACACGCTTACTCATTGCGTTCATCCAGTTACCAGTGTCTACGCTTAGGTCTTTTAGTAGCTTAAATACCGGCAAAGGCATAAGCTCTATCACGCCACTTGGATAGTCTTTGGTTAGTGTACGGCAAGCAAGCTTTGGTGTGCCGTTAATTAGCATACCGCAGCTACCGCAAATTCCCGCACGGCAAACGAAGTCAAAGCTAAGATCCGGGTCAAATTTCTCGCGAATTTGATTTAACGCTATAAAAAGCGTCATACCATCAGTTTCTTCTAGCTCGTATGTTGCAAAATGTGGCTTTGAAATTTTGCTTAACGGATTATATTTAAATGCTTTTATAGTTATTTTTCTACTCATATCCTATTCCTGCTCTTTCGTTTGGTGCTTTATATTTAGGCTGAAGATCATAGTGCATTAGTGCTTCTTGGATCTCGTATCTGCCTTTGCCTTCGGCTTCCATTTTGGCGCGGATCTCATCGACCTG
>NZ_JBQNCH010000026.1:0-19605 GCF_052169515.1 Campylobacter sp.
ATTTGCCTCGTTAGCTCAGTTGGTAGAGCATATCACTCTTAATGATGGGGTCGTAGGTTCGAGACCTACACGGGGCACCATTTTTTTGGCCCATTCGTCTAGCGGTTAGGACACCAGCCTCTCACGTTGGTAACACGAGTTCGAGTCTCGTATGGGTCACCATTTTTATTAAAATAGAGCTTCTCTTATAAATTCAATCAAAATTTTTGCCTATTAAACGGTTAGCTAAACTTATTGTTTGTATAGTAAAATTAGCTATTTTAATGTACTGAAAGAAAAATTTCTTTGAACATAACAATTTTTTTACAAAATTTATCAGATTAAAAGTTATTTTTAACATAAAAGAGAATGGAGTAGATTTGGACTACAGAGTGTGATAAATTTAGATTGAAGGTTTTATGATGTTATTGGACTTATCTGTTCATTGTAATTTTTAAATTCATAAAATGAAATAAATTTTTGTGACTACAAATGCCTGTCTTATATATGCCAACATGAAATTTGTTTATATAATTTAATACTTGCTTAAAAATTTTATAGCCGATTTCCTAGCTTTTTCTATTTTTTCTTCATTTTGGTTTTCAACTGCGGTAGATGATATCCATTTTTTGCCAAATAAAATTTGGGCTGCTTCTACCATGAGCCCGCAAGCGTACAGATCTTTTTCGGCTGAAATGCTTTGAACAAATGCGCTTTTTGTTTTGATACGTAATATCTCTTGTTTGACTCGGTGAAAGGACATTTGCATGAGGCTAGCTGCCGACCATGCCTTACAAAGACTATCTTTGTTGTCTAGCATTTCGCTTGTCAAAATATCTATTTTCTCTGATGCGCCTACCCACCCTAAAGCTATTATAAGTTTGCGATTAAGGGCATTATCCGCATCCGCGAGAGAAAGTATGTACGCGGTTAAGCGGTCACAAAACGCCGCATAAAAGTCTCTATTTTTAGACTTAGAGAGAACTTGCGCTATAAGATAGATAGTCTCTATTCTTATTTTTTGATTATCCATCTTGGCTAGCTGCTCAAATAAAAACTCTATCCCAGCACTTCCATGTCTATCAAAGCTACTCTCTAAATTTAGCTGTCTTTCCTCTTGCCACTCTTTGCAGATGAGCTCATAATGATATGCTATCTCGTCGCTAACACCTAAAGCAGCGATAAATTTAATCCTTTTGCCATCTGGGAAATTCTCTTTTTCTAGCTCCAAATACTCTTTTTGTAGATCTTTTAAATTTGACACCAAATTTCTCCTGCTGGCTAGTTATGGCTAAGGATTTTTACTTTATCATCTCAAGTTTGGCTTTGCAAGCATCTTTGTATGGACTCGTAAAATTTGAGTCAGCACACTCTTTTAAATAAGGTTTGGCTAATTTAAACTGCTTTTGCCTAATATAAATTTCGCTTATTAAATTTAAAGCATGCAAGCGGTCATCTGGCCCAAGTTTCATATTTAGTATAAATTTTGCCTCATCAAGCGCCTCGTCAATATTATCAGTTTTTAAAGAAGCCTCTGAGTAGTTAAAATTTAACTTTGGCGAAAATGTATTTATCTTTGTTTTGGTTTGTAGCTCAAGTGCCTTTTTGGCGTATGTTGTAGCGATGGCGTAGTCGTTACTCTTTATCGCATAGTCGCTTATTGCCATGTATGCTTCGATGATCTTAAAATCTTGTCCCCTTAGCTGCTCAATCGCGCTAATAGTTGAGACCGCTTCAGTAAAGCGTTTTAGTGCAAGTAGAGAGTAAAATCTATCAAAAAGTGATGGCGTTGGGTCTGAGTATTCAACTGATGAACCAAGTGAAAGTGCATCATTTGCTGCAATGATCGCATGCTCATAGTCCTTGTTTTTATATAAAATTTTGCTCAAATTTACCAGCCACTCGACTCTATCTTCTAAGTTTTCATCCTTTACGTGAGCTTTTGCTAGCTCAAGTGCATCGTTGTAGCGAGCCGTTCTAAAGTAGCAGTTAAAAAGCTTAAACTGTGGTAGTGAGATTTTATTTATATCGTAGTTTTCAAGTAAATTTACAACGGCCGTACAGTCATCTTTTATAAAATACTCTTTTGCAAGTTCAAGCGCAGCCTCATTTACCAGCTCAATCGCTTTGCTTAAATTTTGATCTTGTGCTAATGTCTTATAAGTTAGTGCATCGGCAAATTTACGCTCTTTTAGATCAAGCTCAAGCTTGCTAATAAGTGCTTTTTGGCTAATATTTGTGCCAGCATATTTCTCGATGAGCTCTTTATATCTAGTGTGAAGTGCGGTAGAGTTTTTGTCCTCTTCTTCAAAAAATAAACCATCTTTTGCCTTGGTGACTTCATCGATATAATCGCCATATTTAAACTCTGTCTCGTACCGGTTTAAGTACTCGTACGCCTTTTTTTCATCTTTTGTTTTAGCTAGATTTAGTGCTAAATTTTTTAATGCAACTTCATAAAAATCTTTTGTTCTATCGCTATTGTTTATTAGTATCTCATATATTCTAGCGGCTACATCAGGTATATCTTTGCTGGCAAATGTAGATGCTAGGTTCATCGATTTTGTTGGGTTGTTCATAAAAAATTTTTCATTTGCATTTGCGATTTTTAGTACAAATTTCTTTGCTTCGTCAAATTTTTCTTTATCGATATTCGCATCCGCCAAACTCAGCGCTGCTCTACTTGCAAGGTCTATATCATTTGTTGAGTAAAGCACCTTTTCATAGTCGCTTAGCGCCTCTTTTTGTCTGCCTATTTTGTAAAGATAATCAGCATAATCAAGCGTTGCAAGTTTTGTAAATTTTGAGTTTGCGTGTTCTTCGTTTAGGATATCAAGCATATATTTCGCATCACTTGCAATGCTGTCTTTTAGATAGGCTCTGGCGATTAGATATAGCACCTCTGGGTAGTTTTCGTCAGATGGAAATTTTCTGATCCAAACTCTGCCTTCATTTACAATATCTTTTGGCTCAAGCTCTTCAAGCTCGCTTTTTGTTTCAAAAATTTTATCAAGTGCTCTTAATCTGTAAAGTAAAAATTCGCTGGAAAAAAGACTCTTTGGGTGTCTTTTTATAGCAGTTTGAGTATCTTTTACTACGCTTTCAAAAGCACCTTTTTCGTAAGCTCTTTTTATATTTATATAGATATCTATATCGTTGCTATCTAGTCCGGTAATAGGAGCTTTATTGAGGTCTAGTGCCCCGATGCTGGGACTTAGCATATCTTTAAAGTCAGGGGCGAAGTTTAGCCCAGATCTCTTTTTGCTACTCTCTACCAAAGAGGTGTCGATAATGATGCTAAAGTGCTTTGAGATGCTGGTTTTTGGCGTGTCTTGCACGCTTGGATTACTGTAAAGCTCGGTCTGGACGTTTAGTAACTTTGATGGTGCTTTTGGCATGATCACGATAAAGAGCTTGCCATCTTGTTTTTTGTATTTTATATCCATCAAAGGCAGTGTAGTATCCTCGACATTAGGTAAAATTCCATCATCAAGCATGCAGACATAACGCTTTGTATCATAGGCTAAAATTTGCTCCACACATTCAAATTCTTGCTCATCACTTAGCTGTAGGACGCTGTAAGGTTTATTGCCATTTGCGCCGCTGTTTAGACTAAGACTAAAAGCAGTTAGATAAAGCGGTAAAAATAAAATGATTAAGAGCTTTTTCATGCCGCCATTATAGTTAAATTTTCTAAAATCCTGAAGCAAAGACAAAATGCCCAATAAATTCCAAAATCGCTCCAGAAAATAAAAACGAAAAGGCCGTTCCGGCCACTGCGATGCCAACTATTACCTTTAGTGCCATTGAGACGTTTGCAGTGTAGAGGTTTTTATCCTGCACGATAGGCTCTTTTAAAAACATAAAGACAATGAGCTTTAGGTAGTAGTAGATAGCAATGGCTGAGTTTACCATGATAATGACGCTAAGTACGACGTAGTCAGCCTTTATGAGCGACGCTACAAGTACCATTTTGCCCCAAAATACACTAAAAGGTGGAATGCCAGCAAGGGCTATCATAAAAATTCCCATTATCACGGCATAGCTTGGTAAAATTTTAATAAGCCCTGAAAATTTCTCAAATGGATGTTTAAAGCGCTTATCCCAGCAGACTACATCGTCGCACCTTGCCACCCAGAGCATAGAAAATGCGCCCAAATTTGCAAACAAAAACATGATCCAGTAGAAAAACAAGGCGACATTTGCCTCGTGAGAATTTGCCACAAGGGCACAAAGCACGACGCCAGCGTGGGCTATTGAGCTAAAGGCGAGCATCCTTTTTACGTCTTTTTGCACTAGAGCCATTATATTTGCAAGGCTCATCGTAAGCACGGCGATGATGTAAAGCAGGTCTTTTATCCACGAAATTTGCGAGGCTTCAAGCATGGCAAAGACGCGAAGTGCGACGATAAATGCCGCTACCTTTGGCACGATCGACATATAGCCTGCTAGTGGGGCATTTGAGCCCTCGTAAACGTCTGGTATCCATGTGTGAAATGGTATGAGTGAGAGTTTAAAGCCAATGGCTGAGGCGATGAAAACGCAGCCAAGCAGGATGATTAAGTTTTGATTTAAGCTAAGATCGTTTATCACTACGCCAATTCGCGTGATATCGATAGAATTTGTAGCTAGATAAAACATCGCGATTGCCATCGCAAAAAAGCCAGCCGAAAGTGAGCCCATAGCAAAATACTTGATCGCTGCTTCGACACTTTTTGCCTTGTTGTGAAGGGCAATAAGCGTGTAGAGGCAAAGCGAGCTGATCTCAAGGCCCAAAAATATAATGAGCAGGTTGCTTGAGCTCACCATAAATAAAAATCCTGCGATCATAAACAAAAATAGTGCGTAATACTCGTAAATTTTATACTCAAAATACTCTTTTGTGCTGAGTGCGAGCGGTATGAAAAGGGCTGAAGCGATGAGGATGATGACTTGTGAGATGATAGAAATTCCATCAACCAAAAGCATATCCCAAAAGCTAAGGCTAAGACCATTAAAATCTAATATAAGACCCAAATTTACAAATATAGCGATGATGCAAAAAATACAGTAGAAATTTCTTGAGAGATCTTTTTTTATAGTTCCAACAATTAATATAAAAAATGCAAAAACTAGCATGCTAAGCATCGGGGCGATCGAAGCAAGAGATATCTCTTTTATATCTAAAAGGGCTATTTCATTCATAGTTTGCTCCTATCATTTAGGGATAAAATTTTATCCTTTGTGCCGCTATCTATTGCCCTGTTTTGCATTTTGTTTATGATATTTTGCACGCTTGGCTCAAGTGGCTTTAGTATCAAATTTGGTGCGATACCAAGAGCGATGATAAGCAAGCAAAGTGGTACAAGAGCGGCTAACTCTTTAAAATTTAGATCTTTTAGGCTCAAATTTTTCTCCTTGCACTCGCCAAAAAAGACCCTTTTGTAAAGTACCAGCATATAAACAGCGCCCACGATGATACTAAAGCCACCAAGTAGCGCAAAGAGCTTATTTAGTTTAAAGACGCCAAGTAGGCTTAAAAACTCGCCCACAAAGCCGATCGTTAGCGGTAGGCCAATGCTAGCAAGGTTCGCTATAAAAAATATGAGCGCATACTTTGGTATGACCTTAGCAAGGCCACCAAATTTGCAAATTTCTTTTGTGTGAGTCCTCTCATAGATGACGCCAACTAGCAAAAATAGCGCGCCACTTACGATACCGTGGCTTATCATTAAAAATATTGAGCCGCCAAGGCCTATTAAGTTTAGTGAAAAAATGCCAAGTATGATGACGCCCATGTGCGAGATCGAGCTATATGCGATCACTTGCTTCATGTCGCTTTGAGCGTAGGCAACGAGGGCTGCGTAGATGGTCATGATAATGGCTATGACGCAAACAGCGCCGCTTAAAAGTAGGCTAGCGTCTGGAAATAGTGGAAGTGAAAATCTCACAAAACCATAAGTACCCATCTTTAAAAGCACGCTGGCAAGCAGCACCGAGCCGATCGTAGGAGCCTGTCCGTGTGCATAAGGCAGCCACGTGTGAAATGGAAATAGCGGAGTTTTCACGCCAAAGGCGAAGAAAAATGCTAAAAATAGCCAAATTTGAGCATTTTGTCCAATACCAAGCTTGTACCAGTCAAGCAAGCTAAAGCTAAATGCGCCACTTTTTTGATAGTACAAATAGCCGATAAAGATGATCGCCACTAGCATAAAGACAGAGCCTAAAAATGTATAGATGAAAAATTTAATCGCAGCATAAATTCTATTCTTACTGCCAAATGCACCGATGATGTAAAGTAGCGGTATGAGGCTAAGCTCCCAAAAGCTGTAAAACAAGATCATATCAAGTGCGCTAAAGACGCCCATCATCGTGGTCTCTAAAAAGAGTACGCTAATAACAAGGTGTTTTAAATTTCCATCATCACTAAGTGCGGTGAGCGAGATAAAGCTCATAAATGCACTAAGCACGATAAGAAGCAGCGAAATAGCGTCAATGCCTACAAAATAGCTGATGTTTAGGCTTGATATTAGCGAAATTTGATGCATGAGCACGAACTCATAGCCTTTAAAATCAACATTAAAACAGACAAAAATGGCCAACAAAAGCTCGATAAGAGCGATGCTTGCTCCGTAAAATTTGATGCTTTTATTTTCTATCAAAAAGCCAAGCACGGCGCTAATTGCTGGGAAAAATATGATGACACTTAGCATTATTTGGCTCCGTTTAATAAAAATATAAAGCTTAAAAGTAAGGCAAATCCTGCGACCATAAACCTAAGCATGATGCTTAAATCACCGCTTTGCATTTTGTTTGCTAAAAGTGCAAATTTAGTAAAGGTGAGTGCGACTAGATCGACGCTCTTATCTATTATTATCTCGTCAAATTTTTTACAAATTTGAGATAGCTTTGTGTAGCCATTTATGAAAAATTTCTCATAAAATTTTGGGATAAAGTAGGCATTTTGTAAAATTTTATAAATTCTGCTCTCACAAATACTCTCTTTAAAAATTTCTTTTTTATAGGCAAATAGTGCAAAGCCAGCGCTTGCTAGCACTAGACTAAGTGTTAAAATAAGTAAAATAATTTCGCTGCTGTGAGATAAATTTAGCGGAAAATCTTTTAAGCTTTTTTCTAAAAACCCACTAAAGTTGCTCCAAAAAAAGCCGCTAATGATCGAGAGTACACCAAGTGCTGCCATGCCAATTAGCATGTAGTTTTTGGCTTCATGTGCATGTTTCTCGCTCTTTGGTTTTGCAAAAAATACAAGCATAACGAGTCTAAAGCTATAAAATGCCGTAAGCATTGCACCAAATAGCAAAATAACCCACAAAATTTGATTCTCACTAAATGCAACCTCTAAAATTTTATCCTTCGAGAAAAATCCAGCAAATGGATAAAAGCCAGCCAGTGCGCAGCTCGCGATGATAGAAAGGAGTGCAGTTGGCTTCATAAATTTATATAGTCCGCCCATTTTTTTGATATCTAGCTCGTCGTTCATCGCGTGCATAACGTTGCCAGCGCATAAAAATAGAAGCGATTTGAAAAATGCATGCGTGACAAGGTGAAAAAGTGCGATCTTATAAGCGCCAAGACCAGCAGCTACAAACATATATCCAAGCTGCGAAAGCGTCGAGTAGGCGACTATTTTTTTAAGGTCGTTATGTACTAGTGCAATGCTAGCGGCAAATATCGCCACAAAAGCGCCAAGGCAGGCTATAAAGTGCGAGACTTCTGACACATTTGTAAAGATGAAATTTGAACGTATCACTAGATAGACGCCAGCTGTTACCATGGTCGCAGCGTGGATGAGTGCAGAAACTGGAGTTGGCCCCTCCATAGCGTTTGCAAGCCAGGTGTGAAATGGAAACTGTGCGCTTTTACCCATGGCGCCTATAAAAAGAAGTGTTGCAATGATGCCTAAATTTAGCCCAGAAAGGTCGCTTCTAGCGTTAAAAACCTCACTAAATTTAAGTGAGCCAAAGCTATAAAATATATAAAAAATGCCAACAAGCATCGCAAGGTCAGCGACTCTATTCATTATAAAGGCTTCGTTTGCAGCGATATTTGCACTAGCTCTTTTATACCAAAAGCCAATGAGTAGCCACGAGCAAAGTCCAACACCCTCCCAGCCGATAAATAGCCCTATGAAGTTATCACTTGATACAAGTACGTTCATGCAAAATACAAAGAGCCCCAAGTAGCTAAAAAAGCGGTTAAAGCTTGCGTCATCTTTCATGTAGCCAATGGAATATATATTCACTACACTAGCTACCACACCCACAGTGCTAAGCATAACAAGGCTAATGGCGTCAAGATAGAAGCCAAAATTTAAATCCAGGCCACCAAAATTTATAAACTCTTTTAGTGATAAATTTAGCGGTTCATCTATGCCAAGACTGGCTGCTAGCATAAGTGAAGCGGTTGTGCTAATAATCATGAGAAGTGAGCAAAAAACACCAATTAGTAAATTTTTACTGCTATGTGAAAAAAGTCCAGAAACGATAAAGCTAAGCAGCGGAAAAAATAGCGAAATAAAAAATAAAATCATCCCTTAGCCTTTCATATTTGTCATCGTCTCTAGGCTGCTGCTACCAGTCTTTTTGTACCAAAGCACGAGTAGCCCTAGTCCCACGGCGACCTCGCTAGCAGCGATAGCCACTATAAAAAATGCAACTATCTGACCTGTTAGGTCAAAGTAATACTTTGAAATAGCAGCCAGAGCAATGTTTGCTGAGTTTAGTAAAATTTCACTTGAAAAAAATAGCATGATCAAATTTCTTCTTCGCATTATGCCAATTAGCCCTATGACAAAGACTAGGCTTGCTAGGATGAGGTAGTGTGTAAGGCCTATCATAGCATCTCCTCTAGGCCACTTTGGCTATTCATATCTTTGTGTATCAAGATGATGCCAGCAACCATTGCGACAAGAAGCATTACGGCACACATCTCAAAAGCGATCAAATACCTGCTAAAAAGTAAAATTCCAATAGCCTCGATATTGCCAAGCTCACTAACCACTGGATTTAAACCCTCAAGCTTAACGCTATAAATAGGCGCTAAAAATATAAATATCAAAAGCAGCGCTACAAAGCTACTTAAAAGATAGACAATAATCTTTGCCCTTTTGCTACTTTTTGGTTCACACTCTTTGCTGCTATCAAAAAACATCATTGCAAATGCGTATAAAACGACCACGGCACCTGTGTAGACTATTATCTGCACTACACCCAAAAACTCCGCTCCAAGCAAGAAAAATATAGCCGAGATAAAGACCATGCCAGCAGCTAAAGCTGAGACCGCATTTAATGCGTTTTTACAAAATACGCTAAAAGAAAAGCTCACCAAAATCAAGGCACTAAAAAGATAAAATGCAAAGCTCTCATACATCTTTTGGCCTTTGTAAATTTATATCGCTCATAAAATTTGTCTCATTTTCACTCTCGCTTATAAATGCATTTGGCGTCTTTTTGACCAAGCTGTCAGAATTTTTACCAAGTGCGCCATAGCCCTCAAATTCGCTTTGATCTTTTAAAAATTTATCTTTTGTTAAAAACTCATCTTTCGTGCCAAAAATAGCTCTATGTTCACTTGCGACCTCATACTCCGTGCCGCAAACTATGGCAAGCTCAGGGCAGACATCAGCACAAAATCCGCAGTAAACGCATCTGCTTAAATTTATAGTGTAGCTTGCGACCTTTTTGCGTCCATCTTCACCAAGTGAAGTTTTCATCGAGATACAGTTGCTAACGCAAATTTTTTCACAAAGCCCACATCCTATGCAGCGCTCACTCTCGCTCTCTACAAATTTTAAAAGTCTGTGAATACCTCTGTATCTAGCATTTAACTGCATCTTTTGCATAGGATATTTTAAAGTATGCGACTTGCTAAAGAGCATTTGATTTATAGTGATTTTTAGACCGATAAAAAGATCTGGTTTAAAAGTAGCTACAACAAAATTTTTAAATTTATCAAAAGCACTTTTTGGTTTTATTTTTTTATCTATTAAAATATATTTTTTCTCACTCATTTTCTACCTTAAAATAGCAGTATAAAGCCGGTAATTACGATATTTAATATACCAATTGGAAGCAATACTTTCCAGCAAAGCATACTTAGCTGATCAACCCTTAAATGTGGCCACGAAGCCCTTGTCCAAAGGAAAAAGAAAAATACGACGCTTGATTTTAAGATGATCATTACCCCACCTGGGATAAATAAAAATTCGTTAAATCCTCCTAGGAACAAAAGCGTGATAATGATGCTTGCTGCGATCATATTTGTGTATTCGCCGATAAAAAACATCGCCCATCTCATCCCACTATACTCGGTACCATACCCTGCCACGATCTCGGTTTCGTTTTCTGTTAGACAAAATGGCGTTCTGTTGCACTCTACAAAACTAGCCATTAAAAATAGTAAAAAGGCGATTGGTTGTTTAAAAATAAGCCAGTTAAATATGCCTTTTTGATAGTTGTTTATATCTACAAGCGAGAGTGAGCTAGTTACCATCACGACGCTTAAAAGCGCCATGCCAGCAACTACTTCAAAGCTAAGAAGTGATACGACCGCACGAGCTGCACTAATTAGTGCAAATTTATTGTAGCTAGCAAGACCTGCTGCAAGTGGCGAAAATACGCAAACCGAAGCTACGCCAGCAATATATAAAATACCTACGTTTACATCAGCTAAGATTGGACGTACCGTCCGGCCAAAAATTTCAAACTCAGGTAAAAATGGCACGGGCGCTAGTGCTGCAAATGCCGCGATAGCAGAGATGAGAGGCGCTATTAGAAAGATAAATTTATTTGCATTTGCTGGGACAATATCCTCCTTTGTAAAGAGTTTTATCATGTCAGCTACGATCTGAAGCACTCCAGCAGGCCCTACCATATCAGGTCCCACGCGGCGTTGCATGTAGGCTAGCACTTTTCTCTCAGCATAGGTCGCAAGCCCTGCAAGGCTCGACATAACAGCTAAAATTACGACAGCTTTAATGATAGTAGTTAGTATGAAAAATAATATATCACTCATCGCTCGCCTTTAAAATTTTTACCGCAACGTAGTTTTTACCATTAAAAATAAGACTAAGATCAAGCTTGTCGTCATAGTCACCCAAGTATGCTGCTAAGCCATCAAGCTCACTATCAAGCTCTACGCAAATGGCAAGCTTGCGCCCATCTTTTTCTAAAATAACCGCTTCATTTTGTGAAATTTCAAATTTAGCCATAAACTCGCTACTTGCGTAAAGCTTCGCGCGTTTTGCGGTTTGGCTGGCGTAGTTTGCAAAAAACGATGGCAAATTTATGGGATTTGCAAGACTTATAAGTGCCTCGTCGTCTTTTAAATTTATATTCTCGCTATCTTTTAAAAGTGGCTCTATATCATTGTTTGGTATGAAATTTAAAATTTCTAGCTTATAGCCACGCTTGCTTGTGCCGTCATTTGCGTAAAAATTTTCTAAATCATCAAATTTAATGCCTTTATATCCTTTTTCTTTTGGCAAAAGTGGTGTGTAATCTATTGTATTTTCAGCTATTAGTCCAAGTGCGTTTGCGATGTTGTTTAAAAAATATCCTTTGTGTGGTATCGCCACATTTGTAGGCACTACGTCGTTGTTTATGTTTGTAAATGTGCCCTCTTGCTGATTTAGTGCTGCTGCGTCAAGATCGCCTTCAAAAATGCTAAATTTAAAATCACCATTTTCGTTATAACCTAGTGTCTTGCCAGGCTTTTTCTCGCTTGATAGAGTGCAAATTTTAGCCACCCCAAGCGAGTTTGTGCGAGGAGGTATGAGCATCACACGAAATGGCGTGGATGTTGCTATTATTCCAGCAAGTGCGGCCAGTAAATTTGCATTTTTGTCTGTATAAAAATCGCTTCCTAATATAAGCGTAAATTTGCTCTTGCCTTCGCTTAAAGCAGATATGTCTAAGCCAAAATTTTCATCAAAATTTGCTAGCCTTTCACTAAGCTTTTTTGGTAAATTTTCACCCCAATTTTTCAAGACAAAAAGTAAAATTTGCTCTAATTTGCCAGGTTTGTGCGTTATGCAGACAAAATTTTTAGAGTATTTTTTAACTACTTTATCCTCAATGTGATGAAAGTAAATTCCAGCCGCCTTGTTCATTTTTAGGGCGTTATTTAGCTTGTAGCTTGTTACCGGGCTCTCGTGCCTTAAAAAGCTTCCAGCTGCGATTATAAAGTCGCTATTTTTAATATCGTCATAGTCTGCATTATATGAGCTAAGGCCGCTAAATTCGCTAAATTTGGTTAAAAATTTTTGATAGCTTAATGCCTCATCGTTTAGCAAATTTAGATCAAATTCTTCTCTTAAACACTCTAAAATAAGAGCCTCTTCGTTTGTAATGAAGCTGTTAAATTTTATATTTTTTATGGTGCCATTTTTAAAATTTAAGACAATCTCATCAAATTTCTCTTCATTTTTACAGGCGAGCTCGTTGTGAAAGTCATAGCCAAACCTAGCTGCGCCACTTATCTCGCCAAAATGAAAATCGTTGCTAACCCTATAAATTTGCTTACTTCTATCGCTAGTGCTCTTTTCTTTTACGTCATAATAAATTAGCTCACAGTCGCTTTGGTGCGGATTTGCCGCTGGAATAGTGCTTAGTTCCCAGACATTTGAGCTATACTGGAAATTTGAGCTAACAAGTGCGCCAACAGGGCAAACGCTGATACACTCGCCACAAAATGAGCACTCTAAATTTTCGCTAGCACTTGGAGCGATAAGGCTCTTTTGCATCTTGCTAAAGACCGCATAAGCATCTTTTGGCATGCTATCTTTTAGCTCTTTTGGTACTTCTACACCTCTTGGCACTGTTTTTAGTGCGCTCTCGCCGATCTTATCTTTACAGACTGTAATACACCTTTCACAGACTACGCAAAGGGCTGGATCGTAGTTTATAAGCCCCCATTTTTTGTGTGGCTTGTGCGTGTCTTCTATGGCAAATTTTTGCTCTTTTACTTTTAGTCTTGTAGCTAAATTTTGTAGCTCACACTCGCCGCTTTTATCGCAAACACCGCATTGAAGCGGGTGATTGACACAGTATGTCTGCATGATTGCGTTTCGCTCAGCAATAATTTCTGGCGTGTTTGTGTAAATTTGCATATCCTCTTTGGCTTTGGCGTTGCAGCTATAGACCACTTTGCCGTTTGCTTCGACCATACAGAGCCTGCACGCAAGCGTTGGCGAGCAGCCACTAAGATAGCAAAATGCGGGGATGTAGATATCATTTGCTCTTGCTATATTTAGGATGCTTTCTCCTTCGTTTGCTTCTATGATTTGATCGTTTATGGTTATTTTCATTTGCTAATTATTACTTGTTTAAATGCGTATCCATTAAATTCTTTGGTGCCTAGTATCGCAACAGTGCCTTTTAGTGATGGATCTAGACTAAATTTAGCCTCCACACTAAAGTCTTTTGCCTTTATTTGCAAAATATCACCATCTTTTGCTTTTGCTACTATACCAAACTGCACGCCACCCACGATCTCGTCACTTGCGTTTTTGTTTAGATAAACGACTGCTCCGTCAAAATTTTCAAGTTCTCTTAGCTCGTCTACTTTGCTGTAATCATTAAACTCATCTGTCTTGTCGCCTGCTAAAACTATATTTTTATCTAAAATTTCAAGCAGCCAAAAGATTGCGTCTTTGTCCGGATGAGTAAAAAGCGAGTCATCAATTATTATATTTTTAGCATCCTTTATCCACTCGCCAAGCTCCTCAAACTCCTCTTCGCCGACATTGCACTCGCCGCTTATGAGCCCATCATCAAGCTCATCAAAAAACTCATCTTGCACTAAATTTGCGTATTTGCAAAGAAGTGCTAGGACGTAGCTTATCGAGCCTATTTCACAGCGGATTAAATTTTCACTTCCAAGCTCGCTATCTTCAAAACATGAAATATATTTAAACTCATGTTCTTTTATCTTTTTTGCTAAATTTTTATCGCTCAAGCTTAGTAAATTTGCGATGCTTAGGCTCTTGCCTGCTATTAAATCATTAAATTTCATATCTTGCCCTTTTTTATCGTTATTGCCCAATCAACTTGGTTAAATTTAAGTGAGTTCATTATCTCACAGTTTAGATTATAAGCTAAATTTAAAGCCGCTTTTACGCTGCCAAAATCACCTATCTCAAATAAAAAGATAACCACCTCGCCAGCCTCGCTCGCCTTTATTTGCTGACCAAGAGCACTTAAAAACTCACCCTTTAAATGTCTAAGATCAACCCTTCTCATCTGTCGACCTCGCCTAATATGATATTTGTGCTACCTATGATCGTAGCAACGTCAGCGACATACTGTCCTACTAGTAAATCCTCGTAAATAGCGCAGTGCCAAAAGCTTGGCGTACGAATTTTTAGGCGGTAAGGGCTTGCGCTGCCGTCTGAGTTTATATAAATTCCAAGCTCGCCCTTTGGTGACTCGCTAGCGAAGTAAATTTCACCTTTTGGGGGTTTTAGCCCTTGCGTGATCAGCACAAAATGCTGCATGAGCGAGTAGTTTTGAGTCATGATCTGCTCTTTTGAAGCACTCACATATTCTGGTGCGTCAGCGATGATGGCAGGGCTGCTGGTTTGATACTTGCTAACGCACTGCTTTAAAATTTTCACACACTCACGCATCTCTTTCATATAAAGTAGATATCTCGCGTAGCAATCGCCCTCATTAGCGTATGGCACGATAAATTCTAGCTCGTCGTAGATGAGGTAAGGCTCTTCTTTTCTGATATCTCTTGCGACTCCGCTTGCTCTTAGCATGACGCCAGAGCAGCCACTACTAAGGGCTAGCTCTTTGCTAATGACACCAACATCCACTAGCCTTGCTTGCCAAATTCTATTTTCGCTTAGTAAATTTTCATAAAGCGTGATATCTTTTGGAAATTTCTCGCAAAATGTAAGTAGCTCTTCGCACCAACCATCTGGTAGGTCAAGCGGTACGCCACCGATCCTTATCGAGCTATGTGTTAGCCTTGCACCGCAGTATTTTTCTATAAGATCAAGGGCGTATTCGCGCTCTCTAAATGCGTATAAAAATACGCTCATAGCCCCAACATCAAGGGCGTGCGTGGCTAAAAACAAAAGGTGCGAGCTAATGCGGTTTAGCTCTAAAAGCATCACTCTAATAATCTGCGCACGGCGAGGCACTTCGATACCACAAAGCTTCTCCACAGCCGCGCAAAATGCGTAGTTATTGGCACTCGATGCTATGTAGTCCACCCTGTCAGTCACTGGTATAAATTCCTGATAGGTCATATTTTCAGCCATTTTTTCAACGCCTCGGTGCATGAAGCCAACCTCTGGCATAGCGCGAACGACCTTTTCGCCATCGAGTTCAAGAACAAGCTTAAGCTGTCCATGTGCGCTTGGGTGCTGTGGGCCAAAATTTAGTATCATCTTGCCATCATTTTGCTCAAATTCTAAATTTTCAAAAAATGGTTTTAAGCGGTTTGGTGCCTGGCTCAAGGTCTTTCCTTTACTATTTGGCTCTCGTTAAATTTAGCCTTTTTGACAAATTTCACGCCGCTTTCTTCTTGATACTCGTACTCTTCATTAAAGACCCTTGAAAATCCAAATGTATCTTTCTCATCCACGTAGGCTGGATCGCGGTTCTCTTCGCCGATCTGCTCTCTAAACTCACTTCCAAAAATTTTATCCACCTCATACCATTTAGCAGCCTCGTCGCCCACTAGCGGATAGCTCTTTAAGAGTGGGTGTGAGTGCCAGTCATCAGGCATGATGATGCGCTTTAAATTTGGATGCTCTTTTATCAAAACGCCGCTTAGATCATACATCTCGCGCTCAGCCCAGTTTGCGCTTTTATAAAGCTCGCAAACGCTTTTTAGTATTTCGTCATTTTTTACAAAGCATTTTACGCGAGCGCGTCTATTTTTACTAATACTAAGAAGCTGGTAAAATACCTCATATCCGCCTTTCTCGCTTAGATAATCAACCGCTGCAAGCTCGCAAAGCTGCTCGTAGCCAAAGCTTTTTAACACCTCAAGAGTTTTGAAATTTTCACTAGAATTTACACATATCACAAGCTGGTCAAACTCAACATAGCTAGATAAAATTTCCACACCACTTTGCTCTAAAGCCACTAGCTCTTCGTCAAATTTAGAGCCTTTTGCTGCTTCCTTTGGCGTCTGCTTGGCGACGTAAAATTTCTCGCTGTAATACTGCTTTTTTTGCAGGTCGTTTTTTGGCTTATACTCTCTCATATTTTAAGCTTTCTTGGCTTTTGCGCCCTAAATGCACTTTGTTTTCTTATCTTTTTTTGAAGCATCATAAGTGCGTACTGAAGCGTCTCTGGGCGTGGAGCACAGCCTGGGATGTAGATATCTACTGGTATGATGCGGTCTACGCCTTGAACGGTTGAATAGGTGTTGAACATACCGCCTGTATTTGCACAGCTACCCATCGAGATAACCCATTTTGGCTCAGGCATCTGATCATAAAGTCGCCTTGTAAATTCGGCATGTTTTTTAGTTAGCGTGCCAGCTATTATCATCACCTCTGAGTGTCTTGGACTAGCCCTAAAAATGGTGCCAAATCTATCAAAGTCATATCTGCTAGCACCGCTTGCCATCATCTCGATCGCACAGCAGGCAAGTCCATAACTAAGAGCCCAAAGAGAGTTGCTTCTACCCCACTGAACTAGCTTGTCAACCGTTGTTAAAACTACTGGCAGGCCGCCATTTGCAGCGTAGTTTATCTGATGCTTTGCCACTTAAAGACTCCTTTTTGCCAAGCGTAAGCAAAGCCAATTAATAAAATCGCCACAAAAAGTAGCATCTCGATAAATCCAAATACTCCAAGTAGTCTAAAATCCACCGCCCATGGATACATAAAAATAACCTCAACATCAAATAAAATAAATAAAATTCCATAAAAAAAATAGTGGATATTTATCTTGTTTGGCTGTTTTACGGTGGTTGGACCACACTCGTAAAAGCTGAGTTTTAGTCGCTGTGTGTTTCGATTGGCTAGTTTTTTGCTTATTTTTGAGGATAAGAATGTTATCAAGCCAAATGAACAAGTCGCTAGTAAAAGTATGATAAATGCACCAAAATAGGTACTTTCAAGCTCTGAGTGTGACATACTTTGCCTTTTTTAATTTTTAAGATTCTACTAAAATTAAATTTATTTGACCTTGAAATAGCTCAAGAGTAGGGGAACTATTGTGATTTTGTGTAAAAATTTCTCTTATTTTATCTTCTCAACCGCATCTTTTGCAGCACTTATTCGCTCGCTCTCATCAAGCTCTTTTACAAAGCCATCTTTTACTAAAATGATCCTAGTCGCCATGTTAAAGTAGCTATCATCATGGCTTACGGCGATGATGCTGATGCCCTTGCTTTGTAAAAATGGCAAGATTTCTTTGTAAAATTTACGCTTAAATAGCGGATCTTGATCGGCTGCCCACTCATCAAGTATAAGGATAGACCTGTGCTCTAAAATGGCTATTAGCAGGCTTAGACGCTTTCTCTGGCCGGTTGAGAGCTGCGTAGTGCTAAGCTTATTATCAACGACACTTACCTTTTTGTCGATCTCAAGCAGAGCCAAGAGCCCCTCTATATCGCTTTGGCTGGCAAAGCCATCATGTGAGAGCGTTTGCGAAAACAGATAAAAATCAGCAAAAATAGCACTTATCTTTGCTTGATAGCTTTGTAAATTTGCTTCATCTATCTTTGTGTTATCAAGGTAAATTTCGCCACTACTTGGGCGGATAAGGCCACAAAGTAAATTTATAAGCGTGCTTTTGCCACTGCCATTTTTGCCGATGATAAATGTTATCTCGCCGCGTTTGATCTCTAAATTTACATCATTTAGGCTAAATTTACCGTGGTTGTAGTTGAAATTTATATCCTTTAGCCTGATACTTTGCCACTCATCGCTTAGGCTATCATCAAATTTAAAGCCTGCTTTGAAATCATTTAAATTTAAGTTCATTATCTTCTCTAAGCTCACTTTTGCGCTAAGTGCGGCTGGTATGGAGCCAACCATACTCATAAATGAGCCTCTTAAAAATAGTATCGTTAGGCTTATGCTAAGCGCCGTTTGCAGGCTCGCCCAGCCAAATGCCACGCACAAAAATACGCAAAGTCCGACTGCACCAAGGAGCATTACGTTGGTAAAATTATCACTTAGTGCGTGATAGACGTCTGCTTTTACCATGCTTTGTCGCTTCTTATCGCCTGTCAAATTTAGCTCATCAAAGCAGACTTGCGCTCTTACTCTGTTTAGACTAAGCTCTCTGTGCCCCTCAACGATGTCGTCGTAGTGCCTTTGCAGCGCGTCATCTTGCGTTCTGGACTCTCTAAAGTAAAGGTGGATCTTTTTCATCAAAAGCGTGTTTATAACGAGTGTTGCGCCGATCCAAACGGCGCTAAATATAAAAACCTTTGGCGCTATGTAGGCTAGATAAAAGCTGGCACAAATGATGAAAACCAGGCTTTGTATGAAGCCGGTAGCGCTCATAAAAGCAAATGTGATCGTCTTTATGTCGTTGTTTAGACTAGCTATGATCTTTGCCTTGCCGATCTCGTTTATCACGCTATTTGGCGTGTCTAAAATTTGCTTTACGCTTTGATATCTAAGCTCGTAGATAAATTTATGTCCAAAATTTGTAAGTGAGATATTTGCAGCGATGGCACTTATGAAAAATAAGATCAAGATAGCTATAAATTTTATCGCCACAAAAGCGTCAAATTCTTTTAAATTTACAAGTTCGTTGTTGATAAAAGAGAGCGTCCAGACGCCAAGTCCGCTAAAAGCAAGCGTCAGGATCACTATTTTGATTATTGAAAAAAGATTGCTTTTTATTAAATTTGCAAGCATTACATGGCAGCGCGCGGCTGAATGATGTTTTGATCAAATTTTTGCTCGGTGTCTTCGCTCATGATGTGAAGCACTTTGCTGCGTTTGATCTTCGCGTCGTTTTTAAATATCGCGCGCACCTTGTCCATGCCCGCGTAAAAATCACGCATCAGCACGACGCAGATGTATTTGCCAAAAAACGTCGGCTTTATTACGCCGTTTTCTTCATAGATCGCATTTACTAGCTTTAGCAAGCTAAGCTCAACAAATAGGTCTTTGTTGATGTTCGCATCGTTTTGTTCGTTGTAGGCTTTGATATCGACTGCGCCGTCAAAAAGCCTTGTTAAAAACGTATATTTTAGCCTCTCTTTTTTGCTAAATGAGCATTTTGCGATGACAGGACTTTGCCTATCTTTGACCTTTCTGCCGTAGTCAAGTAGGTTAAATGCGTTTATCACGAGCTCGCCGTCTAGGAAGCTAAATGCCCCGCTGCCCACACCCACGTATTCTAAATTTGAGCCCACGTATTCGTCGCGAAGGTCTGCGCTTTTTTCATTTGAAAACGCCCAAGCGTTGCTTTGTCTATATCCGCCCTTGGCAAATTCGCTCACGATGATCTCGTAAAATTCGCGCTCGTTATCGACGTTTGAGACGCCCAGCGAGCGAGCGATGTTCTCTCTCGTTAGCTCTGATTTCATAAGCGGATAGAAGGTGATCTGCTGCGGAGAGATCGATTTTGAGACGTTTATGTCGTTTATGAGCTGCTCTTTTGTTTGATTTGGTAGGTTAAAGATGAGATCAAGGCT
>NZ_JBQNCH010000027.1:0-7713 GCF_052169515.1 Campylobacter sp.
AAAAATAACCCAATCCCCGCTCCTTAGCATCGGCGTCATGCTCTCGCCCTCTACCTCCATGCTGCCCAGGTTTTTGCCTGGCGGGACTTTAAAGAAGGCCTTGGCAATCGGCATCAGCTCGCCCATTTGGTAGCTCCTCACGGACTCTAGCTCGTTACCGTCGCCCGCGCTTGCTTTAACGGAGATCGTTTTGCGGATAAAACAGAGATCGGCATCGTCCAAATTTTGATGACTACTGTTTTTATATACTAATTTTTAATAAGTATTTTGTGGGTATTTTTCTATCTTTTCTCCAAGCTACTATTGCCGAATTGCTACTTAACACAAGTTTTTTAGATGGCTGATTATCGTTTACGGCGCCGAAATAATCATATAATTCTTGCATTTGCTCATCAAAAGCATCCATTTTATCCCTTTCTCTAATACTTAGAAAAATTTAGTATAATCCAAATATCAATTAGGCGATTATATCAAAAAGGGCAAAAAATGAAACTTCAAAATACTATTAAGCTCTTGAAAAGAGTTCGGAGAGGTTAAGGAGCGCGAATGCGGTGCGAACGTTGCCGCTGTATTCGTCTATACTTTGCCAAAGAGCCTTAATATCGGCGTTTTTGGTAAGCGTCGCGTAATTTTTCTCTTTTACTTTTTTAAACGTGAAGCGGTAGTTAATGCTCGCGATCACGTTATGTGGCGCGATATAGTAGGCTGATTGCCAAATTTGATTTAAAAGCAAATAGAGCCGCTTCGTCATCTCAAGGCTGCCCTTGGCCTCTATCTTTTTTAAAATTTCGATGATTTCGGTTACGGTGATGTCCGTAATGCATCTATTTTCAAAAAATGGATAGGCATACATTTCAAGCAGCCTTTTATCTCTGTTCAGGGTGTTTGGCTCTACGCTAGGGGCTTTTATTTCGAGCCATCTTTGCGCGAATTTTTTAAAATTTGCCTGCTCGTTTATCTCGCTCTCGCGCTTGACGTCGATGCCGTCTCTTAGCTTTTGCTCCAGCTTAAACCTCTCCTCGCGCGCCATTGCCAAACTAAACTCGGTAAAATTGCCCAAATTTAGCCTTTTGATTTTATTATCGGTCGAGCTTTTGTATTCGAGAATATAATATTTACGACCGTCTGGACTCACAAAAATACATAAACCTCTGCCATCGAATTTCTTATAAATCTTATCCTTTGGTTTTAGCGTCCTGATCTCTTCTATCGGTTAGCGGGGGGGGGCGGGTATATTTGGCGTTTTTTACGGAGTCCTTTTGTGCTTTTTTATTTTACTCCGTTATTATTTAGTAAAAAATGAATATTTGCAAATATATTTTTATATCCTTTGGTATTTTAAAATATACGCAAAAATATCTTTAAAATCCGTCTATATCGGGGATTTTTATACTTTTGGATGTTTTGGGAAGTCTTAAGATTGAGTGTTATGGTGCCCGAGGTCGGACTCGAACCGACACAAGGTTGCCCTTACCAGATTTTGAGTCTGGCGCGTCTACCAGTTTCACCACTCGGGCTAAGTTAAGATTTGAAATTAAAATTGTGTGAAATAAAAAAAAGGGGGGGGGGGAGAGAAAGACTCCCCTAAAAAGAAATTATTTCTTTTTACCTTTTTTAGCAGCACCAGCAGCAACTGCTTCTTTAAGTTTTTTGCCAACTTTGAATTTAACTGCTTTGCTAGCAGGAACATCGATAACTTTTTTAGTTCCAGGAACTCTAGCTTTTCTTGCAGCTCTGTCAGCAGTACTGAAAGTACCAAAGCCTATAAAGCTAATTGTATCGCCTTTTTCAAGAACCGCTTGAATTGTCTCCAAAGTAGCATCAACAACTTTTAGAGTATCTTTTTTTGAAAGACCAGCCTTGTCGGCAACAGCTTGAATAAATTCAGCTTTTTTCATGAACCATCCTTTTAAGAAGTTATGTGGCTATATTACACTCTTTTAAAAAAAAATACAATACTTTTTCCCTAAATTTAGCTCTTTTTTTACATTTTTTTAGCAAAAAAGTTAATTTTTCAACCTTTACTCGCAAATTTCAAACATGAGCTCGGTCTTTGGACCAATCTTTTTCATATCAATAAGCTTTAAATTTTTAAAATTTAAGCCCATTAATTCATCTTTGTTATTTACAAGATTATTTGCGATCTCACGCAAAACATTACCCCTATAAGCTTTTGCGTGATGACTTAGAATTTTTTTATTTTTCATAAAACTAAAAGTTGTGTATTCCTTTTTTATAGTGTAAAATTTTTCATAAAATTTAGCTCTTAGGTCTAAAACTTCATCATTTTGTAAAAATTTATCAACCGCTTTGCTAAAATTTTTATCATAAAAATTAGAAATTTCAAATCCGGCTAGCTTTTCACCTTGTTTTAGCTTGTACTCAGCGATCTCGTCTTTTGCTAAAATCGGCCCAAATAAATTTGAAAAAATCAAAACATTATTATCTATATAGGACTGTGCTTTGTCGCTTAAGCTTCGGTAGTTTAGGTGTTTGTAGGCTACGCCATCGTATCTTAAGATAGCTTTTATCGCTCCTTTGTCAAAGATACTTTTTCTTAGCTCTTTACACTCCTCAAGGTGTTTTAATCCAAAAAGTTTTTTTATTTCATCCAGACTTGCTGTTTTTAAAAACTCATCATATTTGCCCAAAATTTCAGTTCTTTTACTAAAAAACTCAGGAAAAATTAAATTTTTGCCATGAAATTTATCGCTTGTATTTTGAGAAATTTTACTCTCACTTGGAGAAAATAGAATTTTTAATGCCATTTCTTACCTATTTTTATATATAAATTTTTGTGCAGATTATACTATAAAACTTTTTTGCACTAAAAAAAAATAAATTTACACCGATATAAAAGCAAGCGGAATTGTTTTTGCTTAGTTAGAGCGAATAAAAATTTAGGAAAAATTATGAGAATAACAAATCAACTACGATTTAGTCAGACTTTGCACGACTATCAAAAAAATATGGCAGGCGTAAATAAAAGCTATCAGCAACTTACAAATGGTTTGAAAATTCAAGATCCATATGACGGTGCTGCTGTTTATAATGATGCGATGAGACTTGATTATGAAGCAACTGCTCTTACTCAAGTGGTTGATGCCACTGGTAAGTCTGCAAATTTTTCAAAAAATACAGACAATGCATTGCAAGAGTTTGAAAAACAACTAGAAAATTTTAAGACAAAAGTGATTCAAGCGGCTAGCGACGTACATAGCAAAACATCTTTGGAGGCTTTAGCAAATGACCTTCAAGGCATCAAAAATCACCTTGTAAATATAGCAAATACTTCGATAAATGGGCAGTTTTTGTTTTCTGGAAGCGCAGTTGATACAAAGCCGATAGATGGTGCTGGAAAGTATCAAGGTAATCGTGATTATATGAAAACATCAGCTGGTGCACAAGTCGAGCTTCCTTATAATATCCCAGGATATGATCTGTTTTTAGGAAAAGATGGTGATTACAGTAAAATTTTAACTACAAATGTTCGTTTGGCTGATCAAACCAAGACAGATATCGCCTATGCACCAAAATTTTTAAACGATAACAGCAAGATAAAAAATATGATTGGGTTAAATTACGCTAGCGACTCAGTCGTCGGAAGCGATGGCTCTTATAAGGGTACGATCAATCCTGATTATGACTTTTTGGATAACTCAAATTTAAATTTCCCAGATACATATTTTTTTATGCAAGGCAAAAAGCCAGATGGCACGACATTTACTAGCAAATTTAAGATGAGCGCAGATACTACAATGGCTGGACTCATGGAAAAAATCGGCATGGAATTTGGCAATACAAAAACAACAAAAGTTGTTGATGTAAGCATAAATAACGATGGACAATTTAATATAAAAGATCTTACTAAAGGCAATCAAACTATTGATTTTCATATGGTTGCAGCCACTTCTGTGGCAGCAGATCGCGATAATATTGCTCCAAATAATGCACTAGATGCTGTAAATTCTCTTGAAGATCTTGAAACTATGGCAAATGGCGTTCCAAAAACAGTTCATATTACAGAATTTGTAAAAAGTAAATATCTTGACAAAGACGGAAATTTAACAAACGCATTTGACTATGACAAGGTTAGATTTGAGAGAAAGGATAACGAACTAATTGCAAATTTACCACAAGTAGCTAGAAGAACTGGCGAATTTGCAACCGATCAGACAAAGCTAAGTGAAGTCTCCGGTACAAAAGAGAGCTACGATAGAAATTTATATCCAAAAGATGTTGACGCTAGAAAGAGAGAACTTTTTAATATCGACGACCAAGAGATAAAATTACAAGTAAAGTCAATCACTGGTACAAAATATGACATAAAGGTAAAAATGGGTACAGCAGGGGGTACAAATACTCCAGTGCAATTTGAAATAACATCTACACCACCAGGTGGTACGCCTTCTGCAACTAGAAATTTAACAGTCTATAACTCAGATGAGTTTGGAAGTTACAGAACTTACGCTAGCGATTTTACTTATAGACAGCTCATGGATATAGTTGCTATGGCAGCAAGTGATAATATTCCAAATCCTCCACATGCAGAAAATGCAAATTTTGATACAGATATAGAAAAAGTAAAAAGAGATCAAAACTATAATGCATATAAAGAAGCTCTATCAAAAACTAAAGGTGCAGTAGAGACAACTTTAGATGATCGTGGCAGAATGGTTTTAACTGATAAGACAAAATCAGTAACAAACATAGAAGTAACTATGTATGATGCAAAAAATAGCGATAAATTTGATGGAGATAGCACAGGCAGAGATACAGCTGGCAATGCTGGACACGCTCAAGGAAAAGGCTCTGTTTTTAGCTTTAATGAAAATAATGCTTTAACTATTGATGAGCCAAGCACTAGTGTTTTTCAAGATCTTGATAAGATGATAGAGGCTGTTAGAAAAGGATATTATAGAGCTGATGCTGATAATAATGATCCGAGAAACACTGGCATGCAAGGTGCTTTAAAGAGACTAGATCATCTAATAGATCATGCAAACAAAGAGCTTACAAAGATCGGTTCCCAATCAAGACTTTTAACAGCGACAAAAGAACGAGCTGAAGTAATGAAAGTAAATGTACAAACTGTTAAAAACGGTGTAATCGATGCAGACTATGCGGAGTCGTATTTGAGATTTACGCAACTTTCGCTTTCATACCAAGCTACACTTCAAGCAAGTGCAAAGATCAATCAACTAAGTTTACTTAACTACTTAAATTAAAATTATAAATCAGCAGGCCTTGCTTGCTGATTTTTTAAAAATTAAACTCTAGCGTGCTATAATAAGCCTTTTTAACAAAGGATCTAAAATTTTACGACATATATTATTTACTATTTTTGTTTGTATTTTTGTATATTTTGGTATAGCTACAGCTGCTCCCACTGCTGATTTTGTCGGCTCTCTTGGCCAGAGCCTTGGCGTTTTAAATATAAAATGTTTTGGACTTATCGCATATGTTTATCCGTTTTTATTGATTATTTTTGGCTATTTTGTTTATAAAAATTTTAAGAAATTTGACTTTGATTTTGCTCAGTTTGTAATAGGAATTTTCTTATTTTTTATGACATTCTTGATGTTTCAAGCCTTAAGTACATCTGGCGCAAATGCTGGTTTGGTTGGAAGCTTTATAGTCGGCGCATTAAAAGAGGTTATCGGTACTATTGGGACTGCAGTTACTATACTTATGATGTTTATTATTTCACTTGGGCTTGCCTTTAGAGAAAATTTTATTATCGTTTTAAGAAAGGCTTTTGTCGATAGAGAGCCAAAAAGCTACGAGGAGAGCAAAAATTTAAAAGATATAAAACCAAGACAAATCCCAAAGATAGAACGCAAGAGGTCAAAATCTGAAGAGATAAAAGAAGAAGAGCTAATAGACGCTCAGGTGGTAAATGAAGATGAGCAAAATTTAGATGAAGAACTGGAGTCTGAGCCAGTAAAAGAGAGCAAGACATCGACAATCAATGGCATAGAGATATTAAATGAAGTGGCTGAAAACAAAAAGCTACTTGATCAAATAGAGCGAGGCAAGGTCGAAAAACCAAAAGACTTTGTTCTGCCACCACTTAAATTTTTAAACGACCCACCAAAACGCTCGCACAATGTCAATGAAGCCGAGATTGATCAGCAAATTTCAAATTTACTAGATAAGCTGCGTAAATTTAAGATAGATGGCGATGTGGTACGAACTTACACTGGTCCTATCGTCACGACATTTGAGTTTCGTCCAGCTCCGCATATCAAGGTAAGTAAAATTTTGACCCTACAAGATGACCTAGCGATGGCATTAAAGGCTCAAACGATCCGTATCCAAGCGCCGATCCCTGGCAAAGATGTCGTAGGCATCGAGGTGCCAAATCAAAATTTGGAAACAATCTATCTAAAAGAAATTTTAGAGAGCGAGATATTTAAAAACGCTAGCAGCCCACTAACCATGGCTCTTGGTAAAGATATCGTTGGTGCACCTTTTGTGACCGATCTTAAAAAGCTTCCGCATTTACTTATCGCTGGAACTACCGGATCAGGTAAGAGCGTGGGCATAAATGCAATGCTTCTAAGCTTGCTTTACCGAAATAGCCCACGAACTTTGCGTTTAATGATGATCGATCCAAAAATGCTTGAATTTAGTATTTATAACGATATTCCACATCTTCTAACACCAGTCATAACAGAGGCGAAAAAGGCTATCACAGCACTTGCAAATATGGTGGCTGAGATGGAGCGAAGATATAAGATAATGAGTCAAACTCGCACGAAAAATATAGAAAGCTACAATGAAAAGATGAAAAGCGAAGGTGGTGAGCAGTTCCCATACATTGTTGTGATTATCGATGAGCTTGCTGATCTTATGATGACTAGTGGGAAGGATGTTGAGCTCTATATTGGACGCTTAGCGCAAATGGCAAGGGCTAGCGGTATTCACTTGATAGTCGCCACTCAGCGCCCAAGTGTCGACGTCGTGACCGGGCTTATCAAGGCAAATTTGCCAAGCAGGATAAGCTACAGAGTCGGGCAAAGGATCGATAGTAAGGTTATTCTTGATCAAATGGGTGCCGAGAGCTTGCTGGGGCGCGGTGATATGTTATTTACACCTCCTGGAAGTCCTGGAGTGATCAGGCTGCATGCGCCTTTTGCGAGTGAAAAAGAGATAGAGACGATCGTAAATTTCTTAAAAGAGCAACAAGAAGTTATCTACGACGAGAAATTTTTAGTAGAAGAAGGCTCTAGCGGAAGTGTGGCTGCTGGATCACTAGGAGAAGATGAGCTTGATGAGCTTTATGAAGAGGCAAAAGAGATCATCTTGAGCGAGCAAAAAACTTCAATAAGCTACTTACAAAGACGTCTAAAAATAGGCTATAACAAAGCAGCAAATATAATTGAACAAATGGAAAAAATGGGTGTTTTAAGCCCAGTGAATGCAAAAGGGCAAAGGGAAATTTTATAGCTGAAGATGTAATTTGTTTTAAATTTAGAATTTTAATTTTTTATTAAAATTCTAAAAAGTCTTGACAAAGCACATTAAAATCTATATAATTACAACTCTTAAAACATTGGGGTATCGCCAAGCGGTAAGGCAACTGGTTTTGGTCCAGTCATCCAGAGGTTCGAATCCTCTTACCCCATCCACTTTTAAATCCAAAATAATACTTGTCGCGGAGTAGAGCAGTGGTAGCTCGTCGGGCTCATAACCCGAAGGTCGGCGGTT
>NZ_JBQNCH010000028.1:0-5670 GCF_052169515.1 Campylobacter sp.
CTGCCGACACGCAGATTTTCAGTCTGCTGCTCTACCGACTGAGCTATCCAACCACCTATTTAAGAAAATTGGATTATACATGTTTAATATTTAAACTAAGTTTAAAATATAAACTTTTTGGAAAAATGAACTGATTTTTACTTACAAATAAATTTACAAAAATAAATTTTTATAAATTTATGGTGCAATCTATAAAATACAAGCCAAAATAAGCTTGTATTTTACTTTAATGTGTATGAGATAGGAAAGCGAAGATAGCGATCTTCTTTAGGTTTTGGAAACTCGGAGCTTGCTTTTTGGACATTTTCTATCGCTCCTTTATCAAGCGACTCAAAGCCTGAACTTTTACTTACTTTAAGCTCATCTATCGTGCCATCGGTTTTAAGTAAAAATCTAACCTCTACAACGCCCTGATGCTTCATGCGTCTTGCATTACTAGGATAGTTTTTGTGCTTTTTGACAGCAATTATTACCTTGCTAAAATCCTCATCGCCTTGTGCATTTGATAAATTTAACTCTCGCGCCACTTTTTGAGCTGGAGCAGCTGCAATAGACTTATTGTTTGCTGGCAAATTTGTATTTATAGTAGACGGAGCTGATGAAGTGGTAGCGGCTGGCTCTACTTTTGACTCTACCTTTGGCTCAGGGTGAGGTTCAGGTTTTGGTTCTGGCTTTTTCTCTACTTTAGGCTCTATCTTTTTAGGTTCAGGTTTTGGTTTTTCTATCTTTTTGGGCTCAGGTTTTGGTTTAGGCTTAAGCTCAGGTTTTGGCTCTATTTTAGGCTCTGGCTTTGGCGGCTCAGGTGGCGGTGGTGGAGCCGGAGGTGTTGGCTCTGGGATTAGCACCTGATCAGCTATTTGTGGAGCTGTGGTTTGTGGCACTGGTTTAAATGAATTAAGGGCTATTTTTATGGGCTTTTGTTCACCTATTTTTATCTCGCTAAAATCATGAGATAATAGACAATAAAGAGCCGCTCCATGCACTAAGAGCGAGACAGCTAAACCACTATAGTTTGAAATTTTACTCAGAGACTGTTTGGATTGCAAAATTTTCGTGTCCCTTTTCTTTTAATACATCTATTACTTTTACAAAGCTTTCAAATTTTGAGTTTTTGTCGCTTTTTAACTCAATCAAAGTCTTTATATCTACAGCGTTTAGCTTATCTTTAAGCATCTCTTCTGAAATTTCTACATCATCTATGAAAAATTTATTGTCTTTATCGATAACAACACTCACTTTCTTGTCATCTTCTTTGATCTGTTCTGTGCTACTTGCACTTGGCAGATCAACTGTTATTTTGCCTTGTGCGATGAAAGTCGAGATACTTAGTACGATGGCAAGTAAAACGAGCATAATATCGATAAAAGGGACGATATTTAGCCCATCTTTTTTATTTAACTTCATTGTTTGCCTTGTATCTGTTTAACATAACATCTACTTTTCTAACAAAGCCATTGTAGATCATAAGCGTTGGGATCGCCACAAGTAGACCAAATGCGGTTGCTTTTAGTGCAAGAGAGAGACCGACCATGATACTTTTTGTATCGATACCGCCAGCCATACCCATATCATAAAACGTGATCATGATGCCAGCAACTGTACCAAGAAGTCCGATGTATGGGGCATTTGAGTAGATGATATAAAGCGTAGTTAAATTTTTCGTCAGTGCCTCTTCGAGTGCTTCGATACTCTTGTAGCCTTTTATATCAACTCGTGAATAAAAAATAATACGCTCAACAGTATACCAAAGTACAAAAAAGCTCATAATACCTAAAATACCGATTATTATGTGATCTATATGATGTTTTAAAAGTTCCATAATGCCTCTTAATATTAAAATTTGAGCGTAATTATAACTATATTGATAGTTAATGTCAATCATATTTAGAAAAATATAATAAGTTTTTATTGTTGAAAGGTTGACACAAAATAAGAATATCTATTGAGTAAAATATTAAAAAATACATACTTTTTTTAATTAGTATTTAATTTTAATGTTTATATACTATTTGCCTAATTTTCGAAAGGGGAAATCATGGAATTTCTTACAAGTTTGTCTGAGAGTACACAATTTTTCTTACAATTAATTGTTGTGCTTGGCTGTTTGTTCTACGGAGCAAAAAAAGGTGGTATGGCACTCGGTGTCCTTGGTGGCATCGGTCTTGTTATTTTGGTATTTGCATTTGGATTAAAGCCAGGAAAACCCGCCGTTGATGTTATTTTGACTATTCTTGCGGTTGTTGTTGCCTCTGCTACACTTCAGGCTGCTGGTGGTCTTGATGTTATGCTTCAGATCGCTGAAAAAGCGCTTAGAAAGCATCCGAAACTAGTTTGTTATCTTGCGCCTATTTGTGGTTGGACATTAACAGTGCTTTGCGGTACAGGTCACACAGTCTATACTCTTTTACCTATCATTTATGACGTATCTATGAAAAGTGGTATCCGTCCGGAGCGTCCGATGGCAGCTACTACGATTTCATCTCAGCTTGCTATCATAGCAAGTCCGGTTTCAGTTGCTGGCGTTTCGATGGTTGCTGTTCTTCTTGGTACTGGCACAGTGCACATTGATGGATTTTCAAGCTATGTTGATCTACTAAAAGTCACTATTCCATCTACATTTTTAGGAATGCTTTGTATAGGAACTTACTCGGTATTTAGAGGCAAAGATCTTGATAAAGACCCAGAATTTCAAGCAAAGATCGCTGATCCTGAGCAAAGAAAATATATCTACGGCTCTGACGAGTCTCATTCATTAATCGGCATAAAATTACCTAAAAAACAATGGAACATCATGTGGATATTCCTTGCTACAATCGCTGTTGTTGCGGTTCTAGGTTACTACAAGCAATTTCGTCCAAGCTGGACCAGCAATGTTCCTGGTAAGTCAATCGAAATAGTAGTCGATCAAAAGACAGTTAAAAATATCACTATTAAAGACGGCCAAGTTGTCTCTGTAGTTGGTGATAGCAAAATTGTCTCAAACGTAAAAGATAATAAAGTAAAAGACGCTACTAAATTTACAAGCGTTGAGGTGCTAAATAAAGATAAACAAGTTACTCAAAGTATTGTTTTAAATGGCACTGACGTTGTTATCACTGCTGGTGATAAGAGTGAAACTATCGCAAATGCTAACATTGTAGTAAAAGACACCATGAAAAAGACTGCACCACTTGGCATGGTTGATACGATCCAAATTTTTATGCTTTTAGCGGCATCTATAATGATGATCTACTCGGGCATCAAAGCGGCTAAAATTGGTCAAAATGAAATTTTCCACAGTGGTATGGTTGCGCTTGTAGCTATTTATGGTATTAGCTGGATGGCGGATACGATGTTCCACTCTCATATAGAGATGTTAAAAGGCTCACTTGGTGAGGTTATGAAGGCATATCCTTGGATGTATATCGTAGTTGGTATGCTTATCTCAAAATTCCTAAACTCTCAAGCTGCTGCTGCTGCGACTTTCGTGCCACTTGCTGTTCAGATAGGTGTTGATCCAGGAATTATTATCGCGTTTGCAACTGCTTGCTATGGATACTTTATTCTACCAACATATCCAAGCGACCTTGCAGCTGTTCAGTTTGACCGCTCAGGCACAACACATATTGGCAAATATGTAATCAACCACAGCTTTATCATACCTGGTCTTATAGGTGTGTTTAGTTCTTGTGCAGTTGGCTGGTTACTAGCTAACGCTTATGGATTTATTAAATAAAAATTTATACCAAAGGCAGGCTGTTTATGACAGCTTGCCTTTTTTGACCATCTCAAATTCAACTAAAGCCTATCTTTAAATTTCTGCTTATTGCTCATATAGACAAAGCTTAATACCTCGGCCACAGCCCTAAAAAGATGTGCTGGGATAGTATCATCTATATCACAAATCCTATAAAGCTCTCTTGCAAGCGGCGGGTTTTCATAAATTTGCACTCCGTTTTCAACGGCTATTTTTTTGATCTGAAGTGCTAAAAAATCAACCCCTTTTGCTAGTATGATCGGTGCTTCGTCGCGGCTTTTATCGTATCTTATCGCTACGGCGTAGTGGGTTGGATTTGTTATGACCACATCAGCTTGTGGAATGTTTTGCATCATTCGCCTTTTTGCTGCACGCATTTGCATTTGGCGGATCCTGCCTTTAACTTGCGGATCACCCTCCATTTGTTTGTACTCGTCTTTTATCTCTTGTTTGCTCATACGAAGATCTTTAAAATATTGAAAACGCACGATTAGTAAATCAGCAAGCCCTATTATAAAAAGTATAAAGAGCATGACACTAACTAAGATGATGAGCTTTTCTTTTAGCCAACTAAGCTGATCAAACATCGATAAAAATAGCGTATGTGGAAGCTCCTTGATAAACTGCAAGAAAAAATAAAATCCAACACCAAAGACAATACTTACTTTTAATACGATTTTAACGCTATCGATCGCCTTTTTCATAGAGATGAGATTTTTGATGCCTTTTAGAGGATTTATCTTGCCAAAATTTGGCGTTATGGGCTTTGTCGTAAAGATAAATCCAAATTGCATTACATTTGCGATGATGCCGGCAACTGCTACACATATACAAACTGGCAGGATCATCAAAAGTGCTCTAGCAAAGGTGTTTACAACGATTAGCTTGACTGTTGATAGGGTTAGAGGCTGACCGATAAATTTAGAATAATAGATATAAAGTGAGATGATTTGCTCTTTCATAAAATTTAGCATCGCTAGCAGCACACCAATAGCAATAACAAGAGTAACAAAACCCGCAAGATCTTGACTTTTAGGTACATTGCCATCCTTGCGTGCATCTTCTATTTTTTTGGGGGTGGGTTCTTCTGTTTTTTCTTGGTCTTCGCCTGCCATCTTTATCCTGAGTTTGCTTAAATTTTGGCGATTATATCTAAAGCGATGTTAAATTGAAGTATTTCTTATGTAGCCAAGCTATAGTAAATTTTTTATAAAGTAGACTAATAATTAATACTATTCAATAAAAATATATAAGATATATCTTATCTTAAATAACTAAAACTACTTAAAAATAATTTCTAATAAATAATAAAATTTATTTATATTTAACCATAAAACATTATAATTGTGATCTAACTCTATTTTTAAAGGAGCATTTAATGAAAATTAAGTCAGTTTTATTGGGTTCGGTTGCGTTAGCGACAGCGCTAAACGCTCAAAATTTGATCCAAGATGCGCTAGATGCGGGTCTAGTCGCTATCCCTAGCGATCCAAAGGCGCTAACCAAAGCGATAAACGAAGCTTCTCCTGATGCTGAGAAATATCCGACCACTATGGCTGCTTATGAGCTTGGCAAGAGGCTTTATTTTGATCCAAGATTATCAAAATCTGGCATCATTAGCTGCAACACCTGTCACAACTTAGGCCTAGGCGGAGCAGACGGCGTACCTGCATCTACCGGCCACAAATGGACTCCAAACCCTCATCACGTAAATGCTCCGACTGTTTACAACTCGGTATTTAACTCGGTGCAGTTTTGGGACGGGCGCGCAGCTCACCTAGCCGCTCAGGCTGCCGGCCCGATGACAGCGATGCCGGAGATGGCCTCTACTCCTGAGCTAGTTGAGCAGAGGCTAAAATCTATCCCTGCTTACGTGAGCGAGTTTAAGGCTGCGTTTAATAGCGATGTGAGCTTTGAGCTAGTAACGACTGCGA
>NZ_JBQNCH010000029.1:0-4329 GCF_052169515.1 Campylobacter sp.
GTCATAGCTCCATAACCCCACGTATTCGCCACACCGGCGACTGTTGCGCTATGTCAAATTCTAGCTTGGTGATCTAGGTTATTCGTCCCAAACATCGCAGAGAATTTACTGATGTAGTAGCTCTGCTCGTTGCTATCTTTTGCTGAACCCAAAAACATCACTTGCTCTGGGTTTTTCTCGCGGTAAGCTTTTAGCTTTGCACCGATCTCGTCAAGTGCTTGCGCCATAGATATGCGTTGCCACTTGCCACCAACTTTTTTCATTGGATATTTTACACGGCAATGAGAGCGCACCATATCGATGACATCGCTACCTTTACAGCAGTGACCGCCAGCGCTTACTGGGTGGTCTTGAGCCACTTCTTGGCGTACCCAAACGCCGTTTTCTACCTCTGCTAATACCCCACATCCAACAGAGCAAACTGAACAAACAGTTTTTACTATTTTTGAGTCTGGAAATGGGTTTGCCATCTCTTGTGCTGTCGCGCTTCTTGTGACATTGCTCGCTGCAAAGCCGGCCGCGCCACTAGCACCTGCTAATGCAGCCATTTTTAAAAACGATCTACGGCCGATGTTGTTTGGCGTAGCGTTTAGTCTAGCTTCAGACATTTTCATCCTTTCTTAAATTTTCTATCAAATTTTTTATTTTGCTTGTTTGTAGTAAAGTTCCCAGTTTTTGCTTCTCTTATAAAGCACCTCGGTCTTTTTACTCTTTCCTGATTTTAAATTTTCACCAGCATTTGCTACGACCGCACTGCTAGCAGCGACGGCTCCGACTAGACCGACTTTTTTTAAAAATTCGCGTCTATTTTGCATAAGTACCCTCCGATCTTAGTTTTCTTATCCTGTTTTTTTCTCTTCTTATACTTTCTGACCTTGAAAGGCCATCAGTTTTTTTGTTTTCATTTCTAAGTGGCTTTGGTGAGTTTAGTGCCACACGCTCAAAAGCTATAAATTCATTTAGTAAAACGGCTACATCTTTATAAATTTCACTATTTTGATGCTCATATAAATTTTCTATAAACTCATCAATGTTTGGATTTATAATGGCTTTAAAAAGCTCTTCTTCACACTCGCCAAATTTACCGATAAATTCGTTCATTAGCGTAAAGACAAAGCCTACGTTATCTTCATTTTCTTTAAATTTGCTCTCGTCACGTCTGATGCTAGTTTTTGCCAAAATTTTACGCACATCAGCACAGGCATGACCTACCTCGTAGCCTTCGTCATAATATGAGAGTGAATTTCTAAGTGGGCGTGGTGGAGTGTGAAATATATCATCAAATTCAGCTATCAGATTTTCTGGATTTCTTTCGTCAAATTTACTCTTGATGTTTTTAACAGCTATTAAAACTTCATCATTTAGGCTATATTCTTCTATGAGATCAAGCATTTGATTTAGGCCATCAAAACGCCCTTTATCTTCGCAAAATACGAAAAATTTAGAAAAAACAGCATAATAGAGCTTTCTTCCAGCTGCAAATTCCTCTTTTGTACTCACCTTGTTCCTTAAATGGTTTTTTAACGACAGCAAAACTATACTATTAATTAGCTTATTAATGTGGCTTAAAATAAAATAAATTAAAAAAATTAATAAAAGCTTAAATATGCCTTAGTTGCATATTTAAAAGCACCATTTTTTCGGAATTACTTAAAATATGATTTTTTAGCATATATATTAAAATAAAAACTATTTTTGATATCCATTTTTATATTTGCGATAAACCTAAGGAGTAGAGCCAAAATTTTTACTCTAAAGCCAGCATTGAGCCCTCTTGAAATTCCAAATATACTCGTTCGCCGATCTTTAAAATTTCATCATCATGACTAAAAATTTTTATTAAAAAATCGTCCACTTTTACCTTTAAGAGTTTTTCATTACCCATGTAAAGCGAGGCTGAGTGCAAATATCCTGAAATTTGAGCTTCGCTACTGTTTTTAGAAATTTTTATCTTGCTTGGATTGATCGTGATTTTGCTTTTATCTTTGAAATTTAAAGGTAACTTTAGCAGCGATTCATCACCAAAGTTTAACACGCCATCTTTTATCTCAAAGATATTTTTATATTCAAACTCGCACACCTTGCCCTTGTGCAAGAAGACACACTCGTTTGCTAGTATGCTAAGCCATTTTTCGTCGTGACTTGCTATTACAAAGCCGCATCCGTATTTCTCGTGCATCAAATTTATGGCTTTACTAAATAACTTTGAGGTAGCGATATCAACGCTATTTGTCGGCTCATCAAGCAGATAAAATGGCACCCTTAAAGAAAGAGCCAAGGCAAATGCAATGCGCTGCGTCTGCCCAGAGCTTAACTCAAAATGGCGCTTGTTTAAAAACTTCTCATCAAGTCCCACAAGAGCAAGTGCTTCGCTGGTTCGCTCGTCAAATTCTCTTAGTAAATTTCTACTTTTTAAAATGGCTTTGAAATTTTCTCTCACGCTTCTTTTCAAAAGGGCTGGCTCTGGCAGTAAAACTGAAATTTTACGCAGCATTTCAAGACTTGGCTTGCTCTCACCCCAGAGTGAAATTTCGCCGCTATTTGGACTTTGTAGGCGCGAGAGTACTCTTATTAGTGTGCTTTTACCGCTACCGTTACTGCCCATTAAGGCGGTTATCTTTTTGGTGTTTATGTCAAGGCTTGGGATATTTAGGATCTCATTTTTACCGTAGCTTAGGTGTAAATTTCTTAACTTTATCAAAACTTGCTCCTATTTGTCCAGTTTTCTTAGCGCAAAGATCGCTAAATTTACCAAAAAAGCGATAAATATCAAAACCATAGCAAGCGCAATACCCATGGCAAATTCGCCCTTGTTCGTCTCAAGCGAAACGGCTGTGGTGATCGTTCTGGTAAAGTACTTGATGTTGCCACCTATCATCATCGCAACACCCACTTCAGCGACGATTCTGCCGTATGCAGTGGCAATAACTACCATTAGAGCATAGCGTAGCTCATAAAGCACACAAAAAACTAGCTTTGGGGGCGAAAGACGTAAATTTAAGATAGTGAGGTAGTGTTTTCTATCCATATTTTCAACCACGCTTGCAGTAAGCGAGATGATGATAGGAAGGGCAAGCACGAACTGTCCCAGCATGACCGCTTTTAGTGTAAAGAGTAAATTTAGGCTACCAAGCGGACCGTTTCTCGTAATAAATGCATATAAGATAAGGCCAATAGCAACCGTTGGCATAGCAAGGGCTGTATCGCTTAGAAGGCGTAAAATTTTACGACCTTTAAAGTCATAAAAACCTAAAGTAAAACCTAGTGGAAAGCCCACAATAATTGCAAAGAGTATCGACACGCTCGATGTGTAAAGTGTAGCTTTAATGGCTGAGTATGTTTCAAGGTTGCCGTTTAAAAGCAGATTAAAGGCTTCTACAAAGCCGTTAAGTAAAAAAACCAAATATTATTCCTAATTTTTTATTCATATTATTTTAATATGCTATAATACCATATTTTCTAAAAAGGAGAAAAATGAAAAAGGTTATTTTAGGCTCACTAGCAGCTGCAGTTTTGACGTTTGGCGCCGATAATGAACTAATCATGGCAACTACAACAAGTACAGATAACACTGGCTTGCTTGATGCGATCTACCCAGTTTATAAGGCAAAAACAGGTGTTGATGTAAAATGGACGGCTGTTGGTACAGGCGCTGCACTAAAACTTGGTGAAGACTGCAATGCAGACATACTTTTCGTTCACTCACCAAAAGTTGAAAAAGAATTTGTTGAAAAAGGTTTTGGCGTAGAGCGCAAAGCTGTGATGTATAACGATTTTGTAGTTATCGCTGATAAGTCTATCGCCGATAAATTTAAAGGTAAAGATATAAAAGAGAGCTTTGAGCTTATCAAAAAAGAGGGTATCAAATTCTTCTCACGTGGCGATAAATCGGGCACAGACAATAAAGAAAAAGGCATCTGGAAAAAGATCGCTGGTGAAGTTCCTGAAAAAGACAGCTGGTATATGCAAACAGGTCAAGGCATGCTAGCTACTATAAATGCGGCTGCTGAGCAAAAAGGCGTTAGCTTTACAGATCGCGGTACATATATAAAATATGAAGCGAACAAAAACGGCAACCCTGAAATGGTTATCATAAATGAAGGCGACAACGACCTTAAAAACTTCTACTCATTGATTGCAGTAAATCCAAAACACTGCGCAAAAGCAGACATCGAAAATGCAAACAAATTTATCGACTGGGCAACAAGCGAAGAGGGTCAGAAATTTATAGGCGACTTCAAACTTCTTGACAAGCCACTTTTCACACCAGACGCGAATACACGCAAAAACTAACCCATTAATAGGAACGCATAGCGTTCCTATCTATTT
>NZ_JBQNCH010000030.1:0-3412 GCF_052169515.1 Campylobacter sp.
GTCTCGTTATCAAAGCTTTGCACGCCTACGCTTAAGCGGTCGATAAGACCGTCAAAACGGCTAAGGCTTTCTGGCGAGATGTGGTTTGGATCGCTCTCGGCCGAGATATCTTCGATGCTAAAGAGATCTTTGGCGAGTTTTAGCGTCTTTTCTAGCTCGGGTTCGTTAATCAGCGTCGTGCCGCCGCCCACGTAAAGCGAGCTAAAATCAAAGCCGGCCTCTTTTATCTGCCTCATCTCCTCGCGCAAATTTTCAAAGTAAATTTTCGCAAGCTCCTGCTCGTAGTGATACTTGTGAAACGAGCAATACGGGCAAAACGTGTGACAAAAGGGAACGTGTGCGTAGAGCATGTATTTTTTGTTTTTTTTTGGAGTTTTGGTGTAAGTCGTGCTTAAAATGTCTATGTTAAATTCGTTATATAGCGATTTTTGTATAGAATTATGAGCGTAATTTACAGCAAAACTCTCAACAATATTTTTAAAAATCATAATTAATCGCCTTTTATAAGTTGGTTTTAAAAGAATGTGATAGAATAACTAAATTTTTATAAATTTAGCCTTGTGTTAAAGAAATTTTTAGGTAAGGCCAGCAAATTTGACTAAAAATTTTTAAAATTTAAAACCTGCAAATTTCACATATATATTAAATTTTGCTCACAAAGCTTAAGGATTTTACTCCTTAGACTTTGTGCTAAATGACTATGCCAAATTTACAAATTTAACTATCTAAGCACCTTTGCGATTTCGCTCCAGCCCAAATTCTCAGCAAATTCAGCCGCGGTTTTGCCACTTTTTGTGCGAGCATTTTTATCAGCGCCGTATTGTAGCAAGAGATTTACAAGATTTAAATTTCCGGCGATCGCCTCGTGGTGAAGCTGCGTATAGCCAAATTCATCGGCGTCCGTGACCATACTTGGATGCTCTTTTATATACTGCTCCACCTGTTCATGCGTATTTTTGCTCATTGGATGCTCTATCAAATTTTCAGGGTGCTCCTTTTGCTCGTAAACTACCAAAATATCGTTAAAATCGCCAAAATCAAGCCCCCACGCTTTATTGTGCTCTTTTAGCTCTTTCTTTTGCATTCGTGAGCGCATCGCCTGCACGCTAAATCCGCCGTATGCGCGCCCGTCAATGGCAAAGAGCCAGTCGCTCATCTCATCTATCTTTGCGCTTACTTGATCGCCTACTTTCACGTTTTGCACTGCATCAGGCTCATTTACAAGCGTGCCATATATCGTTTCGCCGTCAAATTCCACATCGTCTATCCACATGTGTTCACCAACTTCTTCACCATTTACGACATCTAGGAAACAAATTTTTACCATCGCATAGTCGAGTGCTGGTACGATTCTGTGGCGCTCCCAGTAAACCTCACGCCAAAAATATCTAAAGCTCTCACGAGCTTGCTCAAATGCACGCTGCATATAGTCTTCGTCGCTACTTACAAAATAGATCGGCATTTGCTTGCCAAGATCGATTTGCTTACCGAGAATTTTCTTAAAAAAGCCCATTTTTTATCCTTAGTAAAATAAATTTAAGTGAAAATTTGCAAAAAATTGCCAAATTTTGTATGAAAAAATCAAGTGGCAGTTTTGCAATTTTAATGACAAAGTGAATCACAAAACGTCGTGAGATGAATTTAAATGTTGCGACGAAAAATCAAACGTGCGCTAGGCATATAGCCTGCGGAGTGAGAATTTTTCTAGCTCATTTAAAGGCACTCACGAGGCTATTACTTGAGGTTTTTAAAGCTTATCGGAAGCTCCAAATTTAACCCCCTCACCAGCTTTATACACTCCTGCAGATCATCTATGCTTTTACTTGTTACTCTGATCTCTTCTCCTCTGATCTGCGCGCTCACCTTGATCTTTGAGTCTTTTATTGCCTTGGTGATCTTTTTTGAGTTTTCGCCATCAAGCGTGTCATTTAGCTTTAGTGTCGCCTTTAAATTTCCACCACTCGCTGGCTCTCTTTTTGTCTCTGTGATCGCTACTGGCGGGATATTGCGCTTGATGAGTTTTGAAATAACTATATCTTTTAGTGCGTCGATCTTGTTATCGCTTGAGCTAAGAAGCGTGATAAATTTCTCTTTTTCATTTAGCTCGACTTCGGCCGCAAGACCTTTAAAGTCATACCTAGCCGCGATCTCTTTTTTAGCCGTCTCAAGAGCGTTTTTAACCTCCATCATATCGACCTCGGCACTTATATCAAAGCTATGTTCGGTTGCCATTTTTATCCTTTCAAATTTATTTAAATAGCCCTTTGATCTTCTCAAAAATCGACTTTTTGCCAGTCTCTTCTTGCTCTACTGCCTCTCCAATCTGCTGCACAGCAGTCTGTGCATAGATGATAGCTCCCTTTGGATCGCAGTTAAAGAGGTTTGAATATGAGCTTGATTTGTTTAGATCAAGTGGATTTGGCTCCACGACCTCAGTAGCCTCGAGCAGGCCTATTTCTAGCTCGCATGCGTAGTTTAGCGCATCTAAAAATGCAGGTAAATTTTGAGCGTAAAAGCCATCAATCGCCTCTTTTATCTCGCCATCTGCTTCATAGTCAGCCTTTAGTTTAGCTACGTTTTTAGCGTTTACATAAGCGCCACAACAGTAGTTTTCGGTGATATCATTATAAATTTCACCACTAAATTTATCCAAAAAATTGCTTGGTAAAATTTCTCGCCAGTTGCTGACGTAGTTTTTAAATTTCTCATTTTGCCGCGCCAAAGAGCTTAGTGATGTGCCACGAGTGTAGAAATACTTTCTAAAAAAACCTTGCGTGACAGCGATACAAAAGCCGTGAGTTTTGTTAAAAATTTCATCGTCTTCGTACTGTAACGCAGCGCTTAGCGTATCTTTATACTTTTGAGCGTAAAATTTCTCTACGCCAGCCTTTGTTGCAAGTGCCAAAACCTCGTCAAATTTACTAGCCCTTGTAAGCTCAAGTGCCTCAAAATACCACTTTGAAATTTCATCTTCGCTAATAGCGTGATAGCTTATATCATAGCCCATTATCTGCTCTCCTTTATAAAATTTTCGATGTTAGCTACGATCTTTGCGATGAGCGTCTTTCTGGCCTCCAAACTACCCCATGCCACGTGCGGCGTGATGAGTAGATTTGACTTCTTTTTTACATTTAAAAATGGGCTATTCTCGCTCATTGGCTCACGCTCCAAAACGTCCGTGCCAAAGCGTAAATTTCTCTCGTCTATCGCCCTTGCCATCGCTGCCTCGTCCACTATGCCACCACGTCCTAAATTTAACACTATCGCATCATTTTTTAGTAAATTTATCTCGTTTGCGCCTAGTAAATTTCTAGTCTTTTCATTTAGCGGTGCGTGGATGCTGATGATGTCACTGCCTCTTAGTAGCTCGTCTAAGCTTTTTTGCTTAAATTCGCTATTTTTATTTGCTCCG
>NZ_JBQNCH010000031.1:0-3223 GCF_052169515.1 Campylobacter sp.
TGAAAGGAAAAATATGAAAATTTTAGTAACTGGAACAGCTGGATTTATAGGATTTCACCTTGCAAATGCCCTTGTAGCACGCGGCGATGAGGTTGTCGGATACGACGTGATAAACGACTATTACGACGTAAATTTAAAGCTCGCGCGCCTAAAAACAGCTGGTTTTGAGACGAGCGAGATAGAGTATGGCAAGCTAATCACCTCAAAAACGCATCCAAATTTAAAATTTATAAAGGCCGATCTGGCCGACGAAAAGACAATGAAAGAGCTTTTTGCGAGCGAGAAATTTGACGTAGTGGTAAATTTGGCCGCACAAGCAGGCGTTCGCTACTCGCTTATAAATCCAAAAGCTTACATAGACAGCAACATCACAGGCTTTATGAATATCCTAGAGTGCTGCCGCCACAACGAGATCAGAAATTTAGTCTATGCAAGCTCTAGCTCGGTTTATGGCCTAAATGAGAATATGCCGTTTTCTACGCACGAGGCGGTAAATCATCCTATAAGCCTCTACGCAGCGACTAAAAAGAGTAACGAGATGATGGCGCATACTTATAGCCATCTATTTAACGTGCCAACGACTGGACTTCGCTTTTTTACGGTGTATGGACCATGGGGACGCCCTGATATGGCGCTATTTTTGTTTGTCGATGCTGCGCTTAAAGATAAAACTATCGATGTTTTCAACTACGGCAAGATGAAGCGCGACTTTACCTACGTGGACGACATCGTAAAGGGCATCATTAAGTGCATCGATAACCCTGCTAAGCCAAACCCAGCTTGGGATGCGAAACACCCAGATCCTGCCACTTCAAAAGCACCTTTTAAGGTCTATAATATCGGCAATAATAGTCCTGTTGAGCTCATGGACTACATCAAGGCTGTTGAGATAAAGATCGGCCGTGAGATCAAGAAAAATTTTCTCCCACTTCAAGCAGGTGACGTGCCAGCAACATTTGCTGATGTGAGCGATTTAGTGGCTGACTTTGACTACAAGCCAAATACAAAAGTAAACGACGGCGTGGCTAAATTTGTTGAGTGGTATTGCGAGTTTTACGGAGTTAAAATTTAAGGAAAGCAGATGAGGCGATGTGAATGGGCAAAAGGCGAGCTTGATATAGCTTACCACGATAATGAGTGGGGCAAAGTTGTAAAAGATGATAGAAAATTTTTCGAAATGATAGTTCTGGAGGGCTTTCAGGCGGGACTTTCGTGGCATGGAGTCCTTCAAAAAAGAGAGGCTATGAGAGAGGCATTTGACGGCTTTGATCCTGAGAAGATTAAGCTTTATGGTGATGATGAAATAGCAAAATTTATGCAAAATGAAGGGCTGATACGCAATAGACTAAAACTAAAATCGCTTTCTGTAAACGCCCTTGCATTTTTATCGGTAACCAAAGAATTTGGTAGCTTTTATGACTATCTATGGGGATATTTACTTAAAAAATTTGACCCGAAATTTGACGGCAAACAGATCATAAATCACTATCAAGACATTAAGCAAGTACCAGCTACTACGATGATATCAGACTTTGTGGCAAAGGAGCTAAAAAAGCGAGGGTTTAAATTTCTAGGCTCTGTTAGCACCTATGCCTTTTTGCAAAGTGTGGGCGTTGTAGACGATCATCTGGACTATTGTTTTTGCAAGAGCAAGGCTTGATTAGAGTAATTTTTGCGGTTCTGCTCCTTTTAAATTTTGCATTTTCTCTTGACCTGCTGCGACTTAGTGAGTATAAAGATCAAAACGTCTCAGGCTGGCTAGCTAGCGAAAAGCTTGATGGCGTGCGTGCCTACTGGGACGGAGAGAATTTACTCTCAAGGCAGGGTAAAAAACTGAATGCACCGCTAAGTTTTACTAAAAATTTCCCAAAATTTGCACTTGATGGCGAGCTTTACGCAAAGGAGCTTAAATTTGAAGAAATTCAAGCGACCGTGATGGATAAAATACCAGACAAAAAGGCGTGGAGCAGGCTAAAATTTCACGTTTTTGACGTGCCAGAAGCGAGTGGTGGCTTGCTTGATAGGCTTGAAGTTTTGGCTAAATTTCTAAAAAATGAGCCAAATCAAAATTTGATCATTATAAAACAGATAAAAATGCGCGATAACGCTCACTTTTTAAAATTTAGTGAGAATATCATTGCAAAAGGTGGCGAAGGGGCTGTGGTACGTGATCCAAATGCCCCATACGAGCGAAAACGAAGTAAAAATGCGCTTAAATTTAAGAAATTTAAAGACGCCGAGTGCGAGGTGACCGCTATAAACAAGGGTAGTGGCAAGTACGCAGAAGTTGCTGGTTCGATCACCTGCAAAGCGCTTGGTAGTAAAGAGGGTGAGGCAAAAGCTGGCACTATCTTTAAAATAGGCTCTGGACTAAGCGACGAGCAACGCACAAATTCCCCAAAGATAGGCTCTATCATAACGTATAAATTTCAAAATTTAACCTCTAACGGCAAGCCAAGGTTTCCTGTATTTTTGAGGGTTAGAGAGGATTAAATTTTTATTCAAAGGCTTGCTTTACTTTTGCTTTACTCTATTTTTGATAAAATTAACCACTTTTTATGAAAGGCTTAAACTTGAAGATTTTAATAACAGGTGGTGCCGGATATATTGGCAGTCACGTAGTAAAAGCACTTTTAAAGCAAGGCAAAGATGAGATAACCATCATCGACAATCTCTGTAAGGGCTCACAAAAAGCACTTGAGGCACTCCAAAAGATAGGAAATTTTAAATTTATAAATGCAAATTTAGAGGATGATTTGAGCGAAATTTTTGCAAATGGTAAATTTGATGCGATCATCCATTTTGCAGCGTTTATCGAGGTCTTTGAGAGTATGAGCGAACCGCTAAAATACTATCTAAACAACACCGCAAACGTCGCAAGGGTGCTAAAATACGCAAAAACTTACAATGTAAATAAATTTATATTTAGCTCAACTGCCGCAGTTTATGGCGAGCCAGACGTGGCGGAGGTGAGCGAAACAACGCCTACAAACCCGATAAATCCATACGGCAGAAGCAAACTCATGAGCGAGCAGATCATCAAAGACTACGCCGCTTCAAATGAAAATTTTAAATTTGCGATTTTACGCTATTTCAACGTGGCAGGCGCAGACGAAGAGGGGCTTATCGGCCAAAACTATCCAAACGCCACGCACCTTATTAAGGTAGCTGTGCAAACTATACTTGGCAAGCGCGAGAGTATGGGCATCTTTGGCGATGACTA
>NZ_JBQNCH010000032.1:0-2859 GCF_052169515.1 Campylobacter sp.
AACAAAGATATCCAAAAAGATGGACGTAAATTTTGCATTATGATGCCACCTCCAAACGTGACTGGCTCACTTCACATCGGACACGCCCTAACCTTCACACTCCAAGATATCATGACTCGCTACAAGAGGATGGATGGCTACAAGACACTTTGGCAGCCAGGTCTTGACCATGCCGGTATTGCCACTCAAAACGTCGTTGAAAAACAGCTTTTAGCTCAAGGGATCAAAAAAGAAGAGCTTGGACGTGAGAAATTTGTAGAAAAAGTGTGGGAGTGGAAGGAAAAAAGTGGTGGCATGATCGTCCATCAGATGCGCAAGCTCGGTATCACTCCGGCTTGGTCACGCCAGAGATTTACTATGGATGAGGGTTTAAGAAGAGCTGTGAAAAAAGCCTTTGTAAATTTATACGATAAAGGGCTAATTATCCAGAAAAACTACATGATAAACTGGTGTACGCACGATGGCGCACTCTCTGACATCGAGGTTGAGCATAAGGAAAATAAAGGCAAGCTTTATCATTTGAGATACTACTTTGCAGACAAGCCAAGCGAATTTGTTGTTGTGGCGACTACTCGTCCTGAAACATATTTCGGCGACACCGCCGTAATGGTAAATCCAAACGACGAGCGCTATAAAAATTTAATCGGCAAAAAAGTGGTGCTACCTATCATAAATAGAGAGATCGAGATCATCGCAGACGAGCACGTTGATATGGAGTTTGGAACAGGCCTTGTTAAGGTCACGCCTGCGCACGATCAAAACGACTACGAGGTTGGCAAAAGGCACGACCTTGAGTTTATCACTGTATTTGATGAAAAAGGTATTTTAAACGACAAGTGCGATAAATTTGCAGGTCTTGAGAGGCTTGAGGCTAGAGATATCGTCGTGGCCGAGCTTGAAAAACTTGGCAATGTCGAAAAAATCGAAGACTACGAAAACCAAGTAGGCTACTGCTACCGCTGCAAAAACGTCGTCGAGCCATACATCTCAAAGCAGTGGTTTGTCAAAAAAGAGATCGCAGACGAAGCGATACAAAAGGTCTCAGAGGGCCTTGCCAAATTTTACCCACCGCACTGGATAAACAGCTTTAACGCGTGGATGAGAGAGCTAAGAGACTGGTGTATCTCACGCCAGCTTTGGTGGGGACATCAAATTCCGGTATTTTACTGCGACGAGTGCGGCCACATGTGGGCTGATGAGGATGAGCCATGCGAGTGCAAAAAGTGTAAAAGTAAAAATTTCCATCAAGATCCAGACGTGCTAGATACGTGGTTTAGTTCTGGTCTTTGGCCATTTAGTACGCTTGGCTGGGGCAATGATAATGAGCTAAAAAATGAAAAATGGTTTAAGGAAGACCTCGCTGAGTTTTATCCAAACAACCTTCTCATAACTGGCTTTGATATATTATTTTTCTGGGTTGCTAGGATGATGTTTCAGGGTGAAAATGCCCTTGGCAAGCTGCCGTTTGACGATATCTATCTGCACGCGCTTGTAAAGGATGAATTTGGCAGAAAGATGAGTAAAAGCCTTGGCAACGTCATCGACCCGCTTGATAGCATAAATGAGTATAGTGCTGATATATTGCGCTTTACGCTGACACTTCTAGCCGTTCAAGGACGTGACATCAAGCTAAGCGACGCTAAGATGAAGCAAGTAAGAAATTTCACCAACAAGCTTTATAATGCGAGCAAATACCTCATGCTAAATGAGAGCAAATTTGAAAATTTAGAAGACATCAAGCTTCAAACAAAGCTTGGAATTTATATGAATAGTCGCTTTAATGAGTGCGTGAGAGAGGTGCGCGAAAACATCGACGCTTACCGCTTCAATGACGCTGCAAACACACTTTATAAATTCTTTTGGGATGAGTTTTGTGACTGGGGTATCGAGCTTAGCAAGGCCGATAAAGCGAGCGTAAAAGAGCTTGGTAGTATATTTAAAGAGGCGATGAAGCTACTAAATCCTTTCATGCCGTTTCTCTCAGAGTATCTATTCCAGGAGCTTAGCGGCACACAGCTTGAAAATACAAAATCAATAATGGTAATGAGCTATCCGGAGGTAAAAGAGCGAAATTTAGATGTTGAGAAGAAATTTGAACTAGTTATCGAAGCGATCGTTGCGATTCGCCGTGCAAAAGCAACCATAGATCTAGGCAACTCAAAGATAGAAAGAGCTTTTGTTAAATTTAATGACAAAGCTGATATTGACGAGGTCAAAGAGTATATCAAGCTACTTGCAAAATGTGAAGAGATCGGCTTTGTAGATGAAAAAATAGAAAATTCTATCAGAGATGTGAGTGAAAATTTAGAGGCATTTGTCCCACTTGAAGGGCTTGATATGAGCGGTATCATCACAAGGCTCAAGTCTCAAAAGACAAAGCTTGAAAAAGAGATAGCAAAGCTATCAAGCATGCTAAATAACGAGAAATTTGTAGCCTCAGCTCCACAAGCTGTGGTCGAAGCCAACCGCGAAAGACTAGCTAGCGCTGTACAAAAACTAGAAAAAGTAGATAGCGAGCTGGTAAATTTGGGAGTGGTCGATTGATATTTTTTGGTTTTTGCGTTAGGACTTGGCAGATCCAAACAGTGCCTTGAGCGGTTAAATTTAAACTACGGCATGCCTTTTAATGCGCAAAAATTTAAAAAAAGGATAAAAAAATGAACAAAAAAATAAAAATAGCGGTTTTAGGTTATGGAAATTTAGGTCGCGGCGTAGAGCTTGCCGCTAGAAATAGCAAGGATTTAGAGCTTTCAGCAGTTTTTAGCCGTAGAAATCCAAGCGAAGTAAAAACATGCGGCGCGCCAGTATTTAGCGCGGATGAAATTTTAGTGCACAAGGGCAAATTTGACGTTTTAGTTC